>NZ_JAERMS010000027.1 GCF_017426725.1 Prevotella illustrans | reverse complement strand
AGTGTTATCTTTGTCATAAAGGAAGTTTTGGTTTTGGGTAAACACTAAGATAAGATTTTTTTGCCTTAGCGAAAACAACGTCCTTCACTTTTTAAAAAAATATTTAGGACACTATTGGAATCAGCACCCTTTTTTTCATATACCTTGCAACTTTCAATAAAAAAAACATTATCTTTACGGTGAAATTCTACATTATAGCTTATCCATAGTTCTTTACCACGATGAAGTCACTTTCGGAATATCAAATGACAAACCAGTACAATCCATGTAAAATATGAGAAAACAGATTTTACACATTATTCTTCTCGCCATCGTGGCGACAATGATGTTCGCCCTGCCACAACACGCGCAGGCACAAACCAAGGAAGCCTACGTCGTAAAGAGCGCCGACGGCACAACCCTCACCTTTTATTACGACACGAAGAAGGCTTCACATACGGGCGCAACGTGTGGGACATCAACGACACGCAGAAGGATGGTCTTGAAACCTACCCGGCCTGGACAGGAACTAGAAAAAAAACAAACAAGACCATTACTCAAACCATATTCGACCCCTCGTTCAAGGATTTCCGCCCCCAAATGGCATCTTATTGGTTCTGTAAATTAGAAGCATTAAAGCAAATCACCGGTATAGAGAACCTCAACACCTCGGAAGTAACCGACATGAACAACATGTTCTATGGTTGCATAACCTTACCCCAGCTCGACGTAAGTAAGTTCGACACAAAGAACGTAACCGATATGCGTGCCATGTTCTACACCTGTGAATCTCTGGCCCAGCTCGACGTAAGTAAGTTCGACATCAAGAATGTAACCAATATGGGGCACATGTTCTATGGTTGCACTTCGCTGACCTCAATAAATAATTCAAAGTCCACTCGAGCAAAAGCGCCAAGCTTAACAAATTCTGGTCTAAACAAAGCCCCGGCAGCATTCAACGTTTCAAACTTCAATACAGCGAATGTGACTGACATGAGCTATATGTTCGCCGATTGTTCTTCGCTGACCACGCTCGACCTCACAAGTTTCAATACCGAGAAAGTGACAGACATGAGAGGCATGTTCAAGGGTTGCTCTTCGCTGACCATTATTTACTGCAACGACGTGTGGACGTGTAGCAATACAGAAGATATGTTCAAAGACTGCGTGAAGCTCAAGGGCGCAACGGAATACGACGCAAGCAACAACAACGAAACTATGATGAACCCCGATACGGGCTACTTCACCAAGAAAAACTCTACGGGTATCTCGCAGACAGGCAATGCTGCCACCGTCAAGGCAGTCTACTCTATCGACGGCCGCCGTCAGAAAGAGCTGCGATCCGGATTGAACATCGTAAGAATGAGCGACGGAACGACGCGCAAGGTCATGAAGAAATAAAATGTTTCAGTAGATTTTTTACCATCGACAGAACGACAGACGGGCGACCTTTCCGCTGCCGATGCTTTCGTTAAACATCAATCCCGAGCCACACTGCCGACGCAGTGATGGCTCGGGGTTGATAATTAAGCCCTTCTATAACAGGCCGCACCCATGATGATGAAGGGCATGAAGGGGATGTGGAAGCGAGCTTCGCCATGGCCGACAAGCAGCAACATAAGCGTGCCCAAGGCTACCACGGCGGCAGGCAGGAGCAAACGGCGACGGTTTTGCGCCACGGCCACGAGAAAAAGAAGGAGAAGGAAAGCGTAATAAACGAGATTGAAAAGCGTCAGGGCCTGCACGGCGGTGGGATGGCGTAGGTCGTGCCAGAGTGACCGCAGACTCAACGGCCCGTAGAGGTAGGGCGACGTGGCTTTGTCGGGCAAAAACGCACAGAAGTTCACATTGTCGGAAACGTAGGTTTCAATCAGTTTCCGAGGCATTTGAGCTAAGTATTCGCCCGGGTGGTCCGCTATCCATCGCAGTGTACGGCGTCGCCATAGGTCGTTGCGCTGCAGGGCGTTCAGACTGTCGGGCGTCAGTGTGAGGCTCGTGTCGGCTGCCGACGCGTGATCGACGGAATATTGCAGCAGCGCCATCCAGCCCGTCTGGGCCTGACAGACGAAATGGCCCGTGCGCAATCGGCAGCTACCACCGATGAGCAACAGCGTGGCGGTATAGGCCAAAAGCATGGAGAGGATGGGCCGGCGGCGGCCACGCAGCCACGCATAGACGGCCCAAGCCAGCAGAAACACGAGCGCGAAGGGACGAATCCATTGGGCCACGGCCAACAGAAAGCCTGCCATCAGCGAACGGCCGTGCAGGGCTTGATAGAAAGCGAGCAAAGTGAGAAAGATGAAAGGCGTTTCGCTTAATACGGAAGTGCATTCGCCGTAGTTGGCCGGATAGGCCACGTAGAGAATAAGGGTGACGAGGGCCGTGCGACGGCCGAAGAGGCGGTGGGCCACGGCAGCGGTAAGCCAGACTGTCGCGCCTTTGAGCAAGGCGTAGAAAACGAGCAGGGGCGTAACGGAGTGGGTGAGCCACAGGCTGAGGGCCACTAAGTTGATAGCACCGCTGTTCCAGACAAACGGTTCGTGATTGATTTGTTGCAGCGTGGGGTAAAGGCTACCTTGGGCCACGCTCTGACGGGCCAAGTGGAGGTAGCCTTCGGCGTCGGGATAGGGCGTATAGCCATAATGGGCCAGCAGTAGCAGCTGAACCAACGTGAAAAGGGCCGTAACGGCCAGCGTTATCTGACGATGGCGATTTTGCATACCGTTCCTTTCCGGCCGTCGTGGGTGGCCGTGAGCACCGTATAGACGCCGCTAACTACGCGTCGCCCCTGGCGGTCGCGTCCGTCCCAGGTATAACTGCCACCCAGACTACGGCCCTGATGAACGAGGGTGCCGTTGACTGTGACGATCTTCACGTCGGCGTCGTAGCTCAGTCCGGTGATGGTGATGGGACCTGTATAGTCGGGCCTGACGGGGTTGGGGTAGGCATATACACTGTCGGCCCGCATCTCGTCGGCCGGTTGCGTGGCGTCGGTAACATAGGAGCAGAGGCCCTTGTCGGTGGCGATAAAGAGACGTCCCGTCCGCCCGTCGATGGCCATGCTCTCAATGGTATTGGAGAGTAGCGGACTATTGATGCTCGTGAAGTGGTGAACCTCATGGATGTTGTCGGCGCTGACGAGATAGACGCCGTTGCCGTTGGTGCCCATCCATTTACGGTTGGCGCCATCGATGGCCATGCAGGAGATGTCGACACCGCTCAACAGGTAGTCGGCAAGGTCGGTGCCGTCGCCACGGGGCACTTTCACCTGAGTGAATACGGGATTCTCTTTCTCCGCTTCTTCGACTTCGAGCACAAGTGGGCCGACGTTGGTGCCAATCCAGAGATTGCCCTCGCGGTCTTCTACGACACTGCGGACAAAGGTGACGGCGAGTGTACGGCCGTCTTGGTTGACAAAATTACGAATCACTTTCAGGGCGTCAGTCGCCGGCGTGTAGCAAATCAGGGCGGGCAGTCCCCAGTGGGAATTGACAAACCAGAGGCGATTGCGAGTGTCGAAAAAGGCGTTGCGCATGAAATAAAAGCTGTGGTCGCCGTCCATAAGACCTTGCTGAAAGTGTGATACCCATTCGCCCGTAGGCTTGATTTCGATGAGGTTGCGGTCGGGCGAATAGCTGTTGAGCAGCCATAGGCTCCCCTGGCTGTCGAAGGTGAGCGCCGAGATGATCGTATAGTCGGGATTGATCACTGTCGAGAGTTCGCTATTGCTACTCGTGAACGCGTTCTTGATGTTGCCGTGGTCAAACAGGAAGAGGCCACTGCGGGCGCCTACGGCTATACGAGCCGTGTCGGTGGGGTCGATGGCCAAGGCTTCCGAGGCCACGAAGTTCAGTCCGGTCTTCTCCTTCACATGCTCGTCGAAGAGCGACCATGTCTCGCTACGGCCCTCCATCTGCTGTACCATGCCCGGCGTTCCGTCGTCGACCAGGTAGTTGAAGCCGCCGCCCGTGGCATAGAGTCGGCCGTTGGTCCAAGTCAGTTGATGAAAATTGTTGTAACGTGGGCCTCCCGGACTCAGCGTCCGCACCTCGGCCAGCAGCTGCGGGTCGATGGTTTTGGGTCGCGGGGTGTAATCGCCCGTGCGTTGCCAGTTGGCTTTGTCGAGCAGGTTGGCCGTGAGTGGAGCCGAATAAAGTCCGTTGGTGGAGCTGGCAGCATAAAATCGGCTGCCTTCGATGTAGCAATCGTCGACGCGGAAACCGAGATGGTAGGTCTCACTGATTTCCGCCTTGCGGGCATTGAGCTTCACAATGCCGAAGCCCGTGCAGAGATAGGTGTGTTCGCCGTGGGTGTAGAGGCCGTAGACGGTTTTGTCGCCCGTTACGGTGGCGGTGTGGTAGGCACTCAGGTTGATGGCGTCGCCCTGCCGGTCGAGCAGGTCTATGTTCTGGTTCGTGTAGACGATGACGAGCCGTCGGGCCACAGCGTTGTAGCCGATGTGGGCGATGTCGCAGTCGCTCAGGCCGCGCGTCTTGTCGAAAGTCTGTATGCTCCGGTCGTTGCGGTTGTAGGAATAGAGTCCGCCCGAGGCTCTCACGTAGAGCGTTGTGCCGATCTGCTCCACTTGTTGTATGTCGTGGTAGGCGGGATAAGCCCGCCAGGTGCCTGTCTGCGCCATGCCACGGAGCACCGGACAAAGGAAAAGCGGCAATGCTGCCAGGATGAATCGAAGTTGACGAGTTGACATGTTGGTTTTTAAAAGTTGACGAGTTGTTAGTTGACGAGTTGACAAGTTGTTAGTTGACGAGTTGTTGGTTTGTTATAGAATAGCAAATAACTTGTCAACTCGTCAACTAACAACTCGTCAACTTAAAAACGCTACCAATTTCTTGACGGCTCTCGCCCGGTGGCTGATGGTGTTTTTGACGGTTTCGCCTAGTTGCGCGAAACTCTCGTCGTAGCCTTCCGGCACAAAGACAGGATCGTAACCGAAACCTTCCGTGCCGTGCGGCGAGGTGCTGATATGACCTTCTACGATGCCCTCAAACCGTTGTTCGCGGCCGCGAGGGTTGTCGGCAACGCGCTGGATGAGCGAGATAACCGTGCGGAAGCGAGCCTTGCGGTTGGTCTTCCCCTCCATCTCGCGCAACAGCTTGGCCATATTGGCACGACTGTCGTGGTCGGTGCCTTCGGCATAGCGGGCGCTGTGCACGCCCGGCGCGCCGTTGAGGGCTTCCACTTCCAGTCCCGTGTCGTCGGCAAAGCAGTCGAGGCCGTAGCGTTCGAAGACATATTCGGCCTTCTGGCGGGCATTGGCTTCGAGCGTGTCGCCCGTTTCGGGGATGTCTACGTCGCAGCCGATGTCTTTCAATGACAAGATTTCAAACTCGCCGCCGAGTATCTCCCGAATCTCTTCCAGCTTGTGCTTGTTGTTCGTCGCGAAAACTATTTTCATTTCTTTTCTATCTCTTTCTTCTTCACCTTCACTTTCATTTCGTCGAAGCCCTCACCGTATACGCCGATGACGCTGCTTTGGCTGACGAAGGCGTAGGGGTCTATCATCTTGATCATACGGAATATCTCCGTGCTCTCATTTTTCTTGGCCAACACGCACAGCACTTTCACGTCCTGACCCGTGTACCAGCCGTGCCCGTCGAGTATCGTGACGCCGTGGTTTGTCTGCGTACCGATTTCGTCGGCTATCTCCATATACTTGCGTGAGAAGATCATGAACTGCACCGATTCGCGGCGAGCGTTCATCACATAGTCGAGCGAGAAATTCTCAAGCGTCATCACGCAAAGACCGAACATCACCTTGTGGGCGCGTTCCACGTAGGTTCCAAACTGCGGAAAGAACATACAGCTGCCGATAATACAGAAGTCGACGGCGATCAGGACGGTGCCCAGCGAAATGTTGTGATACTTGTTGATGGACGCCGCGATAATATCCGTGCCTCCCGTAGAACCATTATGCAGGAACACCGTGGCCAACGCCACACCCGTGATGACACAGCCTATCACCATCGACATGAAGTCCTGTCCTTCGCCCAACAGCTTGATGGGCAGGCCGTTGGGTTGCTTCGGAATGATGTCCTGGGCAATGATCAAGAGGAAATAAAGGGTGAAGATAGCGTAGATGGTCTTCATCATAAACTTGAATCCAAGCACTTTGAGTGCCACGCCGAGCAGCGCCAAGTTGATGATGATGTAAGTGTTTTCTATTCGGAAGCCCGTAGCATAGTAGATAATGGCTGCCAAACCTGTCACGCCGCCGGCCACAATCTGGTAGGGCATGAGAAAAACGGTGAACGAAATGGTGTATAAAATGAGACCAAGAGTGATGAACAAGTAGTCCTTAGTCTCGTTCCAAATTTGAAGATTGCGCATCATTTGATAACGATGTTGATGATTTTCCGGGGTACGATGATTACTTTGACGATAGTCTTGCCTTCCAAATACTTCAGACTTCGCTCGTCTTCAAGGACTGACCGACGTATCTGTTCGTCGGAAGCGTCCGCGGGGAAGCGTTTCTGATAGCGGGCCTTGCCGTTGAAACTGACGGTCAGCTGCGTCTCGTCTTCGGCCAGGTAGGCGGCGTTCCAGCTGGGCCATGCGGCGTCGCACACGCTACCGGTCTCGCCCAGCTGCTCCCATAGTTCTTCGGCGACATGCGGAGCGAACGGCGCGATAAGGACAATGAGGTCGCGGAGCAGTACGCGGCTGTGGCATTTCTGCTGTCCCAGCTCGTTGACGGCAATCATGAAGGCCGAGATAGAGGTGTTGTAGGAGAATTTCTCGATGTCTTCGGTCACCTTTCGGATGAGCTTGTGCAGGCTCTTGAGACTGTCCTTTGACGGCTCCTCGTCGCTGACGACACGCTCGCCGGTACGGTTATCGAAGTAGAGGTTCCAGAACTTACGTAGGAAACGGTGGCAACCGTCGATGCCGTTGGTGTCCCAAGGCTTGCTGGCTTCTACCGGACCGAGGAACATTTCGTACAGGCGAAGCGTGTCGGCACCATACTTTTCGACGATCATATCGGGGTTGACAACGTTGAACATCGACTTCGACATCTTCTCAACGGCCCATCCGCAGATGTATTTGCCATCTTCCAAGATAAATTCGGCGTCGTTGTATTCGGGTCGCCAAGCCTTGAACGTCTCCACGTCGAGCACATCGTTGTCGACGATATTCACGTCGACATGAATCGGCGTGGTGTCGTATTGGTCTTTCAGTCCGAAAGAAACAAAGACAGGAGCCGACGATGCCACTTCCTCGGCCGACTTATTGACACGGTAAACAAAGTTGGAGCGACCCTGAATCATACCTTGGTTGACGAGTTTGCGATAAGGTTCCTCCTTGCAACTTACGCCACAGTCGAACAGGAACTTGTTCCAGAAGCGACTATAAATAAGGTGTCCCGTGGCATGCTCTGTGCCACCGACGTAGAGATCCACGTCTTGCCAGTAGTCGTCGGCCGCTTTTCCCACGAGGGCCGTCGTGTTGCGGGCGTCCATATAGCGCAGGTAATAAGCCGAACTGCCCGCGAAGCCCGGCATGGTGTTCAGTTCCAATCGGAAAATAGAAACGTTGTCGACGCGCGAGGTCTCCGTTACTTCCCGGTTTTTCTCGTCCCATGCCCATCGCTTAGCGCGTCCCAACGGCGGTTCGCCCGTCTCGGTGGGCTTGTAGGTTTCGATGTCGGGCAACTCTAAAGGCAGACATTCTTCGGGTATCATCTGCGGCATGCCATCCTTATAATATACGGGGAACGGCTCGCCCCAGTAGCGTTGACGCGAGAAGATGGCGTCGCGCAGGCGGTAGTTCACCTTTACGCGGCCCAATCCGTGGCTCTTCACGAACTCCTTGGTCGTGGCAATGGCTTCTTTCACGGTCAGTCCGTTCAGGCTGAAACCGTCGAATGCCACGCTACCGGCTTTCGGCGAGTTCATCACCGTGCCCTCCTTGGCGTCGAAACTCTCTTCGCTGACGTCGGCACCCTCGATCAACGGGATGATGGGCAGGTTGAAATGCTTGGCAAAAGCATAGTCGCGGCTGTCGTGGGCAGGCACTGCCATGATGGCTCCCGTGCCGTAACCGGCCAGCACATATTCGGCAATATAGATAGGAATGTTATCGCCCGTGAACGGATTAACGGCATAACTGCCGCTGAATACGCCCGTCACCTTGCGGTCGCTCATACGATCCAGTTCGGTGCGCTTCTTCACATAGGCCAAGTATTCGTCCACTTCAGCCCGCTGCTCCGGCGTCGTCAGTTCGTCTACCAGTTCAGATTCAGGTGCCAATACCATGAACGTCACGCCGAAAATGGTGTCGGCACGCGTTGTAAAAATAGTGAAATGCTTCTCGCTGTCGGCCACCTTGAACTCCATTTCGGTACCTTCGGAGCGGCCAATCCAGTTGCGTTGCGTTTCCTTGATAGATTCCGTCCAGTCGATGGTGTCGAGTCCGTCGAGCAATCGTTGCGCGTAGGCCGACGTGCGCAGGCACCATTGCTGCATTTTCTTTTGCACCACGGGATAGCCGCCACGCTCGCTCACGCCGTCTACGACCTCGTCGTTGGCCAACACTGTTCCCAAGCCCGGGCACCAGTTGACCATCGTTTCGCCCAGATAGGCGATGCGGTAGTTCATCAGCGTCTGCTGCTTCTCCACCTCGCTCATCTGCTGCCATTCTTCGGCCGTAAACCGCAGTTCTTCGCTCTGCGCCACGTTGAGTCCTTCGGTGCCTTGCGTCTCGAAACGCTTCACCAGCTCGTCGATGGGACGGGCTTTCTGGCAGTCGTTGCAGAAATAACTCTTGAACATACGCACAAAAGCCCACTGCGTCCAGTGGTAATAATCGGGGTCACAGGTACGCACCTCGCGATCCCAGTCGAACGAAAAGCCTATCTTATCTAACTGTTTGCGGTATCGGCCGATGTTTTCTTCCGTCGTTTTAGCCGGATGTTGCCCCGTCTGAATGGCGTACTGCTCGGCCGGAAGGCCGTAGGCGTCGTAGCCCATGGGGTTCAGGACATTGAATCCACGCAGCCGCTTGTAGCGGGCGTAGATGTCTGAAGCGATGTATCCCAATGGATGGCCCACATGGAGTCCGGCACCCGACGGATAAGGAAACATGTTGAGCACGTAGAATTTCTTCTTCTTCTCATCTTCAACAACATGGTAAGTTTTCTGTTCGGCCCATTTCTGTTGCCATTTACTTTCAATGTCTCTGAAATTATAATCCATTTTATGATTGCGTTATTTTATTTTCCGTTATATAATATGTGGTGATGGATGCAAAGATACATATTATTAGTGAGAAATATCCCAGAAAGGAATACAAAAAATTGGGCGGATTTTCACAAACCCGCCCAATAATCAGTCATTCGAGATAACCTTCGAGCCGCCCGCCGGTGGCCCTATTGTCTATTGATTTCCAAGGCTATCCATACCCAAAGCGCCGAGCAAGGCCGTAGCCATCGCAATGATCACTTTGATAATGAGTTTCCATGATTTTAGATTCGCCTTTGCCATTAGTTGCCTCCTTCCTCTGTTGAGCCGGGTGTGCTACCGGGTTTGGTGGTCGTTGTCTTGTTTCCCTTGGTTCCGTCATGCTTGGTGGCTTCGCGCAATTCCATCCCTGACAACAGGGCTTTCGTACGCGCCTTGTTTGAACGGTCAACTTTCACTTCGGGCTGGAAGAGCACGTGAACGTTCTTCAGGTTCTTTTCCAACGAGAATTCTTTCACCGACTCGGCCGCACGTGTAGAGATTCCAATCTTGAAACTGCCTAATCCGTTGAGTTTCACGCGTATGGAACGTTGCAACATGTCGGTCATCACCTCGGTCAACTCTGTCAGCACGGCCTGCACGTCACTCTTTTTCATGGAGCAGTTGCGCTCGATGATGGCGGCCAGTTCCTTGGTTTCTACTACGCCGTTGTGAATGGCACGGGCAAACCACTTGCCCTTGGTCTTGCTTTCCTTACGATTGTCCTGATACATTTTGTAATTTACTGCCATAATGTTTTGATTTGTTTAAGTTGTTAATAATTAAATGGTTAATAAATAATGGTTTAAATGGTTAATAATAATTGTTTAAGTTGTTAATAATTAAAAGGTTAATAAATAATTGGTTAATATAAAACGAAGTCTTCGCTATCCTTCAATTCCGCATATCACATTCCTCGTTTCTAATTCCCCCTGTAATAAGGAATCATGATTCCTCGGTTGTGTTCTTCGCGGTAGCTCACGTGAATCCATTCGGCTCCCTGCAGGTTGTGCTCGAAGAGTAATTGATCAAACTCCAGCGTCATGAAGATGAACTCCAGCATTTCCACGCCCTTTTTCCGATTGGGAATGTGGATGTCGGCCGCCTCGCCGAAGAGGTGCTGCGACTGAACGGCTCCTCCCACCATTCTGTTGAGCCATTCGCTGCGGTAGCCGCTTGTCACGCGGATGGGCCCAAACTCCTTGCGAAGCGGCTCAAGCACTTTCAGACAGAGCATTTGCAGATTGTGAATCGCTTCCAACGAAGGCGTGTTGTCGACATGATTTCGACGAGCCGTCTCAGACCGTACCATTTCGTTGAGCGTGAAATGTGGCGTCAGCCTCAATCGGCTGCATTGTTGTGTGTTTTCTTTTTTCATGTGTTTTTTCTTTGGTATTATTATTGTTGTGTAGTTTGTTTATCCTCATCTGCTTTCTTCGTCGCCGAACTTCATTTCTGTCGTTCTTTCCTTTCGACATTGCAAAGGTATCAAGCTTTATTTATTCATACAAGTACGCGCACGATACAGTTGTGCATACGTGGGCTTTTGCGCCGGTCTTTAAACAGATTCGGTTCATCTTTTATACTAAAAAGGGGCTTAAATAACTTTTTTAAACTTCAAGCTCACATATATAAATAGAATTTATTTGGTAGCTATCATTAATTCAGCTATTTTTGCTATTGAGACTATTACAATAATATCAATAATCAACTCTTACTAACTAATGAAAAAGCAACTATATTACTTAACAGGAAAGACATTATTAACATATTCTAAAACCATATAATCATGAAACAATTAACGATTATTTCTATGACAGCGTTCGCATTGTTTGCCTTTGCTTCCTGTTCCGACGATGGTTATACTGCTACGAATCGGCCGGTGCCACCCCTGATAAAGATAGACCTCACGGAAGCCGAACGGCAGCAGGTGAAAGCCAACAACAACTTCGCTTTCGATCTGTCGCGCGAAGTGATGGGACAGAGCCCGAAGAACAACTTTCTGATTTCGCCTTTGAGCGCTACGTACGTGCTGGCCATGCTCGAGAATGGAAGCGCCAACGAGACTCAACGACAGATTCTCAGTGCCCTTCATTATGACGATGAGGCGAGCATGAACACGGTTTGCAACAGGCTCATCGACGGAGCTCCGAAGATTGACGCAAGCACGGAAGTCAACATTGCCAACGGACTCTTCATGGACAAGTCGTTTCCATTTAAGAGCGAATACGTGAAGTCCATGCAAAAGGTTTTCGGCGCGGAAACAAAGAATCTGGATTTCAAAAACCGACAGGCTGTCGTTAACGAAGTCAATGGCTGGTCAAACGAAAAGACAAAGGGCAAGATACCCCATATCATAGATATAGATAATGTGAGTCCCGGTACAAAACTGATGGCACTCAACGCCATTTATTTCAAAGGAATATGGCAAAATGAATTTGCTCGCAAGAAAACATCTAAACAATCGTTCACTCATGCCGATGGAAAAAGGGATAAAGTAGACATGATGCAGACGAAGGAGAATTTTCTTTATGGCTCTTTCCCCAAGTTCGACATGCTTCATCTGAGTTATGGCAACAACGGTTATAGCATGGAAGTGTTGTTGCCCAAGGAGGGTGTAACGACAGAAGAGGTGCTCGGTTCCATCAAAAGCGCCGACTGGCAGGAAACGATGATGGCGATGCGGGCCTATCAGGTAGACGTTCAGTTGCCCAAATTCACCGCGGAATACAGTATCGATATGCCGTCGATACTGAAGGCTTTGGGCATGAATGACATGTTCGACTCGCATAAGGCCGACTTCTCTCGGCTGAGCGACATCGATACTTTCCTTAGCCTTTTCCGACAGAAATGCACCATTGATGTAAATGAGAAGGGCACAGAGGGCACAACGATAACCGTAAGCGGTGGTGGGGAGACGACCAGTTATATTCCTACGGTCGAGTTCCACGCCAACCGTCCTTTTATCTACATCATTACGGAGAATACGTCGGGCAGCATTTATTTTATGGGAATCTTTAAATAAACCTATCGTTCCGCCTTGGCTTATTTTTAAGGACATAAAGACATGTTTTTCCTCATTGCAGTTTTTTGACATAAAGACATAAGAAAAACATGTCCTTATGTCTTTATGTCAAAAAACTGCAATGAGGAAAATCTGTCCTTATGTCTTTACCCTGAATAATCTTTACATCTACCCTCAAAAAAGTGGCATTATTCTGAAAAAGAAAAGAGATGGGCGCAAATAAGCGATTGTAGAGCATATTTATAAAATACTGATTAACAACGTGTTGCGATTAACAAGGTGTTTTTCTATCGCTTTTTCGCCTTTAATAGCTATACTTTCAGGCCGTCATCGCAGCCCTTTTACCGGCTAAAAGCGATGGTTTAGCGGGGTAATCGCTATGCTTTGAGCCGGTAAAAGGAGAGCTTTGGACGTAAAAGGGTATAAAAATCGGTAAATCAAAGGGATTTTTCGCCATGCCGACAGCTGGATGACGTGTTGCGGAAGTGTTAAAATAATGCGATTTTTTCTAACAAAATCACGGAGTCAGGAGTGAACGCAAAAAGGCCGGAATATAATGAATTTCTCACCAATATAAAAAATATTCGGGCGAGAGAAGTTTAGCCCGTGTTGTGTGTATATAACAATGGGGAGCATGCTAAATGGGAAAGGATAAAATTATAAATTTAAAAATATGGAATCTACAATAAAAGGGCAATTATTTTTCATAAATCGTTAATACAAAGCACACAATATTAGAAATAATTAGTATGTTTGCATTTGAATCATAAAATATACCAGAATTGTCAAATAAACACTAATGATTGTGAAAAGAATCTTTTATGTGGTACTTGCCGCTTTAGTAACAGTGGCTTGTAGTCAGTCGCCTGAACAAAAGGCAGAGACTTTAATCAAAGAAAACTTAAAAAAGTCGCTTTATAAACCAGAAACTTACAAGCCTGTTGAGACAAAAATAGATAGTGCATTCGCACCATACGACGATCCTGTGTTTTTGGGGGAATTGGCAGAACTTGGAAAAATGGAAACAGAACTTGAAACATTAGAGTCTGAAGTTAAAAACGCTAAGTCTTCCATGTCTTTATGGAGCGGTCCATACATGTCTGCTTATGAACGAAATCAATATCAAGAAGTAAAAGAGGAGTATGAAGAAGCCAACGCTAAAATAGAGAAACTAAAGACGAAAGGTAGAAAACTGTATGAGAAAGTTGCAACGATGCTGCAAAGTGAGCCTAAATTCATTGGTTACAAAGCAATGCACAATTATCGTGCGGACAATAACGCTGGCAATACTTTGATTGGCAATACCTTTTTCTTCATTGACAAGAACTTTGAAGAAATTACTTATTCGATGGAAGTTGAGGAGTATAATCAAGTACAGGAAACTATCAGACAACTTAAGGAGCAGATAGAAGAAGACGAGTAGCTACGGTGCTCATCCATATAAAGCAATTGACAAATTGGAGCTGTTTTAGAAAAAACTTATCGCGAACAGGAGTAATTTTCAGAGGCCGTTTTTGTGACAGATTTTTTATATTCTAACCTTTTGTCAAAGGTTCTATTTCCGTGTTTTTTTATTTGACGTGGGCCGTTGAGGCG
This sequence comes from Prevotella illustrans, assembly GCF_017426725.1. GTDB lineage: Bacteria > Bacteroidota > Bacteroidia > Bacteroidales > Bacteroidaceae > Prevotella > Prevotella illustrans. The sequence continues at coordinate 26,428 of NZ_JAERMS010000027.1, read as the reverse complement.
TGGTGTGTTACGTTCTGTCTCCGTATCTGTTTTGACCTGATTAGGCTGCTAAAAGTTGATAAGGTGCTGTTTGTCAACGATTAATTTGGAAGCAACTTATCAACCAATATCCCCCATACGGCGATGATATGGCAAATGCTGCCCGCAAGGACAAAAAAATGGAACACGGTGTGCATGTATTTGCGCTTGTTGATGGTGTAGAATACGGCGCCGGTGATGTAGCAGACACCTTCGGCCACAATCCAGATGAAGTCGGCCGTGGAGAGTGTATCCACCAAAGGCTTGAAAGCCACGAGCACGCTCAGCCCCATGCCCACGAAACAAGATGTTTCGAGAAGGCTGTGATCCTTGAGGTTGACGAAACTCATCACCGTTCCCACCAAGGCACACAGCCAGATGAACACGAACAGGCTCCAACCCCAATAACCTTGTTCACGCAGTGCGATGAGCGTGATGGGCGAATAGCTGCCGGCGATGTGCCAATATATGGCGGCATGGTCCCACCGTCGCAGCCGCTCTTTCCACTTGCTCCAGGCCGAAAGAGCATGGTAGGCCGTCGAGGCGATGTACGACATGAGCATGCCGAATAAATAAAGAATCACGCCTGCGGTAGCCCAACCGTTGCCGTGGGTGAAGCACATATAAAGGAATATGGCTCCTACCACTGCGCCGATGAGGATTCCGGAGGCGTGACTCCACGCGTTCCACAACTCTTCCCGATGACTGAAATGTATCCGCAGCTTCATGCGGCTAAAGTTACGGTAAAGAAACGGAAACGCAAAACAATCGGTCTTTTATTTCGCTGACGGCCGTTTAGGCAGCGTGCTGGCGTGTGCCCATGCGGGCTTCCACCACGTTGACTACATAGTCGCCCAGCTTTTCGCACTCGCCGATGATGTCCATATACATCGTACCGATGGCATAGGTGTAGCGATGTTCGTTTACGTCGCTGATGTTCTGGGTCTTCAGCTGATTGCGATAGTTGTTGATTTCGTTCTCGATATTGAACGACGCGTTGGCATCGATGGTCTCGCGGCTCTTGACGAACATGACGTTCATGTGCGTCAGCGCGTCGTTGGTGAGTCCGAACATCTGATGGATGTGCTCATACTGCTCGGCGGTGAAGTCTTCCTTGCCCGAATGGCGGCGGTTGATGGTGCGCGCCAGATTGTAACAACTGTCGCCGATACTCTCTATCTCGCTGATTTCGCGCAGCATGGCTCTGATCTTTCCCTTCGTCTCGTCGCTCAAGTGGGCGTTGCTCACCTGGTCTAAGTACTTGGCGATTTCTATTTCCATGTTGTCGCTGATACTCTCATACTTCTCGATGCGGGTGAAGAGTTTGACGAAAGCCTCGTTGTCTTTCGTCACTAACAGTTCCATCACCATGCCGAACATGCGCTGTATGCGTTCGCCGAAGCATCCGATTTCCTTCTGTGCCTCAAGCACGGAGAGCTCGGGCGTCTTCATGATACCTGTCTGAATGAAGCGCAGACGGAAGTCTTCCTCGTCCTTGTTGGCCTTGGGCTTGATGACCCAGCACACGAACTTCTCGATCCAGCGGATGAAACCCACTAAGATGCAGGTGTTGGCCAGGTTAAACGACGTGTGGAAGGCGGCCAGTACGAAGCTCAGTTTGGCCGCGTTGGCTAAGAAGCCGGGCGCGCTTTTGGCCATGTCGACGTCGTAGCCCACCCAGCCGCACACCATATTGACGAAGGGCTTGAAGATGAGTAACACCCACAACACGCCGAAAACGTTGAAGAACATGTGGGCCAGGGCTGCCCGTCGGGCCTGCGTGTTGGCCGTCAGCGCGGCTAAGTTGGATGTCACAGTCGTTCCGATGTTCTCGCCCATCACCAGCGCGATACCCTGATAGATGGGCAACACGCCCGTGGAGCACAGAATCATCGTAATGGCCATGATGGCGGCCGAACTCTGTACACACATCGTCAGCACGCTGCCGATGAGCAGGAAGACGATGGTGGTGACGAAGCTGTTGGGATCGAACGAAGCGAAGAAGTCGAGTACGGGCTGATTATGGGCCAGGTCCATGTCGATACCGGCCTGACGCAATGTGCCCAGACCCAGAAACATGAACGAAATGCCGAAGAGAAAGTCGCCGATGAGCTTGCGTTTTTTGGAATAGATAAGAATAATACCGATGAAAAAGGCCGGCCATACGAAATCGGTAATGTTGAAAGAGAAGCCGGCACTCATGATCCAAGCTGTAAGCGTGGTTCCGATATTGGCACCCATGATGACCGAAATGGCCTGAACGAGCGTCAATAGTCCCGCGTTGACAAAGCTAACGGTCATCACGGTCGTGGCTGTTGACGACTGAACGGCTGCTGTAATAAAGGTTCCTGTGAGAATACCGGTGAATCGGTTGGTGGTCATGGCGCCCAAAATGTGTCGCAACTGCGGCCCCGCCATCTTCTGGAGACTGTCGCTCATCGACTTCATACCGAACATCAAGAGGGCCAGCGCACCAATAAGTTTAAAAAAAATCCAAATCGACATATTTTTATCTAATTAGCAATCAGCAAGTCGATAATTATTACTAACTTTACATTCATTAACCCTAATGAGCTTTTAATCAGACAATATGAATGAAACAAGTAATACAAATCTGTTGCAAAAATAATAAAAAAACTCTAAACATAGCGATTGGCAGTTCACTTTCTGACGCTTTCCGGGAATTTCATCTGAATATGCCTTACGGTCCTATCTGCGCCAAGGTCAACAATAAAGTGGAAGGCATGCACTATCGTCTGTACCGCAGCAAGACGGTGGAGTTTCTTGATATGCGGTCACCCTCAGCTTCACGCAACTATACCCGCACGCTGTTCTTCGTGCTTTGTAAGGCCGTTCACGACCTGTACCGCAACGCCAAGGTCGTGATCGATATTCCCGTGTCGAACGGTTACTACGTGAACCTGAAGCTCGACCATGCTGTCACTACGGCCGACGCGGACAGGATTCGACAGCGCATGCAGCAAATCATCGACGCCCGCGTGCCTGTTCACCGCTACGAGGTGCTAACGGAGGAGGCGCAGGCCATGTTTCGGGAGAAAGGCGACGAGGCGAAGGTGAAACTACTCAGCAGCTCGGGCGCGCTCTATACGCCTTATTATCAGATCGACGACTACGTGGACTATTTCTATGGGGCCCTGCTCACCAACACGTCGCAGCTCTATCTCTTCGGCTTGGAGCCTTATTACGACGGACTGCTGTTGCGCATCCCGTCGCCCGTCGACCCCGGAGTGCTGCCCGAGATGACCCGGCAGGACAAGATGTTCGATATCTTTAAGGAGCACCACGCTTGGCAGCGCATCCTGGGACTGAGCACCGTGGGCGACTTCAACGAAGCGGTGGCCGCCGGACATGCCACCGATATCATCAACGTGAGCGAGGCCTTGCAGGAGAAGAAGATTGCTTCCATCGCCGATCAGATTGCTTCGAGACCCGAAGTGAAGCTCGTGCTGCTGGCGGGGCCGTCCTCATCGGGCAAGACCACCACGTGCAAGCGCCTCTCCATCCAGCTTTTGGCCAATGGTATCAAGCCGTTGCAGATTTCGCTCGACGACTATTTCGTCGACCGGGAAATCACTCCGAAAGACCAAAATGGCGATTACGACTATGAAAGCATATACGCGCTCGACCTGGAGCTTGTCAATCGGCAGTTTCAGGCGCTCTTCCGAGGTGAGGAAGTGTTGCTCCCGAGATATAACTTCCAAACGGGACGGAGCGAAAAGGGCGGCAAGCGGCTGCGCATGGCCGACAACAACGTGCTCATCGTGGAGGGAATCCACGCCCTCAATCCCGAACTGACGGCGCGGATACCCGAGTCGCGGAAGTTCAGGGTGTATGCTTCGGCGCTCACGACCATCCTCCTCGACGACCACAACTACATCCCTACCACCGACAACCGCCTTCTGCGTCGCATCATCCGCGACTATAAGTATCGTGGCGTGAACGCCCGGGAGACCATCCGTCGCTGGCCCAGTGTCAGGGCGGGCGAAAACAAGTGGATATTCCCCTATCAGGAGAACGCCGACGCAATGTTCAATTCGGCCATGCTCTATGAGCTGGCGGTCATCAAGACGCAGGCCGAGCCACTGCTGCAGCAGGTGCCGGAGAACTGCGAGGAATATAGCGAGGCCTATCGCCTGCTCAAGTTTCTGCATCATTTCACGCCGTTGCCCTACAAGGACCTTCCGCCCACCAGTCTGCTGCGCGAGTTTCTGGGCGGAAGCTCTTTCAAGTATTAGGCTCATTCGTCAGCAGCATCTATTAATCATTCAATAACTTAATCACAATGAAAAAACTTCTATCATTTTCCTTGGCTTTAGCTTGCGCGGCGACGCTGTTCGCCCAAAACCCAAGACAGGACTTTAAGAACAACCGCGACATGGCGGCCGACGCCTATTGGGCCTATCCCGGCTCTACCGGTCAGCTTACGCCGACGCCCGAAGGCTATATACCTTATTATATAAGCCACTATGGACGCCACGGTTCGCGATGGCTCATCGATCCGAAAGACTATACCGAACCGGTAGCCATATTGAAAGAGGCCGACAAAGCCGGCAAACTGACGGCCACGGGTAAGGATGTGTTGCGCAAAATGCAGTTGTTGGACGACGCGGCGCGCGACCGTTATGGCGAACTGACACAGCGTGGAGCCGAGCAGCACAAAGGAATCGCGCTGCGCATGATTCGCAATTTCCCGGAAGTTTTCGCAGGTCCGACGAACATCGATGCCAAGAGTACGGTGGTCATCCGCTGCATCCTCTCCATGGAAAACGCGCTGCAACAGCTGCTGCTGGTCAATCCGCAACTGCAAATCTCGCACGACGCCAGCTACCACGACATGTACTACATGAACTTGGAGGACAAGAAACTGCAGGCCAGGAAGAACACCGACGACATCAAGAAGATTTTCTCGTCTTTCAAGAAGAAGTATATCAAGCCCGACCGCGTGATGAACCTGCTCTTCAACGATAAAGAATACTGGAAGAAAAACGTAGACGCCAAGAATCTCTTCGGCAAGTTGCTCAAGAACGCGAGCAACGTTCAGAGTACCGAACTGCGCCACCGGATTTCGCTGTGGCCGCTCTTCAACGACACCGAAATATACAACTACTGGAAGACCAACAACGCCTGGTGGTATATCTCCTACGGCGGCAGTCCGCTCAGCGGTGGCATTCAGCCGTTCAGCCAGCGCAACCTGCTACGCAATATCATCGAGACGGCCGACAGCTGCCTGCGCCTGTCTCATCCCGGAGCGACCCTGCGCTACGGCCACGACACGATGGTCATGCCGCTCACCTGTCTCCTCGACCTCGACGGATTGGGCAAGTCTATCAACGATCTCGAAAAAATAGATCAGGAAAAGTGGTGCGACTACAACATCTTTCCCATGGCCTGCAACATCCAGTTTGTCTTCTACCGTAAGACGGGTGCCGATCCTGACGACACCGCCGATGTCATCTTTAAGGTGCTGCGCAATGAGAACGAGGCCACGCTGCCCATCTCTACCGACATGGCACCCTACTATCGTTGGAGCGACTTCAAAGCCTATTTCGAGAAAAAGCTCGACAGCTACGATGCCGACGAGGCCCGATTGAAGAATTGACCCCTCCCCATGCCCCTACGGCTGGCGCATGGCGGTTTATGAAATGAAAAATCCCGACGATTCACTGATGAATCGCCGGGATTGTTATTTTAAGCTATTAATGCTCAAAGATAAGTTTATTGATGTTCGAAGCGACGCTGACGACGCTCGGGCCGTGGGCGACGCTCACGTTCTACGTAACCTTCCGGTTTCGGCAGGAGCACACGGCGAGAGAGTTTGTACTTACCGGTCTTGGGATCGATTTCCAACAACTTCACTCTGAGCTTATCACCTTCCTTAATACCGGCGTCTTCTACCGTCTCAAGGCGTTTCCAATCGATCTCAGAAATGTGGAGCAGGCCGTCACGACCCGGCAGAATCTCGACGAAGCAACCGTAAGGCATAACCGAACGTACAGTGCCTTCATAGATTTCGCCTATTTCGGGGATGGCTACGATGGCCTTGATCTTGGCTATGGCGGCTTCTATGCTCTCCTTATTAGGCGCTGAAACCTGCACTTTGCCTACGCCGTCAACCTCGTCAATCGTGATGGTGGCACCCGTATCTTCCTGCATCTGCTGGATAATCTTGCCACCGGGGCCGATCACGGCACCGATAAACTCCTTCGGAATCTCGAAGGCTTCGATGCGTGGAACCTGCGGTTTCAGCTCGGCGCGTGGCTCAGAAATGGTCTCCATCATCTTGTTGAGGATGTGTTCACGACCGGCCTTGGCCTGCATGAGTGCCTTTTCGAGAATTTCGAAGCTCAAACCATCGCACTTGATGTCCATCTGTGTGGCGGTCAGACCATCGCGTGTACCCGTAGTCTTGAAGTCCATGTCGCCCAAGTGGTCCTCATCGCCGAGGATATCGCTCAGGATGGCGAACTTCTCTTCGCCCGGGTTTTTGATCAAGCCCATGGCGATACCGCTCACCGGCTTCTTCATGGGAACGCCGGCATCCATCAACGCCAGGGTTCCGGCGCATACGGTGGCCATTGAAGAAGAGCCGTTAGACTCCAGAATCTGGCTCACCAGACGGATGGTGTAGGGGAAATCCTCAGGAATCTGGCCCTTCAGACCGCGCCATGCCAAATGACCGTGGCCGATTTCACGACGACCTACGCCGCGTTGAGCCTTAGCCTCGCCCGTAGAGAACGGTGGGAAGTTGTAGTGGAGGAGGAAACGCTGGTAGCTCTTGACCAGAACATCGTCAACGAGCTTCTCGTCGAGCTTGGTTCCGAGTGTGCAGGTAGAGAGCGAAAGGGTCTCTCCACGCTGGAAGAGCGCGCTTCCGTGGGGCATGGGCAGCGGCGACACTTCGCTCCAAATGGGGCGGATTTCGTCGGTGGCACGTCCGTCGAGGCGCAGACCTTCGTTGAGGATGCAACGACGCATCACGTCGCGCATCACGTCTTCGTAGTAACGACCGGCCTCGGCGTGCTTCTCTTCGAGTTCATCTTCCGACAGGTCGGCGTGGGCCGCGTCGTACTTCTCCAGAAATCCGGCCAATAATTGGTCGAAAGCGTCGTGGCGGGCTTGCTTCTCCAGCGCCTGATGGTTAATGTCGTAGGCCGACTGATAAAGCTCATCCTTGATCTGCTGACGCAGTTCCTCGTCGTTTACTTCATCGTCATACGCACGCTTCTTGTCGGTGCCCAGTTCCTTGGCCAGCTCGTCTTGCAACTCACACATCGGCTTGATAGCCTCGTGGGCTGCCTTGAGCGCGCCGATCAGGTCGAGTTCCGACACTTCTTTCATTTCGCCTTCCACCATCATGATGTTGTCTTTGGTGGCACCGACCATCAGGTCCATGTCGGCCTCGGCCATCTGCTGGAAAGTTGGGTTGATGACATATTCACCGTTGATACGTGCTACACGCACCTCTGAAATCGTATAGTCAAAGGGGATGTCGGAGCAAGCCATGGCTGCCGAGGCAGCGAAGCCGGCCAACGCGTCGGGCTGATCTACGCCGTCGGCGGAGAGCAACATCACCTGTACATAAACTTCGCAATGGTAATCTGAGGGGAAAAGTGGCCGTAACGCACGGTCCACGAGACGTGAAGTGAGGACTTCGTCGTCGTTGGCTTTGCCTTCGCGCTTCGTAAAACCACCGGGGAAACGACCCGCGGCGCTGTACTGCTCACGATAATCTACTTGCAAAGGCATGAAATCTGTACCCGGAACTGCTTCCTTTGCTGCACAAACAGTTGCGAGGAGCACTGTGTTGCCCATGCGGAGTACCGCCGAGCCATCAGCCTGTTTTGCAACTTTTCCGGTCTCAATCGAGATGGTTCTGCCATCTGGCAATTGAACTGTTTTTGTAATAACGTTCATCTAAAAAATTAAAAACTTTATTGTTTTGACTAACATCTAAAAATATGTATCATTGAAATATACATTCTTTTCGATCGTGGTCGCCACGCAACCACTCAAAGTATTTGTGAGTAAAAGGTTTAGATAAGCACCTATTACTCACAAAAACGCCACAAAGTTAGCGATAAAAACACTATTTATCCGACCGCGTCTTTGATAAAGCGCTGATTTTACGGATTTTTAATGATTATCCAAAAGAATTAGCGGGGACAGATTTACAAGTGACAAAGCTAATAAAAGAGGTTTCATGCAGTTTTTTTGACATAAGAAAAACCTACCCCGGCCCTCCCAAAGGGAGGGAGAACTAACTGAAGGGTGTGGAGTGTGAAATGTAGACAGCTTACTTTTTCGCACTCCACATTTTACATTTCCCACTTCTCATTTCCCACTTCTCACTTCCCACTTAGCTTTATGTCTTTCTTGCCCGCTTGCGGCCTTTGATAGCTTACCTTTTAGCATTTCACCCCCTTTTCAGTTAGTGCACCCTCCCTTTGGGAGGGCCGGGGTAGGTTTTTTTATGTCTTTACCCTGAATAATCTTTACATATACCATCAAAAAAGTGGCATTATTCTGAAAAAGAAAAGACTTGGGCGCAAATAAGCGATTGTAGAGCGAGTTTATAAAACACTGGCTATCAAAATGTTGCGATTTTCAAGGTGCTTTCCCTTCACTTTCTCGCCTTTAATCGCTATGCTTTTAGGCCATAATAGCGGCCCTTTTAGCGGTTGAAAGTTATGCTTTAGCGGCGTCATCGCTATGCTTTGAGCCGATAAAAGCATAGCTTTGGACGTAAAAGGGGATGAAAATCGGCAAAACGAAGGACTTTTTCGGTGTGCCGGCAGCTAAATGACGCGGTGCGGAAGTGTTAAAATCAGGTAGTTTTTTCTGACAAAATCACAAAAACGCTGAATCAAGAATGAGGATGGGCTTAAAAGTGATGAAGCCGGAGATTTCATCACTTGCAAACTTATCCCCACAAATGATCAAGTGAGCCACTTTTACACCGGTAGAATAAAAACGGGTGTAAAAGTGGTTTTATATATGTTTGAGTTGAGCGACTGCTAATCGGAATCGTCCTCTTATTTCTCCGTCCACCCGGTATTCTGCTCTATACCTTGAAAGCGCACCTCGTCCCAGGGAATGGGGCCGTAGTACTGGTAGTCGCGGAAAGCCCGCTCGGCCTTCTGGTTCTTCAGTTCCTCGGTGGCGTAGGTCTTGGTGCCGTCGGCACGGTAGACAATCTTTATGAGGCGCAGCGGATTGGTCGAGCCGTTGAGATCTTTCACGGCCGTGCCCAGACGTATCTCGTCCCAGTAGGTTGTCTCCTCAAAAGCCATCTCCACCCGACGCTCGTTCAGGATTTGCGCCAGCGTAACGCTTTCGAGTGGCTGCATGTGGACACGTTGGCGCACCAGGTTCACCTTCTCCAGGGCCGTCTTGACGTCACCGGTGCGGAAAGCTGCCTCGGCGTAGTCGAGCAGCAGTTCGGCGTAACGCCAAATGGGATAATCCTGCTTGCTGCCCTCGTTGTCCTTGTAAGGATAAGAGGTCTTGGGATCGAGGAACTTGCGCATGTAGTAGCCTGTGCGAGTGAAGCCGTTGTTGCGTCCCGTGCCGTATTTGGTGAGTCCGCTTTGGGCCACTTCCTTCCCCGTCTTGTCGATGACGTAGTGGAGTTCCATCAGGCTGTCGCGGAACGTGGTGCCGTCGTAGAGCACGTTGGCGTAGAAGCGATAGTCGCGGTTGGCGTAAGGATTCTGCTGATCGAAGGGCTTACCGTCGCGCATGCCGTATTCGTCCACGTGGTTCTGCGTGGGACAGTAGGCACACTGTGTGCCCGTCAGCACGGGCGGCATGCCCATCTGGTCGAGCGAGTGGGCGCCCTCGCTGGTCAGCCTCGACTCGCCGTGCTGGTATTCCAGAATGCTCTCGGCGTTGTTGTGCTGCAGGAACAGGTCGTGATAGCTCTGCGCGATGTCGGCTTCCTTGGTGCCGCTCACCGACATGAGCCTGTAGGCGTCGAGCGCGTCGACGGCTTTGTAGGCTTCTATGGCCTTGAGCATGTACTCGCGGCTCTTGTCGTCGGTGAATCCGTAGTACTCCTTCGACTTGTTCTGGAACTGCGGACTGCCCATCCAGAAGTAGGTCTTGGCCTTGAGCATGAGCGCCGCGCCCTTGGTGACGCGTCCGGTGTTACGGTTGTCGTGCTTCACGGGTAGGGCTTCGGCAGCCAGATCGGCCTCGCGGGCGATGAATTCGGCCATCTGCTCATAACTGGCACGGGGGAAACGCTCATCGCTGTGCAGCGGGTCGTAGTTGTGGTCGATGAGCAGCACGCCGCCGAAGCGACGCATCAGCATATAATAGTAGTAGCCGCGGAAGAAGTGGGCCTCGCCCAGAATGCGCTGTCGGTAGGCAGTGGGCATTTTGCCGGCGTTCTCCAGCAAGCGGTTGACGCTCTGTATCTGCGTGTAATAGTCTTTCCACCGGTTGCGACCGTAGAGAATGACGGTGCTCTCCTTTGACGCCATCTCCTCACCCACGCCTGAGTTCACCCAATTAGCCATGCCGTAGGTGGTCTGGTCGGAGTAGAAGGCGGGCGTGATGTACGACATGTACTTCATGCCGAGGAACGACGAGGTGGACATCAGGGCCGACCACCCCTTGTTCATATTGCTGTACCAGGCCATGGTGTATTCGTCGAGCAGGTTCTCGCTCGTCCAAATGCTTTCGTCGGTGAGCTTGTCTTCGGGCGCGTCGTCGAAGAGCGCGTCGCAGCCGGTGAGCGTCAGCGTGACGGCCAGCGCCATACAGCCGGCCGACAGATATCTGTGAAAGAATGATTTTTTCATGTTTGAAATGTTTTGAGGATGAAACGACTAAAAACCGATGTTCACATTGAAACCGTAGGAACGCTGGATGGGATAGCCCATGTGCGACTCGGGGTCCATGTGCTTGAGCTTACTCCAGGTGTGGAGGTTGCCGGCCGTGAAGGCCACCTGCACCGTACTGACGGCCAAATGCTTGAGCCAGGCCTGGGGCAGCCGGTAGCCGATGTTGATATAACGCCAGCGCACGAAGCTGTTGTCGCGCAGCCAGAAGGTGGACTTCAGTCGGTTGTTGTCGCTCGACGGCGTAATCTTGACGCGCGGATAAGCGGCGTTGGGGTTCTCGGGTGTCCAAGTGTCGGTCAGGTGATAGTCCTGAAAGCGTTGCAGCGTACCGTTTTCGAGCGAGTAGTTGTCACTGATGTACTGCTTATAGCCGGCCACGCCTTGGAACATCGTGTTAAAGAAGAAGCCCTTCCACTCGGCACCCAGCTTCAAACCGTAGTTGAAGTCAGGATAGGCCGAAGCCTTCACGTGGATGAGGTCCTTGTCGTCGAGCACGTTGTCGTCGTTCTGATCCTTGTACTTGATGTCGCCGGGCTTGATACCATAGTTCTTGCCCTGCCACGAACCGTTCTGGTCGAGTTTGTAGTGGTCTATCTCTTCCTGTGTCTGGAAGAGTCCGTCGGCCTCGTAGAGGAAGATGTCGCCCGTGGAAAGGCCCTTGCGACGCAGGTTTTCCAGCTCGTTGGTCTCGTCGCCGTAGTCGATGATTCTGTCGCGACCCATCGACAGCGTGAAGTCGACGTTGTAGCGGAAGTCGCGACCGACGGTGTTGCGGTGGGTAACGGTCAGGTCGTAGCCCCAGGCCTTGATCTTACCGTAGTTCATGTTGGGTACGCCGGCCACGCCGGTGGAGTGCGGATAGAGATAACCGGGGGCCGCTGTGATGAGGTTGGTGCGGTAGCGCCAGTAGTATTCGAAGGTTATGCCGAAGCGGTTGTCCCAGAAACCGAGGTCGAGTCCTAAGTTGTAGTCGCGGCTCTTCTCCCATTCCAGTTCGGGGTTGGGGTAGCTTCCGTTGGGCTGTACCGAAGGCAGGTGGACGCCGCCGATATTGTAGCCGTTGCCGGGCGAGTAGATATAGGTGAGCAGATAGCTGTAGTCGCTGATACCGCCGTCACGCCCCAGCAGACCCGTCGAGGCCCGCATCTTGACATTGCTCACCACGCTCTGCCTCCAGCTCTTGAAGAACGGCTCGTTGCTCATGATCCAAGATGCCGAGAACGAGGGGAAGAACGCCCAGCGATGATCGGGGTGGAACTTGACACTACCGTCCACACGGAAGTTGAACTCGGCGAAGTAGCGGTTGGCGAAGCCGTAGGTGGCGCGCCCCACGAACGACTGACGCTGTATCTTGTTCTTGTTGCCGTGGGCGTCGGCCTGGGTGGCGTTGCCGAATATTTCGGGATAAATGCCCGGCAGGTTGTTGTTGGTGGCGTAAAGCGTGCGATGGCGATACTCCTGATAGTTGCCCACCAGCAGTCCCGTCACGTGATGGCGGCCAAACGTCTGGTTGTAGTTGAGTCCCAATTCATAGAGGTTGTTGTCCATAAACTGGTCCTGGTTGTACATCGAAATCTTGGCGTTGGGATAAATGGAGTTCTTCTCCACCATGATCTGCTGCGTCTTCTTATCATATTTATATAGGGCCACGGGCTTCTTGAACCTGTCCTGATAAGAGTCGTTGTTGTCCGACGTGAACTTGCCATACACCGACAGTCCTTTAATCCAGGGCAGTTCCCAGGTAAGCCGGGTGGAGAGCGTGTGCATGTTGATGGTATTCTCCACGTAGCCGCCGCGTCCGAAGACGCTGATGAGAGGGTTGCCGCCGCTCACGCTGGCCAGTTCGCCGTTGCTGAGCACGAGGGGCTGGGTGGGATCGTACTGGTAGGCCTGCTCGATCGTGGAGTAATTAGTATTCTTGTTGTGCGAACGTACGCCCGTAAAGTCGAGGCTAAGGGTGAGTCCTTGAGCCAACGTAGCATCGAGTTTGGTGCTGTAATTAAGTCGGCGTGTGCCTGTTCCACTGTAAAGACCGGTATTGTTGCTGTAGGCTCCCGAGATATAGTAGCGCACGAACTTGTTGCCGCCCGACAGGCTCAGGTTGTGCATCGTGCTCGAGCCGTGCTTTTTCAGGTAGTCGAGCATGTTGGAGTTGGCCAGTTGGTCGGGATTGCTCTGCGTGCGGAGCATTTCTAATTCTTCATTGGTAAAAGGTTCGTAGCGACTTTCGCCCTCTACGGCTCTGTTGTAGAGCTTGGCATACTCGTAGCTGTTAAGGAATTTGGGCAGTTGAGTCGCCTCGGTCACGTTGTACTGGCCGCGATAGTTGATGCGCACACGGCCTTCGCTCTTGCTTCGTTTGGTCGTAATGAGGATAACGCCGTTGGCCGCACGTACACCATAAACGGCTGCAGCGGCCGCGTCTTTCAGCACAGAGATCGACTCAATGTCATCGGGGTTGAGGTCGGAGAGGCGTTGTTCGCCCTCAGAAGTGTTGTCTGAAAAGCGTGGGACACCATCGATAACGAGCAGCGGAGAGGCTGTCGCGCCGGTTACAGCACGAATATTAAGTACGGATTCGCGTGGTGATCCGGGGTCCCCGGTCTGCGTCATGACCGACAGACCAGCCACCTGACCGGCTAGCGCTTGGTCGATATTGGTCGTAGGTAGCTTTGTCAGGTCGTCACCTTTGATGACTTCGATACTACTGGTGAGCGATGATTTCTTCTGGGTACCATAACCAACAACCACAAGTTCGTCAAGCATTTTCTCGTCCATGCCCATCTTCACGGTCACGGCATGACCGGGCATGACTGTATATCGGGTTTCTTTCAGTCCGATGGCCGACACGGTGATGTCTCCTTTTCCTTTCGGCAGCGAGATGGAGAAGTTTCCGTCGGCGTCGGTGACACCCGCCACCTTGCCGTCGGCCGTCTTAACAACGGCTCCAATCACAGGTTCGCCCTTGTCATCGACCACATGGCCTTTCACGGTTTGCTTCTGGGCGAAGGCTGCGGACACCGTTGCCAGAAGCAAGCAGAGTAGAAATAACTTTACTTTCTTCATAAAATCATAAACTATAGGTAAAAAATAAATTCTCTCGAAAAAGTCTTCCACGTTCCGGGCGGAACGTGGAAGACCGTTTTTATTTAAACAATTTGTCTATCGTTGTCAGCTGATAATCGTAGAAATCGCGGGTGGCCCGGTTGCCCGTGGCGCGCTTCTGACGATAGAGGGCCTGCACACGCTTGAGCTGACGCAGCATGAGCGGCTTGTAAAGCTCTTCCTTTAAGGTCGGAAGACCATAGTTGATGCGGACGAAAGAAGTCCGCGCGTCCATGTTTTCGCAGGGCAGTTCGGGCGCGTTGAGCTGCTGTTGCAGGTCGAGCGTGGCGTTGTCGGCGATGGCCGATGACTTCTTGACGGCGCCATCGGTCTTGATACCGCTGCTCTTGACGAAGAAGTCGATGGCCGTGCGCTGCATTTCCATTTCGGCCTCGCTGAGCGAAGCTCCCCGTCGCGTGGCTCCGAAAAGCTCACTGAAAGCGTCGGTCATGTATTGATCGAGGCTGTAGTTGCGGGCGGCGTTGAGCTTATGGCCCTCATCCACACGCTGCAGCGTGGTGCCGCCGTAGATGGCTGTGACGATGGGACGGGTGAAATCGGTCTTGATTTCGTCGGGACGGTCGAACTTCAGCAGCAGCTTCTGCGGGCAGAGCCAGCCACGGTAGGTGCGTCCTTGGTCGACGATCCATCGCATGGCGCGGCGTTGCGCCTGCCGACTGAGATAGGTCTTGGCCGGCTTTCCGTCGCCCTGGCGCACCTCGTGATAGATCACGCCGCCCAGATAGGGCAGCACGTGGCCCAGGTGGCGGCCATACTGGTTGACAATGCTCTTGTAGGTGTTCTTCATATTGTCGTAGTTCTCGCCTCGCTCGGCCGTCCATTGCTCTAAGTTGCGCATGATAATCTTCAGGTTGCTGACGGCATAGTCGCCGGCTTTCACGTGGTCGTTGCCTAAATCTTCGGTCTGCGCGCTCACGTCGACCGTACCGAACACCTGCTGCGCGCCGAACGTGTACATGGGATCATCGGCTTTCTCGGCTATCCAACGGTTGAGCGTCGGCACCTCGTCCCGTGACGTCCGGGCGTCCTTGATGAGCCTGTAGCCCCATTTGATCGCGTTGATGTCTTCCACGCCAAGCACAGGCGGCGTCATCTTCACGCCCCGCTCGAGATCGCCGGGCTGCGCGACGAAGTTGTTGCGGGCATAGTCCATGATACTGGGTGTGGTGCCATACTTCCGAGTGAACGACGGGCTGCGCAGCGAGTCGACCGGAAAGGAGTAGCTGGCGCCCATATTGTGCATCAGTCCGAGCGTATGGCCCACCTCATGGCTGGTCACGTAGCGCATCGACTCACGCATCAGGTCGTCGTCGAACACCTTCTTGTGGGTGCGGTAGTCCACGGCGCCGGTCTGGGCGAAGCGCCAGTCGTGCAGCAGCGACACCACGTTGTGGTACCAGATGACATCGGCCGTGAGGATTTCGCCCGTCCGTGGGTCTACGTAGCTGGGGCCCATGGCGTTGGCCGTCTCGGTAACGGCATACTTGATGCAGCTGTAACGCATGTCGTCGGGGTCGAAATCGGGGTCGTTCTTGGGATAGTCCTTAGCGATGACGGCGTTCTTGAACCCTGCGGCCTCGAACGCTTTGTTCCAGTCCGTCACGCCCTGCTTCACGGTTTCGCGCCATTTGGGCGGAAAGGCGGAGTCCACATAGAAGATGATGGGCTTCTTGGGCTCCACCAACTGGCCGGCGTAGTACTTCTCCCACTCGCCGTCCTTGGGTTCCAACCGCCAGCGGTGGATGACCGATTGCTCTTCCACACGGTCGGCATCCGACGAGTAGAGCTTCTTGTCGCTCATGAAGTAGCCCACGCGGTTGTCGTGGATGCGAGCCCGCATCAATGTCTTGGGCGCCACGAAGAGCGACCGGTGCATCTGTACGGTGTAGGGTTGGTTGCCGGTTGTCAGGTCATAACTGAGATTGGTCTTGATTTCCATGTTATAAGGAAAGGCCTTTACTTCGATTATACCCGACGCCTCGGCGTTGAAACTGCCCTTGAGCGCCTTTCTACCACCGAACATCGCCTCGAGCGGATTCTCTGTCTTGATGGGCGTGAGCAGTTTATCGTTGCCGCCGAAGAGCGACGTCATGTCGATGAGCACGCGGTCTTTCTTGCGCGCCACAACTTTGAAAGCCTTCAGCACGGGGTCGGAGAAGTTCGACTTGAACGACGCCGCGATGGGATCGGTCGGACTGACAACCGCGGCATGCTGTACCTTATACATATATACTTTGACGCTGTCGGTGGCAAAGCGCACGAGCAACGGGCTGCTGACCATCTGTCCGGCCACGTAGTCGTGGGTGTTGCTGGTGCGGGCGATGCGGTTGCTGAGGATATAGTCCCGGTTGTAGACCGAGTCGGCGAGTTCGAAATAGAGCTTGCCCTCCTTGTTCAGATACGCGGTGAACATACCTTTGTACGTCTTGGCACCTTTCACGGCCTTGCTCCAGTCATCTACCTTGGGCGTCGGCAAGGCCGCGGCCGCGTTCTTCTTACTTTTCTTTTTCGACATGCCGGCCTGTGGATACAATAAGCCCGTCAGCGCCAGCGCCAATAAGATTTTTCTCATCATAATTGATTATTGAATGATAATATAGTTAAAGAGTTTGCAATATAAAGACTACAGGTTACAAGATAATAAACAACTACGACAGATCCGTTCTTTCATTCGTTCTTTCATTATAATTATATAAGAATGGTATCAACCCGTTTCTCAAAGTCTCCAATGGTGCCGACAATGGCTTCGGAGACGGCTTCGGAGACGTAGCTGACGGGCCGCCCGGTCTGGATGGAGCGCAGGAAGGAGACGAGTTCGAAGCGCAGTCCCTCGCCGTCGAGCTGGTAGAAATAACGCTTGTTGTTGGCCGGATCTTCATAGCGCACCTCGAAATAGTCGGTCTTCCACCACGGTGCCGGCACATAGATATAGCCCTTGGTGCCCGAGATGACGAGTTCGCCCTCGCTCTTGACGCCCCGCCCCACCTTCATGGAGGCCACGGCATGCGGATAGACGAATGATATCTTGGTGAAAAGGTCGAAGTCGGAATTGTCTTCGGCCAGATGCGTGGCGATGGTCTTGGCGCTGTAGTCGGTGCCCAAGAGTTGATAAATGGGCAACAGGGCCGTCGGTCCCCAGGCGCAAATGCTGTTCCATTCGGGCAACAGCTTGTCGCCCTGCCTGTAGGCGTCGAAGTTGAAGAGACTGGTACACGTGGCGTCCACCGAATAGATGTCGCCGATGATACCGCTCTTGGCCAACAGCCGCAGACGGTAGTAGGCCAGCGAGTAGGCCGTCTTGATACTGTCCATGAGCACGAGTCCCTGTCGGCGAGCCGTATCTGTCAGTTCCCGCCATTGCTCGACACGCATGGCGATGGGCGACTCGCAGAGGATGTGTTTGCCTCGGAGCAGTGCCTGCTTGATTTGGTCGTAGTGCAGCCGTGGCTCGGAAATGATATAGAGGGCGTCGCTTTTCTCCATGAGCGCATCGAAAGATAGCGTAGCCTTGGAAAGCAGTCGGAGCTTGTCGGGCAGGCAACTGTCGTTGATGGTGTAGATGCCGCTGATGTCTATTCCGTTCACGAAGCCGCTCTCGTGCTCTATCTTGCCCAGAATGGGCGATTCGCCTACGAGACCGAGGCGCAGGGCCCGCTCCTCCGACCGTATCTCGCTGCTCGAGACGCCTTCGGTGCGCTCTAAGTAGACCACCTGGCAGAACTCCCGCAGGTAGTCGAACTTGCCTTTCCAGTCGGAACCCACCGTGAAGATGTCTATGTTGTAACGCCGGATGTCGTCGATTTTCTGTCCTTCGTATTCCTCGATGATGATTTCGTCGGCCAGTCCGGTGGCTCTGACGGCCTCCACGCGTTCCATCAGCGTCTGCTGTACGTTGATTTTTCCCCGTTCACGGTCGAAAGTGTCGGCCGTAACGCCCACGATGAGATAGTCGCCCAAGGCCTTGGCGCGCTTGAGCAGTCGGATGTGGCCGTAGTGGAGCAAGTCGTAGGTGCCGTAAGTGATGACTTTAATCATAGTGATTTTGGGGTTGTTGGGTTGTGGGAATGAATGGTTTGTGGGGATATTGGTTGCGGAGTTTTGAGGTTATTGGGATGAACGGGGTTTCAGATAACGCGATAAAACCAAGTAATCTCCCAATAGCCCCACCACTCTTAAAGCACTTTCTTGAGCGCTTCAACCAATGTCGTGTTGTCTTCGGGCGTCAACGCCCCGAGATGTCCCACCCGGAACACCTTTTCGGCCATGTCGCCGCCGTTCGGACAAATCCAGATACCATACTCGTCTTTCAGTTTCAGGAAGATGTCGTAGGCCGAACCGTGTAGCGGATGTAGCGGCGTCACGGCGTTGGAGAGACTCTCGGAGACGATTTCCAAGGGCAAGCCCTTGATTTTCCGACGGAAGTCGGCGGCCAGCCGGGCGGCCCGTTCGTTCTCTATTTCCACGCCGCCGGCCCGCTCTATCTCCTTCAGCCGCACGTTGATCTGGCGCAGTGTGCCCACGGCGGGCGTGAAAGGTGTCTGTCCGCGCTCACCGTTCTTCAGGGCGTCGCGCAGGTTCAGATACATTGTGCGGCATTCGCTGGCGTTGGCTCGCTCTATGGCGCGGGGTGCCAACACGATGATCGATATGCCGGGAGGACAGGCCAGGGCCTTCTGCGACCCCGTAATCATGACGTCCACGCCCAGCTTGGCCATGTCGAAGGGGTCGGCCAGGAACGAACTGATGGAGTCGACGGCCAGAAAAAGACCGTTGCGACGGCAGAAGTCGCTGATCATCCGGATGTCGTAGAGCACGCCCGTCGACGTCTCGTCTAAGTTGACGAGGAAGCCTGTGTAACCCTGTCGCTCATAGGGAGCCAGCTGTTCGGCCCGAAGCTGCCGGCCCATTTCCAGCCGGATTTCAGTAAACGGTATTCGGTGGATTTCCAAAAGTTGTACGAAGCGGTGGCCGAAACTGCCGCCGTTGATGACGATGACCTTGTCGTGGGCAGAAAAAAGATTCATCACGACGGCTTCCATCGAAGCGGTGCCCGACCCTGTGATGAATACGGCGCGCGAACCCTGCGGCGCCTTGGCGAAGCGGAGCATGAGCCGTTCGTTCTCCAGCATGGTTTCCGAAAACTCCGTCGTGCGGAAATAGGGCACCTGCCGGCTTCCCACGGCCCGCACCGCGTCACTCGACATGACGGGCCCGACCGTGAAATTCAACATCTTGTCTAATGTCATGATAACTAAACAATTATTTATCATCCACAAAGATACGGCAAATCTTTTGATAAGCCATGGGAAAATCATATCTTTGTAATAAATAGCGAAAAATCTATGAGAATCGTTCTGTTCTGTGAAAACAAGTATGCCATCGATATTCTGAAGCCTATTCAGGATGAAGCCGACCGTGAAGGCGGCAACGAAACGCTATGGTATGTCCACGGCAAGAAGATACCCGACTTTCCGCTGCGGACCGAAGTGCGCTGGACCGGCACGATGCAGGAGGTCTACGACTTCAGTCCCGAGGCTATCTTCGTGCCGGGCAACATCGTTCCCTACTACCTGCCGGGCGTTAAGATTCAGGTGTTCCACGGCTATGCTGCCGAGAAAAAGGACCATTGGGTCATCCGTCGCTACTTCGACACCTACTTTACGCAAGGTCCCTACTTCACCGCTCACTTTGAAAAGCTGGCTCGCCGATACAAGGATTTCGAGGTCGTGGAGACCGGTTGGCCGCGTCAGGACTGGATATTCCGCCACCGTCACGACTACGACGACGAGCGGCGGCAGCTGCTTCAAGCCGTCGGCAAGGAAAAGATAGCACTCTACGCGCCCACCTTCTCGCCCAAACTGACGTCGCTGCCGCACATCAAACAGGCTCTTGTCCGACTGACCGAGGAGCGCGACGTGCTCCTCCTCGTGAAGCTCCACCCCCTGACACACCCTGAATGGGTGGACGAATACCGCCGGCTGGCTCAAGAGCACGACGCCATTACTTTCGTCGAAGACTTCAGTGTGTCGAAATACACGCTCATGGCCGACATGATGATCAGCGACACGTCGTCCACCGTCTACGAGATGTTGCTACTCGACAAGCCCGTCGTGACGCTCAACACCATTGCCCGCGACATCTATTGGAAGGATATTCGCCGACCAGAAGACCTTACGGAGGCCTACGACAGTGTATTCGACGACACGGAGTTGCGCCGTCGCCGGCAATGGATCGTCGCCAACTACGACCCTTATCTAGACGGACAGGTGGGCCACCGCATGCTCGAAGGGGCACGCGACTACATCCGCCGACATGGCGTGCCCCGCCAACGCCGCGTCAACCTCTGGCGAAAATACACCGGCTTCAAGACTTTCGGAAGCATAAAATCAAAATAAATTCGACCAAACTAAAAACCCCTAAACAAATGACAAATCACAAAAAGCTATGGGCCGGCTTAGTGCTGTGCCTTTCGTTGTTGCCCGCCGTGGCGCGACAATCCGATCCATCGAAAATGAATCGCTTCATCGATAACCTCATGAGCCGCATGACCTTGCGTGAAAAGTTGGGACAACTCAACCTGCCCGTCACCGGCGACATCGTCACCGGACAGGCCAAGAGCAGCGATGTGGCCGCCAAGATACGCAAAGGCGACGTGGGCGGACTCTTCAACCTCAAGGGCGTCGGCAAGATACGCGAGGTGCAGAAGGTGGCCGTGGAGCAGAGCCGGCTCAGGATTCCGCTACTCTTCGGCATGGACGTCATTCATGGTTACGAAACGGTGTTCCCCATTCCGCTGGCCCTCTCGTGCACCTGGGACATGCAGGCCATAGAGAACGCGGCCCGCGTAGCGGCTGTGGAGTGCAGTGCCGACGGTATCAACTGGACCTTCTCACCGATGGTCGACATCTGTCGTGATCCCCGGTGGGGCCGCATGGCGGAGGGCAACGGCGAGGATCCTTTCTTGGGTTCGGCCATCGCCCGTGCCATGGTGAAAGGTTATCAGGGCGACGACCTGAGTCTGAACAACACCGTCATGGCCTGCGTGAAGCACTTCGCGTTGTATGGCGCCGCCGAGGCCGGCCGCGACTATAACACCGTCGACATGAGCCGCTGGCGCATGTTCAACGATTACTTCCCGCCTTATGAGGCTGCCGCCAAGGCCGGTGCCGGCTCGTTCATGACGTCCTTCAACGTGGTAGACGGCATTCCCGCCACGGCCAATCGCTGGCTGCTGACCGACGTGCTACGCGAACGATGGGGCTGGAACGGTTTCGTGGTGACCGACTACACCGCCATCTCCGAAATGATAGCCCACGGCATGGGCGACCTGCAACAGGTATCGGCCCTGGCACTCAACGCCGGAACCGACATGGACATGGTGGCCGACGGCTTCATCGGCACGCTGGAGAAGAGTCTGAAGGAAGGAAAGGTGACCGAACAGGCCATCGACCGGGCTTGCCGCCGCGTCTTAGAGGCCAAATACAAACTCGGATTGTTCGACGATCCTTACCGTTATTTGGACAAGAAGCGGGCCGCCGGGGAGATTTATACGCCTCGGCACCGCGCCGACGCACGCCGGACGGCCGCCGAGAGTTTCGTTTTATTGAAGAACGACGCCCAAACGCTGCCGCTGAAGAAGCAGGGCAGGATAGCTCTCATAGGTCCGCTGGCCGACACCCGGGCCAACATGCCGGGCACTTGGAGCGTGGCCGCCGCCTTCGACAGGTATAAGAGCCTGTTCCAAGCCATGCGTGACGCCGTGGGCGACAAGGCTGTCGTGACCTACGCCAAGGGCAGCAACATCACGGATGACGCGCAAATAGAGGCCAACGGCTCGATGTTCGGACGCGAGATACGCGACGACCGCACAGTCCGGCAGATGATTGACGAAGCTGTGGGCGTGGCCCGTGAGGCCGACGTCATCGTGGCGGCCGTCGGCGAGACGTCGGAAATGAGCGGTGAGAGCAGCAGCCGCAGCGATCTTTCGCTGCCCGAAGCCCAGAGACGGTTGCTCCAAGCGCTGAAAGAAACGGGCAAACCTATCGTGCTGGTCAACTTCTCGGGCCGCGCCACCGTCATGACGTGGGAAGCCGAGCGCTTCTCCACCATCCTCAACGTATGGTTCGGCGGCTCCGAAGCGGGCGACGCCATCTGCGATGTGCTCTTCGGCGACCGCGTGCCGAGCGGCAAACTCACCGTCACCATGCCCAAGAGCGTAGGCCAGATACCGCTATACTACAACCATCTCAACACGGGACGCCCATTGGAGTCGGGCAAATGGTTCTCTAAATTCCGCAGCAACTACCTCGACATCGACAACGAACCGCTCTTCCCCTTCGGTTACGGACTGAGCTACACCTCTTTTAAATATACCAACCTGCGCCTCTCGGCCAACACGATGACGGCCGACGGCACGCTGACAGCCACCGTCGACGTGACCAACACGGGCCACTACGACGCCGACGAAATCGTGCAGCTCTACATCCGCGACCTTGTGGGCAGCGTCGCACGACCCGTGAAGGAACTGAAGGGATTCGAACGCGTCCATCTGAAGCGTGGCGAAACCCGTACCGTGAGCTTCACCATCGACGCCACACTGCTGAAATTCTACAATGTCGCCCTCGATTTTGTCTGCGAACCGGGCGATTTCGAAGTCATGGTAGGACCTAACAGTCGTGACGTGCAGACCGTTAAATTCATAATGACCGGGGGCGTGTCAAAATAGCCCCCTTGCCTAATTTCGACCTTTTGTAAAGAAAGTAGTAAGAAAAACGGCCTCTGAAAAATCTTCAATTAGATGGAAAAATAAGGTTGAAACGGCGTTTTCAGCCCCAATGACAGACCATTTTCAGCTTTTTTCGATGTCAAAGCATAGCTTTCAACGTGTCAAAGCTATGCTTTTAGCGGCTAAAAGCGATGCTTTAGCACGGTAAAAGGGCTGCTTTAGCCTGCCGAAAAGGCTGCTTTTAGCCGGTTTTTTCGCTGTTTTGATCCCTGTTTACGAAGCTCGCGTATTGCTATTTTTTACAAATAACTGATTATCAACAGCTTGCTATTTCTCTGAAAATGTCCGAAATTTCGGGCTTTTGGTCACGAACTTTACTCCCGAAGCAAATTTTGACAGTGATTTGTATATAATTTTGACAGCAAAATCAAGAAGAAAACGGATGAAGAAGTCATCCGTTCATTAACCACTCCGCTACCCATTCACCGCGTGTTGCCGCAAGTGAACGAGCGGATAGATAAGTTCATTAACCACTCCGCTACCCGTTCATCCGTCAACTCGAGAACAACCGAAATAGTTTTTATCTATCGTCTGATAAATTTTTTCTGTTGTTTCGCTTTAAGATTAGATGTATCTTTGCATCAGAAAAAAGAAATAACAATTTAAATAAATAGAAAGGACAAGAAAATGAAAACTTTAGATTATTTACATCTCAACGAAGACAAAGTAGTTAACACCGTAAACGCGTTAAGTCTGCTGCTTGCCGACTTCCAAGTATATTACAGCAACCTGCGCGGTTTCCACTGGAATGTGAAAGGCAAAGGATTTTTCAACTTGCACGAGAAATACGAATATTTCTATAATGATGCCGCAGCCAAGGTGGACGAAATCGCCGAGCGCATCCTGCAGTTAGGTGGACGCCCCGAAAACCGCTACAGCGAATACCTGAAGGTGGCCCGAGTACAGGAAGATGGCTTCGAGCCGACAGGTCACGAAGGCATGCGTAAGGTGCTCGAAACCCTGTCGCAGCTCATCAAAGCCGAGCGCGAGGTGCTGGCAGTGGCCAACGAAGCCGGCGACGACGTGACGGTATCGCTCATGAGCGACTATCTGAAGTCACAGGAAAAGACGGTATGGATGATCGTTTCGTTCTTCGGACAGCGTCCGGCCGACCACGAATAAGCCTACACGCTTAATACAAAGACATAATTTGAAGACAAAGAGGGCATGTCATCTTTTTGACATGTCTTCTTTTTGTTATTGCTACTCGACTCTGCCGCCCATTAAGTCAGCGAAAAATTTGGAAGTTTCCGCGCTTTCGTTTATTTTTGTAGTGTATTTATCTAAACATCTTATTATCAAACAGATGCGTCAACTGCGAATCAAACGGGTATACGCGCCGGCCGAAGAAGAAGACGGCTACCGTATCTTAACCGATAAGCTGTGGCCCCGAGGCATGACCAAGAGCAGGGCCGCCATCGACAAATGGGCCAAAGAGATAACACCTACCAAGAGTCTGCGCCAATGGTTCGGCCACAAGCGTGAGAATTTTCCGGAGTTCACCGACAAATATATCGCCGAACTCAACGCCAACCCGGCGGCTCCGGCCTTTGCCGAAGAATGTCTCGACCTGCTGAAAAACGACAATGTCACGCTGCTCTACGGAGCCAAGGACGAGCAGTGCAACCATGCCATCGTGCTGCGCGATTGGATTTTAGGGCGGTGACGGGGGCTTTCTCAACGCACATGCCCCGGTTTGCTCGCGTCCGAACTGCCGCGTCAGCCTCAAAGCCTGTGTCTCCAACGGCCTGATGATAGAACAGATTCGCTAAATCTCCAAGATACAGATCAAGAATAAGTCAAACCATTTCATTCAATAAAAAACGATCATGAAGAAAACCGTCTTCTCCCTGCTGCTCCTTTGTGCCGCCGCGGTCGGAGCCAACGCCCAATTACTTTACAAGATCTCGGGCAAGGGCTTCGCCAAACCCTCCTATATCATCGGCACGCACCATCTGGCCAACGGCTCGTTCGCCGAGAAGATAGCCGGCGTGAAGGAGGCGCTGGACCGGTCGGAGCAGGTCTACGGCGAACTGTCGTTCGATGACATGATGAATCCCGACTCCATGAAACTGATGCAAGCGTCCATGATGCTGCCCGAAGGTCAGTCGCTCAAGACCATTCTCACGCCCGAACAATACAAGAAACTCGACGACTTCCTCGTCAAGACGATGGGCGTGGGCATAAGCAATCCGCAACTGGAAGCTCAGCTGGGACGCGTGAACCCCGAAGCGCTCGTGACGCAACTCACGGTCATCATCTATATGATGCGCCACCCGGGCGAGTTCGACCCCGCCAACCAGTTCGACCACTACTTTCAGAAGCAGGCCAAGGAGAGCCATAAGCCTGTGGGTGGCTTTGAAACAGTCGCTTTCCAGACCAACCTACTGTTCAACACCAAGCCGATGAAACGCCAAATAGAAGACCTCATGTGCTTCATCGACCACGAGGCCCACTTCAGCGAACTCATCGACACGATGAGCAAGGCCTTCTACAATCAGGACATCAAGGCTCTGAAAGCCGTCATGGACACCAAGCTCGGCGACCAATGCGACGCCACGCCCGAGGAGGAAGCCGCCCTCATCGATAATCGCAATGCCAACTGGCTCCGCCTCATGCCCGCCATCATGCAGGCCCGTCCCACGCTCTTCGTGGTAGGCGCGGGCCATCTGCCAGGTGACAAAGGCGTGCTCGAAGGGCTGAGAAAGCTGGGATATAAAGTAGAATAATAGGAGGGGCAGCCCGGCCGGACAAGCCTTCCTTGTTCGACCGGGCCGATTGATCAGCCTCACATTCCAATCTCCTTCACCCGCTGTTCAAACTCATGGCGCGGACAGATTGCCTTATTCTTGATGCGGGAGCGGTAGTTGTAGATGGAGTTAGACGAATAGCGCAGGAACTCGGCAATGCGCGAGCTCTCCTCAATACCCAGTCGGATAAGGGCAAAGATACGCAGATCGGTGGTGAGCTGGTTCTTTAAAGGTGGCCAGATGCGGCCGTCGGGCTGCAACAAGCTATTGAAGTCGGCCACGAAATTGGGGAAAAGATTCAAAAAGACGGCGTCGAAATGATTGAACAACTCATGGATTTCATCCTCCTTCAGTTGTTGCGAACTCGTCATCTTCATGAGGTCAGTCAATTGATTGGCCTTTAGCTTGCGGTTCACCCGCATGCGATAAGCGTCCAGCTTATCAATGTATTCCGAGCAAGTGCTTAGGAATTTTCCGATATATTCATCCTTCACCTTACTCGTTTCGCTGAGTTTTCCATTCAGCTTCTCAAGTTTCAGGTTGTTGATACTCAACTGATTGTTGAGTTCCGACAACTGACGATTGGTCTGTCGCAGGTCGTTTCGGGCAATGGAAAGTTGCTTCTTCTTGTGCAACACATAGATAAACGAGGAGAGAAGGAATATCGACAGCAGGCTGACGATACCGATGAGCCACCGCAGTTGCTTGTTGGCCGTGCGCAGATTGGTCTTATAGGTGTCACTGATGATACCCAGTACGGGCGACACCAACCATGAACGCAGATGCGTATTGTAGCGTTGCGTGCAGTTCCAGGAGTATTCGATATTATTGCTGTCCGGTAAAACTTAAATAGCATAGATATCCTTTCGGAATTGCCTTTA
>NZ_JAERMS010000026.1 GCF_017426725.1 Prevotella illustrans | reverse complement strand
TAATCATCGCTTGTAATGTTTGTAATTATTTGATTTTCAACTATAAAGTTACGAAGAATAAGCGAGATTACCAACTTTTACACCTCTTTTCTTAACCCGAACTGGCGTATTACAATCTACTTCGGACAACAACCTGCCCCGACCCTCCCAAAGGGGGAGTACTAACTGTCGGTACAAGTCGTAATACTAATTAATTCAAGATAGCGCTCTCTCCCTTTGGGAGGGTTGGGACAGGTTGTTGGAAGGGTCGGAGGTTGGTTTAAAAACTCCTTTTATTTAAAATATGTCATTTACTTTGAAAAGACAGTTATATTATCTATCTTTGTAAAGTGATTGGATAGTGCCGACACGCTTCGACTCACCAATGACAAACAATGATGAGAAAACAGCCTATGAAAGCCATGCAGAACTTTGAAGACATGACGGCCGACCTGTCAGAAAGCGGCGTCAGGAAGCGGGTGGCTATGGTCTGCGCCACCGACGAACACACCCGATGGGCCGTGGAACGCGCCCGGGAAGCAGGATTTGCCGAACCCATTTACATAGACAACGTAGATAAAAACGCGGCGGCGCAAGAGGCCGTGAGACTGGTAAGGGAGGGCGAGGCCGACCTGCTGATGAAAGGACTCATCAACAGCGACACGCTGCTGCACGCCGTTCTCGACCGCGAGAAAGGGATGCTGC
Source organism: Prevotella illustrans (assembly GCF_017426725.1). GTDB lineage: Bacteria > Bacteroidota > Bacteroidia > Bacteroidales > Bacteroidaceae > Prevotella > Prevotella illustrans. The sequence goes on along the minus strand of NZ_JAERMS010000026.1, from coordinate 40,830 downwards.
CCAAAGGCAACGTGCTAACACACATCGGCGTTGCCGAGATACCTGCCTACCATAAGCTCATCGCCTACTCCGACGCCGCCGTCATCCCTTATCCCACGCAAGAACAGCGCGTGGCGCAGGTGCGCTACATGGTCGATCTATGTCATCGGCTCGGCATTGCCGAACCCAAAATATCACTCATCCACTGCTCGGAGAAAACCAACGAGAAGTATTTTCCGTTCACCATGGGCTATCAGGACATCATCCGTATGGGACGGGAAGGGGCTTTCGGGCCATGCGTCATCGACGGTCCACTCGACCTAAAGACGTCGTGCGACAAGGAGAGCATGGACCTTAAAGGCATCGTGTCGTCTATCGCGGGCGACGCCGACGGCCTTATCTTCCCCGATATTGAGGCCGGTAATATCTTCCACAAGGTCATCACGCTGTTCTGCGGTGCCGAAGTGGGCTGCATGCTGCAAGGAACGACAGCGCCCATCGTCATGACCTCGCGAGGCGACAGCAAGGAATCGAAGTTCGTCAGCCTGGCGTTGGGAGTGAGGAATTGCCTCTCACGGCCCCTCTAAAGAAAAAGAGAGCCTAACGAGAGACAAGACCGAATAATCAAGGGAATAGAGAATAGAGTTTAAACTATAAAACCATAGATATTAACCACAAAGCCATTCATCCCCTGACCGGCAGGCACTCCCTCCTTATGGGAGGACGGGGGTAGATAACCTATGCGAATCCTTGTCATCAATCCGGGCTCTACATCGACCAAGATGGCGGTGTATGAAGACGCCAGTCCGCTGGTGCTGCGATCCATTACGCACTCCACCGAAGAGCTGGCACAGTTTGAAACCATCATCAGCCAGTACGGTTTTCGTAAGCAATTAGTGCTCGACGAACTCGAACGCATGCACGTCGACTTCAACTTCGACGCCGTGATAGGCCGTGGCGGACTGGCCAAGCCCGTGGCCGGCGGCGTGTATGAAATCAACCGGCGCATGCTCGACGACGTTCGCAACGCCATTCACCAGCACGCCTGCGACCTGGGCTGCATCATCGCCTACGAGATAGCGCGAGAGATACCGGGCTGCCGCAGCTTCATCGCCGACCCGGGCGTGGTGGACGAGCTGTCACCGCTGGCCCGCATCAGCGGTTCGCCCATCATGCCCCGCATCTGCATCTGGCACGCCCTGAACCAACGAGCCATCGCCCGACGCTTCGCCCAACAGATAGGCAAGCGCAATGAAGACCTCAACCTCATCATCTGCCACTTAGGCGGCGGCATTTCTATCGCGGCCCACGAGCACGGTCGAGCCATCGACGCCAACAACGCGCTCGACGGCGAAGGCCCCTTCTCGCCCGAACGGGCCGGCTCGCTGCCCGCGGCCGACCTCATCCGCCTCTGTTTCAGCGGCCAATATACCGAGGCGCAACTGCTGAAGAAAGTGGCCGGTGAGGCCGGACTCATCGCCCACTTAGGCACCAACAACGTCAAAGAAATAGAAAAGCGCATCCAGCAAGGCGACCAACAAGCCGAGCTGATTCTCAACGCCATGATCTACCACACGGCTAAAAGCATTGCCGCCGAAGCCGCCGTGCTCTGCGGAAAGATCGACGCCATCCTGCTGACAGGCGGCATGGCCCGCAGCGAATATGTCATCAGCCGGCTGCGCCGACGCATCGACTTCCTGGCTCCCACCTACTGCTATCCCGGCGAAGACGAGATGCAGGCCCTGGCCATGAACGCTCTGGGCGTGCTGCAGGGACAGCAGAAAGCGCAAATGTATCAGTAGCCACACCCAAATTCAGGTCAAATCTCACACAAGAAGCGAAAAAGAAGTCCCCAAACAACAGAAATAACCAAATGCAAACTCCAAATGGCAAAAAGAGGAAACCACCAAAGATTTTAACTTCTTTAACCTAAATAGTTTGTAGAATACGATTATTTTTCAGAATGAAAGTTGCTTGTTGTTTGGTTTTTACGTAACTTTGCGGGCAGTAAAACCAAATTGAGACGATGCCCTCGTTGCATTGCCTTCAGGATAAATTCTACAGAATTCGATTTCCACAACTTAAATACATTTATAAAATGGCAAAGTTTGACAAGTCCGTACTCGAAAAGTACGGCATCACAGGTACAACAGAAGTACTCTACAATCCTTCTTACGAAGTATTGTTCAACGAAGAGACCAAAGAAGGTCTCGAAGGTTTTGAAGTAGGCCAGGAAACAGAACTTGGCGCTATCAACGTAATGACCGGTATCTACACCGGCCGCTCTCCTAAAGACAAGTTCATCGTTGACGATGAAAACTCTCACGATACTGTATGGTGGACTTCCGAAGAATACAAGAACGACAACCACCCTGCAACCAAGGAAGCATGGACAGCCGTAAAGGAAATTGCCAAGAAGGAACTCTCCGGCAAGCGTTTGTTCGTTGTTGACGGTTTCTGCGGCACACACAAGGACACCCGCATGAAGGTTCGCTTCATCATGGAAGTAGCCTGGCAGGCTCACTTTGTGACCAACATGTTCATCCGTCCTCAGAGCGAGGCCGACTTCGAGCAAGAACCCGACTTCATCGTTTACAACGCCTCTAAGGCTAAGGTTGAAAACTGGAAAGAACTGGGTCTGCACTCAGAAACAGCCGTTGTCTTCAACGTAACTTCTAAGGAGCAGGTAATCATCAACACATGGTATGGTGGTGAAATGAAGAAAGGTATGTTCTCTATGATGAACTACTTCCTGCCATTGAAGGGCATTGCCTCTATGCACTGCTCTGCCAACACCGACATGAACGGCGAGAACACCGCTATCTTCTTCGGTTTGTCCGGTACCGGTAAGACCACGCTGTCTACCGATCCCAAGCGCAAGCTCATCGGTGACGACGAGCACGGATGGGACGACGAGGGCGTATTCAACTACGAAGGTGGCTGCTATGCCAAGGTTATCAACCTCGACGCGGAGGCTGAACCCGACATCTACGGCGCCATCACACGTGACGCTCTGCTCGAGAACGTAACGGTAGACAAGAATGGCAAGATCGATTTCGCCGACAAGAGCGTAACCGAGAACACCCGTGTATCTTACCCCATCTACCATATCAAGAACATCCAGCGCCCCGCTTCTGAAGGTCCGGCCGCAAAGCAGGTTATCTTCCTATCGGCCGACGCGTTCGGTGTACTGCCTCCGGTATCTATCCTGAACGCAGAGCAGACCAAATACTACTTCCTCTCCGGCTTCACAGCTAAGTTGGCCGGTACAGAGCGTGGTATCACAGAGCCTACTCCAACCTTCTCGGCTTGCTTCGGTCAGGCTTTCTTAGAGCTTCATCCAACTAAATACGCCGAAGAGCTCGTGAAGAAGATGGAAAAGAGCGGTGCCAAGGCATACTTGGTTAACACCGGTTGGAACGGTACAGGCAAGCGTATTTCTATCCGCGACACCCGTGGTATCATCGACGCTATCCTCAACCATTCTATTGACGCAGCTCCGACAAAACAGATTCCTTTCTTCAACTTCACTGTTCCTACACAGCTCGAAGGTGTCGCTACTGACATCCTCGACCCACGCGACACATACGCTGACGCAGCTCAGTGGGAAGAAAAAGCCAAGGATCTTGCCGGCCGCTTCATCAAGAACTTCAAGAAGTATGAAGGCAACGAAGCCGGTAAGGCTCTCGTAGCTGCCGGTCCTCAGCTCTAATCACTTATCGAACGGATTGCCCGTCGCCCTGTGCGGCAGGCATAACGATACATCAATCCCGCTTTCCATCATGGAGAGCGGGATTTTTATTTTACCTCTTTCCGGCCACGTATTGTCCGATCGTTCCTTAAAGAAGAATATACGCCAAGCGTAAGGGCGTGATTCATCACGTTCCGCATTGTCAAACAAGCATGAATGATGATTACCTATCAAAAACAACCTGATACTCTGACGAAGATCCCACTAAATACAGGAACGGAACGTGATAAATCATGTCCCTACAGCTCACGCCCTACCATTCACAAACACGGAAGTCATACTTTGGAGATGTCAATCAGTCGCCATGTGCCGACATAGAATATACAGAAGCTATTCTTTGTTTTACCATATGAAATAACACAACTTCTTAATCGAAACTAAAAAACAAACGAACCATTTTACAATGAAAAGATTTAAAAGGATTTAAAAACTTATTTAAAAACAAAAAATTAGAAAGAAAAGTTTGGCGTGTTCGCACACAAGTTGTATATTTGCAATGTGTTCGTGAGAATACTTTATTGTTTTTTCATTAGGTTAGTAGTTTTGATAAACATTTAAGGTAAAGATTATGTTATTAGATTTTGACACATTAGACATGCTGGTAACGTTATAGAGCTAACGCGGAAGAGTCGTAAAACATTCTCCACTCCAGCATACATGTAGATTAAGAAGAAGACCGGCACGAGTGATCGCACCGGTCTTATTTTTTTAACTCTCCAAAACGCCTTAAACAAACCTATTTCAGGCCATTTTGCTTAAAACTAAAACAAACTTAAAAATACAGTTATATTCCTTATTTTACATAATAATAAGTAGAAAAATTCAGCTATTTGGGTTTTTCTAATTAAATTTGCAACCAAAAACTGATAAAATAAGAGGAATGAAGAGGAATATTTTATCCTTCACATTATTGCTGACAACCGTCTTTTTGCTCGCCTCATGCTTAGGCAATACAGAGGAAGACAGGGCAACATATTACGATTCGGCCATCACGGCATTCAAGATTGGAACGCTGAACAAATATGTTACGACGACCGACTCCACCGGTAAAGCCAAGGTTACCAAGACAACGGTAGACGGTTCTAAATACGCATTCAACATCGATCAGATCAATCATGTGATCTATAATCCCGATTCACTGCCCGCAGGTCTTGACATCAAGCGGGTTATCGCCACTTGTACCGCAAAGAATGGTGGCGTTATCGGGATAAAAAGCATGAAGAGTGACAGTATTTCTCCCTTTTCTTCCAGAGATTCTCTGGATTTCTCGGAACCAAGAACGTTCACCGTATATAATTATAACGGCTCTGTCAGCACGTCCTACACGGTAAAAGTGAATATGCACAAACAGACGGCCGACCAATTTGACTGGACTACAACGGCCGAGCGGAATGAGCAAATAGCCGCACTGACCGACATGAAGCTGGTCGCTTTCCAAGGCAAGATGATTCTGGCAGGGAAACAAGGCGGAGAAGGAAAGCTCTATATCACAACCGAGCAAAGCATGACCGACTGGAAAGAACTGACGACCAATATTACACTGGCTCCAACGGCATCAGCCAATCTCGTGGCTACAGCCGACAAACTCTATCTGCTCAATAACGACAAACTCTACGCTTCGGCCGATGGAGCGGATTGGCAAGAAGTGGCAACACCGACCATCGCCAAACTGATAGGGGCTTCGACCACGAAATTATACGGACTTACCGCAGCCAACGCTATCCGCTGCTCAGCCGACGGCAACAACTGGAAGGATGAAACCATGGATGGCAATGTCGCTTTCATGCCCACACAGAATATTACAATGGTAAGTCAGCCGACGAAAGTGAACGAAGACATGAATTACCTTGTACTCGTAGGCAACCGCGCCGAAAGCTTCGCGACAGACAGCACGGCCTGCGTTTGGGGCAAAGTGGAAGACAATAGCGCCACCGCCTCGGCAGAACCCTGGAGCTATTATCCCATCTGGAAAGATAATTATTACAAGGCTCCCCGACTCGCCAACCTGCAAATAGCCGGTTATGGCAATAGTATCATCGCTTTCGGCGGTGACGGACTGGGCACCAACAAAGCCAAGGCTTTCAGCGCTTTCTATGTAAGCAATGATAAAGGAATCACCTGGAAGAAAGATAAAGGCATGAATCTGCCCGAAACTTTCGCCTGCGACAAGACACAATTTGCCATGACAGTCGACAGCCGGAACTTCATCTGGATCGTTTGCGGCGGAAATGGAAAAGTGTGGAAAGGACGCCATGCCTACAAAGGATGGGCTTCCGAACCAAAGAAATTTGAAAAATAAGAAATACGAATGACGTCAAGGACCATGCTGACAATACTGTTCATGGTCGCTGCCCTGCAGAGTCACGCGCAGCTTGATGATGAATATCGCTGGGAGGCAGGAGCCGGATTAGGGTTTACTGGATATCTCGGCGATTTCAACGGTAATATCAGTAAAAACCAACAGCCGTCTGCCACGCTCCTCCTGCGCAGGGTTTTCAACCCTTCGATGACTCTGAAACTTGCCGGAACGCTCGGCAAGCTAAAAGGAAACGCTAAAGACGTCAAAACCGTTTACCCCGAACTAAGCGAAAAGCGTTACGCGTTCAGCAAGAGCCTGATTGATTTGGGCGTCGCCTATGAATACAATCTGTGGCCCTATGGCACCGGACACGATTACAGAGGAGCCAAACCATTCACTCCCTATGTGATGGCCGGACTGGGAACTACCTATGTCAGTGGCAACGGACAACATACTTTCACTGCGAATATTCCATTGGGAGCAGGACTTAAATACAAACTGAACGAGCGATTGAACATAGGTTTGGAATGGGCTATGCACTTCAGTTTGAGCGATCAGCTCGACGGCGTGAAAGACCCATACGGCATTGAGAGCAAGGGAGCGTTTAAGAATACCGACAGCTATACAACCCTGCAGCTGACCCTCACCTACAGCTTTGCGCCCAAATGTACCAACTGCAATAAAGATTTCTAAATACAAAGATTCAGCGTTTCATAAGATATGACAGAACCCGACTACAAATTGGATATCGACCACGTGCCACAGCACATCGCCATCATTATGGATGGCAACGGGCGTTGGGCTACAGAGCGTCATCAGCCACGCTCGTATGGACACCAAGCCGGTGTAGATACCGTGCGTCGCATCACTTCGGAATGTGTACGTCTGGGCGTAAAATATCTCACGTTATATACTTTTTCCACAGAAAACTGGAATCGCCCGGCCGACGAAATCAGCGCGTTGATGGGCTTGGTGCTGACCGCGCTCGAAGACGAAATATTTATGAAGAACAATGTTCGCTTCCGTGTGATTGGCGACATTGACCGCCTGCCTGACGACGTGAGACGGAAACTGCGCGAAACGGAAGAGCATACGGCAGCCAATTCGGCCATGACCATGGTGGTGGCGCTCAGCTACAGTGCCCGATGGGAGATAACCCGGGCTGTTAAAGACATCATCGCTGAGCACGAGACGCGATTCGACCGTTCGTCCCACCATCCGCTTACGTCTGCCGATATCACCGAAGAGCTCATCGACCGCCATATGCAGACACACTTCATGCCCGATCCCGACCTGCTGATTCGTACGGGTGGCGAGCTGCGTGTGAGCAACTATCTGCTGTGGCAGATAGCCTATTCAGAGCTCTACTTCTGCGAAACCTATTGGCCCGACTTCAGCGAGGACGATCTGCATAAGGCCATCCTGAGTTACCAACGTCGCCAACGCCGCTTTGGAAAAACCGAGGCACAGGTAGAAGAAGAAAGAAAATAAGCGGTTGAAGCAACTGACCGACCGCCATCAAGCATAGAAAATACTTATAAAGAATATGTATATATATAATAAGGTGTTATTTACCCTTGCCGTCATGCTGACGTTTGCCATGGGAACAAAAGCACAGGATAAGATTGTTCATCCCGACATTTCATACGCCGGGACTCCACGCTCGTGCGTCATTGCAGGCCTGAATGTAGATGGTATTGAAGGTTATGAAGACACACAGCTGGCCGGTATCTCCGGACTGACGATAGGCAGAGAAATCACAGTGCCCGGCACGGAAATCACCGACGCGGTAAGACGTTACTGGAAATACGGTCTTTTCTCTGAAGTTTCAATCGGCGCCGACTCTATCATCGGCCGAAAAATCTATCTACATATTCATCTGAAAGGGCGACCGCGCGTTTCCACCATCAATTACAATGGTCTGAAGAAGACCGAACGCGAAGACATGGAGAAGAAACTGGGGCTTCTCATGGGATCACAGATTACACCTAACATGATAGACCGCGCCAAGATTCTGGCCAAGAAATACTTCGACGACAAGGGATTCAAGAATGCCGAGATTGAGATTGTCCAGCGTGATGACATCGCGAATAAGAATCGTGTCATCTTAGATGTCAATGTCGACAAGAAGGAAAAGATGAAAGTGCGCAACATTTTCATCGAAGGCAATAACTCATTGAAGACCGGCAAGATCAAGGGAGGCCTATTATCGAAAGGCGCTTTCTCAAAGATTCATGAGGCCGGAAAGCTCAGTTCTTTCCTCAAAGCCAAGAAATATACGCCCGAACGCTGGGAAACAGACAAGAAAAACCTGATTGATAAGTACAACGAATTAGGTTATCGCGACGCCACCATTCTGAAAGACAGCGTATGGAATAACGATCCGAAACACGTCAACGTGTACATCAAGGTGGACGAAGGTCGCAAATATTTCATCCGAAACATGATCTGGGTGGGCAACACCGTATATACCACCGACTATCTGGCGGCCATTCTGGGCATGAAGAAAGGCGACGTCTACAACCAGAAACTCATGAAAAAGCGGCTGCAGGAAGATGAAGACGCGGCCGGAAACCTCTACTACAACAACGGTTACGTATTCTCCAACATTACACCAACAGAGGTAAATATCGACGGCGACTCCATCGACTTGGAGATGCGCGTGGTCGAAGGACCGCAGGCCCACTTGTCGCATGTACGCATCAACGGTAACGACCGCCTCTACGAAAACGTGGTTCGCCGCGAGCTACGCACCAAACCGGGCGACCTGTTCTCGAAAGAAGCCCTCACCCGTTCTTTGCGCGAGCTCGCTACGATGGGCCATTTCGATCCCGAGAAGATCAGCCCCGACGTAAAGCCCGACTACGAAAACGGAACCGTCGACGTCAATTACAACCTCACGCAGAAAAGCAACGACCAGATCGAGTTCTCATTAGGATGGGGACAGACGGGTGTGATCGGCCGTATCGGACTGAAGCTCAACAACTTCTCCATGGCCAACCTCTTCAATAAAAACAAGGAACACCGCGGCATTATGCCCATCGGCGACGGCGAAGTACTGAGTATTGGCGCACAAACCAACGGCAGTTACTACCAAAGCTACAACGTAAGCTACTCCACCAATTGGTTCGGTGGCAAGCGTCCTATCCAGTTCAGCGTAGGCGCTTACTTCAGTAAGCAGACCGACATCTCGAGCACTTATTATAACAGCTCGGCCATGCAGAACTATTACAACAACTATTATTATGGCTCAGGCTCGTACGGTTACAACAACTACGAGAACTATTACGACCCCGACACCTACATCAGGCTCTACGGTCTAAATCTCGGATGGGGCAAGCGCCTACGCTGGCCGGACGACTACTTCACGCTTTCGCTGCAGCTGGCTTACCAGCGCTACATGCTGAAAAACTGGAGATACTTCCTCATGAACAACGGAACGGCCAACAACATCAACCTCAGTATCTCGCTGAGCCGTACCTCTACCGACAACCAACTCTTCCCGCGTCGTGGTTCTGAATTCACGGCCAGCCTCACCCTCACGCCACCATGGAGCGCGTGGGACCACAAGGACTATAAGAACCTGGCCAACAATTCCAGCTCACCTACCTACTCCCGTGAGCAACAGGAGAAGTATCGCTGGATTGAATACAACAAATGGAAGTTTAAGTCAAAGACCTATACAGCGCTTACCAATGGGCAGAAATGCTTTGTGCTCATGACGCGCATAGAACTGGGATTACTCGGCAGTTACAACAAATATAAGAAGAGCCCCTTCGAAACCTACTACATGGGTGGCGACGGTATGACAGGCTACTCCTCGGGCTATGCTGAAGAGACCGTTGCGTTGCGTGGTTATGAAAACGGCTCGCTGGCCTATAACGCCTACGCTTACGACCGCTTCTCGCTCGAACTGCGCTATCCGTTCATGCTGGGCAACACCACCATCTACGGACTCACGTTCCTCGAAGCCGGTAACGCCTGGTACAACACCAAGGACTTCAACCCCTTCGACATGAAACGTTCGGCCGGTGTCGGTGTCAGAATCTTCCTGCCGATGGTAGGACTCATGGGTATCGACTGGGCCTACGGCTTCGACAAGGACAATGTCAATGGACGAAAGGGCGGAAGCCAGTTCCACTTTATTCTAGGTCAGGAGTTCTAACTGCTAAAAAAGATAAACACAGTTAACTTCCTGCCTATCAATCCAGTCTTATTAATTGTATCAAAAAAAGAAAGGAATTTAAAGATGAAAAAGATACTCCTCATGAGCTTCATGCTCATTGCCACGCTTACGGCGTCGGCACAGAAGTTCGCGCTGATGGATATGGAATATATCATGAAGAATATTCCGGCATGGCAACGCGCCAACGAACAGATAGAACAGGCCAGCAAGAAATGGCAGGCCGAGGTGGAAGTGCTCAACAACGAGGCCTCCACAATGTATAAGAACTATCAGAACGAAGCCGTCTTCCTCTCCAACGACCAGAAGAAAGCCAAGCAAGAGGCCATCATGAACAAGGAAAAGGAAGCGGCCGAACTACGCAAGAAATACTTCGGCCCGGAGGGAGAATTGTTCAAGAAGCGCGAAAGCCTCATCAGCCCCATTCAGGAAGACATCTATCAGGCGGTAAAAGAGATTTCCGAACTGCGTGGCTACAGTCTCGTGCTCGATCGCTCCAGCGCTACCGCCATCATCTTCGGCAGTCCCAAGATCGACATCAGCAACGAAGTACTCGAGAAGTTGGGGTATTCACGGTAACAATACCTAACAATGGACAACAATTCAAATCATAATAAAAAACTTAGAACAATGAAAAAACTATTTTTAATGTTGATGCTTTGTGCGCCAATGGTTATGTCCGCGCAGAAGTTTGGTAAGGTAAATACACAGGCAGTGATGCAGGCCATGCCCGAAGTAGCGAAAGCCAATGGCGACTTGCAGGCACTCCAGAAGCAATACGAGAATGACCTGAAGTCGATGCAGGACGAGCTCACCCGCAAATCGCAGGAATATGACAAGACAAAGGCTACCATGAATGCTACCAAGCAGCAGGAAACTGAAACGGAACTTCAGACCATGTATCAGAAGATTCAGCAGACCTATCAGGACAACCAGCAGACTTTGTCGAAGAAATCAAACGAATTGATGGAGCCCATCATCACCAAAATCCGCAACGCCATCCAGGCTGTCGGTAAGGCCGGTGCCTACACCTCCATCTTCGAAGACGGCAGCATCCTCTATCTCGGCGACACCGTAAAAGACCTGACAGCCGACGTGAAGACGCAGCTCACCAAGATGAAGTAAATCAACCCTTGATCGTTTCCTGCATGATGGAAGCGAACCACTATATGCAGGAATCGGCACTTGTCCGATTCCTGCGCTTTTGAAATAACCCAACGCCTATCAAAATGAAAAAGCTTTTCTTAATCCTGTCCGTTGCCCTCTTCGCTTTGAACGGAACTGCACAAAATTCAGAGACTGCCACACCTTATCCGCCGGCAGCCAGCGTGAATGCTCCCACCCTGAAGTTTGGATATTTCAGCTACGACGAAGCCATGAAATCTTCTTCCGATTATGCCTTGGCGCAACGCAGTCTCAAGGACCTGCGGGCCAAATACGACGCCGAAATGAAACGGGTAGAGGATGAATTCAACAAGAAATACGAAGACTTTCTCGACGGACAGCGTTCTTTCGCGCCCTCCATTCTGAAGAAACGCCAGTCCGAACTGCAAGAGCTTATCGAAAAGAACATGGCCTTTAAGAAAGAAGCGCAGGACCTCTTGAAGCAAGCTGAGAAAGAAGCGCTCGCTCCCATCAAAAGGAAAGTGAAACTTGCCGCAGCCAAAATTGGCCAGCGCCGGGGCTATGCCTTCATTCTCAATCTCGACGGCGACGCCCTGCCCTACGTCGACAGCACCATGGGCGAAGACATCACCGAAGCTGTCAAGGCCGAACTGCAGTAACTGCCGTTCGCCCATCACGTTCTTTTAATCCCATTCCTATCATGGCGCTTTCCAGCAATCCCGGCCCCATCGGCGTCTTCGACTCGGGCTATGGCGGCCTGACCATCCTCCACGGCATTCGCCAACGACTCCCCCAATACGACTACATGTATCTGGGCGACAACGCCCGTGCCCCCTACGGCGCCCGATCATTCGACGTCGTATATCAATTCACGCGCCAAGCCGTGCTGAAACTCTTCGGCATGGGCTGCCAGCTGGTCATCCTGGGCTGCAACACCGCCTCGGCCAAAGCCCTGCGAACCATCCAGCAGCACGACCTGCCCACGTGGGATTCCACCCGCCGCGTGCTGGGCGTCATCCGACCGACGGCCGAAGTTATCGGGTCGCTCACCCACAGTCGCCACGTAGGCCTGCTGGCTACCGAGGGCACCGTGCGCAGCCACAGCTACGATATCGAAATCAATAAACTCTTTCCCGATATCCGTGTCAGCGGCGTAGCCTGCCCCTTCTGGGTTCCCCTCGTAGAGAACAACGAAGCCGACAGTCCCGGCGCCGACTATTTCGTCAAGAAGCGCGTCGACCAGCTCATGAGCAAGGACCCCGCCATCGACACCATCATCCTGGGCTGCACCCACTATCCCATCCTCCTTCCGAAGATTCTGAAGTATGTCAAACCCGGCGTGCGCGTCATTCCGCAAGCCGAATACGTGGCCAACAGCCTGGCCCAATACCTCGACCACCACACGGACCTGCGCCAAAAGCTCACTCGCGGCGGCACCTGCCAATACTTCACCACCGAGAATCCCGACAAATTCAAGGAGAGCGCCCAGACATTCCTCAAGGAGCAGGTCAGCGTGCGCCATCTGGATTTAGAATAAGCACCTACTCCGACCGACGATCTACCCCGGCCCCATTCCTTTATTTCCCATCCTGGCTCTGTGATTTTGTTAGAAAAAATCGCATTATTTTAATACTTCCGCAACACGTCATCCGGCTGCCGGCATGCCGAAAAATCCCTTCGATTTGCTGATTTTTATACCCTTTTATGCTCAAAGCTATCCTTTTATCGGCTCAAAGCATAGCGATTATCCCGCTAAACCATAGCTTTTAGCCGATGAAAGGGCCGCTATTATGGCCTAAAAGCATAGCGATTAAGGGCGAAAAAGTGAAGAGGGAATCCCTTAAAAAGCACAATCTGTTGATAACCAGCGCTTTATAAACTCGCTCTACAATCGCTTATTTGCGCCCAAGTCTTTTCTTTTTCAAAATAACGCCACTTTTTGGAGGGTGGATGTAAAGATTATTCAGGGTAAAGACAGAAGAAAACCTACCCCGGCCCTCCCAATGACCTACCCCGACCCTCCCAAAGGGAGGGAGAACTAACTGAAGAGTGTGAAATGCGAAAAGGTAAGCCATCTACATTTCACACTTCGCACTCTATTTTTACATTTCACGCTTCACACTTCCTATTTCACGCTTCCCATTTCCCACTTAGTTTTATGTCTTTCTTGGCCGCTTGCGGCCCTTATGTCTTTGTCCCCCACAGCAGAAAAATATGTTCTTATGTCTTTATGTCCTAAAACAGCATAAAAAAAATATGTCTTTATGTCTTTATGTCCTTAAAAACAACATAAGAAAAATATGTCCTTATGTCTTTATGTCAAAAAAACTGCATGAAACCTCTTTTATTAGCTTTGTCACTTGTAAACCTGCTCTACTAATTTTCTACGCCGGTTCGGAATAAGTTTTTCTAAAACAAGCATTAAACACTGCTAATTTTAGAAAAACTTATTCCGAACCGATGTAATTTATGTATCTTTGCGTCTTATAATAGATTATCTATAAATTTAATAACAACATTTAAAATGAAACTCAGAAACTTATTCGTGGTAGCGCTGTTCTTCTGCGCCGGCATGGCACAGGCACAGCAGGAAGCAACGATTCCGGTGGATCCGGACGTGAGAATCGGTAAGCTCAGCAACGGACTGACCTATTACATCCGCCACAACAACTGGCCCGAACACCGCGCCAACTTCTACATCGCGCAGAAGGTTGGTTCCATCCAAGAGGAAGAGAATCAGCGCGGACTGGCCCACTTCTTAGAGCACATGGCCTTCAACGGCTCCGACAACTTCAAGGGCAACAGCCTTATCGAGTGGTGCCGCTCGAAGGGTATCGAGTTCGGCGCCGACCTCAACGCCTATACCAGCATTGACCAGACGGTTTACAATATCGACAACGTGCCCACGCAGACACAATCCACACTCGACTCTTGCCTGCTCATCCTGCGCGACTGGTCGACCGGACTGACCCTCGACCCCGCGGAAATCGACAAGGAGCGCGGCGTGATCCACTCGGAGTGGCGCGACCGCACCAGCGCTTCCAACCGCATGTTCGAGCGCAATCTGCCCGCCCTCTACCCCGGCAGCAAGTACGGACTGCGCTTCCCCATCGGACTGATGAGCGTCGTAGATAACTTCAAGCCGAAGGAACTGCGCGACTATTATGAGAAATGGTATCACCCCGACCATCAGGGTATCATCGTCGTAGGCGACGTGGATGTGGACCACATGGAGGCCCAGATCAAGAAACTCTTCGGCGACATCAAGAATCCGGCCAACGAAGCGCCGCTCGTCGACGAGCAAGTGCCCGATAACGCCGAGCCCATCGTCATCATCGATAAGGACAAGGAGTTTCAGCAGTCAGACATCGACCTGATGATCAAGCACGACGCGTTTCCCGATTCGCTCAAGAACAACATCAACTACTTGGTGTACAACTTCGTGCGCGGGGCTGCCATCAGCATGCTCAACAACCGCTACATAGAAGTCGCGCAGAAGCCGGGCTGTCCCTTCATCAGCGCTTCGGTCGGCGACGGCGACTACATCTTCGCCAAGACCAAGGGAGCCTTCACGGTCAGCACCTCGCCCAAGGACATCAGCCTATGCGCCGACGCCCTCAAGGCAGCCTACATTGAAGTGCTGCGCGCCGTCAAATTCGGCTTCACACCCACCGAATACGACCGCTATAAGGCCAACTTCGAAAGCTCGTTCGAGAAGCTCTACAGCAACAAGGATAAGCGCACCAACACCTCGTTCTTCAATGCCTACAAGAGTCATTTCCTCAACAACGATCCCATTCCGTCGATCGATTATCAGTATCAGATGATGAAGCAGCTGCTGAAGAAGATTCCGCTGGAGGCTGTCAACCAGGTTCTGCCCGAGTTCGTGCACGACAACGACAGCAACATGGTTATCATCAACTTCAACACCGAGAAGGAGGGCAACGTCTATCCCACCAAGGAACAGCTGACGGGAGCCATCACCGCGGCCCGCAAGACCGACATCACCGCCTACACGGACAACGTGAAGAGTGAGCCGCTCATCAAGAAACTGCCCAAGGCCGGCACCATCAAGAAGGAGACGAAGAACACCAAGCTCGGCTACACCAAGCTGACCCTGAGCAACGGTGTGAGCGTTATCTTGAAAAAGACCGACTTCAAGAAAGACCAAGTGACGCTCTCGGGTCAGGGCGGTAAAGGCAGCAGTGCCTACGGACTGGCCGATTACGTGAATACCAAAGTGTTTGGCGACGTGGTTGAATGCAGCGGCTTGGGCGCTTTCTCATCTACCGAACTGCCCAAGGCACTGGCCGGCAAGATCGCTTCGGCTACGCTCTCCATGGGTGAACGCATGATGCAGGTGAACGGCAGCTCCACGCCGAAGGACGTAGAGACCATGCTCCAGCTCATCTATCTCTACTTCACCGATATCCGCAAGGACGAAAGCTCCTACAACACGCTCATGCAACAGATGGAAGTGGCGCTGAAAAACCGTGACCTCTCTTGGGAAACAGCCTTCAGCGACTCCGTCAGCAACGCTCTCTACGACCACAGCCCCTACGCCCGTCCCATCTTGCTGGCCGACCTGAAGCAGGTCAACTACGACCGCGTCCTGCAAATGGCCAAGGAACGCACGGCCAATGCCGCCGGCTGGGAGTTTGAGATACTGGGCAATTTCGACGAAGCCACCATCCGTCCGCTCATCTGCCGTTACTTGGGCGCGCTGCCCGCAAAGGGTAAGGCCGAGAAGGGCGTGCGCCGACTGAACCTGACCGACAAGAACATAGATAACACTTTCTACCGCAAGATGGAGACTCCGAAGGCCAACGCCTACATTTTCTGGCTGAGCCACAAGATTCCTTACACGCTGGAGAAAGGCATTCAGATGGACATGGCCGGACAAGTATTGTCGATGGTCTACCTCAACAAGATTCGCGAAGAGGCCGGCGCGGCTTATTCCTGTGGCGCGCAGGGCGCACTGGCTGTCAGCACCGACGGCGTGAACGTGGCCCAGATGGTAGGCTACTGTCCGATGAAACCCGAGAAGAAAGACCTCGCGCTGAGTATCATGAACTCGGCTGTGAAGGAACTGGCCGAAAGCTGCGACGCCGAAATGCTTAACAAGGTGAAAACGCTCATGCTCAAGCAAGCCGACGACCGTGCGAAGACCAATGGCTACTGGGGCAACATCATCTACAACTACGAGCATACCGGACACGATAACCACACCGACTACAAGCGATTGGTAGAGGCACAGACTCCCGCCAAGGTGTCGGCCATGGTCAAGGAACTCCTCTCCGTGGCCAATAAGGTTTCGGTTGTCATCCTGCCCGAAGGTCTCGGCAAGTAACCGCCTGCCGACAATACCATCATAAACTTCAAAAGCATTGCTTCCTCCATTTGAGCGAAGCAATGCTTTTGAAGTTTATACGACAACGGTAAAAAACAATCAATAGAAGAAAGAGAGCCGACTACTTACCCAGCCTGACTCTCTTCAGGTTTAACATCTTGTAAACGGCCGACGACAAGACCGGCTCCTGATAGAAAGGCAGGCTTGCCAACGACTCATAAGCGGCCTTATAGTCGCCGCAACGGGCTTGTGCCGCAGCCAGATACATCAATGAGCACTGACACGGATATAGCCTGAAGGCTTTCTCGCCCAACGCCGCCATGTCGGCCAGTTCCGTTTTCGACGGCTTATAGGCTGCCGTGAAGAAGTCACCGATGATATAAGTGTAAAACATCTCCATATAAATATAAGGTAAACGACCCTCGTTTGCCCGGCCGATGGCAAGAGATTGCTTCAAGGCAGAGCCGTAGCGGTGGCCAAAGATGTCCTTTTCCATGGCTCTGAGGTCGGCAAAGAGTTGCTTGTCGGGGAAGTTAAACCGGTCGATACATGCCAGAATCTCGGCCTGTCGTCGTTCGTCCCGACGGTCAGCCATAGGCACCCGTACCAGATTCATATAGAGTTTTTTCCAATATTCGTAACCGAAGAGGCGTGTATACTCGTCATGATTACCTACGAAAGCACGCCATACGGCATCGTCGGTCACACTTCGGGGAAACAGAATCACCATTTCACCCACCTCTTTCGATTTCTGTTCGTCGGGCCGCAGCCCTTCCAAAAAGCGATTCATGTAGATTCGGACGGAATCGACGTGCGTCTTCGGCATGACATCCAGCACGAATTCCCTGACGAAACGAGGCGAACGCTCACCGGCAGTCCAACGTTGTCGCAGCACTCGATAGCGTGCGCCGATCGTATTCCGAAGCGCTTTCTCCGATCGTTTCAGGAACTCTTCGGCCGGCAAGAAGCCACTTTCCACATCCAGAAGATTCCCCTCGGCGTCCAACCAATAGAACGTGGGATAAGCGCTCGGCGTGTACTCCGCGAACAGGCCGAAGTCTTTCTGCCGTTCGGCATCGACATGCGCCGAAACGAACTTGCCGTTCATATAGCTCCCTACGTCTGCCTTACTGAATACGTCACGGTCCATCTTTTTACAAGGACCGCACCAAGAGGTATATACATCTACGAAGATGGCTTTCTTCTCTGCCCGTGCCTGTCGTTTCAGTTCGGGCCAACTTACGTCACGAAAAGCCACTCCCTGGGCCTGTAAGCTTAATACTTGCCCAAGGAGAAGCAGCCCAAGAGCGCTGATACGCAGTGTCATCATCATGCTTAATATTTGCGTTCGAAATCCACTATCCGGTCAGCCAAGCCGTCGTGACGCCCGACAAGGCGCAGTCGCAATCCGCCATCGGTACCCACTTCCAACGCGGCAAAGCCGGCCGGAAGCGTCGCCCGGGCTTTATCGCGATAAGCCACGAGGAGCGTGTTGCTCTTGTAGTCGAATTCCATGTGGTTGATGTCTACGCTCTCACCCAGATCATAGACCCGCATGCCGGTCTTGTTTTCCGCATTATAGAGATAGATGGCGCCCCCACCGGCATAGAACATATAGCCCGGGAAGCGGGCGGAGCACGCAAAAGCGGCTGCGTCAGCGATCTTCTCGACCGTCAGAACATCATCGCCAAGATCGGAGAAGTAGGTCTCTGGATTGGCGCCTTCCACCCAAAAGCCGATTCCGCACTTCAGCAGATGACGCCTGCCTCCCGCTTCCTCAAAGACGCCCATGAACTGGTTGGCTCCTGTTTCACTGCGTACGGAGATGTTGGCGTAAAGGCATTTCATGCCAACCTTGTCGGGATTGAAAAATCCTCCGGGCATGTAGGTCAGCCCTGACGTCTTGGTAGCTGTAGTAAGGAAGGCCGTGGTAATAGAGCCGATGGTATAGAAACACATGTTTTCATTATCATAAACCACGGCACGAGACGGCAATTCTTCGTCATCATTGAAGTTCGCGTTATCAGCAACGCGATACGTCTTGCCCGCCACGAGCATATTCGGCTTCACCGTCGGCGAACCCATATTGACAGCCCGATCGTAGAGTTTACCATCATTTACTAAGTAATGGCGCATGCCGGATTTGTAATAAGCTTCGGGCATGACCTTTTCGGGAGGACTCATGAAGAAGTCGCCATAGGTACGGCTCTGCCTCATCGTGGTGGCGTCGAGGAAACAACCTCCACGATCGTCCTGGCAAAGCACCATCACCTCGTTGAGAACTTCCCTTTCGAACTTGTTGAAATACACACGCTTGGGCTTCGTACCGATGGTCTCACCACCGTTCACCTTGCCATAAACATCCGTAATAATCTCATCCTGACCGTCGGGCATGAAGTCGAGAATGGCCTTGCCGTCCTTGTCACAAAGTATCATCAGGCCCTTCGTAAACGCGTTGACTACGTTCACCTTGAACTCCTTCTCGTAATAAACACCCGTCAGGTTGTCCACCACCTTGAACTTCAGCGTGTGCAGTCCCGGCGCGAGAGCCACTTGAATGTCCAGGTTTTTCTCATGTGAGAGCGTGTCGGCCCGAAACAACGTGTTGTTGTCGTAGGCTATCCAGAAATAACTGAATTGCGCGTCGCTGTTTTGCGAGGTTGCCAGCGTAGGGTGAATGCTCAGCGGCTTATCGATATGCACATCGTCGTATTCGTCTTGAATGCCACTGATCGTAACCTCATTCAGCGGCGTAGGATTGTCGTTGGTATCATCATGCACACACGACGTCAACCCCAGGACCGTTATAACCAATAAAAATAACTTTTTCATTCTGTCTGTTCCTTTCTTTTTTCGTTAAAGCGGAGACCAGTCGGCCGTAATCCATTGTTTGGTTTCCTCGTCCCAGACCGGCGTCTTGAGCAAGTAGTTATATACCAACCGCCCATACGACATATACGTCTGAATCATCGAACCCTTCAGCTTCGGCTCGAAATCGAAGCCCTGAATCTGAATGCAGAGGCGATGTTTGGCTTTTGAGTAAGCGCCGTAATAGATGGAAAGAATCCTCCAATAGCTCGGTTTGACGAGTTGGTTGGTAATCACGACACGGGCCGTCAGCCTATCGCTATAGCCGAGGTCAAAGTCGGCGTTGGGTGTCAGTTGCAATACGAGCGACACGTCGCCGTTATCCAACTCCTTGTTATAGACCTTGACCGGTATCTCTGCCGTCACTTTACCCGCCGGCACCTTAACCTCGGTTTCGGGCAAACGATAATGTACGCCGTCCTTGGCAGTCGAAGCGGGGGCGGTCCGAAAAGCCACAACCCGATCCTTGTCGACCGCCTCGCCGATAATCTTCAGAGGAACGTTTATGGTAGCAGTGTCCTTGATGACGGCGGCAAAGGAATAAGGAATACTGTCGCTCTCGGTGACGCTGCTGAAATAAACACAGGGCTTATTCTCATAGCGCATTCGCTCGTTTTCCGTGCAACCCGTCATCAGCGCCGCACAGAGTCCAAGGACCATCATATAGATATGTTTATTTTTCATAGGAATCATTTTTAAAGTAGGTATTCGTAACAGGCAATGGCAATACATAAACCTTTTCGGGCGCGGTCACAGCCATTTGGTTAATCGGCGTTACGCTATTTCTCAGTCGCTTGTAAGCGTAGAACAACTGTCCCTCGCCGATAAACTCCTTGGCATACTCCGCAAGAATCTTATCATGCAGGTTTTCCTCGGTGATTTCTTCATCGGGCAAACCTCGACGATACTGCAACATGTTGAAGAATTTGGCACCCTCGGTAATATTGGCAGCTGTTTCGGCGGCAATGAGATACATTTCCGACACTTTCAACAGAGGAACGCGTTTCGACGAGTTATACTTCGACAGGATATGATAGGAGCCTGTCGCCTCTATCCACCACAAGCGGCGATAGTCCATATCGAGCGTTGCGGGAAACACTTTCTCCATTTGCTTCCGCGTAGTGGCCAGATAGCTGCTGCTGGTATTGGCCGCATAAAAATAACGCTTCACCACGTTGTCATACAGTTCCTTGCTTTCGAGCGCAAAGATATTTTCCTGTACGAAGCCATTCTTGTCTGTGCCGCCCACGTCGGCACTCGTAATCAGCGGAAACAGATGGCTGTCGATCACTTCCTTGGCCAGCCGAAAAGCCTGCTCGCGGTCGTCTCCCAGGTTGCGATAGAGGCAAACGCGTGCCAGAAGCGCCGTCACGGCATAATAGTTCATGCGATATTCGCGACCTTTCCACACTCCTGTGAGACCCTTCAGATTGTACCGGGCATGATCAGGGCCGTAAGGATCCACGTCTTTCAGCAACTCCCGAGCCGCTTTCAAGTCTTCGACAATGCGACTAAGTACAGCTTCTACTGTCAGTTGCGCAAAAGTTGTATTCGTAAACTTATCGACATACGGAATAGCGGCTTTCTGCAAACCGCCATTCATAGATGGTGCAAAGGCAAAAAGACGCAACAAATCGAAATGAAGAAACGCACGCAGGCCCTGTGCCTCGCCTTTAATGAGTTCATACTCATGGACGGGGAAGACACTCTTCTTTCCATCAATCTGTTCCAACAAACTATTCGTATTAGCCACCACATTATAAAGTTTTTTCCAGATGGCATCCTTACGGTCTTCCTCCTTTTGGTTAGTATAATTGTAGTTGTTAGCATATTCAAATACATTGAGCGAAGCACTTGCCGTCGAATAGTATTGTCCCAACACATCCATATAGGTCATGGTAAGCTGTGCGCCATACAGACTTTCGCTTTTCATTGCGCCATAGCATCCCATCAGCGCATCTCGGAATCCTTGCTCGTTGCTCAATAGGTCTTCGGATTTGAGTTCCGACTTGGCCGAAATATCAAACCAGTTTTCACAAGCGGTGAGACTGCATATCAAAATCAGTCCCATACCTATTATAAAAATCTTCTTTTTCATATTCGCAAATAGGTTTAGAAGGTTAATTGAACGCCCAGTGAATAATGATGGGCGTAAGGATAAGCCGTACCTATCTCGCGCCGGATGGTTGACGTGCGGAGTACGTCGTTAGCCGTAAGAATAATTTTCAGATACTCGGCACCAAACGAACGGATAGCCTCGCGACCAAAAGAATATGCTAAACTCAATGAGTTGGCAGAGAGTAAATTATCCTTCTCTACAAATCTCGAAGTAGGTTTAGTCGTAGAGAGGTCGTCAATCCGTTTGTAGAGAGCTGCCTTACCCGGCGTGCTCCAACGGTCGTAGAGAGCCCGACAGTCTACATTCAGATAAGGATTTACATTCTCCACCTTGTCCACTAAAGTCTGGTTGTAGGCATAACCGCCAAAGCGATAGAAAAAGTTAGCATTCAGTTCCCATCCTTTATAGTAAGCATTCAGGCCAAAAGTGCCACTCATAGTCGGATCAGTCGATTTATAAGGAACATAGTCTTTCTCGCTCCAAGTGCTGGTATAGCTGCCATCTCGCTTGATAAAGACTTCGTTACCTGTAGCCGGGTCGATACCTGCTGATCGTACAACCCATATCGAATTAATAGAAGCTCTTTCTTGATAGCGCACGTATGGTCGTGAACCGGCTTCCTTGTCAGCCAAATCGTTATAAGAACTAAGGCCCGAGGATATTTTCTTCAATTTATTGGTATAGTGCTGTCCGTTGACAAACAGATTGACCGAAGTGTACTTATCTCGATACACGACGGCCTTAACATTGAAGTCAAAACCTTTGTTCTGTGTCTCGCCAAGGTTGTCTTTGTAAACATCAAAGCCTATGTATGATGGCATATTGACATCGACCAGCAGATCTTTGGAGTTTTCTATAAAGTAGTTGAAGTAACCGCTCAGTCGGTTGTTAAGGAGTGAAAAGTCAACGCCCAGATTGTTTTTCTGCGTACGCTGCCACTTCAAATTGCGGTTGCCGAAAGCCTTAATGACTGCGCCCACGTAATCTTGATAAGCCAACGAACTGTCATAATTGTACATCATCATAGCCTGATAGGGGTAGAAGTTCTGGCTTCCTGTAAATCCGGTGCTCAAGCGAAAACGTAACTGATTAATCATGCGACTGCCCTTCAGCCATTTTTCATGATGCACGTTCCATCCCATTCCCGAACTCCAGAAGGTTCCCCAGCGGTTGTTGCTGCCGA
Organism: Prevotella illustrans; assembly: GCF_017426725.1. GTDB lineage: Bacteria > Bacteroidota > Bacteroidia > Bacteroidales > Bacteroidaceae > Prevotella > Prevotella illustrans. The sequence goes on along the minus strand of NZ_JAERMS010000026.1, from coordinate 17,973 downwards.
AAACAGACGAACCGTCACTACGAAGTGAAGCGTCGATGAAATAACGGTCGGCATAACTAAGGTTAGCATTGCCGAAGAATCCCATCAATCGACTCGTAGTCGCATAGCCTCTCACATGGTCACCTTCCTTGAATCTGACACCGAGCGAAGGGTGATTGAGCGACTGATTGGCAAATCCATAGACAGTATAAGCATTGTAGTCGGATTTCGATTCCTGTATGTTCCAACCGGCATTAAGGTTGAGCGTATAGCTTCCGGCCTGCTTAAAATAAGACAAAACTACGTTAGCGTCATAGGAAGTCTGCAACGTATGGCCCTTGGTGTAGCTTCCCTTGTCTTCCGTTTTACCAATAAAGTCGGTATGGTCTGCCGGTTTGAAATTGTCATATCCGCGATTGATGCGTTCCAAAGAGAAGTTTCCTTTCAGACGCAGTCCTTGGATAATATTCCATTCCACACTGAAATTATCTACAAAGTCATCATAAGTAGTCTGATCTATCGTATTGAGCATGGTGTTGTACATAGGATTGGCCACCTGCGAACTGCCCCTTGCGGGAGTGTAATTATCGAAAAGCACCTGCTTTAAGTTGCCACTCGCGTCGTAAGGATAATAATACGGATTCAGATAGGTATAGGTACTGAAGGGACCGTAAGGCGAATTGTTAGACGTAATCTTGCCATACGACAACTCATTGCGGAACCGCAGGTTGCGATAATTGTACAGCAGGTTCAGACTTGTGCCCAGTCGACTACGATCAGATCCCTTCATCACGCCGGCGTTCATCAAATAGTTTAAGTTCAATCCATAACGGAAGCTGTCATTACCGCCCTCCAACTGCATGGTATGTTTCTGACTGATTCCCACCGATTTGAGCGGTTTAGCCAACCAATCGGTATCATAACCTTGAGCCACCAGCTTTAGTCTTTCATTGTAACTCTTCAGATATTCTTCCTGCACATACACGGCATCACTGCCCTTGTAGAGTCCCGCCATATCTTCGTACTGCAATTTTTCACGGGCGTTGAGCAAGTGATAATCCGATAAGTCGGCAACTTCCATATCCACGCTGCCGTAATAATTCAATCTGAGTTTACCGGCCTGAGGCGACTTTGTCTCAATAACGACCACGCCATTGGCTGCTCTCGAGCCGTAGATTGCTGTAGCCGAAGCATCTTTCAATATTGAAATACGTGCTATTTTGTTAGGATCCAGGTCATACACCTTTTCCACACTGACCTCGAAACCATCGAGGATGAAGGTCGGCAAGTTAGCATTCCCCTTATACTCCGCGTTCAGGTTGGTCACCGAACTGTTGGGCAACGAGTTCATGCCACGCACCTGTACGTTGGGCATCGTGTTGGGATCTGAGCCCATGGCGATATTTTCGGTCAGTCGGAACGACGGGTCCAGCGACGCGATGGTCGATAGAACATTCCGGTCGGACACGGCGGCCAGTTCCGCTCCGCTATAGTTTGTGGCCACGCCCGTATAAGTTTGCTTGTTTTGAGTATAGTAACCCGTCACGACCACGTCGCTCAACTGCTTCACGTCAGCCACCATATTGATTTTCATATTCGGCTCTATGGTCAAATTCTGAGTTTGCATGCCAACATACGAAACTTCCAATCGGCGAGGCGTATCACCCGTATAGTCAAAGGCAAACTCGCCATCGGTGTTGGTTGTGGTCAGTATTTTGGTTCCCACAACCCGTATCTGTGCGCCGATAACAGGCTCTCCGGTGTCGTCATATACAACTCCTTTGACCCGTCGGTTGCGTCCCATCTGTGTCTGTTGGCTAAAAGTAATGATATTGCCGCTCACTCTGTAGGAACACTTAATGAGCCGCGCAAGCTGTTCTATCACTTCGCTGACCGCTTTCTGACGAGCGGCAATGGTCACGCTGGGCCATGTCCGGGCCAGTTCATCACTATAAAAGAAGTTCACTCCCGACTGCTGCTTGATTTCCTGCAAGACAGTGGGCACCGCGGCAGACTTGAAATCAATGGTAATCTTTGTGTCAACCGGCTCTCGGGCAGATATGCCGGCACTGACCATCAGGCACAGTAGCAACAGCAAGAGTCTGCTCATTGTTTTCACTTGGCTTTCTCTCATATAAAAATATTATTAGGTTAATAAACGACCAATTGGTCTTTCTCTATCGCTATTTCCAAATCGATGGCCGTGCGAATAGCGTCCATCGTTGCCTCAATACCATCGTAACGATCGAAGGTTCCGCTGAAGGTTTTCTGTTCAGACTGCTCCGAATGGAAGACAATTTGTTTGTTGTACCATTTGCCAACTACCATCATGATGCGCCGCAAGGGCCAACCGCGAAACGCCAACCTGCCGGTATTCCAGGCAACGTATGGTGCCGTGTCTACCTGTCGCAACGCAACGCCCCCCTCAACGATGTCTGCTTTCTGTCCGGGCTGCATAAGTTGCTCTTTGCCACCCGACGGAATGACGCCTACACGCCCACTGACCAGCACCACGCTGGTGCCAGATACGTCACGAGTGTTCACGTCAAACTCGGTGCCATAGTCGCAAACGCGGCCGTGGGGAGTATGAACGATGAAGCGACGGCTCCTGTCATGTGCCACAAGAAAGTAGCCTTCGCCCTCCAGACATACATTTCTGTCGCCACGCCCAAATGCTTCCGGATAAATCAAACTTGAGTTATCGGCCAAATGAACCATGGTTCCATCGGGCAGTGTTACCCAATACTCCTTGTCTATATAAGTCCTCACGCGTTTGGATTCCAGCATTTCTCGTACTATCGCCTCGTTCTCGCTGACTCCGAAAGTCTTCATCTCTTGCGCGTTGAGCGGTGCCGAAGGCAAGAGAGCCTCATTCTCTGTTAACAATCTCTCGTGACGGGTGGCCGAACGAATGCCCTGTACTACCTCGGCCGACAACTGAGGTGGTGTGACACGGGTGTAATCCTTATACCACCACAGCCCCAATCCCACCACAACGGCTGCCGCAACAACGGCTCGACGGAACGACAAACGAAATACATGACGGCGAGACGGGCGCAGCATGGTGTCGTCGGCAAGGGCCTTCACCCGCCGCAAAGCCTGCTCCACATCCATCTGCGCTATATCTTCAACAGAATGACCACGAGCCGTTAAATTAGCAACAATATGATCATAGACGGCCTGATGTCCGGGACTACGAAGCCAGATGTCAAGTTGCCGTTGCTCATCGGGAAGCAACGTTGCGTAAATTGATTTTATAATAAGATATTGAATGTCCATGTGTTACTCTTTTTTATGAATACGTAGAAAAAGTAACAAATGGTTAGAAAAAAGCTTTTTTTTACAATAAAAGCAAATCTTTGCTTATTTTTCCACGCAGACTTACAATGCCATGGCGCAGATGGCTATGCACGGTCTCCTTCGAAATACGCTGCCGTTGAGCAATATCTTCATAAGTCATGCCCATAAGTTTCAGCCGCAATACTTCAGCAGTTTTCTTCGGAAGCTGGTTGATAGCTGCGTAAAGGCACTCATAAAGCTCCATTTCGAAGATGTTTTCCTCTTCTGATTCCGAAGCCATTCTCGCAGCTTCACTCTGATATTTCTGTTCCACACGCCGCCGGCGCAACTCATCCAGCATGCGATTGCGAACCATTACAAAGAGATAATTCTTCAAATCTCTTTCACCACCCATCGTGCCATACTGCTTCCACAGCCTGACAAAAACGTCCTGAACCACATTCTCGCTCACATGGCGGTCGCGCAACGTGCGGTCGGCATACAGCACCATAGGCACATAGTATTTATGGAACAAATCGTCGAAAGTCATCTCTTTATGCAAAACATGGTAAACAAATTTACGATAATTTTATAAATACAGACCAAAATCTGTAAAAAAAACGATGATGCACCCTTCCTCGTATCCAAATCCATCAACTCTTACTCTATTTTTTTGTAAAGAAAACAGTAAGAAAAACGACCATTCTCGACAGCACCATCTAGCGTTGAAAAAGTCCTTATTGAACATTGGAAAAGCCATTTTGAAGCTCTTTTGTTGTAAAAGTAGTCCTTTTACGTGCTAAAAGCATAACTTTTACAACGCCAAAGGGCTGCTATTGCCAAGTAAAAGGGCCACTATTACAAGCCAAAAACACGACAACAACGGCCTTTTCGCCACCTTATTTGACCTTACAAAAACATAACTCATTGATAATCAGTCAAAAACAAAATCGCACAAGAATGCGTTATTTCAGACGAAAGTTTTTTAATTTCAGAATAACGCAACCATTTTGAGCCTTTTGTCCTAAAAATTCAGAAGAGATATAAGCCGTTTTGCAAATTGCGGGCCATGAGTTGAAAGGGACGAACTCATTACGTTCGGAATGTGAAAAAGCGATAAATCGTTGGCAATTCAGGCAAATAGTCGTAACTTTGCGGCGATTTAATGGATTATTAATAACGCTTGTGGAAGAATTTGGCTGCTTGCAACCACATAAAAAAATGCTAAAACTGCAAAATCCCTCTCAGATTTTACGGTTACTTGGTGTTATTCCACGCTTTTAAAAGTAATGGAAAAATGAGCTATTTATTTTCTTCAGAGTCAGTGTCCGAGGGACATCCTGACAAAGTTTCCGACCAGATTTCGGATGCGCTTCTCGACCAGTTTTTAGCTTACGATGAGCAGGCACACTGCGCCATCGAAACGTTTTGTACCACGGGACAGGTGGTTATCATGGGCGAAGTGCGCTCGTCGGAGTACATCGACCTACAAAACATCGCCCGAAAGACCATCCAACGCATCGGCTACACGAAGGCCGAATACCAGTTTGACGGCGATTCGTGCGGCATTCTGACGGCTATTCACGAGCAGAGCGACGACATCAACCGCGGCGTCAACCGCCAGAACGAAGACGAACAGGGTGCCGGCGACCAAGGCATGATGTTCGGTTACGCCTGCAACGAAACAGAAAACTACATGCCCGTGTCGCTCGATTTGTCGCATCTCATCATGAAAGTGCTGGCCGATATCCGCCGTGAAGGCAAGGTAATGACCTATCTGCGCCCCGACTCCAAGAGTCAGGTGACGATTGAATATAATGAAAACAATACGCCGCAGCGCATCGACACCATCGTCGTGAGCACGCAGCACGACCAGTTTATGGACGACGACGAGGCCATGTTGGCCAAAATTCACGAAGACGTTGTCCATATTCTGATTCCGCGCGTCAAGGCCGAGTGTGGCGAAAAGATATTGGCGCTGTTCAACGACGACATCCACTACTTCGTCAATCCTACGGGTAAGTTCGTCATCGGCGGCCCCCACGGCGACACCGGACTGACCGGTCGCAAGATTATCGTCGACACCTACGGCGGCAAGGGTGCCCACGGCGGCGGCGCATTCTCGGGCAAAGACCCATCGAAGGTAGACCGTTCGGCGGCCTACGCGGCTCGCTACATTGCCAAAAACATGGTGGCGGCGGGCGTTGCCGATGAAATGCTCGTGCAGTTGGCCTACGCCATCGGCGTGGCACAGCCCGTAAGCGTTTACGTAAACACCTACGGACGCGGTAAAACCAACCTGACCGACAGCCAGATCGCCGAAAAAATCAAGCAACTCTTCGACCTCCGGCCCAAAGCCATCGAGCGAACGCTGAAGTTGCGTCAGCCGATGTATTTGGAAACGGCAGCCTATGGCCACATGGGACGCAAGAACGAGGTAGTGAAAAAGACCTTCACCAGTCGCTATCATGAGACGAAGGTTATCGACGTGGAGCTCTTCACCTGGGAGAAACTCGACCAAGTGGAGCCTATCCGCAAGGCTTTCGGACTTTAAAAACCACACGTGAACGCTATGTTGCAGACCGACTCCATCGCCATGGAACAAGCCGAGGGCGAGGTACAGAACCTCCAACCCATGGCCCATCGCCAGCCGACACCGGCCCAAGTGCTGAGTTGGCTGCCCAAGAACGCCACGCCCGAGCAGCAGGACTCGGCCATTCAGGCCAACTTCGAGCCGGGAGAAATCCACTGGAGTCAGCGTCCCGACACGCTCCACCTGCCCGGTTGGCCCGTGGGCAAGAGCTACCGCGACGTCAGTCTGCCCCGATATTACAAGGAGTCGTTCTTCTCGAACGACTCCCTGTTTCATCCTGAACTCACGGGAGGTCGTCTTGGCGTGGCCGGCGACCCCGTTCCCTACACGCCGGCCAACGACAACTTCGTTACCGGCGTACTCTTTGGCGTCTTCATTCTGGCCCTCATCGCCCTGAGTCGGCTGGGCGGTTTCATCAAGCGCCAGGCCAAAGACTTCTTCTACATTCCCCGTAATGAGACATCGTCGCAGACCGAGACGTCGGGCGAAATCCGTTTCCAGCTTTTCCTGTTGCTACAAACCAGTCTGCTGCTGGCCCTCATCTATTTCTTCAGCACATTCGACATGGCCGCCGACACCTTTGCCGTGGAACCCTATCAAGCTATCGGCATTTACGGGGGGATGTTCACGGTCTACTTCTTCATGAAGTTCATGGTCTACGCCTTTACTAATTGGGTGTTCTTTGAGAGGCGCGCCAACAGGCAATGGCTGCAGGCGCTGCTCTTCATTATCTCGGTACAAGGGATGCTGCTTTTCCCCATCGTTATGCTACAGGTGTATTTCAGCCTAAGTATCAAAACGGTAGGTATTTATACGCTGACCGTAATAATATTGTTTAAATTACTGTCGTTCTACAAGACACATATCATCTTTTTCAGGCGAAAAGGCGCTTTTCTGCAAAATATTTTGTACTTTTGTGCCCTTGAAATAGTACCACTGCTCTCGCTTTATGGAGCATTGATACTCACGAATAGCTATTTGAAGATAAATTATTAGGACACAGATGATAAAGAAAATCTTGGTTTCGCAGCCCAAACCTTCGAGTGAAAAGTCTCCTTATTTCGATATAGCGAAGAAGAATAATGTTGAAATGGTATTCAGGCCTTTCTTCAAGGTAGAAGGAATCACCGCCAAGGAGTTTCGTCAACAGAAAATCAGTCTCCTCAACTATACAGCTGTCGTCTTCACGTCACGTCACGCGATAGACAACTATTTCAAGTTAGCGAAAGAATTGCGTGTCACCATTCCCGAAGAAATGAAATATTTCTGTGTGACAGAGACTATTGCGCTCTACATTCAGAAGTACACACAATACCGCAAACGTAAAGTCTTTTTTGGAACAACGGGTAAGATAGACGACTTGATCCCGTCGATGCTCAAGCACAAAACCGAGAAATATCTTGTACCGTTGAGCAGTGTTCACAACGACAACGTGAAGAACCTGATGGACTCGAAGAAACTGACGCACACGGAATGCGTGATGTTCCGCACGGTGAGTGACGACCTGACCGAAGAAGAAGTTAAGAATTTCGACTACGACATGCTCGTTTTCTTCAGTCCTACAGGCGTGAAAGCGCTCAAAAAAAACTTCCCCGATTTCAAGCAAGGCAATATTAAGATAGCCGCTTTTGGCCCTGCAACGGCCAAAACGATTACCGAAGAAGGACTGACGCTCGACCTTCAGGCTCCTTCAAAAGAATATCCTTCCATGTCGAGCGCTCTACAAGCCTTCTTATCAAAGCGTAAATAGACGGCGCCAGAGCCGTGGCAGCGCCACACTTTTTCGGATATGAATATGGTAGAAACGGAAAGATTCACTTTGTCGAAAGAGGAACGCGTCTACAGTCTCAGCCTGATAGACGACCTTTTCAGGGGCGGGAAAAGCCGCTCCATGACGATATTTCCGCTTCGGGCCGTCTATAAATCGCTGGAAAACGACTGCGATGAAGCCGGATTTCAAGCCCGAAAGCCATGTCCGAAAATGCTTGTCAGCGTGCCGAAGAAGCACTTCCACCATGCTGTAGACCGCAATCGGGTGAAGCGACAGGTGCGCGAAGCCTTTCGCAAGAACAAGCGGATACTACAGGGACGCAATGTGGCCGTCGCCTTCATCTGGCTCTCCGACAAGCATGCCGAATCGACTTTGATAGAACGCAACGTGATAGCTATCCTGCAACGAATCAGCGAGAAGATATGAATGTCCTGAAAAACATCATTCATGGCATCGCCAAAGCGATGGTATGGTTGCTGATATTGCCCATCGCGTTTTATCAACACGTCATCAGTCCTATGACACCGCCCTCCTGCCGATTCACGCCGACTTGCTCAGAATATGCCCGCCAGGCCCTGATCAAACACGGACCGATCAAAGGTTTGCTGCTGGCCGTCTGGCGAATCCTGAGATGCAATCCCTGGGGAGGCAGCGGATACGACCCCGTGCCGTAACGTTTTTACCGAATCTAACGTGAATATCGGACATAACCGACCTATGAGGGTCATCCAAACTCAGATCAATCAAAAAGAAATATACAATGAAGAATTTTGTTGAAGAATTGAAATGGCGCGGCATGCTGGCTCAGATCATGCCCGGAACAGAAGAATTTCTACAGAAGAACATGGTTTCTGCCTATCTCGGCACCGACCCCACAGCCGACTCACTGCACATCGGCCATCTCTGCGGTATCATGATGTTGCGCCATCTGCAACGCTGCGGCCACAAGCCTTTCCTGCTCGTCGGCGGCGCCACCGGCATGATCGGCGATCCGTCGGGCAAGAGCCAGGAGCGTAATCTGCTCGATTCAGCGACACTCTATCATAACCAGGAGGCCATCAAAAAACAGGTGGCGAAGTTCCTCGACTTCGACGGTACGGAGCCCAACAAGGCCGAACTCGTCAACAACTACGACTGGATGAAGGACTTCACCTTCCTCGACTTCGCCCGCGAGGTGGGCAAACACATCACCGTCAACTATATGATGGCCAAGGACAGCGTGAAGATGAGGCTCAACGGTGAAGCCAGCGACGGCCTATCGTTCACCGAGTTCACCTACCAGCTGCTCCAAGGCTACGATTTCCTGTATCAGTATCAGAAGTACGGCGTGCGTCTGCAGCTCGGCGGCAACGACCAGTGGGGCAACATGACCACCGGAACGGAACTCATCCGCCGCACGCTGGGCGCCGAAGCCGAAGCCTACTGTCTCACCTGTCCGCTCATCACCAAGGCCGACGGCAAGAAATTCGGCAAGACCGAGAGCGGAAACATCTGGCTCGCCCGCAACCGCACCACGCCCTACGCCTTCTATCAGTTCTGGCTCAACGTGAGTGACGACGACGCCGAGCGCTATATCAAGATATTCACCGACCTCGACAAGACCACCATCGACGCCCTTGTGGAAGAGCATCGTCAGGATCCGGGACGACGCACGCTTCAGAAACGGCTGGCCGAAGAAATCACGACAATGGTGCATTCCAAGGAAGATCTCGACATGGCCATCGCCGCCAGCAACATTCTCTTTGGCAAAGCGACCAAGGACAGTCTGGCCCGGCTCGACGAAGCCACGCTCAACGACGTGTTCAAGGACGTGCCCCACTACGAGCTTGCCAAGGAAGACCTGGGCGGTCAGGCCGTAGACCTGTTCTGCCGTGACGGTTGGGACATCTTCCCGAGCAAGAGCGAGATGCGCAAATTGGTGAAAGGTGGCGGCGTGAGCCTCAACAAGGAGAAGCTGGCGGCTTTCGATCGCCCCGTGACGGTCGACGACCTCATCGACGGTAAGTATCTGCTCGTGCAGCGCGGCAAGAAAAACTATTACCTGATTACCGTGAAATAGGCCGCCGGCCTGTTTCCTTTTAAACGGAGACCATACGTCCCCGGACCTGCCGACGCTATGAGGCAGGCCGCGTGACGTATGGTCTTTTCGGGTAGACAAACATACATTTTTTCCATTTCCTATGATCAAACGTTTGAACAAGGCCGGCATCCGGCAAGGTTTCCTTTATTATCTACTGGCCACACTGGCCCTGGCTCTCATCTTCTTTTGTTACATTTTTCAGGGCGCAAGTACCGAAATGATGACGCCCATAGGCTGGATTTATTTTGTGGCCTCGTGTATCACGCACGCCGCCATTCTGCTTCTCATTCCTTTCCTGCTCATCCAATTACCGCTTGCCGTGCTGGGATGCCGGCAGCGTTGGGCCAACGGCGCGCTGGGCTTCGTCTACGGACTCCTTTTTGTTTTGGCCGTGGCCAACAGCTATGTCTACGCCATCTATCATTTCCACATCAACGGTCTCGTTCTGGAAATGCTGACCGGGCCGGGCGCTTCCGAAATCTTCGTCTTCTCGTTCTGGATATATGCCAAGGCCATCGTCCTGTCGCTGCTGCTCATGGCCCTGAGTGGCGTGCTGGCATGGTTGAGCCGCAAGCTCGCGAAACGCTGTCGGCAACGCCACTTCTGGCGCAACAGCCTGCTGCCGCTCCTTGCCGTCGGCCTGTTCTCGCAGGCGGGCCACATCTATGGATCGGCCACGGTGAACGCCTCCATCGTAGAAAGTACCGACGTCATACCTTATTATTTCCCGCTGCGGGCCAACAAGCTGCTGGTGAAGATGGGCATGATAGACCGCCGCAAGATGAACCGGCTGCATTTCAAGAGTGCCGGTTCGTCGGTAGTCTATCCGCTGCGCCCGCTCAAGATACGGAAACCCGAGAAGCCGCTCAACGTCGTCATCCTCTGCATCGACTCGTGGAATCCGCGCACCCTCACCGCCGACTGCACGCCCAACATCTGCAACTTCGCCCGAGAAGCTGAGCAATATCCTCATCATCTGAGTTCGAGTAACGGCACCCGCGGCGGAATCTTCGGCATGTTCACCGGCCTGTCGGCCTATTACTGGAAAAGTTTCGAGTACGCCAATATCCAACCTCTCCTGATAGAACAGCTGCTGAAGGCCGGCTATAAGGTACAGGCTTACCCGAGCGCCACCTTCGACTATCCGCCGTTTGCCAAAATGATATTCGGCCATGTGAAAGGTCTCAACACCAATACGCCCGGCGCCACGCCCTATGAACGCGACATCCGCATCACCCATAACTTCATGACCGATCTCGACCGCTACGACGGCAGCCGACCTTTCTTCTCGTTCGTGTTCTACGATTCGGCCCACGCCATCGAGGTTCCCAAGAGCAAGCAGCACCGGTTCAGGCCCTGTTGGGAATACTGCGACTACATGAAGCTCAGCAACGACATCGATCCCACGCCCTTCTTCAATCTCTACCGCAACTGCGTGGCCGAGGTCGACTCGCTCATCGGACTCACGCTCGACAAGCTGAAGCAGAAGGATCTGCTGCGCAACACGGTCGTCATCATCACCGGCGACCACGGACAGGAGTTCAATGAGAACCATAACAACTACTGGGGTCACTCCTCCAACTACTCCGAATGGCAGATCCACACGCCGCTCATCTACTACTACCCCGGCTGCAAGCCCGGCAAGCGTGGCTATCGCACCACCCATTACGACCTCTCGCCCACATTGCTGCGTCAGGTTTTGGGCGTCACCAACCCGCCTTCCGACCTCTCCATGGGCCACGATCTTTCCGATCCGTCGCCACGCGACTGGCATCTCGCCGGCAACGACCTTTACTATGCCTTCACCCTGACCGACGGTACCATCGTAGAGAAACGCGGTTCCGGCTCGCTGAAAGTGCTCGACAAGCGCATGAGACCTCTGCCCGACTATCGGCTCAACGCACGTGAACTACAAGAAGCCATCCGCAATATGAATCGTTTTTTCAAGTAAAGCGCACGAAAAACAAGGCTAATCCACGCCATCGGGCGATAAAAAAGGCAAAAAATTTGGTAGTGGATGGAAAATCCACTACCTTTGCACCCGCAATCGTCATCCGAACGATTATACATGTTTGTCCTATGGTGTAATGGTAGCACTAGAGTTTTTGGTTCTCTCAGTCGTGGTTCGAATCCGCGTAGGACAACATCACAAGGCGTCAGACAGCTGTTTATCAACTGCCTGACGCTTTTTTTCATGCCTATTTGGGCCAAAGAAAGAGGATCACCTGATCATTTGTGGGGAAAAGTCCGCAAATGATGTAGTCGCCGACTTCATTACTTTCCGTGATTTTGTCAGAAAAAACTACCTGATTTTAACACTTCCGCAACACGCCATCTAACTGCCGGCACGCTGAAGAATCCCTTCGCTTTTTCGATTTCTGCACCCTTTTATGCCCAAAGCTATGCTTTTATCGGCTCAAAGCATAGCGATGACGCCGCTAAAGCATAACTTTCAGCCGATGAAAAGGCCGCGATGACAGCCTAAAAGCATAGCTATTAAGGGTAAAAAAGCTATAGAAAAGCACCCTAAAAAGCACAATCTACTGATAACCAGCGCTTTATAAACTTGCTCTACAATCGTTTATTTCCGCCCGTCTCTTTTCTTTTTCAGAATAATGCCACTTTTTTGATGGTATATGTAAAGATTATTCAGGGTAAAGACATAAGGACATATTTTCCTTATGCTGTTTTAAAGACATAAAGACATAAAAACATATTTTTCTGTCGGCGAGGAACAAAGACATAAGGGCCGCAAGCGGCCAAGAAAGACATAAAGCTAAGTGGGAAATGGGAAGTCTGGAATGTAAAATAGAGTGTGAAATGCAAAAAAGTAAGCTGTCTACATTTCACACTCCACGCTCTTCTGTTAGTTCTCCCTCCCTTTGGGAGGGCCGGGGTAGGCTTTTCTTCTAACACGAATACGACTTCCAATAATATTTCGTATATTTGCCATTTGATATAAGACATGACAGGGAAGAAGCGCATCGCCGCCACCCTTTCACATTATTTATATTATATACTCAGCTTTTATAACATACACTCAGATGGGAAGAAACAAATTCGCGCAAAAAGAGATTGACGAGATAAGCCGGTTGCTGTGGCTGAAGAACGCCGGCAACCGCATGCGACAGAAGCAGATACGCCACGAGTTGCGCGTGGACTACGAGTTCAACATTTCCGATTTCAACCAACCGGGCAAGGCTTTCGGCCCCGACGAGCTGCGTGAGGCCCTCGAGCGAGGCGTCATCCGTATTCTCGACGACGCCACCATTGCCGACATGAAGGCCAAACGGCTGCTCGACAAGGCCCGCGACGAGGCCAAGCGACAACAGGAAGCCATTGATAATGGGGCGGCTACCGACTGGCAACAGGCCATGAAAGAGTGGGAAAGCCGGCAGGCACAACAGCCCGCGAAACCATCCATTCAACCTGACAGCTCGACAACCTGACAACAAAAAAAAGCAAAAAGCAGTAGGGATATTTGCTTACAATGGAGTTATGTGTATAGAAAGCCTCGAAAAAAGGCATTCCAAAACGAAACAATAACTTAAAAAATAGTAAGATTATGAAGATTAAAGTAGTAATGCTGTCATTGCTTTTGGCAGCCGGCCTCACACAGGCAAATGCTCAAACCTGCTGCAAATTTAAGTCTGACAACCGTAACGAGTTCCGTATCGGCTACAGCGACGGCCTCACACTCAGCGTAGCTTCTATCTGGGGAATCGGACTGGGCGACGCGCTCACCGGCACAACCCGCACCGATGAAACGTCGAGCGGCGTTCTCGGACTGGGCTACCGCTACCACATGAACCGCTTCCGCTTGGGTCTCGACCTGGGTTTCGCTTCGGTATCAAGCAAGTACGACTATGCTTCGAGCAAGCAGAAAGACATCAAGGAGACACAACAGAACCTCCTGATCATGCCCGTAGCCGAACTGGTATATTTTAAGAAAGGGGCTTTCGAGCTCTACGGATCGGCCGCAGGCGGCGTAGACCTGACCCGCACCAAGGAAAAAGGACTCACCGAAGCGGGCAAGAAGAACGCCCAGACCAAAGCCAAGACCTCTACAGACTTCGCCTTCCAGGTAAACCCCATCGCCATGCGTGTAGGCAACGACCGCATCGGAGGCTTCGTTGAAGCCGGATTGGGCTACAAGGGCTTCGTAACGGCAGGTCTCAGCCTGAAGTTCTAACGACGTGTAATCAAGAAAATGAAGACCGACAGAAAGAAAATCTTCCAACAGCGGTTCAATCGCTATTATCCTATGCTTTGTCGCATCGCCGCAGGCTATCTGCCCAGCGGCGACGACTGCGAGGACGTGGTGCAGGAGCTGTTCATCAGCGTATGGAATCACGGCAAGGACAACTTGGAGGAAGACGCTTTCGTCGCCTACCTGAAAACAGCAACACGCAACAACTGTATATCGTTCTTACGACGCCGGCAGCACATTGATACCATATCTACCGATGAGGAATCGACGTTGCAGCTGAGCGACACAACCGACACCGACAGTCCACGCGACTACGGTTCGCTGCTCGATACGCTGTTGCGACAAATGCCGCCCAAATGCCGGGAAGTCTTCATGATGAGCAAAATCCAAAAAATGAAATACAGAGAAATAGCCGCGGCGTTGGACATATCAGAAAAAACAGTAGAAAATCATATAGGCAAGGCTATACGAATCATTCGAACCTATGCCACCCAACATCCTACGCTACTATTACTGGCTATCTGCTCAGAATTAATTCGACTCGGCTTATGGAACATACATTAAACATAGACGCTATATTGGCCCGTCATTTGGCTGACGAGCTCCTCACCAACGAAGAGCGGCAGGCGCTCCAAGCCTATATCGCCGACAACGGCGACGAATACAGGCAGCTCGTCAACGCGATGAGCCGCCTCGACAAGGAGCGACGCACGATCGACGTTGACACGGCTGCGGCCTGGAAAAAGGTTGAGCAACAGCTCATCGAGGATGTTCGTCCTGCCCTTACCTTCAGGCTTCGTCCATTGTTGATGATCGCGGCCTCTTTGTTGCTGCTGGTAGGCGTCGGTCTTTATTCCTATCTCATGCGGCCGGACGAACTCATGCTGGCCAATACCACACAGCAGCCCGAAACCTATCGGCTGCCCGACGGCTCCAAACTTCTGCTCTATCCTCACGCCACTTTAACCTATCGCGCTTCCGAAAGCAAGGCAGAGCGCAGGGCCGAACTGCAAGGCAAGGCCTTCTTCGACGTGGCCCACAACGGACAAACTTTCACCGTAGAGGCCGGTAAGCTGCGTGTAGACGTACTCGGCACATCGTTCGACGTAGACGCTACGCTCGCCGGCAGAGAACAGGTGAAGGTTGTCACGGGGCGCGTACTCGTAGCTACTGATAACCAACAGACCGTGCTCATCCGCGGACAACGCGTAAAACTCAACAATGGGCACCTCGAGAAAACCTCGGGCATGGGCGACTCGCGCAAGGCTGTCTTCACATTTAAAGATACGCCCATACACAAAGCGATCCGCAAGATAGAACACGCGATGGATATCAAGATAGAACTGGCGCCCGGACTCGACGACAACAACCGGATAACGACACAGATCAACGGGGCCGAGCCTTCGGAAATGGTCCGCGAACTGTCCATGCTCTGCAACTGCCGCTACGATTCCGTGTCGCCCATACATTACAGACTCCACCCATAAGACAACTTTGCGGAAATTACTGATTATCATCATGCTCTCGTTGGCGTCGATAAACGTCGGCGCACAAACACAAGTAGCAGAGGAGGTACTTCATCTGAAGCCTTCTTCTGCTACTGTGCGTGTATGGATCAACCGCGTCGAGCAGCAGGCCCGTGTGATTCTTTCCTACAATCCGGCCCTCATCCACATGGACCATAAGGTGACGGTCAGCCACCAAGGCCCCATCACCATCAGCCGTTTGCTGGCCCTTGTCCTCGACGGTTATTCTTATCGCCTCGTGCCTATGCCGGGTCGCAAACTCCTAATCCAAATCAAAGGCACCCCCACTACAGCCCTCTCCCGCGACGACAATAGCCTTTCGGCAGTCGAAACTGTGCCCCAGGCCGGCCTGAGAGGCATCGTGAGCGAGGCCGGAAGCGGCGAAAAACTATTGGGAGCCACCGTCACGCTGACCGACTACACGGGTCGACGACATTATGCCGTGACCGGTCCCGACGGCTCGTTCTATATCAGTGCGCCGCAGGGACCGTGCCAACTCAATATCCACTATATGGGTTATGCCAACTGGCAACAGACCATCCGGTTGCGTGGCGACATGCACCGGGCCGTGGCGCTCAGCCCCATCGCCTTTGCCATCAAGACGGTCAACGTAGAACGGCGCAAGAGTATGGAAGAACTCGACGAGGTAGCGCCGTCCAATATGGTGGCTTTCAGCCATGCCGACCTCTATTCGCAAATCAGAATCCTGCCCGGCGTGTCAACGTCAGCGGCCAATCTCGACTTTCATGCCGCCGGCGGATCGTCCGACGAGAATCTCTTCCTGCTCGACGGATTTCCCGTCTACAACCCCGGTCATATCAATTCCATGCTCAGCCCGTTCAACGGCGACGTGCTCAAAAGCGTGTCGTTCTACAACGGATTTATCCCCACACAATACGAAGGAAGGCTCTCTTCCGTCACCGACTCCCGCCTGCGCGACGGCAATAAGGAGACTTTCTCCAACACGCTCTCGCTCGACATGCCGGCAGCGTCGGTCGTTTCCGAGGGTCCCATCATCAAAAACAAGCTGTCCTACCTGATCGGTGGGCGCCACAGTTGGCTCGACTTCTTCGACCGCTTCGTGTCGGAAGACAACCGTATGAACCACTCGTTCTACGACACGAACGTGAAACTGTCGCTGCAACTCGACTCGGTAACGGCGCTGTCGTTCTCCGCCTACAACTCCACCGACGACTACCGGCTCGGCGAACAACAGCAGTCGACCTCGACACTGCACTGGAACAACCAACTCTACGCGCTCCATTTCGGCACCTACGTGACGCCGTCGATCAGCAACCAGACATCAGTGGCCTACGCACGCCACAGCACACGGGCCAATCCCCAGGATTTCGGCTTCGACAACCTGAAGGAACTCCACAACCGCATCAAGACAATCTATGTCAACACGCAGTTCACCTATACCCCGGGCAACCTCTATACGCTGCGTTGGGGCATAAAAGGCACCATGGAAAAGTATGAACTCACGGCCTTCGGCATAGATATGAAAAGCCAGTGGGAGCCCATCAACCAACTGTCGCTCTTCTATGATAACCGCCTGCGCATCACCTCCTCGTTCTTCGCACAGGTGGGTGTCAACTACCTGCGCTACATCCCGCGCCACTATAAGGGCTACAGCAGCATTCAACCCCGGCTGTCGCTGAAATACGCTTTGGACGACAACAACATGCTCTACGCCAACATAGCCCGCACAGAACAGTTTTTCCACCACGTACGTATGATCGCCCTGGCCACGCCGTTCGACTTTGTCATGCCCAGCATAAAAGGCTTCAAGCCCAGCACGGCCACCCATCTCGAAATAGGATGGAAGCATTTCACGCGCCAGGGCCTGCTCGAACTGTCGGCCTACTACAAACAACGACGCAACCTGCTGGCTCTCCGCCCCGACTTCTACTTAGAAAACAGCGATTGGAGCCGATGGATCATGGAGGGCAATGGCGACAGCCGTGGCGTAGGCATTTATTATTACGACCAGTGGAAACACTGGAAATGGCAGCTGTCGTACACCTTTTCCAAAAGTCGTGAGTGGTTCAGCCTGTTGGCCGACCGTGGCAAACTGCCCTCGCTCTACGACGTTCCCCACGTTCTCAACGGCGCCCTCTCCTACCAACTCGGTCAGTCGTCACTCTTTACCGTCGGTGGTAACCTCCATTCGGGATTAATCGTCATGGACGATGTCGATGATTACAGCGACAGCCATGACAGCTATGCCACCTTCCGCAAACAACGCGACCCGATGCGCTTCCGCGTCGACGCCAGTTATTCTTTCCAGAAAGACTTCAAGAAGTCGAGATTGCTGCTGCGTTTCGGTCTCTACAACATCATCGGCAACCCGTCGGAAGACGAAATGCTTCATTATTTCTCCATCCAGATCAAGGACCGGCTCATGCCCTTCGGAACCATTTCGTTTAAGTTTTAACCTACCCCGACCCTATCAACGACCCACCCCGGCCCTCCCAAAGGGACTACTCTTTATACACATCTCGATTAACTTAAAATTTGTGATAAGAACTCTGT
>NZ_JAERMS010000025.1 GCF_017426725.1 Prevotella illustrans | reverse complement strand
CGGTAGATATCATTGATACTTGTAAACCTGTCCCCATTAATTTTCTACTGACCCCTTATTTTACAGTTTTTGATTATTAACACCGTTTGCTTGCCCGAATCTTTTAGCCGTCTGTCGCAAATGTCTTCTCAGCCGCCGACAATATAGATACTTTGGAATAACGATGATATCCTTTTAAAAATATCGTGTTTGAAGATGGGAACAAGCGATAAAATACTATATTTGTAGAATTAAAATGAAATGATAATAATCAATACCGAAATAGACTACAGATTAAAAGGTGCTATATTGCAGAGTCTGAGCTATAGGCTCGTATAACATAAAAGGCGAGTTGCCCCGCCTTGATTGTTTGCACAACGGAATAATCCTTATTGTGACTTGCTTGAAAAACTGTGGCAAATATAAAGAATTAATAACTAAGGACCAAATAAAACAGTAAGAAAATGAAAACAATTCTTGGATTAGACTTGGGAACCAATAGTATTGGTTGGGCTAAAGTCTCTGTTGATGACAATGGGAATTATTTGCACGACATTAAGTTGGGTAGTCGTATTATCCCCATGAGTCAGGACACTTTAGGTAATTTTGACAAGGGAGTAACAGAGTCGCAGACGAAAATCCGCACGAGCTTCCGCGGCGTGCGGAGGATAAGGGAGCGTTCTTTGTTACGGCGTGAGCGATTGCACAGGGTGCTACATGTGATGGGTTTTCTGCCTCCTCATTATGATTCGGCCATCGGATGGAACAAAGAAGCCCCCATTACTTATGGCAAATTCCTCTATCACGGCGAACCGAAGTTGGCATGGGAACGGCAGGAAGATGGTTCGATGCGTTTCCTTTTTATGGATTCTTTTCACGCAATGATGGTAGACTTTGCTCATCATCAGCCGGCATTGGTCGCAGACGGAAGGAAAATTCCATTAGACTGGACACTCTATTACCTGCGAAAGAAAGCTCTCACGCAACCTATTCGGAAAGAGGAGCTGGCGTGGATACTACTCAATTTCAATCAGAAACGCGGCTATTATCAGTTGCGTGGAGAAGAGGAGGAAGAGAATCCAACCAAGCGTGAAGAATACTATGAGCTGAAAGTTGTCAGCGTGGAAGCCGCGGAAGAAGGAAAAGGAGGCAACACATGGTATAACGTAAAGTTGGAAAACGGATGGATATATCATCGTCCCAGCAAGATTGATTTGAGCGATTGGGTAGGGAAGATAAAACAGTTTGTTGTCACAACGGAATATGAGAAAGATGGAATAACACTCAAGAAAGATAAGGATGGAGAAGTAAAACGTTCGTTCCGTGCACCCGGCGAGGACGATTGGGGACTGCGAAAGAAACGGACAGAGAGCCAGTTGGAAGCGTCGGGCAAGACAGTCGGTGCCTTTATCTACGACCATCTGCTGGCAGAACCGACGGACAAGATTCGTGGAAACTTTATCCGTACCATCGAACGTAAATATTATAAGCAGGAATTAGAGGCTATCTTGCGCGAGCAAAGCAAGTATCACGAGGAGTTGCAATGCAAGAAGATGCTGGAAAAGTGTGCGGAGGAACTTTACAGAAGTAATCAGCCCCATCGGGACAGCTTGCTGAAGAAAGATATGGTTTACCTGCTTCTGACAGATCTTATCTTCTATCAGCGTCCGCTGAAAAGCAAAAAATCGTTGATAGCCGACTGCCCTTACGAGCATTATGAATATGTGGATAAAGAAACGGGAGAGATAAAGCGACAGGGAATCAAGTGTATAGCGAAGTCGAATCCTTATTATCAGGAGTTTCGTTTGTGGCAGTTCGTCCTTAATCTCCGACTGTATGACAGGACAGATGACAAGGAAGTAACCGCTGAGTATCTGCCATCAAAGGAAGATTATGCCCGATTATTCATTTATTTGAACAATCGAAAGGATATTACTCAAGAAACTTTGCTGAAAGATTTTTTCAATTTGAAGAAAGTAAAGCGAGGGAGCGAGAAGGAGTTCCCTGTCCGCTGGAATTACATCGAAGACAAAGAGAAAAAATATCCTTGCAACGAAACACGCCACGAACTGCTTATGGCACTTGACAGGGCTGGTATGGAACGTAGCTGGCTCGACGATACTGCACGGCAATATCGCCTTTGGCACTTGCTCTACTCGGTGGAAGTTAAGGATGAGGCCGAGGGGGCGTTGCGTAAACTGAAGGACGACAAAGAGTTTGTCAGCGCTTTCTTAAAAGTGAAACCATTCAAGAAAGATTATGGAGCCTACTCTGAAAAGGCTGTAAAGAAGCTATTGGCTGTCATGCGTATGGGGAGTTGCTGGCACGAAGATGATATCTGTAAAGAAACAAAGAAGCGGATAGAGCATATACTACAAGGGGATGTAGAAGAAAAAATCAGAGAACGAATGAACCATACAGCTTATTCGTTAGGTGAACTGTCCGATTTCCAAGGTTTACCCGAATGGTTGGCATGCTATGTGGTGTATGGCCGTCATTCGGAAGCTACAGAAATAAAACATTGGAAAACTCCGGAAAATCTGATGGCATATATCAAAGGCTTTAAACAGCATTCGCTTCGTAATCCTATTGTGGAACAGTGCATCCTCGAAACACTCCGAACGGTTCATAATATATGGAAGGAAGCCGGACGTATAGATGAGATTCATGTAGAACTTGGGCGCAGTATGAAGAGTACATCCGATCAGCGTGCCCGTATGACAGAGAATATTCTTAGAAATGAGAATACCAATCTGCGCATCAAGAATCTGCTGATGGAACTGAAAAATGACACGGACATCAAGGATGTGCGCCCTTCTTCGCCCATGCAACAGGAAATATTGCGTATCTACGAAGAAGGGGCATTGCAGGAGCTGACCAAGGAAGACAATGATTATGAGGAGATTTCCAAGATATCGAAGATGTCGCAACCTTCGGCAAAGGAGCTTTTGAAGTATAAACTCTGGCTGGAACAGAAATATCGTTCGCCTTATACGGGAAAGCCTATCTCTCTGTCTAAACTCTTTACTTCGGCTTATCAGATAGAACATATTATTCCGCAGAGTCGGTACTTTGATGATTCTTTTAATAACAAGGTGATTTGTGAGTCGGAAGTGAACGCGTTGAAGAGCAATATGTTAGGCTATGAGTTTATCAAGAATCATGGCGGGGAGATTGTTCACTGCACGCTGTTGGGTGATGTGAAGGTGCTGAGTGAAAGTGAATATAAGGCTTTCGTAACAGATCATTATGCCAATAATAAGTATAAAAAGGAGAAACTCTTGATGGAAGATATACCACAAGACTTCCTGAACCGTCAGCTGAATGACAGCCGATACATAAGTAAGGTGGTGAGAACTTTACTTTCAAATATCGTACGCACGGAGGATGAAATGGAAGCAACATCAAAGTTTGTTGTTTCTTGTACGGGTGGCATTACTGACAGATTGAAGAAAGACTGGGGATTGAATGATGTTTGGAATAGTATTGTTTATTCTCGCTTTGAACGTCTCAATGAGTTGACAAAGTCGGATGCTTTCGGCCGTTGGGAGAATAAGGAAGGTAAACGAGTCTTCCAAACTTCTGTTCCGTTGGAACTGCAACGTGGCTTCAACAAGAAACGTATTGATCACCGGCACCATGCCATGGATGCTTTGGTGATAGCGTGTGCCTCTCGCAATATTATTAATTATCTTAATAACGAGTCGGCCAATAGTCCGAAGAAGCGCGAAGACCTGCGACAGCAGCTTTGTGATAAGAACCGAATTATCCGCAAGCCATGGGAGAGTTTCACGCAGGATACTCGGGCGGCACTGGAGGACGTGGTAGTCAGCTTCAAGAACTATGTTCGCGTTATCAATAAAGCTACCAATTACTATGAGCGATATGATACTGATGGTAAGAAGACCATGGCAAAACAGAAAAATAAAGAGATGTGGGCGGTGAGAAAGCCGATGCATAAAGAAACCGTCTTTGGACATGTCAACCTTCGGCGAAAAGCGTTTATCAAGCTGAAGGATGCCTTAGAGAATATTCCGTTTATTTGTAACAAGGAACTGCGTGATTATATTAACGGCTTGGTGGAAAGGAATTTCAATACCAAACAGTTGCTTGCTCATTTCAGGAGTACTGATTATCGTTGGAACAAGCAGAATGTGGATAAGGTGGAAGTATGGCGATTCAGTGATGAGAAGGAACCACTTGTGGCAACAAGGAAACCGCTCGACACATCATTTGATACTAAACGCATAGGCTCTATTACCGATACGGGTATTCAGAAAATATTACTCAACTACCTTGAAGCGAAAGGAGGGGATCCTGCAATAGCCTTTACACCAGAGGGGATTGCCGAGATGAACCAGAACATAGCATTGTACAATGATGGTAAGATGCATCAACCAATATTGAAAGTAAGAATCTCCGAACCGATGGGGACAAAGTTTCAGGTAGGGCAAACAGGCAATAAAGCTGATAAATTTGTTGAGGCTCAGAAAGGCACTAACCTCTACTTTGCAATCTATGAGGATGAAGACGGAACCCGAACTTATAACACCATTCCTTTGAATGAGGTGGCAGAGAGACTGAAACAAGGATTGTCTCCTGTGCCGGAGAAGAATGAAAAGGATGTTTCATTGAAGTTCTATCTCTCACCTAATGACTTAGTGTATGTGCCAACAGAAGAAGAAAAACTGATGAAAGAATGTAGGTTGAATAAGGAGAGGATTTATAAGATGGCGAGTTCTACGGGGAAAGAATGTTATTTCTTGCCTTATTCCGTAGTAAAACCTCTTTATGATAAAGTAGAATTTGAATCTATGAATAAGATGGGCCGAGCTTTGACTGGTGAAATGATAAAGGCTGTCTGCTGGAAACTTGAAGTAGATCGTTTGGGAAATATTATTAGGGTTATTAAGTAATTCTTTCTTGCCTATGATAAAGAAGACCTTATGCTTCAGCAATCCAATTTACCTAAGTTTGCGAAATGCACAATTAGTATTGCATTTACCTGAAGTAGAAAGCAACAAGACATTACCTGAGGCGATGAAAAAAGAAGCCGAGCGCACCATCCCGATAGAAGATATCGGGGTGGTCATGCTTGATAACCAGCGTATTACAATTACATCAGGTGTGTTGGAGGCACTATTGAAGAATAATTGTGCAGTTATTACTTGCGATCAGAAGAGTATGCCTGTAGGTATGCTCCTCCCTTTGTGTGGTAATACCACCCAAAATGAAAGATTCCGTTCACAGTTGGAGTCTTCTCTGCCATTGCGTAAACAGCTTTGGCAACAAACTATAAAATATAAGATTCTTAACCAAGAACATGTCCTACGAGTCAATACGGACAAGGAAACCAATTGTATGCGGGTATGGGCAAACGAAGTGCGCAGTGGTGATCCGGATAATCTGGAGGCGAGGGCTGCAGCCTACTATTGGCGTAATCTTTTTATGGATAATCCCGATTTTGTTCGTGACCGAGAGGGTACGCCACCCAACAATCTCTTGAATTATGGTTATGCCATCTTGCGTGCTGTGATTGCTCGGGCGCTGGTGGGGAGTGGCTTGCTCCCAACTTTAGGAATTCATCATCATAATCGTTACAACGCTTATTGTCTGGCAGATGATATTATGGAACCCTATCGCCCATATATAGACCAACTTGTTATTGATATCATTCGCCGTAATGATGATATTTCAGAGATTACGAAAGAATTGAAAATGCAACTCCTGGGAATTCCTATGCTGGATGTGATTGTGAATGGCAAGCGTAGTCCGCTGATGATAGCTGCTCAACAGACAACCGCGTCTCTTGCGAAATGCTTTGCAGGGGAAGTTCGTCGCATTAGTTATCCGGAAATGTAACCGTTTATGTCCAGCTTCGATCGCTTCAGTGAATATCGGATTATGTGGATACTCGTCTTCTTCGACCTGCCAACGGAAACAAAGAAAGAGAAAAAAGCCTATATTGATTTCCGTAAATCTTTGATAAAGGATGGGTTTACCATGTTCCAATTTTCTATTTATGTACGTCATTGTGCAAGTATAGAGAATGCGGAAGTCCATATAAAGCGTGTCCGGGCATTTCTTCCAAAGTTTGGAAAAGTCGGAATTTTGTGTATTACAGATAAGCAATTTGCTAACATCCAACTGTTTTATGGCGAGAAACCGAAGCCTCCTAACGCTCCCGGTCAGCAACTGGAACTGTTCTAAACCTCTTTTGATAGAAAACAAAAATCCCACCCTTGACGAGTGGGACTTTGTCTTGTAGCACCATTTTTTATTTTTTGTAATATCTATGTATGGTATTGGTTATCACTGTTTTATAGATATTGAGTTGTTGTTGATACTACAAAGATAGTTGTTTTCAAGCAAATCACAACGATACTGAGCCGGCCTAAATCAGACGGTAAGTTGTTGTTGATACTACAAAGATAGTTGTTTTCAAGCAAATCACAACCCACTCTTGGAACAGTTCCACCGAAGAGAGTTGTTGTTGATACTACAAAGATAGTTGTTTTCAAGCAAATCACAACAGCGCTTAAGTTTTTCAACACAGGACGACAGTTGTTGTTGATACTACAAAGATAGTTGTTTTCAAGCAAATCACAACCAGTTTACACGAACTGCTACGCTCCACCTGTTGTTGCTGATACTACAAAGATAGTGATAATAATGCCAAAATTACTTTATGAATATGACAATACCTATATGACATGACAACTTTCTCTATAGATACCCGACCATGCCGTCAGCATACGCGAAACCATCGACACTTTTTACCTACTATACTCTCCGTAGATATCCCACAAGGTGTCTGAAAAGCCCCAGCCGCAATCCGTCGCATTGAGCATTTGCTCAACGCGTTCTTTGAAGTCGGCAAGCAGACCATATTCAGTAATGTATTTCATGGCCTTCTCAAAGTTGGTCTCAAGTGTGATGTAGTATTGTTCCCACATGTCGCCGAAGGTCATGGTGTATTCGCAGCCATTCTCAATGTAATAAATCATGAGGTCGGCGAGATAGAAAGGTTGGGGCTTCATCTTCTTGAAATCTGAGATGGCTTTTCTGCATGTGGCAAATGACGGCTTTTCTGAAAATCCCCGTTCGGGAAAGAACTCCTTGCGAATGATTTTCTTGAAGCGTTTGACCTCTTCTGCGCTGTTGGGCGTAGTGTAGAAGTCTAAATACATCTTGGCTTCCTTGCTGGCGTCATAGAGAGACATGATGATGTTGATGACGTTTTCTTTTGGAAGCGAATCGAGTTTTTTCCTTAACTTTGCTTTGGTCATGGTCCGTCTGCTTTAATAGTTTATACGCTTGAAAGTTCGTTCCAGAAATTCCCAATTCTCCGTGACGATTTTGTGCGCGTCGGCTTCTAATCCCTTAGGACAAGGGAAACGGAGATGGGGCAGCATGTCATGCTTGAAAAGATATTGGAGCATTTCATGGGTAGAAAGATGGATGAACAAGTTCCATTGCTCGGCTTGATCTGTGGTGGCGACGTAATATGGATTTCGCTTGTCACAAATACATTGCGCCGCATTGGAACAAGTATCGAAGCCTTTGGTCGGACTCGGAATAAACACTACGATGTTTTTACCGTCGCCTTGGAACAAGCCTACATGCGAATCGACATTTTTCAATCCCATATCTTTTAGTAGGAACTCCCGATATTCTTTTTCATCTCTGAAGTAGAAAAGCGGACTGTTGCTGGATAGCTTCATTAGTTTTTTATAGTTAGGAATGCCGATATCGGATGTTTTTCCGGTTTCTTCGGATGATTCCGTTTCAAGGCTGTTGTTATCGTTTGGAACCGTACTCATGACACCGTTCAACTCCCACCTGTCCTGATAGAATACAAGTGACATGATGATGTCGTTTGTCTTGCCAATCATGCCTCGCTTAAGATTTAGGGCCGTGTATTCCGCAAACCGTTCTTTGCCGTCGCTCGATTTGAAGAGTATGCCCTCATCCTGTTCTTCGATTACTTTATAAAAATCGATATTCTCAAAAACCATGTCCGAGAGACGCCGGGCATACCTGTTTTGCCCGTTGGCTTTTAAGATGCTTTCCAGCCATTCATAGGGATAAAGTGCAAGCGGGCCTATTTTAAACAGGAAAACGCTTAGGCTGTTTGTCATATATCTGGCCTGATCTATATCGGCCGCTTCTTTATAAAGATTCTCATATAGCTGTTCCTGTAAATCTTGATACGGGGTACTGATTTGAGGCGTGAAAGTAAGGTAACAGCTAAAAAGCAACCATTCCAGCGTGAAGCGCATCGTGATGAAGTCGTTCATGAAGTCGCACCGATGGAAATAGTCATGCAACGCTTCGTTGACAGGCAGCGTCTCGAAGTGATCCAGGCAGAAGTTGAATAAAACTTGTGCCGTATGGAGAATAAACGGATTGATGGGATGAATAAGTTCCCCTTCATTAAGAGACAAACTGTTCCAAATAAGAAATTGGATATCTTCAACGTTAGGCTCGTTCATAAAATATCCGTCCTCATCGATGGAATAGAAAGGAAGAGGCTTTCCGTAAAGTTCATTATGCTTCATGACAAAGCCGTGCCACAGCCCGCTCTCGGCAATGATATCTTCCATGTAAAGCGTGATGGTGATGGCAATGTCGATTCTTTCTTCTATACTGTTGTTCGGTAGTTGCTGATCAAGAATCGCCAGAACCTGATTTCCAAAACGTGCATATACAAAATCGGTATTGGAATCGAGTCGCTTGGGGTGTCTTCTCTTAATGTCAAGTGCAACAATCTTTGTCGTCATAATCCATAAAATTGATAGGGTTGGATATTGATGGGAATAATTTGTGTACCATAAAAAGGCTGTCTCCTGAAAGATATCTCGGTGAGCACCTCTTTAATTCTGTGGTTATACTTTTCGTAAATACTATAAGATTATTTGCAAATGTAGTAAATATTCTTGTATAAAGAGCTAAGAGAAGCGAAAACAATCCCATAATGTTCAATCTTTTAATTACAGACAGGCTGATAACCATCTTTCCATGTAGTTCTGCTTTGCCATCTTTTTGCATACACGTCCTCCCTTCCTTTGAACAGACTACGAAACAGCTTAACCTTATCATCAAGTGTAAGCCGTATGGAAGGAAAGATTATTGGAGAATAAAGAGAATCTACTGCCTCATCCTTTTTTAAGGTATATTCAATTCCATGCACACGCAGCAACGCCTTCAGTTCGTCATTCTCTTTTTGTAGAGTTTCGCAGCGTTGGAGAATTTGGTGATATTGTTCTTCGTTTATCATAGGATGCGCTATTGAATCAGAACGAGAAGGCTATTCCTTAATCAATTTGGCACAAGTTAGTGGCGAAATTCAGAAAAGAGCAATAAAAGCGTTTGATATACTTCAGATTGGTTACGGGGAAGCCTTTCGAGGAAGTAAACTCTGCCTTCAGATATCTACTGCGTGTATCGAGGAAACAGCTTCCCTAAGTGGTATTCGGCAGCTTCTCCATTCTCATCCGCCAATGCAGGTGCAATAGTTCGCTGTCCACTTGAACGGAAGCCTTTATCTGACTCTGTTGTATCCTCTCTTTGGAGATTTCAACCAGTCCCTGTATTCTCCGGTGTGAATAACTTCCTTGTTCTCTGTTTTTCTCATAAATGCGATAGAAGTTTTTGCAAATATAATCAAAGTCCTGTATAAAAGGGAGAAGCAAGAAGAAAATCCTTTCTCCCGATGTTCCTCTTATCATTATTTACCGGGGCTCCTTCAAGCCCCTTCTTGTACCATATTTTCCGGATGATCAGGCAGCTAAATAATTTGCAAGATACCTTCAAACTCCTTCTTACACTATATTTCCCCGTAAAAAAATATACAAATCACTATCAAAATTTGCTTCGAGAATAAAGTTCGTGACTAAAAACGTAGGATTTTGAAAGTTTCTATAAAACAAGCAGTGCTCTGATTATCAATAAATTATCAAAAAACGCAAAGTCCTTTCTTGTTAAAAAACAACTTGAAATGTCGAAAATACCCTTTAAAAGTAGCCTTTTGAGTTGCTAAAAGCATAGCAATGAAGAGGTCAAAGCATAGCTTTCTGTGTGTAAAAGCAGCCCTTTGATCTCGAAATGAGTTAAAAATGGCATCGCATAGGGGCATAAAGCGACCTTTCAGCCTTATTTTTCGATCTAACTGAAAGATTTTTAGAGGTCGTTTTTCTTACTACTTTCTTTACAAAAGCCAAAATCGGAGCAGCACCATCTACTTTTCATCTCTTCAATAATATCCTTAGTAATACCCTTAGATGATTCAGAAAGTTCTACTTCTACTATAGGTTCAGTTGCTTTTGTCCATTCCATATTATTTTAATTCTACTATAAATTTATTTTACTTCCTCGAATATACCCTACACTGCAATTATATTCGGCACAGCGGAATAATTGTATTCTCATCTATTTGTGTTATCTTTACAGACAGCTAAGTTCTGCTTGAAAAAAAGATATACTCAACAGCCTATGAAATTTGATGATGACAATATGAAATGGACGGTGCTGGCGACGGAGCCAATCATCTCCCGACCTTGGCTCAACGCTCGGCGCGACACGGTACGACTGCCTGACGGCCGCATACACGACGAATACTACGTGTTGCATTATCCCACGTGGATTAACGTGATAGCCGAGACCACCGACGGCAAGATTATCCTGGAAAGGCAATACCGTCACGGTCTGGGCGTGATGTCGACGGAGATTCCCGCCGGCTGTGTGGAGGCGGGAGAGACGCCATTAGAGGCGGCCCGACGTGAACTGATGGAGGAGACCGGATATGGCAATGGCGTGTGGACAGAGCTTTTGCGTGTGGCTCCCAATCCGGGGGCGATGGACAATTTCTGTTATAGCTACTATGCCAAAGACGTGGAACGCGTCGGAACTCCGCATTTCGACGCTACGGAAGACCTGAAAGTCTATCTCGTGGATAAGGCTGAGGTGCTCGAAATGCTGAAAAGCGGAGCGTTTCTCCAGGTCATGATGGTGGCTCCGTTGTGGAAATTCTTCTATGACTTGAAGTGAAAACCGCTACCATTTTTTCACGAAGTCCTTTACAATTCATCGGGCACTAAAAACTGTATTTCAGTTTTACCCATGCCTCGGAGTTCTTTCCATACGCGGCGAACTTCCCCTTGTCGGCATGGAAAAAGTCGTAGCCTGCGGTCAGTTCAATCTGGTCGTTGAGGGCGTAGGCAGCCGAGAAGCGGTTGAAGACACCGCCGTTTGTCACGTCGATATAGGCGAAGGTCGACAGTTTCAACGTGTTGCGCAGCAGTTCTTTGCCGATTCTTGCCGTGGCGAGGCCGGTGTTGCGGTAGACTGTGGCGTTATCGGGGCGGCCCGTCAAATGCCGATGGGCGTACTGAGCGCTGACGTTCCAGTCGTGACCCGGAAACCAGTCTATACCTATGAGCGCGTGGAGCACATTGCTGCGCAGAACGTCCATATCCACGGTAGCTTCCTGAGGCTCATCGAAGTAGCAGGCTGTTTCGCCCCGCAGCACAAACCGGCCGATCGGTAAGGCGCAGTCGGCGCCTATCATGGTCATGCGCCGATATAGCCCGTCGACACGCAGCGAACGTCCGTCGTCGGCTATATGGGCTGCCACGACCGGCATTTTGTTCCACGTGCGCAGGCCACTCAGCGAGAGATCAAGTCCGCTGAGGTTCAGGGTCAGCCGACCGCCAAACTCCATATTGGCCAGCCGCTTGGCCGGTCGACCGCTTTCCAGATCAATGGTATAGGGTAACGAAGTGGCTGTCGGTCGCAGGGCCCATGGGTTGTGTGGGTCGGTGGGCAGAATGCCGAACGCGCCGACGGGTATGCACACCGCTTCCAAAGTGAGGCTTCGCCACGTGTATCGGACCCGTAGCGCATTGACGGGAATGCGGATGTCGTCGTAGTCCTGTGCCAGAAACTCGGTGTAGTCCATCGGCGACACGCAGTCGGTAATGCACAGGGCGTCGGCCACGCCCCACACGATGATCTGTCGTCCCACGCGCAGGTCGACGTTGCCTTTGGCATAAGAGAGGTAAGCCTCGCGCAGTTCCAGTCCCGTGCGGTCGTTCAGCAGGGCGTTGTAGGTGGCGTTGAGCGAGAGGAAAAGCGAGGCCGGCCCTTTCTCGAGCGTCACTTCGCCGCGTGCCCGTGTCCTCGACGCCATCCAATCGGCCTTACCCTCAGTCCTGACGGCGTGGTAGGTATCGAGAAATCCTTTCACCCTGACTTGCAGCGACGGGTCGTCCGAGGCGTCGGAGGCTTCCCGTTCGATGGCTTGCCGCTCCATGTCGGCCGTCGTCTGAAGCAGCGTGTCGGTCTGCGCGCGTGCCCGTGCCGAGAGCAACGGCACAAGCAGCAGAATCCATAATCGCAGCCGTTTCATGTCAGAGTCCTTTCTCCAATTTGGAAACGGTGAAGAGGTTGGGCGACACCTTCACGTTGAATTTCTGATTGCTCATGCGGATGAGGGTCTGATGCCCCGTCTGCACATTCTCCATCTGCATGGAGTGCATCGTCCAGAAGCCCTGTACTTTCTCTATGTTGGAGATGGTAAGACTGCGGTGCAGCTTGTTGAGTTTGTCGTAATATTCGGCTTTGACCGGTATCAGACAGTCCTGTCGAATCCACGTGACACGTCGCGTGTAGATGTCGTCCTTGCCATAAGGCACCGACTCCACCACCCAGCAACGGTGTCCGTCGAACGTTTCCTCTCGCACGAAAGTATGCTTTTCCTCGTCCACACTGCGGGTGCTCATGTCGTCGTAGGTGAAGTCGCTGCCCATGAAGTAGTCGGTCTTGGACGACTTTCCACTGATGCGGCGGGTCTTTTTCATGGCCGGCAGATAGAGCCATTTGTCGTCTACCTTGTCCGTGTTGTCGTAATCCCAGGTGAGAAAGCCCGTTCCTTTCACGTCGCCGGGGTAGGTGAAAAACATGATTTTCTTGGTGTCCTTACCGATGTCCATGGCCCACGACTCCAGTTTGCGTACCCGTTTGTGGCCGCTTTTCTGAATAAGCGTCATCTCGATGGCGGCATAACGGCTGTCGCCGTCGGCCCGGTTTTTTACTTTCTGCATGATCTCTCGGCCCGACAGCTGGGCTGCCTGCGCGCCGCCGACCGCCATCAGGGCGATGAGCGATAGTATGAAATGTCTTGTTTTCATTGGATTTGTTATGGAATGATGAATATTGAATGATTATTTTTTACCGAACACGCGGAGATACTTGAAGAGGATGGGCGTGAGGAAAAGGTCGGCCAAGAGTGCCGACACCATGCCCGCCACGGCCAGGATTCCCCAGTTGCGTATCTGCGTGGCGTCGGAGAAGATGAATCCGGCGAACGTAGCCGAGACAATGACCGTCGACATGACGATGGCCAGGCCTTCGGTGCGGAACGTACGGTTGATGGCTTGCTGATAGTCGCCGCATCGGTCGTAGGCCACATGGCAGTGGTTGATGAAGTGGATAGTGTCGTCGACGGCGATACCCAGCACCATCGGGATGAGCGACGCGGTCATCATGTCGAGCGGATAGTCGAGCCAGCCCATCATGCCGCCCACGATGATGGCCGGCGCGATATTGGGAATCATGCCCACGAGGCCCACTTTCCAATTACCGAAGATGAGCACGAGAATCATGCCGATGACCAGCACCGAGAGCAACATCGACCACATCTGTCCGCGTTCGACGTATTGCTGCATGGCGGTGAACTGCGGAAGGTTGCCCACCACCGTTACATGGGCATCGGGAAACAGCCTGCGGGCTTCCCGTTCCAGCGCGTCCATTTCCTTTTCGGCCTCATTGGAGTTGTAATCTTTCATCTCTAACTGTAAGCGGAACCGCTTGTAATCGTAATCCATCCAGTATTCCGCCTCGGTGCCGCCGGCGTTTTCGTAGAGCAGCAACAGCTGCGCCACCATGTTGGCGTCGGCCGGAATGCGATAGAATCGCGGGTCGTTGCCGTTGAGCGTACAGTTCATGTCCTTCACAATGTCGGTGATGGAGTTATGGCGCTTGGTCAGTTTGTAGCCGTCGGCCGTTGCTGCCAGCCGGTCGAGTCGTCGCAGGTTCTCCGGTTTCTTGGCGTCGTTGTCGTGGGGCAGCGTAATCATGAGGTCGTAGGCATACATGGTGCCGAGTTCTGTCCGGCAGAGGTCGAGAAACTTCTTGACATAGGGAATCTTGTGGCCCATCGTCTTCTCGATGTCGAAGGCCGGTTCGATGAAGAAGAGGCCAATGCCGCAGAAGGCGGTGAGCGCTGCCGACGAGACGATGACGGAGCGGTGGTTGCGCATGATGAAGTTGCCGAAGCGCTCAAAGCGGTTGGCGATGTAGCCCTCTAAGCTTTTCGACATGTTGGCGGCCGGCTTGCGGTCTTTGCCGAACGACAGCACGACGGGCGTGACGAACAGACAGGTGAGCAGCACGGCCAGCAGACACAGCGAGGTGTTGATGCCGATGGCTTTCATCGGAACAATCTTCATGGCGAGGAACGTCATCATGGCCGCCACGGTCGTGAGGCCCGACAGGAGCACGCCCCATCCCGTCTCGCTCACGGCTTCGACGATGGAGAGCCGGCGGCGGCCCGTCTCTACGAAGCGTGTTTTGAAGAAGTTGTAGAGATGGATGTTGTAGGCAATGGAGCAGGCGAAGGTGAGAATCACGGCAATCATGGCCGTGGACATGTCGATATAGAGTCCGGTCCACCCGATGACGCCGAAGCCGATTACGAGAGCCAGAATCGAAGTGAGCAGCGGCGCGACAACACCCCGCAGCGAACGCGTGACGACCAGCATGACGACGATAGAGACCATGAAGGCGAAGAGGAACAGCCTGCTCAGTTCGTTTTGCAGATAGATGAACTTCTCATAGCCCAGATAGGGCATGCCCGAGGCGTTGGGCGACAGTTCGGCATATCGGGCCTTACCGATGATGCGGCCGGTCTCCTTACCCGTAAGCATGTCGGGCGCGATGTCGCTCGTTTGCTTCCACACGCTGTCCTCGGGAAAAGGTCGCAGCTTCACCATGATCCAGGTCATCGTGGCGTCTTGCGACACCATCTTCCGGGCCAGGTAGGGCTTGCTGTAAGCCTTGCGCTTGATTTCGCGCAGCGCGGCCGCGTCGGTCGGTATCCGGTCGGGCACAATCTGCTCGATGGTCATGCCCTCTTCCGTTCCCACGGCAAACTCGATGTCGGTGAGCGATGTCACCTTGTCGGCATAGGACAGGCTGTCTTTCAGTTCGTTGCTTAGTTCGCGAATGAGTGTCAGGCTGCGAGTGGAAAAAATATCCTTGTTTCTGACCAGCACGGCCACGTAGTAGTCGTTGCCGAAGATCGACTTGAACTCATTCGTTTTGAGAAGCATGGGGTCGTCGCTCACGAAATAGTCGTCGAAAGAGGTGCGCATGATGATGCGCTTCGTACCTACGAACGAGAAGGCGACGAGGATGGCGAACAATCCCGCCACGATGAAGCGATGGGAGAGTATCCAATCGGCCAGTTGCTTGAATTTATGGTTGATTTTTTCGATTTTCATTGTGGTTTCATTTGATTTTTGATGAAAACGGTGGGCATTTTTTGCTCCCAACGGTGATTTTTGATGAAAACGTCGGGCGTTTTTGCTCCCAACGATGATTTTTGATGAAAACGGTGGGCGTTTTTTGCTTTCAACGGTGATTTTTGATGAAAACGGTGGGCGTTTTTCGTTCCCAACGATGATTTTCAGCTTTCCCTATGCCGGGAAACGCTGTTTTCCTGTTGCAACTCCACCATATGGGCGAACTCTCCGTTACGTGCCAACAACTCATCGGGTGTGCCCTGTTCGCTCACCGTTCCATCGCTAAGCACCACGATGTGGTCGGCATTGCGGACGGTGCGCATGCGGTGGGCGATGATGATAACAGTCTTGTTGCGCACCAGTTCGGAGATACCGGCCTGTATCTTCGTTTCGTTCTCGGCGTCGAGACTGGCGGTGGCTTCGTCAAGAAGTATGATTGGGGCATTCTTCAGCAGGGCACGGGCAATGGAAATGCGCTGCCGTTCGCCGCCGGAGAGGGTCTCGCCATTTTCGCCGATGACGGTATCGTAGCCTTGCGGCATTCGGCTGATGAAGTCATCACACTGCGCCATTCGGGCGGCATTGCGCACTTCCTCGTCGGTGGCGTCGCGCTTGCCGATGCGGATATTGTCGGCAATGGAGGCATTGAACAGCAACACGTCTTGAAAAACAATGGAATAGTGTTGCAGCAGCGTTTCGGGGTCAATCTTCGAGATGTCGTTTCCCCCCACAAGAATCTGTCCGTCGTCGATGTCCCAAAAGCGTGCGGCGAGCTTGGCGGTGGTGCTTTTGCCTCCACCCGACGGTCCTACGAGGGCGGTAACGGTGCCTTGGCGTGCGATGAACGAAACATTGTGCAGCACTTGCTTCTCGGTTTCGTAGGCAAAACTTACGTTGCGGAACTCGATGTCGTAGTTTTCGAGTCGGACGGCTGCGTTTCCTTCCTGCGCGGGCATGCTTTCTATTTCCTTCATGCGGTTGATGCGCACGTCGAGAAAGGAGAGCAGGGCGAGAAAGTTGCACACTTCGATAATGGGATTATAAACCATTGCCGAAGCAATAAGGAAAGCCAGATAACTGAACATCGACACTTCGCCCTGCTGCAACAGCCACGCTCCCACCAATATAACGGTGGGCATGCCGAGCTTGAGCAGCATTCCGGCGAGGTTGAGGAATACGCCTGACAGGAGTTCGCCGCGCACCAGCTCGCGCTCGTAGCCCTTCAGCCGTTCGTCGAAACTGCGGCAGTATGCCTGTTCGCCGCTGTACGACTTTATTTCCTGTATGCATTCCAAGCCTTCCTGTATCTGTTCGGTTACGCCGCGCTTCACTTTATAGTGCTCGACGAAGGCTTTGTGGAGCTGACGGCGCGACAACAGCAAGGTGGTTACGGCAAGCGGAACGACCCAAAAGAGGGCTAAAGCCAAGTGCCAGTTGTAGCAGAACATACCCACGGCGATGATGACGACGCTCAGAGCCGACGCAAACAGTTGGGGAACAGCGTGCGAGAAGGTTTGTTCGAGCATCGTGCAGTCTTCCATTACGGTAGAGGTGAGGTCGGAAAGGTTGCGTTCGCCGAAGAAAGCGAGGGGCAGTCGGCGCAGCTTTTCTGCCACTCCGATGCGGCGTTGCGCGCTCTCGTTGTAGACGGTGGTGTAGGTGCTGTCGTACTGTCGGCGTGCTATGAAGAACATAAGCACTGCCAACGCCGCTGCCACAAGCACGTAGAACCACAGCGTGTGCGGCTCGGTGTGGGTGTCGGCATCGATGTATTCCATGAGGAAAAAGAACAAATAGGTGGGCGGCAGCATCAATGCGAGGTTCAGCAGTGTAGAGAAGGCGATGCCATTCCGCAAGTCTTTCGCTCCTTTTTCGGTAAGGGCGAACCGTTGTTGAAGATATTTAATCATAGTTTTATGTCCTTTCTGTTAGGTTTTATAGTTTCCATGCCACCGCCTTTTGGTATTCGTTCCACATCTTATAATATAGCGCGGCTTGTTCCATAAGTTGTTGGTGCGTGCCCTGTTCGGCTATTCTGCCGTTATCTACCACGACAATGTTGTCGGCATCTTGCACGGTGGTCAGTCGGTGGGCTATCATCAGCACGGTTTTTCCACGTGTCAGATGGGCAAAGGCTTGCCTGATAAGGTGCTCGTTTTCGGGGTCGGCAAAGGCGGTAGCTTCGTCGAGCACCACGATGGGGGCATCTTTCAGAATGGCACGGGCAAGCACTATACGTTGCTGTTCGCCGCCGGAGAGGTATGTTCCCTCCGCTCCTATCACGGTATTCAGTCCCTGTGGCAGCCGCTCGATGATTTCCCGGCTCTGCGAAAGGTCTACGGCACGGTTCACCTGTTCCATTGTTGCGTCGGGACTGCCGTAGCGTATGTTCTCCAAAATGGAGGTCTTGAACAGTCGGGTGTTCTGAAACACGAACGACACGTTGCGCATCAGCGTTGCCTTATCCATGTTCCGAACGTCTATGCCGCCTATTTTCAAACTGCCTTCGCGCACGTCCCAGAAGCGGGGAACGAGCCTTGCGATGGTTGTCTTGCCACTGCCGGACGATCCCACCAGCGCAACGGTCTTGCCTTGCGGTATGTCGAGGTCGATATGGCTTACGGCATCGCGCTCCGCCGCTTCGTATCGGAACGACACATTGCGCAAGCTGATGTCAAAGGCCGCTGCTTTCTCGGGGTTGGAACTTTCGGGAAGCGGCGGCGTAGCGGTGAGTTGCTCCAACCGGTCTACCGCTTCGTTTGCCAAAAAGAGGTTCTGGCTGAGGTGCATGGCTTTCATTACGTTGGCCGAAATGACGGGTGCGATGAGCACATAGAGCACCATATCGGCAACGATGACCGTTGTTTCGCCGCCGTGCCCTATCATTATGATGCCCGTAGGAACCAGCAGAAAGGCGAAAGCATTGATGGCTACGGTGTAAGCAGACATAGGTGTGCGCCACGAAAGGGTGTATTTGATGACGAGGTCGCGGTAGTTGATGATGCTGTCGTGAAAGCGTTTGAACGAGAATACCGTCTGTTGGAAGACTTTTACGACGGGTATTCCGCGCACGTACTCTACGGCTTCGGCACTCATTTTCTCCTGTGCGTCGAGGTACATACGCTGGAAATGGTTGCTTTTAGGGCTCATCATATAGCCCATAATGCCGAAGGCGCACACTATCGGCACCATTGCGGCAATGCCCAACTGCCAGTCTACCGCCATCAACAGCACGACAATGCCGATCGGGGCAACGATGCTGCCTGCCACATCGGGCAGTATGTGTGCCACGAAAGAGTGTGTCTGGCTCGAATCTTCGTCGATAATCTTGCGCATGCGCCCCGTGTTCTGCGTGTCGAAATATCCCAACGGCACACGCATAAGCCGCTGCATGGCAGTGCGCCGCATATTGGTTTCGATGCGGAAAGCGGCAAGATGCGAGAGCATGAGGGCGGCAAAGTAGAGCAAAACATTCGCCACCGACACCACGAACGCCGCAATGGCATAGTCCCACACGGGCGTATCGGCAAGATTTCCGTCGGCAGTGAACAGCGTGCGCACCACCAACCACAAGAAAACAAAGGGAACCAGCGACAGCAAACCATTGACTGCCGACAGTACAACAGAGCAGGGAAGCAACAGTCTGCGCCCTCCCATGTAAGTTCCTAAACGTTTGAGTATTGTTATCATAGTTTTTTATTATGTTTAAAAAAGTTTTTTCTCGTTCCTCGAAAAGTGCGTTTTCTCGCCATGGCAATGCTCAAATAAATTTGGCATTGCTCATTTGGCTGAACGAAAACGTTGTTTTACGGTTTCATCAGTTCTTTCCACCCGGCCACGCTGTAGGCGGCATACTGCTTGAGCGCCCGGTCGATCTCGCTGTCGTCATATTCTTCGTGTTCCACGAGTTCGGAGAATATCGTCATCCAGGTGGAACTGGTGATGTGGAGAAAGAACGGCGAGATGTCGATGTTGATGTAAGGATAGCGCGCTTTCATCAGTTGCATGTATTCAGAACCTATCTTTATCTGGTGCTCTACAATTCTTTCCTTGTATCCGGAAAGCGATGTTCCTTCGGCATTGAACAACAACAGTCGGAGTTCGGGACGGTAATTCTTGATAAGTTCTTTCATGGCTTGGATATACTCGTCCTGAAACGTGTTGGCGTTGAACACCTCTATATTCAGCCGATGCTCTTCGTTGTGCGACAGCATGTGACGGTCGAGGGTGTCGATGAGCGGTTGGAGCACCGCACGAAACAACTCATCCTTGCTTTTGAAATAGTTGTATATATTGCCGGTGGCAATGCCGGACTTCTGCGCCACGGAACGGATGGAGGTGTTTCGCACGCCGTGGGTGACGAATTCCTGGCGGGCTACTGCCAGAATACGTTGTCGGATGTTATCTTTTAATATCTGCATGGGCTGTTTTGAGAAACAATAATGAATCTTGTTCTATTTTGTTCACAAAAAAAGCGCGCTGTTCTTGACCGGAACGGCGCGCTTGATGTGATGAGCATATTTGTCTGATTGGAATATGGTATCTGTCTTTGGGCATAAGAAAAGTTTGATATTGCAAAAATAGTAACGAAACGAAAAGGTCGCAATACCCAGAAAAGAGTATTTTAACCCAAATCGCTCATTAGAAACATGATTTGATGATATCTACCGCACCCTGAATTATCTTTACATATACCCTCAAAAAAGTGGCATTATTCTGAAAAAGAAAAGAGATGGGCGAGAATAATCGATTGTAGAGCAAGTTTATAAAACGCTGGTTATCAGTATGTTGTGCTTTTTAGCGTATTTTCCCCTCGTTTTTTTACCCTTAATCGTTATGCTTTTAGGCCGTAATCGTGGCCCTTTCATCGGCTAAAAGCTATGCTTTGGTCGTGTAATTGCTATGCTTTGAGCCGATAAAAGCATAGCTTTGAGCATAAAAGGATATAGAAATCGGCAAAGTGAAGGACTTTTTCGGCATGCCGGCACTTAGATGACATGTTGCGGAAGTGTTAAAATCAGGTAGTTTTTTCTAACAAATCACGGAAGCGCTGAATCAATTGGATGAGCTTACAAGTGATGAAGCCGGAGCCTTCATCATCGGTGCGTCTCTCCCGCTCCCATAAACGATTGACAGATTTATACGACTTCATCGCTTGCAGACTTGTCCCCACAAATGATCGAGTGAGCCCTATTCCAGTCATAATCGTATGGGATTTCGTAAAACTTCATAATAACTTTAAGTATTACGGCGATTTTTTATATATTTGTAAACGAATCAATGCTTATTGGAAACTTGTAGTTGTGCCGTGACATTGTGTCGAGAAAGGAATCGTAACTTTGTTTATATATATAATAAGGTATATATGAGGGTGGTTGCTTTCCGATGGTGAAACGAGAAACATGGCTAAGAAAGTTAACCGATACGCGAATTGTAAACAATAACAACAAATATATATGGCAACAGTAGACGACAAAAAAGTTATCTTCTCAATGGTAGGAGTGTCGAAAATCATTCCGCAAAACCAAAAACAAATTCTGAAGAATATCTATCTCTCATTCTTTTATGGCGCGAAAATCGGTATCATCGGTCTGAACGGTGCCGGTAAGTCGACGCTGATGAAGATTATCGCCGGACTGGAACAGCCCACGCAGGGCGACGTCGTATGGAGCCCGGGTTATACAGTGGGCTATCTACCGCAGGATCCGCCGCTCGACGAGACCAAGACCGTCAAGGAAAACGTGCAGGATGGCGTGCGTCAGGTGTACGACGCTTTGAAGGAATACGACGACATCAATGTAAAGTTCGGTCTGGAAGAATATTACGGCGACCCTGACAAGATGGATAAGCTGATGCAGCGGCAGGCCGAACTGCAGGATATCATCGACGCCACCGACGCTTGGAACATGGATTCGAAGCTCGAACGCGCCATGGCCGCGTTACATTGTCCGCCGGGTGACTGGCCTGTGACCAATCTTTCCGGTGGCGAGCGCAGGCGTGTGGCCCTGTGTAAGTTGCTCCTGACGAAGCCCGACGTGCTGTTGCTCGACGAGCCTACCAACCATCTTGACGCCGAAAGTATCGACTGGCTGGAGCAGCATTTGCAGCAATATGAGGGCACGGTCATCGCCGTTACGCACGACCGTTACTTCCTCGATGACGTGAGCGAGTGGATATTGGAACTTGACCGTGGCGAGGGTATTCCATGGAAAGGGAACTATTCTTCGTGGCTGGAGCAGAAAACCATCCGCATGGAGCAGGAGGAGAAGACCGCGTCGAAGCGTCGCAAGACCTTGCAACGAGAACTGGAGTGGGTGCGTATGGCTCCCAAAGCCCGCCAGGCTAAGGGCAAAGCTCGCTTGAACTCGTATGAGCAAATGCTCAACGAGGAGCAGAAGGAGCGTGAGGAGAAGCTCGAAATCTACATTCCCAACGGTCCGCGTCTGGGAAACAAGGTCATTGAAGCGCAGCATGTGAAGAAGGCTTTCGGCGAGAAAGTTCTCTTCAACGACCTCAATTTTATGCTACCGCCCAACGGTATCGTCGGGGTTATCGGTCCCAACGGCGCCGGCAAGACGACACTCTTCCGCCTGATTATGGGACTGGAACAGGCCGACGGAGGCACGTTTGAGGTGGGCGAGACCGTGAAACTGGCGTATGTAGACCAGCAACATAAGGATATCGACCCCAACAAGTCGGTCTACGACGTGGTGGCACAGGGCAATGAGACTATCCGCATGGGCGGACGTGATGTCAACTCGCGCGCTTACTTGTCGCGGTTCAACTTCTCCGGTACTGACCAGAACAAGCTCTGCGGCGTGCTTTCGGGTGGTGAGCGTAACCGTTTGCAGCTGGCCATGGCCCTGAAGCAGGAGGGCAACGTGCTGTTGCTCGACGAACCGACCAACGACATCGACGTCAATACTCTGCGGGCCTTGGAAGAAGGCTTAGAAGCCTTTGCCGGTTGCGCTGTCGTCATCAGCCACGACCGTTGGTTTCTCGACCGTATCTGTACGCACATTCTGGCTTTCGAGGGCAACGGCGAGGTGGTTTACTTCGAAGGAGATTACTCTGAATACGAAATCAATAAAGCCCGTCGACTGGGTAACGAGGACATCAAGAAAACCCGTTACCGCAAGTTGATGGAAGACTAAACGACACCGTGATGATGACACAAGAAGAAAAAACAAAGATAGAAGAACGTATCGTAGACGTGTTGAAGACCGTTTACGACCCCGAGATTCCCGTAGACATTTGGAATTTGGGCATGATTTATAAGGTGGAAGTGAACGACGATGGTGGTGTCGACCTGGATATGACCTTTACGGCGCCCAGTTGTCCGGCGGCCGATTTTATCTTGGAGGATGTTCGTACCAAGGTAGAGAGTGTCGAAGGGGTCACTTCGGCGAATGTTAACCTTGTCTTTGAGCCGGCCTGGGACCAGAGCATGATGAGTGAGGAAGCCAGGGTGGAGTTAGGATTTGAATAGAAGAGATGATGAAGAACGTGTATTTTTTGAGCGACGCCCACTTAGGTTCGTTGGCACTTAAACACCGGCGGACCCAGGAACGTCGGCTGGTCCGCTTTCTCGACAGTATCAAGGAGAAGGCCGCTGCCGTCTATCTGCTGGGCGATATGTTTGATTTCTGGGACGAATATAAGTATGTGGTGCCCAAAGGCTACACGCGCTTCTTGGGCAAGTTGTCCGAACTGACCGACTGTGGGGTGGAAGTGCACTTCTTCACGGGTAACCACGACCTGTGGACATACGGTTATCTGGAGCAGGAATGCGGCGTTATCGTCCACCGGAAGCCCGAGACGACGGAGATCTACGGCAAGGTCTTCTTTCTGGCGCACGGCGATGGACTGGGAGATCCCAACAATCGCTTCAAGCTCTTGCGTAAACTGTTTCACAATCGCATGTGCCAGCGTCTGCTCAATGCCGTACATCCTCGCTGGGGAATGGCTCTGGGACTCAACTGGGCCAAGCATAGCCGGTTGAAACGGGCCGACGGCAAGGAGCCGCCCTACATGGGAGAAGACCGCGAGTTCTTGGTGCTCTTCACCAAGGAGTATATGAAGACCCACCGGAATATAGACTATTTTATCTACGGACATCGGCATATCGAGCTGGATATCGTGCTCGAACGTCAGGCTCGTGTCATGATTCTGGGCGACTGGATTTGGCAGTTCACCTACGCGGTGTTTGATGGCGAACACATGTTTATGGAGCAATATGAAGAAGGCGTTACCAAACCGTAACGCGTATTCTTCACTCCTTGTGTGCCTTAACAAGTGTAAAAATGCGCATATTTAACAAAATGTAAGCCTGTAGACCTAAAATAAGCCCCTTTTTATTTGTCGCTTTCAAGATTAATCCCTACATTTGTGGTGTCAACATTACAAAATGACACGCAATCTCGTAATCTATTATTCCTATATACCTATTATAATTTAAGACACTATGGAAGTTGAGAAAATCATGCAAGACCTGGCTAAGAAGCATCCAGGCGAGTCTGAGTTCCTTCAGGCAGTAGAAGAAGTTCTTCATTCGATTAAGGATGTGTACAACCAACATCCTGAATTTGAAAAAGCAAAGATCATTGAGCGTATCGTAGAACCGGAGCGTGTGATCATGTTCCGTGTACCTTGGACTGACGATAAGGGCGAAGTTCATGTTAATATAGGCTATCGCGTGCAGTTCAACAGTGCCATCGGTCCGTACAAGGGTGGTCTGCGTTTCCATCCATCAGTCAATTTGAGCATCATGAAGTTCCTCGGTTTCGAGCAGACTTTCAAGAACGCGTTGACCACTCTGCCCATGGGAGGTGGCAAGGGTGGCAGCGACTTTGCGCCACGAGGCCGCAGTAGTGCTGAGATTATGCGCTTCTGCCAGTCTTTCATGAGTGAGCTCTATCGTCATATCGGTCCCGATATCGACGTCCCGGCAGGCGATATCGGCGTCGGTGCCCGTGAGATTGGCTATCTCTTTGGCATGTACAAGAAGCTGACTCGTCATTGGGAAGGCGTACTGACCGGTAAGGGCATGGAGTGGGGCGGCTCCAATATCCGTCCCGAAGCTACCGGTTATGGCGCTCTCTACTTCGTCAATCAGATGTTGCAGACCCGCAATCTCGATCTGAAAGGTAAGACAGTTGTGGTCAGCGGCTTCGGAAACGTAGCTTGGGGCGCCGTTCAGAAGGCTACGGAGCTGGGCGCCAAGGTTATCACCATCAGTGGTCCCGATGGCTATATTTATGATCCCGCAGGCATCGCAGGCGAGAAGAACGACTATATGTTAGAGCTCCGATCCAGCGGTAACGATGTTTGTGCGCCCTATGCCGAGAAGTTTGCGGGCAGCAAGTTCATCGCCGGCAAGAAGCCTTGGGAGGTGAAAGCCGACATTTATCTTACTTGCGCGACACAGAATGAACTCAACGGCGAAGACGCCGACATGATATTAGCCAACAAGCCGCTGTGCGTGGCCGAGGTAAGTAACATGGGTTGCACGGCCGAAGCTGTGACCAAGTTCATCGCCGCCAAGCAACTCTTCGCGCCGGGTAAGGCTGTCAATGCCGGTGGAGTGGCTACATCGGGCCTCGAAATGACGCAGAACTCCATCCGTTTGCATTGGAGTGCCGCCGAGGTTGACGAGAACCTGCACAAGATTATGCACTCTATCCATGAGCAGTGCGTGAAGTATGGCAAAGAGCCCGATGGTTACATCGACTACGTGAAAGGTGCCAACGTGGCGGGATTCATGAAGGTTGCCAACGCCATGATGGCTCAGGGAGTCGTATAAACCAATCCTAATATATTGTGAATTGTAGAAAACAGAGGATTTTTTTACAAGTTATTTTCTTAATGGCCTTTACCTTTCTGTGTGCCCAAACGCAGAAAGGTAAGGCCACTTTTTATTCTAAGAGGGCCACGGGAGCCCGCACCGCCAGCGGCGAAAGGCTGCATCACGACAGCATGACGTGCGCCCACCGCACCTATCCCTTCGGTACAAGATTGAAAGTGACCAACCCTGCCAACGGCAAAGTGGTCATTGTGAAAGTCACCGACCGTGGTCCGTTCAGCCGTGGTCGCATCATCGATCTGTCATGGGGGGCCGCCAAGGCACTCGACATATTGAATCGAGGTGTTGCCATGGTGACGGTCGAGAAAGTGAGTGCCGACCGTGGCGTGCCCTTTAAGCTGGAAGAGAAGGTACTTCCTGAGCTTGATTTCGAAATGACTGACCGGAATTATGGACTGGAGGATAAGTGGCGAGGCCAGTCTAACGAGCCGGCTGCAACGGCCGAAGGCAACAATAAGAATCCGAAAAAACCGATTCCGCAGCCTAAAACAGCCGAGCCGGCAGCCCCGAACAAAGGCGCGGCGTCTAAGAACGCTACGCCCGGTAGTCAGAAAAGCTTGCCTCAAAAGGAAGATAAACTGACCAAACGCATTCTGGAAAAGATGAAATCCTGGTGGAAGGATGTGGAGAAGAAATAGTCTTCTCCCATTGTTTCACGTTACCTCCATACCACCTGCTTTTTTTACATCATGCTTATCTCATCTCAAGCTTCACCATGACAGGATAATGGTCTGAGATGTTGCGGCGAGTTTTGCCCAGCCAATAGCTGTTGGTGAAGATACCATAGTGGCTGATGTCGAAGTCATCGGACACGAAGATATGGTCGATGCGTGCCTTGTTACGATAGTCCTGCATGTAGTCGTTCCATGTTCCGATGGGTGCCATGCGCTGATGGGCGTTGGCGTAGCAGTCGCGTAGGAAACCGGATTCCGAGAAAATCTTGTAGATTTCATCCGTCTCATCCACGTTGAAGTCGCCCGTGAGAATAGTGTGTTGGCCTTTTGCCAACTCGCGAATGCGGCTGATGATCAGGTGGGCGCTCTCTCTGCGGGCTACAATACCTTCGTGATCCATGTGTGTATTGAAGAAGAAAAACACCTTCCCTGTCGTCCGATCCATGAATTTGCCCCAGGTGCAGATGCGCACGCAGGCCGCGTCCCAGCCCAGCGACGGCTTTTCGGGCGTTT
Source organism: Prevotella illustrans (assembly GCF_017426725.1). Taxonomy (GTDB): domain Bacteria; phylum Bacteroidota; class Bacteroidia; order Bacteroidales; family Bacteroidaceae; genus Prevotella; species Prevotella illustrans. Next base: position 15,951 of record NZ_JAERMS010000025.1, on the reverse strand, counting down.
CCGACAGCCAAAAATTACCGCTCTCCAGCACTTCCAGCCGATTGGTCTTGTAGAAAATGGCCGCGTATTCGCCCGCTTCCTTACCGTCGTCACGGCCTACGCCCAGATAACCGTAGCCATCCAGTCCCTTCCGCAGGTCGCGGAGCTGGTCTGCCAGAACTTCCTGTGTGCCGAAGATAGCCGGTTCCTCAAAGTTGATAAAGTCACAAAGATGCGGATAGCGCCGTTCCCAGCCGTTTCCTTCGGTTGTGTCGTCAGGGTTGTTGTAGCGAATATTGTAGGTGCCCACATATAGAGGTTGAGCCATGAGACCGCATATCAGCAGCAGTCCCGATAGGATTGTCATCAGTCTTTTCATGATTCCGTTTGATCGTTGAATTGCTCTTTCTAAGATTTCGACAACTTTCTTCTCTTACTTTCCGAACACCTGCTTCATGGATTGTCCCCGCCAGCATTGCGGCGTCTTCAGCGCGAAGATGTCGGCGATGGTCGCAGCCGTGTCAAACTGCATCATCGTCTCCTTGAACTCGCCCGTCGACTTGACGTTCTTGCCATAAATGACGAAAGGCACCTCCAGTTCGGCAAGCGACATTCCGCCATGACGTGTGCCCACGCCGCCGTGGTCCGACGTGATGATGATGATGGTATCGTCGAAGATTCCGGCATCTTTCAATGCCCGGACGATGCGCCCGATGTAACCATCCACCCGACTGAGTGTCTCGTAATAAGCCGGCGTGTCGTGCCCCACGGCATGCCCCGTGTGGTCAATCTGATCGTAGATGATGGCCAGCAGGTTAGGTTTCCGTGTCTTGATATATTCCTCCGACATGCGGCAGAGCTGCTCGCTGTCTTTTTCGTAGTTGGAAGCCACAGCCTCATAGTCCACCGACAGCGTGTCGACTAAGTAGCGGATGCCATCCCATTCGGCCAGACAGCCGATGACCGCCTTGGGATATTGGCGGCGTAGTTCGTAGAACACCGTGGGGAATACGCCATGCTCATTCGTCACCATCGACGGAATCTCGGGCACGCGTGAGTTCCAATTGGTATAACCGTGCATCTCGGGCGTGGCGCCACAGAACATCGTGTACCAGTTGACGGCCGATTCCGACGGCAACACGCTGCGTTTCTTGAGTGTGTAGCAGCCGCCTTGCATCAGCTTCTGAATGTTTGGAATGTTCGTTGCCTTGGGTACACTGTAGGCTCCCCAGCCGTCCAATCCGATCAGTACCACGTGTTTAGCCTTCCATTTGGCAGCTGCCGGCAGGCAAACCAGCGTGCCCAACAACAGATAAAAAAGTTTTTGTTTCATCGTTTCGATTTTATGAGAAATGAATAATGTTTTTCTTGATTTATAAAACAGCCCTTTACTCCAAATCCATTCATTAGAAATGTGATTTTACAGAGAATATTTACAATTCTTACCATCGCATGGTAATAATGATGGGAACGCAAAATTTTGCTATGATATTGCTTTCATAATTCTCTAATGGTTCGGGTTTGAGAGTAGGAATGACAGGCGGTCTGCGATAATCGCCGGTCAATCCTTGGTTTAAAGGGTCGTAATCATAACAGAGAAGCACCTAAAAGGTTGCTGTCTTTTAATGTTGAAAAATGGATTTGGATGTGTTCCAATTCCTTAGCATAGGGGAAGTTGTCGGCCATGGAAGCCAGCATGGAAGCCTTAAAGTAGGTCGCTCCACCCGCAATGCCGCCGCCGATGATGATGGCTTCGGGATCGTAGGTGAAGAGAATCGCCTGCATGAGTTTGCCCAAGTGACAGCCAAACTCGGCCCATAGCTTCAGTGCTTCGGCGTCGCCTGTGGCCGCCCGTCGTGAGAGCGTTTCGGCGTCAATACTCCGCCGCTTCATCCATTGGCTCGAACAATACTGTTCGTAGTTGGCGTCGAGATAGGGCAGACACCCGATTTCGCCCGCGCCCGTATTGACGCCACGACACACCCGGTTGTCGATAAGAATGCCCGCGCCCACGCCGGTGCCCAACGTGATGCCCACGAGAGAGCAGTAGGGGCGGCCCGCGCCGAAGTATTTCTCGCCCAACACGTAGCAGTTGACGTCGTTGTCTATCTCGGTTCTGATATGGAATCGGTTTTCCATCAACTCTTTCAGCGGCACGATGTCCCACGATGGGATGTGCTGCACGTCGTAGACGATACCTTTGTCATGGTCGACCACCGAGGGAACACCAATGCCAATGCTTTCCACTTGTGGGTTGATGAGCCGGCCGACGAGAACGAAGAGCTGGTCGATGATTTCCTGTTTGGTGCCGTTCGCATTGCAGTCGGCCGCTGTTTTCCGTTCGATAATACCGTTGTTAATTCTGGCAGCCCTTATGTTTGTGCCGCCAAGGTCTATTGCTATTGTCGTAGCCATGAAGAGAAATAACGTTTTTTAGCGAGTCAGTGATTGATGGGAATTGTCAGACGCAATGTCGGTTGCGTCACCCGGTAGCGGCCGTCGCCACTGTTGAAGTGGCAGTTTTCTATGGTCACATCCCTGCCTTTGATGTGCAGAATGAGAAACGATGGGTCGCCATCGCCGTCTTTCCAACCGTTGTTCACCTGGAAGATGGGATAGCCTCGATAGTAACGGAGCGTGGCGGTGTGGGCATGCCCCACAAAGAAGCCCGCCAGTTGGTAGCAGTCGAGTAGGTCGAACAGCCGTTTGCGGTTTTCCTCTTTCCACCATGTCAGTCCGTCATCGTCGAAACCGTAGTGCTGGATGTAGACCACGGGCGTACCGTCGGCGGCATATCGGCGTAGGTCGGCTTCCAGCCAAGGCAGGTTGTCGGCGCAATATGACGTTTCGCCGGCGCTCAGCTGGGCGTTGACAAAGTGCACGCCACCCAGATTGAACGAGTAGCTGCGGCTCGACGGGTCTACGTTGACCACCTTGCCCGCTTTCTTGTAGGCTGCCAGCACGGAGTCCATATATTGCAGATTCACCTCGTTGCCCGTGCGGTCGTCGTAAGGACGGCCCTTGGCAGGCGCGACGTCGTGGTTGCCGAAGGTGGGATAGAAGTCGTAGTGGATGGATTTCTCGCCCGTGCCTCGGTCGTAGCGTTGACGAAAAAGACTGATGATTTTCGGGTCGGCCTTGTCGCACATGTCGCCCGCATGAATCACGCCGTGCAGTCCACCATGATCTTTGCCGGCCCGGTTGATGGCTTTCACTTCAAAACATTGGTCGCTTTCGGGTGGCATGTCGAAGTGCGTGTCCGACAAGATTGCCACCCGGCAGTCAATCTGTGTTGTCTTTTGGGCGAACGACAGGCACGGAATGATGGCTGAAAAGAAAAGAAAGAGCTGTTTCATATAGTGTCATATTGTTTCGCTTCCGGCCTTCATGTGCTTCACGACCTTTTGGTCGCCCCACATCACGGTCACTTCCAGCGGCACGTTGGTCTTGACGGTTACCTTGGGCTTCTCGTTTTTCGAGGCTCGTTTGGCCACTTTGATGTCGATGAGGCCGTCCTGTCCGTAGGGATAGCGGCTGAGTCCGTAGGCGTCGGTCAGGTTGACGTCGACGGTCAGTTTGTTTTCCGCCACGTCGGCCCTGATACCGAAGATGTATTCGATGAGTTCGGCGATGGGCGGCAGCCCCGTCCAGCCCACAAAGTCCTTACGGGCCATGAAGCCGGGGGCGGCGCTTTCGGGGGCGTAATACTCCCAGAAAGTACCCGTTTTCTCGAAAACTTTCAGCACGTTGTCGTAGTGATTCATCGTGATATCCCAGGCCAGTTGCCGATAGCCCTTGTTGACGAGTCCCGAGATAACCATGTAGTTGGTGCTCGGCCATACGCCGCCTACCCAGTAGCGGCCGTTGGCCTTGTACTTGGGATGGCAGTAGGAGAGCGACGGCACGCGATGGGGGCGGTTGAACTTGGTCGTATCGCCGAGGTGACGGACTAACCGGTCGAGTCGTTCCTTGGGCAGCACGTCGGTGTGGAGTGCCCAGTAGGCGTAGATTCCCTGCGTGTCGCTGAGGCTGTCGTCGGCGAACCGGTCGTAGAGAAAACTGTCCTTCTCGCTCCACATGTTGCGGTTGATATAGGCGGTGAGGTTCTTGATGTCGTCCTCAAATTCCTCTATTTCCTGCCAACGCTCCAAGTAGAAGCCCATCTTGAGCAGTATCTTGGCAGTCATGATTTGTTGCAGACAGGCGTCGAGCCATATCATGTGACCGTTGCTGTAAATGGTGTTGTAGCCCTCGGGCACCCGCGGCATGTTATCCATGCCCGTTCCCCAGCCGCTGCTCCAGTAAGTGCCGTTGCGCCAGGTGCGGTTCAGCTTCAGCCATTTGTAGTAGGCGGCCAATACGGGGAACACTTTGTTGAGGCGGGCGTCGTCGCCAAACTGCGTGTAGTAGAGCCATTCCGACCACGGCAGCAGGTTAGGACCGGTGCTGGTGGGGTCGTAACGGCCGAAGCAGTCGCTGCCGTCGCCCCGTATTTCCCGGCAGATGAAACCGTCGGGATGCTGTTTGGCGTAGAAGTTGTCGAGCGTATTCTGAAACGGAAAGAAGTTGCGGCCGTAGCGGCAGAACATTGTGATGAACGCGTCGTCCCACATGAAGATGTTGCCGTTGTAGGCCGGCGCGATGTAACTGGTGATGAAGCCCGAGTCGTCGAGTGGCTGGCAAATGTTCTTAATGCCGATTTGCCAGGCTTTCCAATACATGTCGATTTCTTTCCGATGGCCCTCCCAGTAGGGTGCCGGTAGCACCTTGCGGGCCTGTTCGAACGTTCCCGGCTTGGTTTTCACCTGCTTGGCCGTGCGAAAAGCGTTTTCGGCCACGAGCGTCTGCATGACATACGTGTTCTTATAAGGCAACTTGTAGAGGGGCGACCCCGAAGGAATGAGGTTCTGGCCCATGGCTGTGAGGGTCGCAAGCGAAGCCATGAGGCTGAAAAATATCCTACGCATCTTTTTTGTCTGTGATGAATCTTAGAGTTTGAGCAGCTTCTTGATTTTCCAGAAAATGTCGGTGTTGTCCATGAAGCCTGTAAAGTTTTCTGCGCCGGGGCCGAAAGCATAAACGGGAACCATCGTTCCGGTGTGCCCTTTCGACGAGAAGTTGGCTTTGACGGTGCCCGTGGCAAGATCGCCCCCGTGCACGGTCAGGCCACCCGTTTCGTGGTCGGCCGTCACGACGACGAGCGTTTCACCGTCTCGGGCGGCCCATTGCATCACTTTGCCGATGGTCCGGTCGAAATCGAGCGTCTCCTTCATCAACAGGTCAAGCTGGTTGAAGTGGCCGTAGTCATCGAGTTGCGAACCTTCAATCATCATGAAGAAGCCGTTCTTGTTTTGGTTCAGCAGTTCGATACCCTTGAGCGACGCACGCGCCAGCAGGTCGCCGCGCTCGTCGGGCAGCGGGGTGTCTACGTCGAAAGGAACGCAGTACACCTTGCCGCTCTTCACGTTGTTCAGCAAGTCTTCGAACGTGCGCGATACGTGATAGCCCTTCTTCTGCAATTCCTTGAATAGGTCGCGGCCGTCGTCGCGCTTGTTGAAGAACTTGGCTCCACCGCCGAAAACAAAGTCAACCTGGCTGTTCATCATCTCGGCCAGCAACTCTTGCTCCTTGTCGCGGTCAATATTATGGCTCAGGAAGTCGCAGGGTGTAGCGTCCCATAGGCGGCAGGTGACGGCCACGCCGGCACTCTTTCCTGCCTCTTTAGCATAATCGATGAGCGATTTAAGCGGTTTGCCCGTAGGGTCTACGCCTACGGCGTGGTAGGAAGTTTTGTAGCCCGAAGCCAGCGATGTGCCACCCGAGCCAGAGTCGGTAATGAGCCGATTGGTAGCCGGCGTTTTGGAAAGGCCTACCGCCTGCGCGTTTTCGAGCCACAGACGGCCACGGTTTACGGTCCACGCGGCTTGAATGTGCATAAGGCTCATGCCGTCTCCAATCATCAGGATCACGTTTTTTACTTTCTTTCCCTTCGGCGCCTGTATTTTCTCTACAGTGTAAGGCTTATCGAGCGTGAAGGTTTGGAGGTTCGTTTTCTGTGCGCTTGAAGTCAAAGTGCCAAGCGATAGAAAGGTGATGATAAAGGATTTTAGAATTTTCATTTGATGAATTTGAGTGTTATCACTCGATTTACAAGTAGTGGGAGAATGGAGTTAAAGGAACTAAAGATGTTCTTACTCGTTTTGCTTGTGAGGAGTTAAGACATTCGCTTTTATCAAATCAGCTGTTGTCTTAACTCCTTAACAATGTGTTCTGAACTACATAGCGAAGTCAGAGTTTAGCTATTGTCTTAACTCCTTGAACTCCTTAACTCCTTTAACTCCTTTTACTTCATTTAAAAGAAGAACATTTGTCCATTAGAAGTTTGAGGCATAACCTGCGTTTTGTTTCAGTTTGCCGTTCGACTTGATTACTTGATTGATTTCGTAAGGCAATACGCTGTAGGTTCCGCCCGGCTCATACTCCTTCGGATCGCCTTGTCCGGCACCGATAACGATGGCTCCTTGATAGGTCTTACCATTCACAGTGATGGTCTGTCCGTTGGTAGTATCAATAGGAGAGTTAGGATTGGTACGGTCCACATGCTTGATACCATGCTTGGCTCCCTTGATTTTAGCCAGCGCATCCTTGTTCCAGTCAGCGTTACCACTACCGGCCCAGCGCTTGAGATCCATCAGACGATCAGTCCATTCGAACGCAAGTTCGCAACGACGTTGATGCATCAAATCCATCATAGTCGGATTGGTATAATTGATTCCCTCATGTGCACGCGTTGCGATACGGTTCAGTGGTTCAGCCGCAGCCGCGTTCTGTCCCTGCATAATCAATGCTTCGGCCTTGAAAAGGAGTAGTTCGGAGAAACGCATCAAAGGCAGATTCAGGTCGGTTGTTGGTCTGTCGCCGTTGGTAGAGATATGACTGTTCTCATAACCGGTGACCTTTCCATTAGCGTCGCGCAGGATCTTGCCGTAGGAGAATGGCTCCATGTATTTCTTGAAAGCAAAACCTACCTCAATGTCGGAATTGGAATACCACTTCCAGTCTTCACCGAAATACCTGAATGAATCGCCATATTGCATGATAGTAACACCACGGCGAACGTCCTTGTCATTGTATTCGGCAAAGAGTTCGAGTGTGGGCTTCATGTAACCCCAGCCGTTGTAGACACCCCAGCCTTTGTTTTCAAGTGATATTCCGGGGAAGATACTACCGGCATAGTTGCTGCCTTTGGAGCTGACAGACCAGATATATTCCTTGCTCCACTCGTTGTCGGCTTTGAAAACATCGGCATAACTGTCGAGCAGACCACGACCGCCTTCATTCTGAATCCTGTCGACAAGCGCAGGAATCTTTGTCCACTGACTCTTGTCGTGCTGTGCCCAGAAAGCGTATGTCTTAACCATATAGCCCAATGCGGCGTCCTTGGTGGCGCGTCCGTAGTCGTCGGTGGAATAATTCTTGAACCAGTCGAGATGGTCGGCTGCCTTTTGGAGATCTTCGACGATTAGTTTGTAGTCGTCCATGACAGTAGCTTGCTGGGTCGGAATCTCATTAATCTGTTTGGCATAGTCGGTGAAGTCTTCATACTTGACGAAAGGCACGCCATTGTCGGGGCGTCCGTAACGATAAGCTATCATGTAATGAGTGAAAGCGCGCATGAAGTAAGCCTCACCCAAAGAGCGTTTCTGAATCGGTGTACGTTTTGTTTCGGGAATCTGAAGCGCGTGATAGATGACGTTGTTCGCGGCCGACATGGTTTCGTACATCTGGTTGTAGACCCACTTGATAGGTCCTTCAGACGAACCATTCATCTTCAGTTTGGCCAAATTCATCTGACTGCTGCCACGGCTTCGTCCGAAAACAATGTCATCGGCAGCACCTTGTTCATAGAATAAATCGCGTCCCCAAGTTTCCTCATAGGCGTAGCAATCATATAATGTGGTAACGGCTTTGATGTAGTCGGCATCATTTTTCCAGAAGTTAGATTCGTTGGGCGTGCCTTCTTTTACGGTATCCAGCCAATCGCCGGTGCAAGAACTGAATGTTCCGGCCGCAATCAGCAATGATAAGAATATTTTATTCATCTTCATAATAATCTGTGTTGAAAGAGTTAGAATTTAAGTTTAACAGCCAAAGAAACGGTTCTTGAAACTGGATACTGCCCACAATCGAAGCCTACGCCACCAACTTCTGGGTCGATACCGGAATACGGAGTGATGGTGAAAAGGTTATCGCAGCTTAGCGTTATATCAAGTGTGCTTTGGCGATCGTTGAAGAAATTGATTTTGCGAAGCAGGTCGGTGAATGAATAACCGATTGAGATATTCTTCATGCGGAGGTACGAACCGCTTTCAAGATACCAGTCAGAGATGGTTCCGAAATTATCGTTGTCGTCGGTCATAGAGATGCGTGGCACATCGTAAGTAGGACCATTAAGGGCTTTCAGAATCTTTTCTGAACGGTTGAAGCTGCCTACGGCTTCGTTGAGCGTGGTGTATTTGTAGGCATTGAAGAGCTTAGCACCGTAAGAGCCTTGCAACATAAAGTCGAAAGAGAACTTCTGATAGGTGAAGCCACCATTGAAAGCGTAGGTCAGTTTGGGCATGGCGTTGCCGCGGAACTCATAATCGCCGTCGCCGATTTTACCGTCTTTGTTCACGTCTACGAACTTCAGATCGCCGGCTTTGGCCTTAGGCTGCAGGCGTTCGCCCTTTTCATTGACGTAGGCAGCGGCTTCAGCATCGGTCTGGAATACACCATCGGTGCGGATTAAGTAGTACGAATAGAGCGGTTTACCTTCGGCACTGCGGTAGGGGGTGAGGTCTTTATACTTGTAAGTGTTTTCGTATGTCCATACCGGTTTGCTCCCGTCAGGGTTGGCTGCGCCGATATTGGTCAGACGGTTGCGCAGAGTGGCAACGTTGGCACCTATATAATAGTTGAAATTGCTGCCCACTTTGTCTTTCCATGCAGTCGAAACTTCAACGCCACGGTTGTTTACTTCGCCGTCATTGATGAGCGGAGCGGAGATTCCGATGGTACTTGGCCAGTTCACGTCTTGCGTTTTGATAAGGTTTTTGGTATTCTTATTGAAGTAGTCAACGCTCAGATTCAGTCGGTTATTGAACAAAACGGCATCAATACCGAAGTCGAGTTGCTCCGAAGTTTCCCATGTAAGGTTGCTGTTAAAACCATCAGCTAAGTAGATACCGGCCAATATGGGGTTGTCAATACCAATCTGGCTGCCAACGTCGGACGAGCCGTTGGGATAACGGGTGGCCAGTGTTGCGATGCCGTAGCCATAGCCGATAGAACCTAAGTTGCCGATTTTACCCCAGCTGGCACGCAGTTTCAGCATGTTCAGAGTGCTGTTTTTCTTGAACCAAGGCTCAGAGGTAATCTTCCAAGCACCTGTTACCGATGGGAAGTCGCCATACTTTTTACCCTTAGGCAGGCGGCTCGCGTAGTCGCGGCGCATGGAAGCGGTGAGAAAATAGCGGTCGGCAAAGCTGTAAGCGGCACGGGCCACGTAAGATACGTTGCGGTCTTTGTAGTACAAATCGCTTGGGTTGATGACCTGCGTACCATTGGCGAAGTACATCATTGGATTGGTTTCGCTCTCAAAACCACGCATCGCCGCATCGTTGTAACGATAGCTGTATTGGGACGAAGTGGTAGATGCCATCAGACCCATGGTATGCTTTCCGAACACGCGATCGTAGGTAATGGTGTTCTCCCAGTCCCATTGTGGCTCACGATAGTTGCGGTAGTAAAGTTCGTTGGTCAGGTTGGGCTTCCCGATTTCTGTACGTTTGGGGTGCCAGTAACGCTGCATGTAGTTGGTCTGCTTCCAAGTAAAGCGTGACGTAAAGTTCAGACCACGGATGGGCTGGATGATATCTAAGAAAGTAGACGACGTGAAAGTGGAAGCATGGTTGTTGTCGTAAGCGGCTCCCAGAATACGCATCGGGTTGATGGCATCTCCGTGAATGTTGGCATAATCGGCATAAGCAGTTGGCACCGTACCCATGTAACCGTTGCCTTCATAAGGGAAAGTATTGCGGGGGAACATCAATGCGGCGAGGATAACGCCCGACTCCGCACTGGTGGTATTGATGTCACGAACCTTTCGGTCTTTCCAACTAAAGTCTTCTCGAATGCGGAGGAAGTCAGCAATCTTCCACATCGAGTTCAGGCGGGCCGTAACTTGGCGGTTATAAGTGTTCACCAATGTACCATCGGCATTGTTGATTTCTACCGACAGACGATTAGAAAACTCCTCATTACCGCCCGATATGGCGACGTTGTGACGATTGAAAGCGGCCGTGCGGAATATCTGATCAATCCAATCGGTATTGGTCTTACCATAAATCGCGTCCTTGCTAATAACGCCCCATCCATCGGGAAGTTTGCTGTTGGCTTGCTTATACGAGAAGGCGCGAACCTTCATTTCGTCTTCCCAAGTAAGTGATTGGGGCAGATTCTGTGAGGTTGAATAACCGAATACACCGTTGTATTCGATGGCGGGTTTGCCTGCCGAAGCCTGCTTGGTAGTCACGAGTATGACACCTGCCGAACCGGCATAAGCACCGTAAATAGCAGCCGAAGCAGCGTCTTTCAGCACCGTAATAGAAACGACATCACTCATATTGAAAGGCGCGCCGGGCACTCCGTCGACAACATAAAGCGGTGATTCGCCGTTAGGAGAGCCCATGCCACGGATGGTAATCGTAGGTTCGGAGCCGGGATGACCACCATTGGCAACGACCGAAACACCCGGAACCTGCCCTTGCAGCATTTGTGATACACTGCTGACAGGGCGTTTCTGCAATTTATCTACATTATCAACCGACGCGACTGCTGCCGAAAGGTCGCCTTTCTTGGCCTTTCCGTAGCCGATAGCGATAACCTCGCCCAGCATGGTGGCGTCTTCTTCCAGCGTGAAATTAGCTTTTCCGCTTTTTCCAACCTTAAACGTCTTGGTCTTGAAGCCTACCGATGAAACCTGAAGCGTGGCACCGGAGGCTACACTTATCGTATAGTTTCCGTCAAAGTCGGTGATTGTGGCATTCTTTGTGCCCACTTCTCTGATGGTAGCATTGATAACTGGCTCTCCCTTGCTGTCAAGGATGGTTCCCGTTACTTTCACTTTGCCCTGTTGAACGACATTCATGGCCGCGACGTCAACATACTCCGCCATTGCGGTTGCAGGGGCAAGAAACGACAAAGCCGACACGACTGCTACGGACATGAGACCGGATTTGCGGCCCACAGTAGGATTTTTCTTTTTCATTCGGTTATATTTTAGATTTTGGAGATGGTAAAGTATTTGATGCAAAGATATGTAAAAAACTCTGAAGGCAAAATTGTTTTTGTGTAAATTAATGCTCAATATGATGTACGAGCTTGTAAACGTAGGCCATTTTATGCAGCCGAATCGTATGTATTTTGGTAAAAGTCAAAGCCAATTACAAATATATTGTTTATTTTTGTAGCCGTATAGAAACGCCGATTATTTTCGATTTCTGAAATTGCGACATGGAAAATAAAATACCGCAGGAATTCAATAAGTTTTATTTGAAAGACGTCACGTTTGTCAATTTGATGATGCGACGCATTTACAATGTATTGATTGTAGCCAATCCTTACGATGCCTTTATGCTGGAGGACGACGGCAGGGTAGAGGAGAAAATCTATAATGAGTACATGGAACTGGGATTGCGCTATCCGCCCACGTTCACACAAGTCAGTACCATTGAGGAGGCGTCGGCCATTCTGAACACCACGCAGGTCGATTTGGTCATCTGCATGCCGGGTAATGCCGACAACGACGCCTTCGACGTGGCCCGAGCCATCAAGGGGAAATTCCCCAAGATTCACTGCGTAGTCCTTACGCCCTTCTCACATGGAATCACCAGGCGCATGCAGCATGAGGACTTGAGCATCTTCGACTACGTTTTCTGCTGGCTGGGCAACACCAATCTTATCCTTTCCATCATCAAGTTGATCGAGGATAAGATGAATATGGAGCATGATATCCGGGAGGGTGGCGTACAAATGATACTGCTTGTGGAAGACAGCATTCGTTTTTACAGTTCCATTCTTCCCAATCTCTACAATTATATATTGCTTCAGAGCAAACGCTTTGCTACGGAAGCGCTCAATAAGCATCAGGCCACCCTGCGCATGCGTGGACGTCCCAAGGTGCTTCTGGCCCGTAATTACCAGGAAGCGATGGTATTGTTCAAACGGTTTAAGGACAATTGTCTGGGCGTTATCTCCGACGCCCGCTTTCCCATGGACGACAGTCTGTCGCAATTGCCGGCCGTCGACGGCCGTGGCGAGGCCGTGAAAGACCCTGACGCGGGACTAAAACTGCTGCATGCCATCCGACAGATGGACGAATATGTGCCGCTGATTATGGAGAGTTCGGAGTCAGAAAACCGACAGCGGGCTGAGGCCGAGGGCTTCCGTTTTGTAGACAAGAGCTCCAAGAAGATGAGCGTCGACCTGCGCAACATACTTGAGGAGCACATGGGTTTCGGCGATTTCATCTTCCGTGATCCCGTGTCGCGGGCGGAAATTCTGCGTGTCCATAGTCTGAAAGAGTTGCAGGATAATATCTTCAAGGTTCCCGACGACTCCATGCTCTATCATATCAGCCGCAACCACATGAGCCGTTGGTTGAGCGCACGGGCCATATTCCCCGTGTCGGCGTTCCTTCGCAACGTCACTTGGCACAAGTTGCAGGATGTCGACGCCCACCGGCGGATCATCTTCGACGCCATCGTGCAGTATCGACGCATGAAGAATATCGGTGTCGTCGCTATTTTCGACCGTACGAAATTCGACCGCTACGCCCACTTTGCCCGCATTGGCGAAGGGTCGCTGGGCGGTAAGGGGCGTGGTCTGGCCTTCTTGGATAACATTGTCAAGGTGCATCCCGAGTTTAACAAGTTTGAAGGCGTCTCGGTGCGGATTCCCAAGACCCTGGTACTCTGTACCGACCTCTTCGATCAGTTCATGGAGCAAAACAACCTTTATCAAATCGCGCTCAGTGACGCCGGCGACGATGAGATACTCAAGCACTTCCTGCGGGCGCAGTTGCCTGATTCGCTCATCGACGACTTCTTCACTTTCTTCGAGGCCGTGAAGTGTCCGATAGCCGTTCGTTCCAGTTCGTTGCTCGAAGACAGCCACTATCAGCCGTTTGCCGGTATATATAGTACTTATATGATACCTTATCTTGCCGACCGCTATGCCATGCTTCGCATGCTGGCCAGCGCCATCAAGGGCGTCTACGCGTCGGTGTATTACAAGGACTCAAAGGCTTATATGACCGCCACCCGCAATGTCATCGACCAAGAGAAGATGGCTGTCATCTTACAGGAAGTGGTGGGGCGTCAGTATGGCGACCGCTTCTATCCTAACATTAGCGGCGTCTTGCGGTCGCTCAACTACTATCCCATCGGTGACGAGACGGCCGAAGAGGGTATCGCCTCCTTGGCGTTGGGGTTGGGCAAGTATATCGTGGATGGCGGGCAGACGCTGCGCGTCAGTCCCTATCACCCCGACCAGGTGTTGCAAACCAGCGAGTTGGAGACGGCTTTGCGCGAAACCCAAACGCAATTCTACGCACTCGATATGAGTAACAGCAGTGATGATTTCAAGGTAGATGACGGTTTTAATATCCGAACACTCAAGGTGAAGGAAGCAGTTGATGACCAATCGCTCAACTATATAGCCTCCACCTACGATCCTTACGATCAGATTATCCGTGACGGAATTTACGACGGAGGACGCAAGATCATCTCTTTCTGCGGAGTCTTACAGCAAGGTGTCTTTCCGTTGCCCGAGCTCATGCGGATGGCCATGACGTTCGGCTCGGCCGCCATGCGCCGTCCCGTCGAGATAGAGTTTGCCTGCAACGTCAATGCCGACCGCACGGGCGACTTCAACCTGCTGCAAATCCGTCCCATCGTCGACGCCAAGCAGATGATAGAAGAGGACGTAGAGGCCATTCCCGACGAGAAGTGTCTGCTTCGCAGTCACAATTCGTTGGGGCACGGTGTGATGGAAGACGTGCGCGACGTGGTCTACGTTAAGTTCGACGATCAATATTCGGCTATGCACAACTACGATGTCGCGGCTGACATTGAGCGTTTTAATCGCAAGTTTGTCGACCGCGGAGGCAACTACGTGCTGATTGGCCCCGGCCGTTGGGGCTCCAGCGACCACTATTTGGGCATTCCCGTAAAGTGGTCCCACATCAGCGCGGCGCGTCTTATCGTGGAAGTGGCGTTGAAGAACTACCATGTCGATCCCAGCCAGGGCACGCATTTCTTCCAGAATCTGACGAGTTTCGGTGTGGGTTATTTCACCGTTGACACCAATGCGCCCGGTACTGGCGGCGTGTTTCGTAAGGAATTGCTCGACGCCATGCCGGCCGTTGAGGAGTCAACCTATGTGCGCCACGTCCGTTTCGACAAGCCGTTGCGCATATTGATGGACGGTAAGAAGCAGGAGGGAATTGTATTGTTATAGTTTCAAATTTATCTTTAGGTTATTTTTTTTATAATAAAAGTAGAGATCTACAGATTTCTTGATTTACTTAATAGAAATGTTCCTGTCACCCTTTAGGGACGACAGGTAAAAAGCTGCGGCAGATACGACGACGAATAATAAAGAGGTCGTCAACAGTATGTCGCCGATGCCGACCAGCGGCGACACGATTCCTCCCGCGACAAAGCCAATTGTACCGAAGATGGCAGATGCCATGCCTGCGTTCTCCCTTTCGGCTTCCATTGCAAGCGTTGTCGAGGCAGTGCACATGCCTCCTATGAACAGGTACATACAGAATACGGCTATCTCATAAATCCAAAAGCCAAGCTCCAACAGGAGTGTTGCTGAAGTTGCAAACGCAAAGACCAGCATGCCGATGTTTGCGATTCTCATTGTCTTCCTCATGCTTCGACAACCTGAAGCCACACCTGCCGCAATAGCGATGGCAACGGCATTGACACCGAAAACGAGACTTATCTGCCCGGGGGTCAGTCCGTATCTGTTCATGATAAAAGGACCGGAGGCAAGGTTGATGAATATCATTGCCATGACAAAACCATACTGCACCGTGGGCGAAGAGAACTTCCGGTTGGTGGCCACCATCTTCATTCCCTGAACGAAAACCGACGGGTTCAGTCTCTGCCTTGATGCGACGGGAAGAGATTCCGGCAGCGCCACTGTGCCGAGGAACATCACAAGACCGATAATGAGCAGCAGAAGAAACACAGCCTTCCAGCCCCAACCGTCGATGACGGCTCCGCCGAACATCGGCGCAACCACAGTCGAGACACCGTTTATCATGCCAATGACACCATACATTCTTGCCAATGCCGCACCGGCATATCGGTCGGCGGCGATGGAACGGGAAATGACTACTCCACCGGCTGCGGCGAGCCCCTGAAAGAATCTCATTGCTATGAAGATGGTTATCGACGGCGACTCCATACATACGAATGAGGCCACAACGTAAAGTATCAGTGAGGCGAGAAGCGGATTCTTCCGCCCAAAAGCGTCGCTCACGGCTCCGAACACAAGCTGTCCGCAGGCAAGTCCCACGGTGCATGCGGTCAGAGACAGCTGTACCATTGACGGTTCCGTCCGATAGAACATGGCAATCTCCGGGAAAGCTGCCAGATACATATCCATGACAAATGGACCGAAGGCACTCAACAGACCCAGTATTCCTTCAAGAAATAGCCGGGAGTTACACATTACGTTTATTGACTTCATCATCATCATCTTGTTTTGGGTGGCAAAATTACGGCTTTTCATTAGGAAAGGGCATAGCAAAGTTTCGCCTGGTTATTGCATTTTTGGAACAAAAAGCACCAAAAATTCAATAGTGTCCTAAATATTTTTCAAAAAAGTGAAGGAAGTTGTTTTCACTAAGGC
>NZ_JAERMS010000024.1 GCF_017426725.1 Prevotella illustrans | reverse complement strand
CGTGATTTTTGTCAGAAAAAACTACCTGATTTTAACACTTCCGCAACGCTTCATCCAGCTACCGGCATGGCGAAAAACTTCTTTGATTTGCCGATTTCGACACCCTTTTTTCACAAAAGCTATACTTTCATCGGCTCAAAGCACAGCGATTACGCCGCTAAAGCATATCTTTTAGCCGATGAAAGGGCCGCGATTGCGGCCTAAAAGCATAGCGATTAAGGGTAAAAAAAGCGAAGAGAAAACACCTTAAAAAGCGCAATGTGCTGATAGCCAGCGCTTTATAAACTCGCTCTACAATCGCTTATTTTCGTCCAAGTCTTTTCTTTTTCAAAATAACGCTACTTTTTTGAGGGTATATGTAAAGATAATTCAAGGCATAGTAGATATCATTGATCCTTGTAAAACCTGTCCCCACTAATTTTCTACTGACCCTTAATTTTCTCTATAAAACACTTTTCCAAGAAAAAATAATTGGAAGTCGCATATTTTTCGTATCTTTGCAGCCTATAAAAAATTAACGTAGTTTTTCTACACCTTTATTAAAATGGGACAATTACAAGAAAGATACGCTGCCTATCGTGAGCCACAGAAATTCATGGAAGCGGGAGTGTATCCGTATTTTCGTGCGATTACCAGTAAGCAAGGGCCTGAAGTCACAATGGAAGGACATAAGGTTTTGATGTTTGGCTCTAATGCTTATACCGGACTTACAGGAGATGAAAGAGTTATTGCTGCCGCCCATAAGGCTTTGGATAAGTATGGCTCCGGCTGTGCAGGTAGCAGATTCCTCAATGGGACATTGGATTTGCACGTTCAGTTAGAAAAAGAACTTGCAGAATTTGAACATAAGGATGAGGCTTTGTGCTTTTCAACAGGCTTTTCTGTTAATGCCGGTGTCATTCCTGCTGTAGTGGGACGTGGCGATTACATTATCTGTGATGATCGTGATCATGCGAGTATTGTGGATGGTCGCAGATTAAGCTTTGCCACACAACTTCATTACAAGCACAATGACATGGAGGATTTGGAGCGAGTTCTGCAGAAACTTCCACAAGAAGCAGTTAAATTGATTGTTGTCGATGGTGTGTTCTCGATGGAAGGAGATTTGGCAAAACTACCGGAGATTGTCGAATTGAAGCATAAATATAATTGTTCCCTTATGGTAGACGAAGCTCATGGTCTTGGTGTATTTGGCAAGCAAGGTCGTGGTGTTTGTGATCATTTCGGATTGACAGATGAAGTTGATTTGATCATGGGAACTTTCTCAAAGAGCTTAGCTTCGATCGGTGGATTTATTGCTGCGGATAAAGACACAATAAATTATTTGCGCCATACTTGTCGTACATATATATTCTCTGCAAGTGATACCCCCGCGGCAACAGCAGCGGCTTTAGAGGCATTGCATATTATTCAGAATGAGCCTGAGCGCTTGGAGCACTTATGGGATATTACACATTATGCTTTGCGGCGTTTCAGAGAAGAAGGCTTTGAAATCGGTGATACTGAGAGCCCAATAATTCCTTTGTATGTCCGTGATATCAATAAGACCTTTGAAGTTACCAAACTTGCATTCGAAGCCGGTGTGTTTATCAACCCTGTAATTCCACCCGCATGTGCGCCTCAAGATACTTTGGTTCGTTTTGCTTTGATGGCCAGTCACACGCAAGAACAGGTAGAGCGTGGCGTTCAAGCTCTCAAGGAAGTATTTGTTAAAGAAGGGATTATTAAGTAATAGTAACTCTTTTCGAAGAAAATATAAGCGAGATGTTGCGGTTGTTAACATCTCGCTTTTTATAATTATAAATCTTTGCTTTTACTTTAAGTATTGCTCTGCCCGTTTATCTCCAAGTTCTTGGGCTTTTTGTAATGATTTAGTAGCTTCTTCGTTCTTGCCCAACTGCTTTTGTGCTATACCCATGATAAGCCATGCGTCTGGATATTCCGGTTCAATCATGAGGCAACGTGCACATGTTTCTACAGCCTGTTCGTACATTTTCACACGTAATTGCAAACTGGCCATTTCAGCGTAATAGGTAGCCTCATGCGGATTGGTAATAATAGCCCTGGCTATATCTGCAAGAGCTTGTTGATATTGGTGTAGTTTACTTTCACATTTAAATCTTGTATAGTAGAATGAAGGTTCCAAAATCCTTCCCACCATCAGTGAGTCATATTGATTGTAGTCTGCCAGAGCTTTGCGTAAGTTGCCGTTATTATCAAAAGCTACACCACGCGCAAGAACATAAGGAGCTGCCACAGCCGTCAAAGGTTGTGGACAAGCGGCTATCGCGCTATCAAGAAGTGCCATGTATTCTTCTTTGGGAGCTTTCAATTGGACTTTGCATTGTGCGGCTTCATAGAATACTTCACCATTTCTAATATCGCTCTTTGTCAGTTCCATAAACATCCGGTAGGCTTGTTGGTAATCACCCTTGGCATAGATAATTTGTGCCTGCTGGTGTTTATAGATCGACTTAGGATTGAAGGTATAGGCCTTTTGCGACTGTTCTAATGCGAGATCCAATGACCAATTTGCAAATGGCCGGTCAGACTTGAAGATTTCTTTTCGATAGATAATCTTCGCGTAGTCCGAATATGCTTCATCCTTTTTGTCGATTTGATTGATGGCACGTTTCATTATTTCATCAGCCTGATTAAATTGGTTGGCGCTTAGATACTCTTCTGCTTGTGCCGTATAGCCTTCAATTGATTTTGGAAATTTGTTGATGAAATCAGCGATATATTGCGCGTGCGTTATTGAATCACGCGTAGATTGCGACATCATTATGGTGAGCAGCGCGTCATCGTGTGTGTTGGGTAGGGTAGTACGAATCCCTGTTGACTTTAACACGGGGTCATTTACCGACATGCCGGTTACTTTTTGGTCGTAGGCAAACCTTGCGTCTGTTGCATGTATTTCATTTCCTTTAATTGATTTTTGCAGAAGTCCCAGTATCTCGCCTTTTGAATTAAGAATAGGACATCCTATATTGATATCATCTTCTTGTGAAGAAAAGATATAATAATTATAGGTGTTATTAAATTTTTCTGTATTGTTTACCGGTATTTGTTTGGCATTTGTCTTTTTCACGGAATACGCTGCCAGCCACACTTTGTCTCCCTTATTGGCCTGATTGGCAGCGAGTGTCGCGCCGGTAGTCTTTCTATTCACTCTAAACTTGCAAATATCGTAAATTTCATTAGCCCCGTCAATCGTTTCAACATTCATCTCATTACCATTGGCGTCAATGACAACAGCCTTGGCTGCGCCCTTAAAGGGTGTCCATAGTGCTATGGCTTCACCATTATTACCAATAAAAACGCCATGTGACGAAGCCAAAATAGATCCATCTTTTGCAAATGTCGTGAGGGTGAAAACCGATTTTGACGCTTTAACGATAGGTGACGGCTGGGCCATCGCTGTCAGGCTGCAAGTGAGCATGAGCCCAACGATAAAATGTTGTATCTTCATTCTTTTAATAGTTTTCTTATTTGATATTTAATAAATCTTTTGCGTTACTAATGGCCGCTTCCGTAATATTACTGCCACTTAGCATTTGCGCGATTTCGGCAACACGCTCTTCCGTCGTAAGAATTTTCATATTGCTAATCGTTCCCATGTCAGTCTCTTCTTTCGAAACCTTATAATGCGTCGTTCCTCGGGCCGCGATTTGCGGTAGATGGGTAATGCTGATGACCTGTCGGTTCGACAATCCCATTTCGTACATAATCTGTCCCATCATTTCCGCGGCTCGACCACTCACGCCCGTGTCGATTTCGTCAAATATAATTGTCGGAAGTTTTACGGCACCGCTAATCATTGCTTTCAGCGAAAGCATTACTCGGGCAATTTCTCCTCCCGAAGCCACCTGACTGATGGGCTGCATATCGGTCGTGGAATTAGCGCTGAAGAGGAATGAAATCTTGTCTTGCCCATCATGGCTAAGCGGTTTTTCTTGCAATAGAATACTGAATCTGGCTTTAGCAATGCCCAGCGGCACAAGCCTTTTCAACAACTCTGTTTCAATCTTTTTGGCCGCAACGGATCGCTGCCGCGAAAGTTTGGCCGCCTGTTGTCTACAAGTCGCTTCCAGCTTTTCTACGATTTCTTGTTGTCGTTTCAGGTTTTCGTCGCTGTGGTCAAACAATTCAATTCGCTTTTTAAGCTCTGCCAATATCTCAATTAGCTCTTCCGTTGTCGCGGCATGGTATTTCTTTTCCAGCGTATAGATTGTATCCAACCTTAGATTAGCGTCATCCAGTTGTTTTGGATCAAAGTCTATCTTATCTACTTGCCTATCTACATCGTGCGAAATATCCTTCAACTCAATAAAGCATGCCTCCAATCGTTGCGACTGTTCTTTGATTTCCGGAAATACTTCTTCTATATTATGAAGATTGGCGCAAGCCTCTTTTAAAGAGTTTACTAACCCACCATCATCTTGTATAAGAATATTGCTTGTGTTATAAAGTGAAGACTTTATCTCTTCGGCGTGGTTTAGCATTTGCGTCAGTGTTTCCAGCTCTTCCTGTTCGCCTGCTACCAAGTTGGCTTCTTCCAATTCTTTAGTCTGAAACCTTAAGAAATCCTCGTTTTGCAGATTCTTTTGTATCTCTTCCTTCAACGCCTCCAGCTGAGCAACGGCAGCCTTATATGCCTCATAAGATTGCCGATACGCTTGTCGGATATCATCATCTTTAGCCAGAATATCTACAATATTGAGTTGAAAATCTTCTTTGTTGAGTAAAAGATTTTGATGTTGGCTGTGAATATCTATAAGATGTTCGCCCAGTTCTCGCATCAATCCGATTGCTGCCGGCTGGTCATTGATAAACCCTCTGCTTTTTCCATTGCTATTAATTTCGCGTCGGATAATGCAGTCTGTATCATCGTAGTCTATATCGTTCTGCAAGAAAAACTCCCGCATATCGTATCTTGATAAATCGAAGTGAGCTTCTACGACACATTTATGACATCCTTGCTTAATCGATTTTGAATCAGCCCGCTGTCCCAGTAGAAGCGCGATTGCTCCTAAAATAATACTCTTTCCTGCGCCCGTCTCGCCCGTTATGACCGAGAATCCTTGATGAAACTGAATATTGAGTTCATCTATGAGCGTGAAGTTCTTGATGTATAATTGTTTAAGCATTATTGAATGATTTTTTCCCAAGCGTTGTTCTGACTTGCATTGATATTTAGTAGAATATCATGAACAGTCTCTTTCTCTTTGGCCGAGCCGTGTCCTTGATAGATATTGGCCAGTTCGTCTCTTTTAAAATCTGTCCAGATCTGGGGCCAAAGACTGAGTGGCCGGGCTTCATGACACTTTTTCAAGTCGTTTTCCAATGCTGTAGAAATATTGGCTCTG
Source organism: Prevotella illustrans (assembly GCF_017426725.1). Lineage (GTDB taxonomy): Bacteria > Bacteroidota > Bacteroidia > Bacteroidales > Bacteroidaceae > Prevotella > Prevotella illustrans. The sequence goes on along the minus strand of NZ_JAERMS010000024.1, from coordinate 37,253 downwards.
CCTCTGGACGCGTTTTCGACCATGATGTCAAGCCCTGTGCGATAATAGTCATATTGTAACTGACGTAATGGGCGCATACCTTCGTCCAGATACCCGTTGATAATAGCAAACCGGTTGCGTTGGTCGGAGAAACTTTTCCATCCCGAAAAGTTAAGGCCTTGGGCATTGTTGGCAATGTCCATGCACAAAGACAAGCAGTCGTCTCCTCCCATCTGGCTGAAAGAATCCAAGTTGATTCCGATTATCAGGTAAGCGTAGTAGGCCAACAGGGCTGTCAACTGGTTGTCAATATTCTGCTGATTGAAGTTTAACTGATCGAACGGTGAATATTCGAAGTTAAAGTCATTGTCTGTATTACTGTAGATCGTTGTTGTATACGACGAGTTGTAGACCGGCCTGTTAGCCTGAATGATGGCTTTGCAGCTGAAGAGATTGCTCTCTTTTTCGTAGCTTGTCACCGTGATATTGAAGTTGCATGGAATGCGTTCATGATTCTCAAAGTGGAGTGCGGTCCATTTATGTTCGTTCAGAAACTGTGTAATCTGGCTCTGCAGCTGCTCAAAGACGCTTGCGTCAGTACCTTGCACCTGCGCATGGTTGATGACAACTTTGGCCTGCAATTCCTGGGCGCTGCATGGCCGGCCGGCTATCAGCGCCAGGCAGACAGTGAACACGCATTGTTTGAACAGCGTTTTGAGTCCGATCATGAAAATCGTTGTTTTAATGGTTGTTGTTCTTGTTAAACTCGCGCAGCCTGATTCTTGTCAGCACCTGCTTGGTGTTATTGGTAAACTCGCTGGCCAGCATCCAGCTATAATAGCCCGAATCGCGATGAAGCACATCGGTCACAGCCCATCCCTTGTATTTTCCGAAGTTGAAAACCTCCTGCATTTGGCTCTTTCCGTCTTTGTCCAGAATAGGTTTGCCCTGCGCGTCTTTCATTTCTTTCCAGACGATACGTCCTGCAAAATCCACATTGTTATTATTCTTTGAGAACTCGTTCAGCACGTCCATGTTGTTGTCGAGCTGCCGCTCCGGTTCTTCTTGCCTGCCAGGGGCATACATGTCCAGTTCGCCCATCAAAACCTTGTAGGTCGCTTCCGTGTCCTGGTCGGCCCGATGAGCTTCAAAGTCTTCTTCCATTTTCCGTCCACAATAGAATTTATAGGCAGCCGCCAGATTTCTTTTTTCCATTTTGTGGAAAATTGTTTGCGCGTCGATAAGGCGGCATTTCGAGAAGTCAAAATCTATCCCGGCACGTAGGAATTCTTCTGCCAGTAGCGGTATGTCAAAGTGGTTTGAGTTAAATCCGGCGAAGTCACAGCCCTTGAACGTGCTTTCTAATTGGGCGGCCACGGCCTTGAAAGTTGGTGCCGTTGCGACGTCATCGTCATGAATCCCAGTCAGTTCGGCTACTTCGGCAGGGATTGCTTTCCCCGGATTGATAAGTAGATTGCCGCGCTCTTCCGTCTGGTTGGGGTATACCTTGATGTATGAGATTTGGATAATGCGATCAGATACGATATCCAGTCCTGTTGATTCCAAATCGAAAACAATCAGTGGCTTTGTTAAATTCAGTTTCATATTTCTTGATATCAAAAAAATAACCTCCCTGTGATAAGTCAGGGAGGCTGTTGGCTCTATAATAGACAATCTTAATCGTTCAACAGCATGGGCATGAGTAGCATCAGTACACTCTCCGTTCCATCCTCTTCGGCCGGAACGATGATGCCTGCCCGACTGGGATCTGCCAACTCAAATACAATGTCGTCGCATTCAAAATTGGAAAGAATATCCTGCAGCGATCCTCCTTTAAAGCCTATGCTCATTGGATTTCCCGTATAGTCGCAGACCATCTGTTCCTTTGCGCTTGTGTAGAAGTCAATATCTTCCGAACTGAGTTCCAGTTTATTAGTCTCCAGACGCAGGCGGATAAGCTGGCTGCTCTCGCTGGCGAAAGGCAATACGCGGCGCAATGCTCCGATGAGACCCTTGCGGTCGATTGTCATTTTATTGGGATTATTTTGTGGTATTACGGAGTTGTAGTTCGGATATTTCCCTTCGATCAGCCGGCATTTTAGCGTGCCGCCCTTGAAGCTTATTTCCGCCGTGCGCTCATCAAATTTGATGATGACTTCCTCATTGTCTTTGGCCAATGAGTTTTTAAGCAGCAGAGCGGGCTTCTTGGGAAGGATGAAAGAAGACGGTGAGTCAGACTTGATATTGAAGTTTTGATTTCTGACAAGTTTGTGTCCGTCACTCGCAACCACGGCCAGACAATCGGCTTTTAAGTCAAAATAGATACCATTCATCACAGGGCGCAATTCATCTTGCGCCGTGGCAAAAATACAGCGGCTGATGTTTTCGGCCAGTGTCGCAGACTCGATGGTCAATGCCGTGGCACTGTCGGGAATGGCTTGTGCTCGCGGATATTCATCAGCGTTCTGAGCCGTAAAATTATAAAGACCGTTCTGATAGATAACTTTTACAGAATAGGTGTTGGTGTCGATATCGAATGTGAGAGGTTGTTCGGGCAATTCCTTAACCGCGTCAAGAATGGTGTGGCTGGCAATTGCGAAATTACCGTCAGTGTCGCATTCGTCAAGCGTTATTTCGCTTTGCATGATATTTTCGCTGTCTGAAGCCGTGATTTTCAGCTGCCTGCCACTTACTTCGAAAAGGAAGCACTCCAAAATGGGGAGCGCGTTTTTGCTGTTGATTACTTTAGCCAGAGATTGCAAGCGGCTATTCAAGGCGCTGCTAGATAGTGTAAACCTCATATTGTTATATTTAAAGTTTTCAGTGATAATCAAGTACAAAAATACGAAATACAATTCTGAATCACAAAAAAAAGACCTAAAATGTTTCCTTTTTTAGAACAATTTTATTAATTTCGCAAACTGTAAGCGGTCATCTCCGCAGGTATGAAAACAAGATAATAAAGATATTATGGAATTACAAGGAAAAGTTATTGCTGTGCTCGAACCACGCCGCGGCATCTCTGCCCGAGGAGAATGGGTTGTTCAGAGTTTTGTTATTGAAACTCATGATGCCTATCCTAAGAAAATGGTGTTCGATGTATTTGGGGAAGACCGTCTCCAACGCTTTAATATTCAAGTCGCTCAAGAAATTAATGTCTCGTTCGACATCGACGCGCATGAGTATCAAGGTCGTTGGTTCAACAGCATTCGGGCCTTCGACGTTCGCCAAGTAGATCCCAATGCCGCCGTAACACCGCAGCCACAAGCGCCAAACTTTGGTCCGGCTCCTGCTCCTTCCGCGACTCCAATGCCACAACCGGGCCCTGCTCCGGAAGCGGGAAGTGCCGATGATTTACCTTTCTAAGCGATTAATGCCGTTTTAACGACGCCCTCTGTCTTCTTCAATGTTGACAGGAGGCGTCGTTTTTTATATCTTTGCCGGTTTCCTTTTTCTTGCGACATCAGTCATGTTTTCGGGCTCCCATCGGTACGGAGAATCCCAAAAGCAAATTGGTACACTTGCTGTTATTGCCAAAATACATATAGTCTGTAGCTAAAATCACAGGGCCGAGTTTCAATCCGATTCCCAATCCTTTGCCTCCACTTTGTATCATGGAGTAGGCCAGTGAAAAACCGATGGATCGATTTATTTTATAACCCGACGATAGGGTTAGCTCTGTTTGTGTAGTAAGCTGTGAGAAGCGTGTCGTAGAAAGCAGACCAAAACAGAATTTTGTATCTGGTAGTTGGTATTCTCCACCTAAAACAACCGTAGAATAAAGTGCTGTCGACCGTGCTTTGCCTTTCTTCTGCTTCACTTTAAGCATGTCGAAATCTGCGATTTGGCCATTGGTCATGATGTCTCTGAATGATTCGGCCTCGTCAAGATGCGTGTTATCGAATCTATATTTCTGAATGCTTGTAGTGGTAGCTGTGTGCGAACTGGCTTTGCTCCATGAGATAAAGCCTAAATCGAGTACGGCGGCAGAAAGCATAAGATTATCTATAGGTTTGTATGTTGCGCCCAGATCAAGTCCGAGTCCAAAGCCGGCAATACCAAACGAGCCGCCCCGTCCTATTCTTTTTACATATCCGTCGTCGTCTTTCAGTTCAAAACCTTTCATTGAGGCCTCTATCTCCGCTTCTACATCGATAGTGGCTTGGCCGTGTATCTGCTGTAGCGCTTCGTTGTCAATAGTCTCCCAGTCCGTACTCTGCGATGTGCCTGTGAGGTTGGTTTGGAGATTCAGCTTTCTGATATCCATTTTCAGATTGGCAGTGCCAAACAGTAGCTTCATCTTGCCGCCTATAGTTAACTTTTCATTGATGTTGCGGGCAAATCCAAGTCCGGTTTCTACATACGAGTTGGCAAATACTTTTGTGCCTCCCTGTTCGGCCATGTAGTTGGCCCAAGACTGTGTGCCCAGCCCACGGGCGTCCCTCATCGATTCAAAGACGCGATGGGGAATTGTGGCTTCCACATCATTCTTCATTGAGATATTCACGTTCCAGAAATTCTTGCCTTTGTACCAACCGAACGACAGCAGGTCGAGTGTCACGTTGGCCTGGAGCTTGTTTTCTGTTTTTAGGCGGTTATAAAAAGCGTTATCCGTATAGTAATCTGTGTCAGAGTTGTTTCCTATTATACGGACAATGTCTTTCGAACCTAATGAATTGGAACTTGCCGTTACTTCTGTACCACCTATTATCGGTATGTTGAAGTAACCTTGGTCGGGGCGTAGTGCCGGATTTAATTGGAGTCGATAGCCCAAACCATCTAATGTGTGCATGGAACGAATAAACTGCGCATGGCCGTAATAGGGCATCATGGAAAGTAAGAGTAGTGTTCCCCATGATTTTAAAGTCAAATAATTGGTTTTCATAAGTTTAGTTTTGATAATTAATTTAGTATAGAGTTAATTGTTTGATAACCAATAATGATGAATCTTCTTAATTTTTGCAAAGTTAATTAAAAATATTGGATAGTAAATTACTTATATCAAATAATAATGATTGGTTGGGCAAAAACGATAGCATGAAAGGTTGCCGGTCCAACACCCCCCTTATCCGTCATGTCCTTGCGTTTGCTTGGTTTGCTGCATGCCATATCCGAACAGCGCGAAGTCTCCTTTCAACGGATCATCGGGGAAAAACTTCTTGAGTTCTTTCGTAAGCGCTATAACAGTTTTCATGGTAGTGGATTTGTTGCGGATCAGATTCAGCCGGATGGCTTCTTGGAGTACGTGGGTGTCGAGCGGCATGAGCAGCGTTCGCTTGTCGATAAACGGCCATAATCCCAGGTCTACGGGCGAATGGTCGCGGACCATCCAGCGAAGAAACATGCAGATGCGTTTGCACGAGGAGGCCGCTGTATGAGGAATCAAGTGGCCTACATCCCACGACGCAAAATATTGAGTGATGACTTCGATGGCTTCCATGGCGGTAGTAACGCCCTTTGCTTGCAAGAATGCCCCTAAAGTCCGGTGTGTCTGAAAAAGCGAATGCAGGCCGTCAAAGAGCCGGTGAATATGATGGTAAGTTTGTAAACGATAGAATGTTACGTCAGAATCCGGAATGTTTACTTGATATTCTCCATTACTTATCCATTGATATAAATTGCCTTTGGCCATGTCGAACAACTGCTGTATCTTGGGCATGAAAAGTTTACGATTGCCATAGCTAAGGCAAGAAGCAATGAAAGCGGTCGTCTCTTGGTTGTCACCACCTTCCGCCCGGTGCATGAACCAACTGGGATCGCCCGGCAGAAAGTCGCTCGTTTCGTAGTGTTCGGCATAAACCGTAAGTTGTTTTTTGAGTTTACTGTCCATCTTGTAAGTTGACGAATAGATAGCGGAAAAAGCGTTATTCCATGCAGGTCACCGTTACGCCGTCAAAGTCTTTCACATATTCTGTAAGTCGTTCGATATGTTCGCCTCACTTCATTTTTATTTCCATGACGGTGGAGTAGGTGTCGGTTTTCCCCGTATGGATGCGTTCCTGATGGTAGGATATAATATCTAATGAGTCCCCTTGCAGATTACGCAACACACTTCGCGCACTCTCTTTCGAGGGCGCGTTGAACGATAGCTGTACGACGGTGGTCCCTACTTGAGGAATCATAAAGTGGAGTACCTCCAATCCGAAAAGAACCAGTGCCGTCGTGACGGCCGCGACCAAATACATACCCGTTCCGCATGCCATGCCGATGGCGGCTGTCACCCATAGACCTGCCGCGGTTGTCAGTCCCCTCACCATGTTCTTTTGAAAGATAATGATGCCGGCTCCAAGGAATCCGATACCTGAAACAACCTGAGCGGCAACCCGTGATGAATCTTTCAGTGCCTCGCTGAAGCCGTATTGCGAAATAATGGTGAACAACGCGCTGCCCATGGCAACCAGGAAATGCGTACGGAATCCTGCGTCTTTCGACCTATATTCACGTTCTATCCCGATAATACCTCCTAAAAGCAAGGCTATCACAAGCCTTATTGCCATATCTAATACCATAGAAAAAGTATTTACAGATTCATAAAACAATGAGATTCTTCGTATAATATTGTATTATACAAAGGTATAAAGAATATATGGATAAAGCAAATATCATTCCGCGCATATTCCTTGATAGATGTATTCTCCCAATCGCTTATTTTTATTTAAAAACTTAAAATTGTGAGGTATGCGCATTCACGATAGAATGAAAAGTAAAAATAGTTGAGAAAGAGCGGGTATTGAGACATAAATAATTCGGAAAAGTCTTTATCTTTTGCATAAAAAAGTGCCTTTTAAATTCACGAAACATATTCTTGGTCAAAAAACAGCCGTTTTTTCGCGAGTTTGCAAATGGCTGATAGCCAGCGTTTTATAATGATATGGCTCGAGAGAGCTTATCTTTGCGTTCTCATAGCAGCCCTTTTAGGTGCTAAAAGGGTAGCTTTTAGACGGTTGGAGCATAGCTTTTGCATCCCGAAAGCATTGCTTTCAGGACCCAAAAGGGCTGCGATGACGCAATAAAAGGGTATCTATTACGGGACAAAGGCTTTTGATCGGGACAATAAAAGACCTTTTTCAGGCTTTTTATCTGTTAATTGAAAGATTTTGAATGACCGTTTTCTGTGATATAAAATTTACAAAACCAAGGAGTAGGAGCAACTGTATTACCTTCATATCTATGATACAATTATTCATTAAACTATTATTTCTTTGATCTAGGGCTCACATTGAACTTCCATACTAGAGAGCACATAAAGTAACTTGGCAAACTATTATACCAGATCTCTGTTCTTCCTTGCTTGTTCATTTCATATTTGGTTGTTGATCTCTGATGAAGCAAATCATAACCTGTAATCTTGGCCAACAAAGCGCCATTCATAAAAGAACGATCCAAATGCATATTCCAAATCCATTCGGTAGTATTCATCATGGCACTATGATATCCTCGACGTCCATACATTCCAAAGTTTGAGCCGAACGAAAGTTTCCATGGAAGTTGCAATTCTGTCTCAAAGCCCAGTTTGTAGTTGCCTGCATGAATATTTTCAAACCCACTTCTACTACTGTTAATGTAATAGTAAGTACTATTGGCATGAAGTGTGAACTCACATTTCTCATTAGGTCTGAAATTCAGCTTAACATCAACACCATACTGCCAGTTGTTCACTACGCTTCTCATGATACCAGCGCTTACATCAGTTGTAGTCATGTCAACGTTATGGTCATAATCAACTGTAAGATGGTTGTCAAGTGTCCATTTTCGAGCACTATCAAGGGGTAAACTATAGTCAATCTGTCCGTTTATACGCCAATTTCCATTAACACTTACAGGTTGCATTGTAGCAACACCAGTCACAGTGTTATACAAAGTAGCAAACGCTATGTTATTGTCTGTTTTATTGTAATTTATCGAAGCATGCCACATTCGCTGTCCCCTTCCTTCATGCTTCAAGGAAAGCGATGCATTATATCTGTGAATATTCTTCAAATTTGGATTACCTGAAATCAAGAACAATGGATCTGAGTCATCACGATATTCTATCATGTTTACAAGATTAGGAATTTCTGATTTTATGCTTGCATTCAGTTCCCAGTTGTATGTTTGTCCCCAACGAAAATATGCTTCAGGTTCAAAGAATATGGTGTTTCTTTTTACATCTTTTCTGCCAGCTCTTACATAGAACATATTTTTATTCACCACTCGTAAAGGCATTCTGATGTAACCGTATTCAATATTAAGTTTATTAGCTCCAGATGCTGCATTGAGACACCATTCCAAAAATATTCTATGGTGATTCTGATATTCTGTGTACCAATAGCTATTATTGTTATCTCTCACTGCTAAGAGTGCATTCTTTGCTGATGGAAGTATATCATAGTGCAAACTATCGAATCCTACTAGTTTGTCAAGTCTGTATAGCTCATGGTTCGTTTTGTTATATTTAAAATTATAATCATATCCTGGTTGTAAACTCCATCCTGGCCAATTCCAATCATAACTGATGTTTCCTTTTACATCCAAATTATTGTTGTAAAGCTTCAGATAATTATTTCTAAAGTCGCGTGCATTGACCGTATTCATATATCGAAGATCATAGAGTGAAAAGTTGTCAGCATCTCGCTTGTTATACTGCACGCTAAATCCTGTACGCAATAAATCTACAACGCTTATATTGAAATTGTTTTCATTTGCAAATTTTATATTAAACTGCTCGTTGGTATGGGATATTTTTTCATTCAATTCATTCAACAAAGAGTTTCCTTCAGAATTTGAGGTAAAAGCTGATTTATATTTATCGTTATGCTTATACAAAATGTCAAGTGTAGAATGTGTACTATATTTACCATTTTGTTCATAATTAAATGCATTTTTACTATCAAATATAGTAGACTTATTAATAGTTCCATCTTGTGCATGTTGATAAATATTTTTACTTGGTAAATATACCTCTGCATTTTTCAACATTTGAATATCTTCGCCATTATGCGAAATAGTATTGCTTGTGCTAATCCATTTGAACATGTCACCACCAAAGAATTTTGCATAACTCACATTTGCGGTTCTATTAGTTTGTAATCCATTAGTATTTTCTTGTGGGGTCCATTGCCCTTGTATATTAGCAATTTGATTGTCATTAAGATTGTTGACGTTTGCAAAAGCTAATAACATCTCTTTCTGGGAATTTTTCATTCCAAAACCTTTCAGCGCAAATCTACCATTGGTACCAACACCGGATTCTGCATTACCGAATATAGTTGCATCGTATTCCTTTTTTAACTTTACATCCATGACGAGGCTCTGATCTCCCATATTACTCTGCATAAGGCGCGACATAGTTCCTAATCGCTTGTATACCTTAATCTTGTTAACAGTGTAAGATGGAAGATTTTCTAAAGCCATTTTGGGATTTCCTGTAAAGAAATCGCGTCCATTAAGCAACAAACTCTCAATTAATTTTCCATTAACATATATCTGTCCGTCTTTAGTTAATTGTGCTCCAGGTAAACGTGACACCAACGCATCAAGCATACTTCCTTCTGAAAGATTAAATGCATCAGCATTGTAAACAATAGTGTCTCCACTCATCATCATCTTGATTTTTGTTGCTTTCACTACAACATTAGGCAATTCAATGTAGTCGTGTTCCATCAAAATCGGCTTTGCAGATATATAAGACTGACGTGAACTTTTCAATTCAACGTCAGTGTAAGCGTCCTTATAGCCAGGCATCACTGCCTTAATGATATAACGGCCTATTTCCTTAATTTTATCATTGAATACATACCAAGCCTGTTTGTCTTGGAATGGGAATTGTGCTTCCTCAATAGTAGCAGTTGTCGTGTCAATCACAGCACTATCAGTATTCATCAGATAAATCTTCGCAGGTATGGCAACTCCATTCATTTTATCAGCAACACGCCCCTGAATGTTGTGACCAAAGTTTGCACCACACACATTAAGAAAACAAAAGAGTAGAAATACAGCAATTAATGTTAGTCTATTCATGGTAAAAAATAATGAGAGCGTCTCAAGTAGTTGTCTACAAGAGACACCATTAATTAATATTTAAGAAGTCTACTTCCTAGTCAGCCTAGCAGATAAGCCCAGCGAATTGTATATAACAGCAACACTCAGTCCTATCATTCTAAATACAAGTTGCATTATTAGCAGAGCAAAAGTTCCCTATCTGCTACTGCCCCAACGCTCCTCAATTGTTCACGCGTAAGCTAATCCTTGAAAGACTTTAGACTAGCACACGCAAATAAGACCATTAGAGAATGGCCAATATTTGCATTTACCACTCTTACCGTTCCAAGTACAATCCTGATTTTAATAGCTACAGCCTGAAGCACTACCACTAACAACAGTCTTCAATTGCTCACGTGTGAGCGAATTCTCTACTGATTTTAAATTAATTTTCTTCATTTTTCAGGCTTTTAATTAATATTATTTAAATAACTGATAAGTATACTACTGATTACTTATCTTTTATATTTTTGCAAAACTAGGGAGTCAAAATCATATATGAATAAAAGTCATTCGGCATCCTATACCGAGCGCCATGCGTTAGAGTAATTGCTCTGCCCGTTGCAAGTCTTCGGGCGTGTCGATTCCCACCGTTTCGATGTTCGTAATGCCCACTTTGATGCGATAGCCGTTTTGCAACCAACGTAATTGCTCCAGACTCTCGGCCAGTTCGAGTGGTGATTGTGGTAATTGTGTGATTTCACGAAGCACGTCTGTCTTGTAAGCGTAGATACCCAAATGCTTCAAAAAGGGGAATGATGTTAGCCATTCTGTTCTTTCTCTGCCACGGATAAAGGGAATGACGCTGCGCGAAAAGTACATGGCATAGTTGTCGTTGGTCATTACAATCTTGGGTGAATTGGGATTCTCAATAGCCTCGATGGTCTCAAAGGGTTTGCCGAGGGTGGCTATTTGTGTCGCGGAATCGTTGAAGCAGTCGCAAACCGCTTTTATTTGAGACGGCTGTATAAAGGGCTCGTCTCCCTGAATGTTGACGGCCACGTCGTATGGTCCATTGATTTTGTCGAGCGCTTCCCGAATGCGGTCGGTGCCACTACGGTGCTTATCGGACGTCATGACGGCTTTTCCACCAAAGGCTGTTACGCAATCAAAGATACGTTGGTCGTCGGTGGCCACGTAGGCGGCGTCGAGCGTGGCTGCCACTTGTTCGTAAACTCTTTGTATGACAGGCTTTCCACCCAGCAGGGCTAATGGTTTCCCGGGGAAGCGAGTCGACGCGTAACGCGCGGGGATTAATCCGATAAATTTCATTTACAATCAATTTTTTGCATTCTCTGCAAAAATACTAAAAAAAATACAAGTAATTTTGTTGGTATATGATATTTTATTAATTTTGAAGAATAAACTGATAAATACGAATAACATGAAACATATTATATTTCTGTTTTTTTTTACGCTCCTTTCTTATTCCGTTCAAGCTCAGAAAATATACCTTGGGTCATGTTATACTCACGATAAAGGAATGTATAAGGGCGAGATGTCGGGCGGCAAGCCTCATGGAAAGGGCAGCACGGTCTTTGCCAATGGCGATACGTTTGAGGGTGAGTATGTGAAAGGAAAGCGTCAGGGATACGGAATCTATACCTTTGCGGACGGCGAGAAGTATGAAGGTCAGTGGTTTCAAGACCAGCAACATGGGCGTGGAACTTACTATTTCATGAACAATAATAAATATGTGGGTCTTTGGTTTCGCGACTATCAGCAAGGTCAGGGCACCATGTACTACTATAATGGCGACAAGTATCAGGGCGCTTGGGTGAAGGACAAGCGCCAAGGTAAAGGCACCTACACCTATGCCAGCGGCGCTTATTACACAGGACAGTGGCAGGACGACCAGAAGAGTGGCAAGGGATTTTTCGACTGGGGCGACGGTACGACCTACGATGGGATGTGGGCCAATAATCTGCGGTCGGGCAAAGGAACCAACAAATACGCTGATGGCGACGTCTATACGGGTAATTGGATGGACGATATACAGAATGGCCGTGGCATTTACAGGTTTCAGAACGGCGATGTCTACGAAGGTGAATACATTCAGGGAGAGCGCACTGGCGAGGGCGTCTTCAAGTATGCCAAAGGCGATAAATATATCGGCCATTTTCTGGAGGGATGCAAGGACGGGCAAGGCACGTTGATGTGGGCGAATGGTGACGTCTATGTCGGACAATGGAAAAACGATCTGCAAAACGGCCGTGGCAAACTGACGAAAAAGAATGGAGACGTCTTTGATGGTGTCTTTACGAACGGACAGATTAATGGTGAAGTGATTATCCATTACGCTACAGGGGCTAAGTTCAAGGGCGTATATAAGAAAGGTAAGCGCAACGGCCAGGCTATAGAGGAAGACAAGGACGGCAACCGCTTTGAAGGTACTTATATTGACGATCGTAGAGAAGGACGCTTTGTGGAGAAAGACCGTAATGGCAAGGTGACGAAAAGTGGCCGTTATGAGAATGGTCGTAGATTTGAAGAATAATATTTGAGATATGGCTGATAAAAAGAAATTGGCTGATAAAGCCCTAAAAAAAACACCTCAACATATAGGTATCGTCAAGAACGACCCCTATCTGGAGGATTACGAAGACGCTATCCGTGGACGCCACGAACACGCGCTGTGGAAAATCTCTCAGCTTACGCAAGGAGGCAAAAAGTCGTTGGCCGATTTTGCCAATGGGTACAACTACTATGGCTTGCATAAAACGTCAAAGGGATGGGTGTTTAGAGAATGGGCACCCAACGCGACAAGCCTTTGTCTGGTAGGAGACTTCAACGGATGGACGGAGAATAGTCGTTTTCAGGCCAAGCGTATTGAAGGGACGGGCGACTGGGAATTGAAACTTTCGGAGAAAGCGATCAAGCATGGTGATTTATATAAAATGCACGTCACGTGGAATGGTGGCGCAGGAGAGCGTATACCGGCTTGGGCGACGCGCGTGGTTCAGGACGAGCAGACAAAGATTTTCTCTGCCCAGGTGTGGAATCCGGAGCCTTATGCGTGGCGTAAGAAGAAGTTTACGGCCAAGCGCGACCCACTACTGATTTATGAATGTCACGTGGGAATGGGTCAAGACGCCGAGCGAGTAGGCACTTATACGGAGTTTAAGGAGCAGGTTTTGCCTCGTGTGGTGAAGGATGGATATAACTGTATTCAGGTGATGGCCATTCAAGAACACCCTTATTATGGATCGTTTGGTTATCATGTCAGTTCGTTCTTTGCACCGTCAAGTCGCTTTGGAACGCCCGAGGAGCTGAAAGGCCTAATCGACGCGGCACATGAGGCCGGCGTGGCAGTGATTATGGATATCGTACATTCGCATGCCGTAAAGAACGAAGTAGAGGGTTTAGGCAATTTGGCGGGCGATCCCAACCAGTATTTTTATCCCGGCGACCGGCACGAACATCTGGCATGGGACAGCCTTTGCTTTGATTACGGCAAGGATGAGGTGATACATTTCCTGCTGTCGAACTGTAAATACTGGCTCGAAGAGTTTCATTTTGATGGTTTCCGCTTTGACGGCGTGACTTCCATGCTCTACTACAGCCACGGACTGGGTGAGGCTTTCTGTAATTATGGCGACTACTTCAATGGGCATGAGGACGATAACGCCATCTGTTATCTGACACTGGCCAACAAGTTAATACACGAAGTGAATCCACGGGCCTTTACGATTGCCGAGGAAGTAAGTGGCATGCCGGGACTGGCCGCTAAGTTTGAGGACGGCGGTTATGGTTTCGATTATCGCATGGCGATGAATATTCCGGACTTCTGGATTAAGACGATAAAGGAACTGAAAGATGAAGACTGGAAACCCAGTTCTATCTTCTGGGAGGTGAAAAACCGTAGGTCGGACGAGAAAACGATATCTTATTGCGAAAGCCACGATCAGGCATTGGTGGGTGATAAGACGATTATCTTCAGACTGATTGACGCCGATATGTATTGGCACTTCAAGAAAGGCGACGAAAACGGAGTGGTTCATCGCGGCATTGCCTTGCATAAGATGATTCGGTTGGCAACGCTGGGGGCTATCAATGGCGGTTATCTCAACTTCATGGGTAATGAGTTTGGACATCCGGAATGGATTGACTTCCCACGCGAAGGCAATGGCTGGAGTCATAAATACGCACGCCGACAATGGAATCTGGTAGATAATATGGACTTGGACTATCATTATCTGGGCGATTTTGACCGTGATATGCTGGCTGTTGTCAAATCGGAAAAGAAATTCAACAGCACGCCTGTCACCGAAATATGGCATGACGATGGCGATCAAGTTTTGGCGTTTATGCGTGGCGACTTGCTTTTCGTCTTTAATTTCTCGCCTTCGCGCTCGTTTACGGATTATGGATTCTTAGTGCCTATCGGTAGTTACGAGGTCGTACTCAATACCGATAACAAGGCGTATGGCGGCAATGGATTCGCTGATGACACATTGACGCATCTGACGAATTATGATCCGCTTTACGTGGAACAGCGTAAGGAATGGCTTAAACTCTATTTGCCGGCCCGCTCCGCGGTAGTTCTTCGGAAGATTTAATTTGACACAAGCAGATCATGATATCTAAAACCACGAATAGCACATTTGCCATCAAGGTGATTTGTGCTATTTTATTTATTCTGTTTTCCTTCTGTTACCTGTATTATTATCAGGCAGATTTGATCGCGATGGCACAACATGTGCTCTCGGGTGGAAAGACGTGTTATAACAGGTTGATTGGCGCAATACTCATAACAGCCGTGTTGTGGAGCCTGCAGTTGGGCCTTCAGTCGTTGGCATTGATACCTAAACGGTTTTACGCGGTTACTTATTTTCCCTCCTTACTGATCCTGACGATCCTGACAGATATTAGTCCGGATATTGATAAAAAGTTCTCGTTTGGGGCCTGGCTATGGGTATTCCCCACTCTGCTGTTACTATATGGCGGTGTTATCCGGTTACTGAACCGTTTGTATAAGATGGAAGGAAAGACGCGTCAGAATAACATTTTCGGGAACCTATGGCCCAATTTCAGCCTGTTTTTCATCATGTTTGTGTTGGGTTGTACTTTCAGCAATCATAACGATGTGTTCCATTACAGAATGAAAGTGGAGCAAAAGCTGATAGAAGGTGACTTTAAAGCAGCGGCGGAAGTGGGAAAACAGTCAATACATACAGATTCGAGCCTGACGATGTTACGAATTTATGATTTATCCGTTTTGGGCAAGTTAGGAGAGCAGTTGTTTGAATATCCTCTGGTAGGGCATGCTGAGGCCATGTTGCCAAACGGTAGTTCGGTGAAGATGATGTTCGCGTCGGAGAGAGCATTGTATAGACATCTTGGGGTGTGGATCAAGGAGAAAGTGGATATTTACAGCTATCTGAGATTCCTGAAACAGCGTAATCGAGCAACAAGAGCGGCTCACGATTATGAACTTTGTGCCTATCTTTTAGATAAAAAACTAACTCTGTTTGCCAAGGCTCTTGAAAAGTATTACCCGCTGGACGAGCATTTGCCGAAGCATTATAAGGAGGCTTTGATTCTGATGAGTCATAAGATGTCGAATCCTACCCTGCAATATCATGAGAATGTGATGGAAGCCGACTTTGCGGATTTCAAGACTTTGGAGCGGAAATATACGAATCCACAGGAGCGTTATGCGATTTTGGCCGACTCCTATGGTACTACTTATTGGTTCTATTATCTGTATCACTAACACACGGTGATACGGATAATGGGCTGCTTTTATTTTGTGAGTTTTTTAAGACGTCGTTTGGCTTCGGGCAAATCCGGGCAGAGCTGAAGCGCTTTTTTATAGTTTCGGATAGCTGCTTCCTTAAAATTCTCTTTCTCGCAGTCTCTTCCCATCATGACATATTCTACAGCTAATTCTTTCAGAAAACGATCACGGCTTTTGATTTCTTCCTGAAGTTGATCGATTTGCAGATGAAGCCGATTGACAATATTGAGTTTTCGGCGGATAAGGCGGCGAGGAGCAGGCTTCTCTATATCGTAACGGCTATGGATGGCCAGAAAGAAATGGTCGAGTGCGGCTTGCATGTCGCCTTTGTCAAATGCGTGGATAGCGTCGTAGTATTCGCGATCGGCCTTGCTTTGTTTCAGTGCGGTATCAATGATTTCTTGGTTGTTGTAAGTGCGGGCGAAGTTGACGACATCGTTTCTTACAAAGACATCTTCCTTGCGGATATGTTCCTGTAGGCTGATACCTTGGAGTGAGGTGCAGCGTGATAGCGCGACATAGGTTTGGCCTCCCGCAAAGACGCCTCCCGTGAAATCAATCTTTACCTGATTAAAGGTAAGCCCCTGGCTTTTATGGACCGTGATGGCCCAAGCAAGACGTAATGGGAATTGGCGATAGGTGCCGATCTCTGTTTCTTCAATCTTCTTTTCTTTCTCGTTGAAGGTGTATTTGACGTTGCTCCAGATCTCGTGTTCAACGTCAACTTCATTCCCACTCTCGGTCACGACATAGATGTGGCCATTGATGGCGTCGTCAAGCCCGATGATCGTTCCCAGTGTTCCATTTACCCAACGCTTCTCACGGTCGTTCTTGATGAACAGAATCTGTGCGCCGACTTTCAATTCCAGTTCCAGTGGGGTAGGAAGACTGTTTTCCGGGAATTCCCCTTCGATAATACCGAAAAAGGTCATGGCCTCTCCTTCCAGTTGTTTCAGTTTATCGTTGTTGATATAATCCACCGTGTCCCGTCGCGTGGAAAGCGTGATGGCGAGTTTGCCTTTTTCCTGTCCGAGGTCGGCTCCTACCTGTTGATTAAGGGTAATGAGGTCGTCGTTGGTGACCTGAGAGGTGCGGATATGGTCGAGCAGAGTGATAAAAGTGGTGTCGGTCTGGCGATAAACTTTCTTTAATTCTATCGAGACGAGTTTCATCTCCTTGAACACTTTGGCGTCGAAAAAGTATTTCGAAGCATAGTAAGGCTGTAGTAATTGGCGCTCCTCTTCTTTAAGTACGGGTTCGAGTTGATAGACATCGCCGACAAAGAGCATTTGCTTACCACCGAACGGCTCACGCATATTGTGATTGTAAATGCGCAAAATTTTATCGATGAAGTCGATAATATCGGAACGTACCATACTGATTTCATCAAAAATGAAGAGTTGGACGTCTTGTAACAACTTTATTTTCTCGGCATTATACTTCATTGTATTTCTGATGTGCCGAGGAGAATATCTGTCGTCGTTAGGGAGTAAAGGATAAAAAGGTATTTTGAAAAAGCTATGAAGCGTAGAGCCTCCGGCGTTAATGGCCGCAATGCCTGTAGGCGCAAGTACTACATGTTTTTTATTGGTGTTGCTTGCGATGTAGCGCAGGAATGTCGATTTACCCGTCCCCGCTTTTCCGGTGAGGAAAAGTGAGTGACGGGTAAATCGGATAATTTGAAGCGCGTTTTGCAGCTCCGCGTTATTCAAGTCTATATTGGTATCTTGATTTTCGATGATTACAGATTGTCAAAATTCACGGTTTCTTCATGAGGTTTCTTCTTTGGCTCTGTAGCCTTGGAAGCATTGTTTTCTTCATGAACTTTCTTTGCGCCTTCTATTGGCGTGATAATCGGATTGCCATCTTTGTCAAGCAAAATTTCTTCACTGTGGGAGAGACTGTCGTTGGCAGTGGTGTCTACCCGAGCTTGTGGATAATAGCTTGCGCAGTTGTACATATCTCCGGTAATGTCTGACTGGTTGGGCTTGTCAAACTTACCATGATATTTCTTGAATTCGGGATTGCTTAAGACGGCTTGAAGAAAGTAGCCGCAGATGGGGAGAGCAGTGCGGGAACCTTGTCCTAAAGCTCCGGTACGGAAATGAATGCTTCTGTATTCGCCACCTACCCATGCGCCGCAGACAAGACGGGGACTGACAGCCATAAACCATGCGTCGGAATGGTTGTTGCTGGTTCCGGTCTTTCCTCCAAACTCGGTATCACGGAAATTGCTTACGTAACCCCAAAGTGACATAGACGTGCCCCCAGGTTCACGCATGCCGCCTTGCAGTAGTTGCTGCACGAGGAAGGCGCTCTTATATGGGATCACTTGCTCAGACTTTTGGGGCGCTACATAAACTTCATTGCCATTTTTGTCGACGATACGCGTAATAAGCACAGGAGCGTGATGTTTACCGTTATCTGCGGGTACACAATAGGCATTAACCATTTCCAGCAGATTCACGTCGCTGGAGCCAAGGGCCAAAGACGGAGTCTCATCCAATGAGCTGTTGACGCCCATCTTATGCGCGGTCTCAGCTATACGCTTGATACCCATCTCTTGTCCCAGACGCACGGCCACCGAATTTATACTCTTGGCAAATGCGCTTTTCAGTGGCATGGAGTCGCCTGTGAAGTAGCCGTTTGCATTGGTGGGTGTCCAAGTTACTTCTTTCCGCAGCTTCTTGTCGTAAACTTGCATGGAGATATATTCGTCCCGGCGCTTGTCGCAAGGGGTGAGACCCTGGTTCATCGCTTCTGTATAGACGAACAATTTGAATGTAGAGCCTGGTTGGCGCATGGCAGTCACTTTATCATACTTCCATGTGGTAAAATCTATATCTCCAACCCAGGCTTTCACTTGGCCGGTTTGCGGTTCCATAGCAACAAAAGCGCAGTGCATGAAACTGGTCATGTACTTGATAGAGTCTTCGGAAGTCATCTCCTTGGTAACGATTCCTTTATCATAATCGAATACTTTTACAGGATGTTTCCATTCTTTGTAATAGTATCGGATAGAATCGGGATCATTAGGATATTTGGCTTGCAGAGCTTTATAGAACGGTTGGCGCTCGGCAATTTGCTGAATAAAGTTGGGAATCACTTGGTGGTTTTCATCCTGCCAAGGCTCTTGTGTCATCCAGTTTGTCGCACGATTTCGATAGATTCCCCAATGGTTGTTGAAGTTTTGTTGAACCAACTTCATCTGTTTGCGGGCCGCATCTTCGGCATACTTCTGCATGCGAGTGTCTATTGTCGTATAAATTTTCAGGCCACTGCTATACAAGTCATATCCCGTTTCTTCAAGCCAGCCTGTATCTTTCAGATACTGGGCAATAGCCTCACGGAAGTACATGGCTTGGCCATCGTAGTTCTCTTCTATCTTATAGTCAAGGGTTATAGGCTTTTGTGAAAGAGTATCATATTCTGCGCGACTTAAATCGCCGTGGGTAACCATATTATGGAGAACGGTGTTTCGTCGGGCAAGACTATGTTCATAGTTACTCTTGGGATTGTAATAGGTTGTTGCTTTGAGCATACCGACTAATACGGCGGCTTGTTCTGTTGTCAGATCTTTAGGAGAAACGTTGAAGTATGTTTTCGCGGCGGTTTTAATGCCATAGGCGTTGGAACCAAAATCAACGGTATTGGCATACATCGTCAGAATTTCCTTTTTGCTGAATATTGTCTCAAGTTTAGTGGCGATAATCCATTCTTTACTTTTAATGATAAGGATCTTCAAACCGGGAATCTTGCCAAGGAGTCCTGTGGAGTAGTGGGTGCGTACTCGGAACATGTTTTTGGCCAATTGCTGTGTGATGGTAGACGCGCCACGACTGTCATGACGCAGGATCGCGTCTTTGGCAGCCCCGATAAGTCCAATGGGATCAATGCCGAAATGGCTGTAAAATCGTTCATCTTCAGTGTCGATGAGGGCCTTAAAGAATGCAGGATTGACATCTTCATATTTTACGGGTGTTCGGTTTTCGTTGAAAAATTTACCAATGAGCTTGCCGTCTGCACTGTATATCTCGGAGGCTTGAGAAGTTTGGGGATCACGAATGCCGGAGAAATAGCCCGGACTTTTACCAAAAAGCCAAAGGAAGTTCATATCTACCATGCCAAGATAGATAATCAACAAAAGAATAAATGAAACTATGGCGGTAACGGTCTTTATGTACCAAGGACTGTTTTGATAAAGTTTTTTATACCAACACCAGAAAGTTTTGAGCTTTCTCATGCACTCGCTGAAAAATCTTTTTATCTTGTTCATAAGAGCATATTGTTTTTACAAAATTACGAAATAACTCCTTTAGCACAATGATGCGTCTATGTAATTTATAATTTCTTTAATATTGTCGGGATGAAACCATTGGATATCCGAATCTTTTTTAAACCAAGTGAGTTGCTTGCGCATGTATCGTCTGGTATTAGATTGTATCTGTCGGATGGCTTCTTCTTTTGAAATATCACCGTCAAGATACTTAAACATCTCTTTATAACCGACTGTATTTAAGGAATTTAAATTACGGAGATGGTATAATTGTCTTGCTTCGTCCTCCAAACCTTGATCAAGCATGTTGAGTACGCGTAGATTAATGCGGGTATACAATTCGTCACGGTCTCGGTTTAATCCTATCTTACATATCTTGAAAGGGCGTTGTTTGGTCGTGTTCGTTCTAAAAGATGAATAGGGTTTACCTGTCATGTGGCATATTTCCAAAGCATGAACGACGCGTCTGGGGTTGCGTTTGTCAACTTCATTCCAATGGATTGGATCCAATTGCTTCAATTCTTCAACCATGGCCGTGAGACCTTCTGTCTCAAGACGTTGTTTCATCAAGGCTCGTGTGGCAGAATCTATTGTAGGAATATCATCAATTCCCTTGCATACTGCGTCGATATACATCATGCTTCCACCGGTCAGCAAGCATGAAGAATGTTTTTCGAATAATTCTTTCAGAAGATTTAAGACCTCTTCTTCGTATAAAGAAGCGCTGTAATAATCTGTTAATTGGTGGTTTCCTACAAAATAATGGGGGACGATTGCTTGTTGTTGTGGCGTGGGAGCTGCTGTTCCGATAGGTATTTCCGCGAAAATCTGGCGGGAGTCAGCATTTATTATCGGTGTGTTTAGGTGTTGGGCAATAGCTAAACAAGTTTCTGTTTTGCCAACACCGGTCGGACCTAATACAACAAAAAGAGTTTTCACGATAAAATGTCGCTTGCTGATATATAAGAAGCGAGGTGTTATCGAATAATACCTCGCTTAGAACCGGATACAAAATCGATGATATATTGTATCTCTGGGGTTATTGTTAAGTTCCTCTTGATTTCTTCTATACCTTCGGCAAGGACTCCCTTGTTGTATAAAAGCCTGTAAGCTTCATGAATAAGAGATATGAGTTCGTTGTCGAATCCATAGCGACGAAGTCCTACAAGATTAACCCCGGCATATCGGGTTGGTTCCTTCCCCGCAATAATATAAGGTGGGATATCTTGCGAAAAACGGCAGCCTCCCTGAATCATGACCAAGCTTCCGATATGGCAGAATTGATGAGTGAGAACGGCTGCGCTTATGATAGCGTTGTCGTCAATGGTTACTTCTCCGGCAAATTTTGTCGAGTTGCCGATAATGCAATTATTTCCAACAAGACAGTCGTGGGCAATATGCATATTTTCCATTAAGAGATTGTTGTTTCCTACAATCGTCATACCTTTTGAGGCAGTACCTCTTGAGATTGTAACATTTTCGCGAATACTGTTATTGTCACCAACTTGGCATGTTGTTTCTTCTCCCTTGAATTTCAAATCCTGTGGCTTTGTAGAGATACTGGCCCCAGGGAAGATTTCATTATTGCTGCCTATTCTGGCTCCAAAGTTTATCGTAACACTATTCTGGAGGTTATTATTGTCTCCCAGAATGGTGTTATCATCAATAAAACAAAACGGACCAATAATATTGTTATCACCAAGTTTTGCGTTAGGGTGTACAAACGCTAACGGGCTGATTGTATTCATAAGTATATATTCTTTTCTCGTATTATTTGTTTCTCACAATCTGAGCTGTGAAGGTCGCTTCAGAAACAACATGGTCGCCGACAAAAAGATAACCTTTCATGGAGCTGATTCCATGGCGTACGGGCTGTAGCAATTCTACCCTGAACAGCAGCGTATCACCAGGAACAACCTTTTGACGGAATTTTACGTCATCAATTTTAATAAAATAGGTCGACCAACGCTCCGGATCTTCGAGTTGGTTCAAAACCAACAGGCCACCGCATTGTGCCATTGCTTCTATTTGCAGAACACCAGGCATAACCGGTTCTTCTGGAAAATGCCCTTGGAAGAAAGGTTCGTTTGCCGTTATATTCTTCACGCCTACAATACTTGTTGATCCCATAGCTATGATCTTATCAACCAACTGCATGGGGTAGCGGTGTGGTAGCAACTGCCTGATGCGGATATTATCCATGATGGGTTCATCATTGGGATCATAAATAGGGGCCTGCACTTCATGTTTGCGAATCTCCTTGCGCATTTGACGTGCAAACTTGTTGTTGATTGTATGTCCCGGACGTGTAGCTACAATGCGTCCTTTGATAGGTTTCCCAATCAAGGCCATGTCACCAATGATATCCAATAGCTTATGGCGTGTGCATTCGTTTTCCCACAAAAGCGGCTTGTGCTGTATGTAACCAATCTTCTTTGCGTCCATGTGGGGAACTTTTAGAATATCTGCCAATTGGTCAAGCTTTTCTTGTGTAACTTCTTTCTCGTAAATAACAATAGCATTGTCTAAATCGCCTCCCTTTATCAGGTTTGCTTCAAGCAGAGGAACGATGTCACGAACGAAGACGAAAGTTCTGGCAGGCGCTATTTCGTCAGTAAAATTAGCGATATCATCCAATGTCGCGAACTGGCTGTTGATGAATTTAGACTGGAAAGAGCACATTGCCGTAATCGAGAAATTATCATCCGGCAAAATGGTGATACACGAGCCGGACTGCTCGTCTTTGATTTCTATCTTCTTTCGAATGATATAATAATCCTTTTCGGCGTTTTGTTCCTCAATGCCAACCTCGTGTATCTTGTTTACGTACATCGCTGCCGATCCATCTAATATGGGAAATTCAGGGCCATTGACTTGAATCATACAGTTGTCTATACCCAATGCGTAAAGGGCGGACATGCCATGCTCGATCGTACCGATGCGGACATTATTCTTTGATAAGACAGTTCCCCGTTGTGTATCAACAACGTTTTCAGCAATAGCGTCAATGGTGGGTTGGCCTTCTAAATCGATACGTTGAATCTTATATCCTGTATTTTCAGAAGCAGGATTAAACGTAACGGTAAGGCTTAAACCTGTATGCAGTCCCTTACCAAAAAGAGAGAAGCTACCTTTGAGTGTCTTTTGTTTAGACATATCTGTATTATTATGATTTCTTTAAAAGTTCGATTTCTTTCTTGAGCTGATTTATTTCCTTATAAAGATCAGGAAGTTTCTGGAAAATCGCCTGTGATTTGAAATAAGGCAACTTTTCCATTGGCGGCGTGCCGATTAATGTTTGGTTGTCCTTTATGCTGCTTGGCACGCCTGATTGGGCGCCAAGAAACACCTTGTCGCCTATGGAGATATGACCGGCGACACCTACTTGCCCGCCAAACATACACCATTGCCCCACTTTGGTACTTCCTGCAATCCCGACCTGTGCAGACATAACTGTATTTTCACCCACTTCAACGTTATGTGCAATTTGTACAAGATTGTCCAGCTTTACACCTTTGCAAATAACGGTACTACCCATTGTTGAGCGGTCTATACACGTGTTGGCTCCGATTTCTACATCATCTTCTATCGTTACGATACCTATTTGGGGTATTTTATCGTATTGATCACCATTGGGAGCAAAGCCGAAACCATCTGAACCTATCACACTTCCTGCATGAAGAATAACTCGATTGCCGATTTTGCAATCGTGATAAATCGTGGTGTTGGGATAAATAATGCAATCTTTGCCCACTGTCACGTTGTCACCCACTACAGCATGGGGGTAGATTTGACAGCCGTCTCCGATTTCAACCCCATCCGCAATGTATGCAAAAGCGCCTATGTAACAGTCGTTGCCAATTTTTGCCTTGGGTGAGATGAAAGCCAACGAATCGATTCCTTGCTTTTTGGGTTTGGCAGCCTCATACATTTGTAGTAGCCGAGCTACACAATCGCGAGCATTAGCCACCCTTATCAAAGTCGTAGTAACGGGCTTGTCAAATTCTAATTGCTCATCAACCAGAACAATTGTTGATTTCGTATTATAGATATAATGGGTATATTTTTCGTTAGAAAGGAAAGAAATAGCGCCTTCGACGCCTTCTTCTATTTTTGCAAAAGTGTTGATGGTCGCGTTTTCGTTACCCTCAACCCGGCCCTGTACTAACTGGGCTATTTGACTTGCAGTGAATTCCATTTTGTAAATCAAATTGAATTAGTTTTGCAAATATAGCAAAAAATCTCCACAAAAAAAGGAGGCAAGAATAATATTTGCTAAAATTTCAGAATATTAATTCATTACCGCCTTTCTGCTATTGCTGCATAGCTCATCATGCAAGCATATTACTTAAAGTTGTTACACTTAAAGTGTTTCAAGTTCTTTCGCCATTTCCTGCTGTAGTTCTTTTGCCTTTTCCGCAACCAGGTCTGCATATCGCTCTATGCCACACGAGTCTTTTTCACACGGATAGAGAATGCCGCGCGAAGAGTTGACAAGCAGTCCGCAGTCCTCGATCATGCCATACCGGCATACGTCCCGCAGGCTTCCTCCTTGAGCGCCTACACCGGGTACAAGCAGGAAATGGCGAGGAGCCACTTTGCGGATATCTTCAAACATCCGGCCCTGTGTGGCACCCACCACGTACATCATGTTCTCCTCATGGCCCCACTCCCGGCTTTTGCGAAGCACTTTCTCAAACAACCATTCGCCGTGGCGGTCTTCCGTCAGTTGAAAATCATGCGAACCTTTATTGCTGGTCAGCGCCAACAGCACAACCCATTTGTTCTTGTATTCCAAAAAAGGCTTCACGCTGTCTTCCCCCATGTAGGGAGCTACGGTCAGCGCGTCCAAATCATATTCTTCAAAGAATGTCTTGGCATACATCGTGCTCGTATTTCCGATATCGCCACGCTTGGCATCCGCGATGATGAAGTGAGTAGGGTAGACCTTCTTGATGTACGTGATTGTATGTTCGAAAGCCATCATTCCTTTGATTCCATAGCATTCGTAGAATGCCAGGTTGGGCTTGTAGGCAACGCAATAAGGAGCTGTCGCGTCAATAATCATCTTGTTGAAGGCAAATATCGGCTCTTCCTCTTCGAGCATCCGTGCCGGAATTTTCTTCAGGTCGATATCCAACCCTACACATAGAAATGATTTCTTTGAAAATATTTGGTTGACGAGCTCTTCTCTTTTCATATAATTTCTATTCTTATTTGTTGTGGTTTGAAAAACTATTTGCCGACTTCGGTCCTTGGCAGTTCCTTGATTTTCCTCGTGCTTCTTTTGGTTGAGGTCATGAGATTGATAAACTCTTCGGCCTGTACGGTCTTCTCCTTGTTTTCATTCTCATCCGTTTTCTTTGTGTACCTGATTCCCATGATGATGTTAATTGTTTTGTTTGTTTGACAGGTGATTACAGTTCCGATTCTTTCATCTTCTCCGCGTTTTCCGCAACGGTCAGCGCGTCGATCATGTCTTGAATGTTGCCTCCCAGGAATCCTTGCAGGTCATGTGTCGTGAACCCGATACGGTGATCGGTCACGCGACCTTGCGGAAAGTTGTAGGTGCGAATCTTGGCAGAACGGTCCCCCGTTGATACCAGACTCTTGCGGCGATTGGCAATATCGTCCACGTATTTCTGGTGTTCACGGTCGTGAATGAACGTATAGAGACGGCTCAAGGCACGCTCCTTATTCTTGGGCTGATCACGGGTTTCGGTACATTCTATCAGGATTTCCTCCACCTCACCGGTGTTCGGATTCTTCCATGGATAGCGCAGACGAACACCCGATTCCACTTTGTTCACGTTCTGACCGCCGGCTCCACTCGAACGGAAAGTATCCCATTTGATATCACCTTCGTTGATGTTTACTTCAAACTTGTCGGCTTCAGGCAATACAGCAACCGTAGCCGCGCTCGTTTGCATGCGTCCATTGCTTTCCGTAACGGGAACGCGTTGCACACGATGCACGCCGCTTTCATATTTCAACGTGCCATATACATCGGTGCCACTGATCGCAAAGTCAATCTCCTTGAAGCCGCCCACGGCACCTTCAGAAGCATCGGTTACGCTCAGTTGCCAGCCTTTGTTGTCGCAATAGCGCTTATACATATTAAATAAGTCACCGGCAAACAGACAGGCTTCGTCACCTCCGGTCCCGGCTCTGATTTCCATTTGTACATTCTTTGCGTCTTCCGGATCTTTTGGAACCAGCAGTATCTTGATTTCCTCTTCCAGTTTAGGCTTCAGTTCTTCATTGTATTGCAATTCCTGACGCGCCATGTCCTTCATGTCCGCGTCGCTTTCGTTCGTCAAGATATCTTTGGCCTCTTCGATTGAATTGAGACAATCTATGTAGCGTTTGCGGGCATTCATGATGTCGCCCAGGTCTTTCCACTCTTTGGTGAGCTTCACGTATCGCCCCTGATCCGCTATCACATCTGGGTCTGTAATGAGGGTACTTACTTCTTCGTAACGAGCTTCAAGCCCGTCTAATTTCTCGAGTATGCTATTATTTTCCGGCATATTGTTTATTTATATTCGAACGTTCCAAATTCGCTGTGAATGGTAAGGCTCTTCTGTCCTTCCTCAATGTGTCCCACAATTTGGGCGTCTATATTGAATTCTTTACTGATGTCGATTACTTTTTCGGCAACTTCAGGCCGCACGTAGATTTCCATTCTGTGTCCCATATTGAACACCTGATACATTTCTTTCCAATCTGTTCCGGAGCAATCATGGATGGCTTTAAACAGCGGTGGTACGGGGAACATGTTGTCTTTGATTACTTTGCAGTTGTCGTTGACGAAATGGAGCACTTTCGTCTGGGCTCCGCCTGTGCAATGCACCATGCCATGAATCTCCGGGCGCATTTCATCCAGTATTCTCTTGATGACCGGCGCGTAGGTACGAGTGGGAGAGAGAACCAGCTGACCTGCGTTTACGGGCGAACCTTCTACGGCGTCTGTCAGCTTGTAACGGCCGCTGTAGACCAATTCGGATGGTACGGCATGGTCGTAGCTTTCAGGATAATTCTCTGCCAGATACTTGCTGAAGACATCATGACGTGCCGAAGTGAGGCCATTACTGCCCATGCCGCCATTGTAACGGCTTTCATACGTGGCCTGTCCCGTGGAACTAAGACCGACTATAACGTCACCCGGCTTGATGTTGGTGTTGTCAATTACATCGGCTCGTTTCATGCGGCAAGTGACGGTTGAGTCTACGATTACCGTGCGCACGAGGTCACCTACATCGGCCGTTTCGCCACCGGTCGGATAAATTCCGATTCCCATCTTTCGCATGTCTGACAGCAATTCGTCCGTGCCATTGATAATCGCGGATATGACTTCGCCGGGTATCAGCATTTTGTTGCGGCCGATCGTGCTCGAAACGAGGATGTTGTCAACGGCGCCCACGCAGAGCAGATCATCCGTATTCATGACAATGGCGTCCTGGGCAATCCCTTTCCATACACTCAGATCGCCCGTCTCTTTCCAGTACATATAGGCCAATGACGATTTCGTACCGGCACCATCGGCGTGCATGATGTTGCAATATTCCGGGTCTCCGCCCAACACGTCGGGGATAATCTTACAGAAAGCCTGCGGAAAAATGCCCTTGTCAATGTTCTTGATGGCGTTGTGCACATCTTCTTTGGCGGCAGAAACACCGCGCATCATATATCTGTTGTCCATGATTCTTTCTTTTATATCCGTTATCTTTGCCTCCTATTCGCCCTCATGCCAGAAATCCCACGACACGAAAGCCTGCAAAAGCAACATCTCCAAGCCGTTTTTCACGGTCGCGCCATATTTGGCGCCTTGCTTCATGAAGTTCGTTTCGTCAGGGTTGTAAAGCAGATCGTAGAGCAGGGTGTGGCTGTCCATGGCCTCATAGGGCAGCCGGGGACACTCTTCGGCATGCGGATACATGCCGCAGGGGGTGCAGTTGACGATGACTCTGTATTCTTTCATCATGCTGTCGGTGATGTCGTCATAGGTGATGACTCCCGGACTTTTATATCGACTGACAAAGACCGTTTCCAGTCCCAACGACTTCAAACCGTAGTCAATGGCCTTGGCAGCGCCGCCGGTGCCCAAAATCAACGCTTTCTTATGGCACGGTTCCAGCAGCGGTTCTATGCTCCGCGTGAATCCCACAACGTCACTGTTGTAGCCTTTCAGAGTCGTCTTCTTGCCTTTGTGCGAAACTTTCACGACATTGACGGCACCAATAGCTTTGGCTTCGGGCGTGATTTTGTCCAGATAGTCCATTATCTGCTGCTTGTAAGGTATCGTAACGTTGAATCCTTTCAGTTCCGGATTCTGCGCGATGACCTCGGTCAGTTCCTTGATGGATGGAATCTCGAAGTTGATGTACGTGGCATGGATATGCTCATTCTCGAATTTCTCATTGAAATAGTTCTTCGAGAACGAATGCCCAAGGGTTAGTCCAATCAGTCCGTATTTATCCATAATCTTGTTGTTTTATTTTTCCGCGAAGTACATGGTGCAGATACCGAAAGTGAGTCGCTTGAAACTTACTTTGGCAAAACCGGCCCGTTTGAGCACCTCCATCATGGTTTCGCCTTGTGGGAACGCTTCTATCGTCTTGTTCAGATAGCTATATGCGCTATCATCGTTAGAGATTATTTTACCATAAAGGGGAAGCACCGTGTTGGCGTAAAGCCAAAACAGTTGTTTCATAGGGAATGAGACGGGTGTCGTTAGTTCGATAACACTCAGATGACCGCCCTTTTTCAGCACACGACACATCTCTTTCAATCCTTGATCAAGGTCGGGAAAGTTGCGTATTCCGAAAGCGGCCGTCACGGCATCGAAAGAGTTGTCGGCGAAACTCAGCCGCATGCAGTCTTCCTTTACGAAGGAAATGATGTGGCTTAGTCCAGCTGCTTTCACCTTTTCTTCGCCCACCTTCATCATTCCTTCCGAGATATCCGAACCTGTTAGATGAACCGGCTTGAGCATTTTGGCGGCTTGTAGCGCAAAATCGGCTGTGCCCGTAGCCACGTCCAGAATGTTTTCCGGGTGGTAAGGGGCCAGTTGCCTGATGGCTTTCTTGCGCCAGTATTTGTCAATATCCCACGACAGCCGGTGGTTTAAGGTGTCATAGGTAGAAGCAATGTTGTCAAACATCGCCTCTACCTGTTGTCCTTTGTCACCTTCGTGGTAAGGTTTTATCTCTTCTTGTTTGTACATTTTATTTTCGGCCGGCCAGATAGGTGCTCACGTTCTTTTCGATACGGGCATTGATGTCGCCTTCTTCTACGGCCTTATCAAACTTTTCTCCGGTGATATGCTCGTAGAGTTCGATGTACCGTTCGCTCACGCTTTCCGCGTATTCTTCGGTAATCTCAGGCATGGTTTGTCCGGGTTCGTTCATGAAGTTGTGCTCAATGAGCCACTGACGTACAAACTCCTTAGACAGCTGCTTCTGTGCTTCGCCTTTCTCAAACTTCTCTTCGTAGCCATCGGCATAGAAGTAGCGGCTTGAGTCGGGGGTATGAATTTCGTCAATCAGATATACTTTGCCATCGCGCTTGCCAAACTCATACTTTGTATCTACGAGGATGAGGCCCTGCTTAGCGGCAATTTCCTGTCCGCGTTTGAATAGCTTACGGGTATAATCTTCCATGATGGCGTAGTCTTCGGCCGACACGATACCCTGACTGATGATTTCTTCTTTCGAGATGTTCAGGTCGTGGCCTTCGTCTGCTTTGGTCGTAGGAGTGACAATGGGTTCAGGGAATCGCTCGTTCTCACGCATGCCTTCGGGCAACTTTACACCACAAATCTCACGGCAACCATTCTTGTATTCGCGCCATGCACTGCCGGTCAGAATGGCTCGAATAATCATTTCGACACGGAAACCTTCGCACTTCAGGCCTACCGTAACCATGGGATCGGGGGTCGCCAGTTTCCAGTTGGGACAGATATCGCTTGTCGCATCCAGGAATTTGGCGGCGATTTGGTTCAGCACCTGACCCTTAAAAGGGATTCCTTTAGGCAGCACCACGTCGAAAGCGGATATTCTGTCGGTGGCAACCATCACCATGAGGTCGTCATTGATGTTATATACATCACGTACTTTACCGTGGTAAACACTCTTTTGTCCATCAAAATGGAAGTCAGTTTTGGTTAATGCTTTCATTGGGGATATTTGATTTTAAAACCTTGTTTTTATTCGTTTTCTTATCTTCTTCGTTTGCTTTGTCGTAAGCATCGTAGGCATTGACGATACGGGTAACGAGCTTATGACGTACAATATCTTTCTCTCCCAGCTTCACCACACCTATTCCTTCCACGTCGCCCAGTATGTTAAGCGCTTCTTTTAGTCCGCTTTTCTGCTCACGAGGTAGGTCTATCTGCGTCATGTCGCCCGTAACAATCATCTTCGTATTCCATCCCATACGGGTCAGAAACATACGGATTTGTTGGGGAGTCGTGTTCTGTGCTTCGTCCAAAATTACGACGGCGTCGCTCAGTGTGCGGCCTCGCATGAAGGCTAAAGGGGCAATCTGAATGACGTGTTTCTCCATCATATCCTGCAATTTCACGGTTGGAATCATGTCTTCGAGCGCGTCGTAGAGTGGTTGCAGGTAGGGATCAATCTTATCTTTCATGTCGCCGGGTAGGAATCCGAGCTTCTCACCCGCTTCAACAGCCGGACGCGACAAGATGATTTTCTTGACGGTCTTCTCTTTCAAGGCCCTTACAGCCAGCGCAATGCTGAGATAAGTTTTGCCCGTTCCGGCCGGCCCAACGGCAAATACCATGTCGTTCTTCTCTACGGCGTCAATCAATTTCTGCTGATTATGGCTGCGACTCTTGATGGGTCGTCCCGAAATGCTGTAAACCAAAACGCCTTTTACCGCGTCGGCCTTGGTGGCATGACCATTGATAATATCGAGAATGTCTTCGTCGTTTATCTGGTTATACTTGAGTATATGCTTGCGTATGCGTTCGATGGCCTCTTCAAATTTGGCCATTTCTTCTTCATCTCCCAGCACTCTAACTACGTCACCGCGTGCCGCTACACGCAGTTTAGGGAAAAGAGACTTGACCATCTGTAAGTGGCCATTGTTGACACCGTAAAACGCAACGGGGTCAATGTCTTCAAGAACAATATGCTTCTCTATCAAAATAAGGAGTCTTTACTTAATTGTAATTACGCTGCAAAAATATAAAAAAACAACGAATACGACAAAGATATCTTTGCTTTTTGTTACCTTTGTGCCACAAAGCAAGGAAAACGGAAAATGATTTTGAGTAAGAAAAGATATATTCAAGGTTTTGGTATCATTGTAGTTGCTTTGGGAATGGTAAGATGTGTCTTTCCCGAAGTGGCCTCTTCTCGTTCTCCGAAGGCTGCTTTGCCGACTTCTGTCGATACGTTTCTGGCGTCGCGGCAGCCTGTTGATACCATTGTTGCGCAATCCCAAATCGTTACCGATTCGTTACCGCTTGCTTTCACTCGTTTTTTCAAGAGCGATGGCACACCTGTCAAGAATCGAATCCTGAGCGTTCCGCATTTCGGAAACACCTTTCCCGATCAGAATGACGTACAACTGCTTTCGGCACAACGCTGGGGCGTGAAGCCGGTAGCCAATCGTACCGATGCCGAAGCACGAAAAACCGAGCTGGTTTACGTGGGTAGCAATCCTTATTTTTATGTAGATAACCTCAACAATAGCGTGCCTTATCTTGTTCCCCGTGCCTCTGCGTTGCTTCAGGAGATAGGCCGTAACTTCTTCGACAGCTTGCAGATAAAGGGCATACCTTTGCATAAGATCATTGTCACGAGCGTATTGCGAAGCAAGGCCGACGTGACTAAGTTGCGGGGGCGCAACCAGAACGCCACCGAAAATTCGTGCCATCTCTATGGAACGACCTTCGACGTGTGCTACAATCGTTACAAAACCGTTCAGACAGCCGACCAACCCCGGCGTGAAGTGCGCAACGACAGCCTGAAATGGGTGTTGAGCGAGGTGCTGCGCGACATGCGGCAGTCCAACCGTTGTTGGATAAAGTATGAGGTGCATCAGGGTTGTTTCCACATCACCGTCAGATAAATTCCATTCCGAATTTATTTTACAAAAGCCTCAAAATCCTTCGATTATTTTCAATCGACTTATCTTTTGGTTGAAAAAACGCCATTTTTCATGATGTTTGTAAACTGCTGTCAGTCAGTTTATTAGGTTTTCTTGTGATTTCGCGACCATCTGTTTGAGGGTATTTTGCATAGAAAATGGTCGTTATTTGTTGCCTTTTTGCGTTATCATTGCAGCCCTTTGACTCTCTAAAAGCATAACTTTCAGCTTTTCAAAGCTGCCCTTTGAGGGCGAAAAAGCTCAACAATGGCAAAATAACGGCTTGTTTTCTATTCTTTTTTCGCTAAACGGTGGTGTTTTTAAATGTTAAATTTTGGTTGGTTTTCTTTACAAAATGAGAGATTTACTATGGGTGTGTCAGCTTTTATCCATATAAAGCTTACATATTAAAAATGTTTAGCCGGCCATTTTTAGTATAAGGCTTTACTTAAAACTCGGTAACGCGTGCCAAGATATATTCATAGCTTTTAGGTATTGTCCGAAAGCAAGGGAGAGATTACCTTTGCGTCAATAGATAATGACTCTAAAATTTATCAAAAGCAAGAAAGTATGATGAATAGAATAAAAGTAATTCAACGTGGTGGTATGCTTGCGCTGCTACTGTCGTTGTGCGTTTTTACAACCGCTTGGGCCGAATCGCCGAGCAGGAGAACCGGGGCGAGCATCTCGGGAGTGATTAAGGAGAAAAAGACAGGCGAGCCTTTATCGCATGTCAGTGTGAAGATATTGGGCACCATGCTGGTCAACGTGACCGACGCGGAAGGCCGATACCGGTTGGAAAATTTACCCGAAGGCAGGCAGACCATTGAGGTGAGGATGGCCGGATATCGTTCGGCACGGCAGCCGATAAACGTGGTGGGCAACGTGCAAAGCACGCTCGACTTCTCGCTGACGGAAGATGAGATATCGCTGGACGAGGTTGTCGTATCGTCCAACCGGAGCCTTTCGTTGCGGCGTAACGCACCAACATTGGTTAATGTTATCGACACCCGGATGTTTGATATCACCCAGTCGTTGTGTCTGGCTCAAGGACTTAACTTCCAGCCGGGTGTAAGGACGGAGGACAACTGTGCCAACTGCGGCTTCTCGCAAGTGCGTATCAATGGGCTCGACGGCCACTATTCGCAGATACTCATCGACTCGCGCCCCGTATTTACGGCATTGCAAGGAGTGTATGGTCTGGAACAGATTCCTGCCAACATGGTAGAACGTGTGGAGGTGGCACGTGGAGGAGGCTCTGCCTTGTTTGGTTCGTCAGCCATAGGCGGTACCATCAATATCATAACGAAAGAGCCTACGGGCAATTGGGCCGAGTTGTCGCACACGTTGATGGGCATGGAAGGCGGGAAGTCTTTTGACAACAGCACCACTCTCAACACGTCGATTGTCTCGAAAAACAACCGAGCCGGTTTCTCAGTCTATGCCAGCAGTCGCCACCGTGACGGCTATGACCGCGACCATGACGGGTTTACGGATTTGCCCAAGTTGGTCAACAAGACCGTCGGACTCAATTCGTTTTTGCGGTTGAGCAATTATTCCAAACTTACGTTGCAGTATCATGCCTTGAATGAATTCAGACGAGGCGGCAATCATCTTGGTTTGCCGGCGCACGAGTCGAATATCGCCGAACAGCTTCGACATGAAATCCATGGTGGCAATTTGGGCTATGATCTTTTTACGCCTGACGGATTGAATCACCTGACTGCTTACGCCTCGTTCCAAAGCGTGTCGCGTGACAGCTATTACGGGGGTACTGGTGACGATTCGCCTGAAAGCCTACAGCAAGACGCGCGACCTGAATGTTTTGGGCGGAATGCAGTTTGTTCATTCCTTTGCCCGTCTGGGATTTATGCCGGCCGACTTTACATTGGGCGCAGAGTATAGCTATGATGGATTGAAAGACCATGCGCTTGGCTACAATGTCATCACACGGCAGCACGTGCGTGTGGGCAGTCTTTTCTTCCAGAATGAATGGAAGAATGAGCGGTGGAGCCTGTTGCTGGGCGGCCGTGTAGACAAGCACAACTTGATAAAGCAGCTTATTTTCAGTCCGCGCGCGAACTTGCGTTTCAACCCTATTGAAGAGATAAACCTGCGTCTGACCTATGCCGGAGGTTTCCGTGCGCCGCAGACATTTGACGAAGACCTGCATACAACGCTGGCCGGAGGAGAGCGCCTGAAGACACGGTTGGCATCCGGACTGAAAGAAGAGAGGTCAAACAGCATAAGCCTTTCGGCCGACATGTATCACGTGTTTGGTAAAGTGCAGACCAATCTGCTCATTGAGGGCTTCTTTACTCATCTTGACGACGTATTCGCCCAACGCAAACTGGAAGAGAAAGACGCGTTCGGTAACGGAATATTGGAGCGTTACAATGCTAACGCGGCGACGGTATTGGGCTTGAACGTAGAGGGAAAAGCGGCCTTCTCGCGCCTGTTTCAATTACAGGCTGGCATAACCTGGCAGCAAAGTCGCTACAAGGAAGCCGTGGTTTGGGATGAAGAGGCCCCGAAAGAACGGAAAATGATGCGCACACCTAATCTTTACGGTTATTTCACGGCAACCGTAGAGCCTGTAAAGAGATTCACGATGGGCTTGACGGGTAACTATACGGGCGGTATGCTCGTGGGGCATGCGGCCGGTTCGGGAGTAGCGAAGCCCGTGGCTGTCAATACCCCCGCGTTCATGACGCTTAACCTGAAACTTACCTACGACATCAAACCGATTGATGGAGTAAAGGTGCAGTTGAATGGCGGCGTACAGAACCTGACGGATGCCTATCAGAAAGATATAGACCGAGGATGGAACAGAGACGCGGCCTATATCTACGGACCGTCACAGCCACGTACTTATTACGTGGGGGTGAAGGTCAGCTATTAGCGTATCGTGAGGTTGCGATGTCACCACCGTCCCGTAGCCTGATAATATCAAGAGAAGGAAGACTGCCTCGCAAAGCGGCGGTCTTCCTTCTCTTGGTTATATGGTTTGGTCTTGTCGGTACTATTCGGTATAGAAGCGGATGACGCGTTCAATCTGTCGGCGGCATACCGGACAGAACTCCGGATTCTCATTGGTGCGCATGCGGCAGTCCTGGAACGCACGGTAAACGCCCTTCAGACTATAGCCCGCACCCTCGTAGACTCCGACTTTCTCCATGTGCTTGGGATTCAGCGGTGTAGGTATCTTCGTTCGTTTATCAAGCATATTTTCCCATTTGCTATGAAAATCTTTCAGCGTGGTAATGTTGGCTTCCCAAGGTTCGGTATCTTTAGGATACATGGGGATGGCCTCCGCCTCGTAGGCATATTCGTCGGCCAAGCCCGCGAAGCTATGCCCGAACTCGTGTACGACGACGGGTTTGGTCTTCGGGTGATGGGCTGCGGTGAGATTATAGGAGTTCAGTATGCCGCCACCGCCGTAGGTTGTTGTGTTTACCAATACGATGATATGCTCGTAGGGGATGCCGGCCAACCATTCGTGGAGGTCTTTCAGATGGAGTGTCGTAAGATATCGTTCGCTGTAGAACGTGTCGAAGTGCGAGTGAAGAGCCGTGTTCTTCCAAATGCCGGCACGCGGTTCGCTCGTCCCACTGTCAACGGAGGGCGCCTTGACGGCTACGATATGGAACCGGTTGCGCAGGCTCTTGAAGGGTTCGTGCGCAAACATAGCTTCCATGGCTTCCTTTACATCTTTTATAAAGAGCGGCATTTCGGAGGGCTGATATCCTTCGGCGATGTAGGCAATACGGATGCAACGGGCGGTGTCGTCTGGCATTTGCAGCGTCTCATAGGGCGTTACGTCTTTATAACCGGTGTGGCGGATGAGAATATCGGTGGGATCGACGGTATGAGTCATCTGTGTGATGATCTGGCGGTGGTTGTTGTATAATTCCACGGTAACATCGGCTTTCTTGAGCGGCATGGGCACGAGAAAAACGTTTTCGAACGACTTTCGTGTGGTCTGTGCTTCGGGATAGGAGAGCCATTCCTGGAAAAGAGTCGAGAAAGAGTTGCGGTAGATGACGGCTCCTGTGGCGTGATCTTTCACGATAATTTGCCCGTTACCCTCCATGGGCACCTCGGTCAGGCGGTTGCGCTTGCCCCACCAACGAGGTTCGACGCACAGTTCGTCGACCGCGATGTCCTGTTTGCTGACATCACCGGTAAAGGTGTAATTGATACGCAGGGTTTTGTCGGTAAAGTACTTGCTGAAGTCTTGAGCCATACCGTTCGTCGCGAAGAATGTCAAGAACAGCAAAAGATAGAAAAAACGATTTTTCATATAATGCTTATTATGTTATTGGGTTTGTTGTTCAGTGCCTTGAGAAGTCGCTCCTGAAACGGAAACAGCCAGTTACGGTCGTGTCGTCTTTGCCCGTCGAAAGCCATCAGGTCGAGGTCGATGGTCACTTTCCCGTTCTGCTTGTCTACCGGACTGCGGCCCAGTTGGCTTTCCGTCTCTTTCAAGAGGCGGTTGATTTCCGTCTCATCTAAAGTCGTGGTAGCCCGAAGCAGCCCGTTGAGAAAGGGCTTGGAGCAAATGCCGACCGGTTCGGTCCTGATAAAAGGGCTCCAGACGCAGTCATGAAACAGACCCGTGAGCGTTTTCCCAGCCCGGCGAACGTTTTCTTCCGATTCGAAGTTGCTTCCTATTCCTATTATAATAGTGTGTATCATTCAACACGATTCTAATTTTCCGTAAATTTACTTTAGATTCTATAACCATGTTATATTTATGCTGTTTATTTGTTATAATTTAACGCCTTGGCTACATCGAAGGCACCTTGTCGGCGGTCTTTTGTTCTTTTACTCCATCCTCTTTTTGTGTTTAACTCAAACCGGTCTTTAGATATATAATTTTACAGAGAACGATTGATAATTCATTGCAAACTTGGCTATGTTCTCGCCATTCTCTGACGATTGATTTGGATTTATCAAGCCTCTTATAAGTATAGGCCTTATACAAAACGCATGGCAACGAATGATTGGACAAGCACCATTGAACCAATAGTGTCCTAAATAATTTTGTGAAAACGCATACATATAAAAACTGTTTTTATATTCTTGTTTTGTTGGCTCACCGGATAATTTGTGGGGACA
>NZ_JAERMS010000023.1 GCF_017426725.1 Prevotella illustrans | reverse complement strand
GATTTGATGAAACTTTATATGCGTTTTCACAAAAATTATTTAGGACACTATTGGATTTCACCTCAAAAAAAAATCCTATAGAAGTCCAAAAAGAGAATTATTTCGTATCTTTGCCATCCAACCCAAACACCAAAAGTACGATGCAGTCAAGACAACTTAACAGAAGGCAGTATTTCAACGAACTCGCAACTACAAGCGAGAAGTATTTCATTTCTTACATACAACAATACAGGCAAGTAGGAAAAGGAACGAATGTCTTGGAGATAGGTTGTGGAGACGGTGGCAATCTACTGCCTTTCTCTCGTATGGGCTGCAATGTTGTGGGTGTGGACATGGCCGAGGAACGGATAAGAGACGCAAGGATTTTTTTCCAAGAGAATGGAGCGAAAGGCCATTTCATTGCCTCCGATGTATTTCAGGTGGAGGAACTCAAATATCAGTTCGACTTGATTGTATGCCACGACGTGATAGAGCATATCGCCGACAAGGATAGCTTTATGCGAAAATGCAAACAACTGTTAAAAACGGGGGGTGATTTTCATGTCTTTTCCCGCATGGCAGATGCCATTCGGTGGACATCAGCAAATATGCCGTGGCCGTTTCCTCTCACATTTGCCTTTCTTCCACTTGCTTCCAACGACATTATATGAGCGGATATTAAGGGCGTGGAAAGAGGATGAGGGGTGTGTCAGGGAATTGCTGAATATCAAGTTGACCAAATGCCCTATAGAATTGTTTGAAAGAGTAATGAGAAGAGAAGGCTTCGAGTCCATTAACAGAACTTTCTATTTCATCAATCCTCACTATGAGGTGAAATTCCACCTACGCCCGCGAAAACTATATTCCGTGATTGGGGCTATTCCATATATCCGCAATTTCTTCACGACATCATGTTTCTATTTTTTGAAGTCGGCAGGAGAATAGCTTTTTGCCGTTGCAGATGATTTCTGACAACACACAAAGAGACTTTTTTGACGAAGAGTTTCTGTGCCGCAACAGGAACACAGGCAGAGACGGAACGTGATTCATTACGTTCCGCATTAACAAAACAAGCATTATTTACCGCCTTCCGCCTTGTCAATCAAGCATTAAAACACTGCTAATTTTAGAAAAACTTATCCCCAACTGACGTTTTTTCCTTACCTTTGTGGTCTGAAATAACGCGTTATGCAGCTTGATATCAAGGATTTATTCGCCCGTCATTATCGTCCGCTCTGTCTTTATGCCTTGCATTATGTGGGGGCTGACGATGCGGCGGAGGATATCGTGCAGGAGTGTTTCGTCAGCCTGTGGCAGCATGCGCCCCGTAATCCCCGTTCTTTTTTGTACACCGCCGTGCGCAATCGGTGTATCGATCACCTGCGGCGGGCCCGTCTCGACACGGTAGACGTGGCACCACACGACTTGGAAGGCTTCATCAGTGACGATGAGGCCCGCTGTCGTTCGGAGCGGGAGGCACAGTTGTGGGAAGCCATCGACCGACTGCCCGAGCGGTGTCGTCAAGTGTTTCTCATGAGCAAGCGCGACGGCATGCGCTATAAAGAGATTGCGGCAGAGCTGAATATATCGGAGCGCACCGTGGAACATCAAGTGGCCAAGGCCATGCAGAAGCTCAATCGGCTGCTGCGGTCTGACGCGGGCATGGTCGTGCGGCGGCTTGTCTTGCTGATGACATTCATGACGCTGTCCCTGTTGGCGTTGCGAGCACAGACGACGACGGCACTTCGATCGATGAATGTTGCCGTGGGCGTGGGGCACGATAATGCCGATTCTACCCGGACGAGGGCGGTCAACGTTGGCATTTTTGCTAATACCGACACGCTGCGGGGCGCGAACATCGGTCTGATCAGCGCCGGCACGCACCGGTTGATGCAAGGTTTTCAGAGCGCCCTGCTTATCAACAGCGCCAACCGCGTGCAAGGAATGCAGCTGTCGGGACTTACCAATCTGAGCCGAAAACCTTTGGAAGGCTTGCAACTGGCCGGTCTGACCAACATCGCCATGGGCGTGAAGCGTGGCGTGCAGCTATCGGTGGCGGCCAATGTCAGCGCGGGCTTTATGCGTGGCGTACAGGTGAGCGCCTACAACTTCACAGAACAGCTCAACGGTTCGCAGATAGGACTTATCAATGTGGCGTTGCGCCACCCCCGTGGCTGGCAGGTGGGCGTTCTCAATGTCAGTCGTGACACTACGGCCCATAAGCTCGGACTCGTCAATATCAACCCCAATACCCGCATCGACTTCATGGCTTTTGCCGGAACGACGTCGAAATTCAACTTCGCCGTGCGCTATCGCAACCGCAGCGGCTACAGTATTCTCGGTGTCGGCACGCATTATATGGGACTGGACAATAAGTTCTCGGGTGCACTTTATTATCGATTGGGCCGGTATGTCAACCTTTCGCCCCGCTGGAGCGTGAGTGGCGACGTGGGATATTACCATGTGGAAACCTTTGAAGAGGAGAGTAGCAAGCCCGAACGGCTCTATTCGTTGCAGGCCCACTTCAATCTCGACTACCGATTCTGTCGTGCGGCGGGCGCTTTCGTGTCGGTCGGCTATGGCGATACGCGCCACTATGGTGGCAAGGAATACCGCCACGGCTTGATACTACAAGGCGGTCTTACTTTCAACTATAATAACCACTTGGCCCAGCGTCGGCCTTCGACTCGTCCGCTGTTGCGCTTGCAACGCGATACTACGGGCATGGGCAGCCTTTATCGCTTTGCCGATCCCGACTATCTGGAGCCCCATCCGTGGCCGGCCGCGCTGCAGGCCACGACGCTTAACCTGCTGGTACACGGCTTCGACCGCTTTGTGATGAAGGCCGACTTCGCCAAAGTCACGCTTGAAAGTATAGCCCGGAATTGGCGTCACGGCTTTGTGTGGGACAACGACCAGTTCTCTACAAACCTCTTTGCGCATCCTTACCACGGCAATCTTTATTTCAACAGTGCCCGTAGTCGCGGGCTCAACTTCTGGCAGAGTGTGCCTTACGCGTTGGGAGGCAGTCTGATGTGGGAGATGTTGGGCGAGATAGAGCCGCCGGCTATCAACGATGTGATGGCCACAACGGTAGGAGGAATCTGCCTCGGCGAGATTTCTCATCGTATGTCGGCACTTGTTCTCAACGATCGGAGTCGTGGATTCCGTCGCTTCGTGCGTGAATTTCTGGCCACGGTCATCAACCCCATGCAGGGCGTTACGCGACTGATGAATGGCGATGCTTGGCGTGTGAGGCAGAGCAATTACCTCTATCACGACCACAACGCTATCCCCGTAGACTTCACGCTGGCCTTCGGACATCGTTATCTGGCCGACAACGGCGGCCTTTTTCGGGGTGAGCACAACCCTTATTTGAGTTTCTTTGTGGAGTATGGCGACGTGTTTAAGTCTTCGACCAACCGCCCTTACGATTATTTTACGGGCCATGTGACGTTCAGTCTTTCGCCCAATCAGCCGTTTATCAATGGTATTCACCTGCTCGGAAGGCTGTGGGGACGCTATTTCGAGCCCCGAAACGGCAATCAGATGGAGTTCGGTTTGTTCCAACATTTCAATTACTACGATACCAAACCCGTGAAAGACGGCACGTCGCTGACGCCCTATCGCATCAGTGAGGCGGCATCGGTAGGCCCCGGTGTCATCTATCGGTTTCCGCAGGTAGCCAATGTTTCGCGGTTGGAACAGCGTGTGTTCATCAGCGGCATCTTGCTTGGTGGCACCAAGAGCGACTATTACAGCTTCATCGACCGCGACTACAATATGGGTTCGGGCTATAGTGTCAAGATGAATACGCTGATGGAGTTTCCCCGTATGGGTCGTTTCGTCTTTAATTTTGAATACTACCGCGTCTTTACGTGGAAGGGTTATGAGCAACGCGACCTAACAACGGTCGATCCGCTCTATCTCAATGCGCAGGGCGACCGTGGCTATGCGGGTCTGCTGGTGCTGAATCCGGCGTTCAATATCAATCTGGCGCGTGGGTTACAGTTGGAAGTCGGCGGTGCCTTCTTCGGTCGCAAGACCCATTACCGCTATTATCATGATGTAAGAGCCCGCACTTTTGAGGTGAAACTGGGGCTTTCCTATCAGTTGTAGCATTTATGAAAACAGCATGTAAGGTATGACAACACAGGAATTTATCAAGCAATATCGCCATGACGACGTGCGTCGGTTGGCCTTTCTTCAGGATAAGTATCCTGAGGTAGACCTGCCGTTTGCGCTCGATCAGATACGTGGCTGGCAGACGGCACGCCATAAATTGCCCGCTTGGGCGGCACAGGAAGGACTGATTTATCCGCCACATCTGTCGATGGAGCAGTGTTCGAGCGAGGTAACGGCACAACTGAAGGCGGACATCGTAGCGCGGTTGTGCCCCGAACGGCGGCAGATGGTCGACCTCACGGGTGGCTTCGGTGTAGACTTTTCTTACTTAGCCCGTAGCTTTGACAAGGCTGTCTACGTGGAACGGCAGGAACATCTCTGCACGATTGCTCGCCATAATCTGGCTCTTTTGCGACTGATACAGGCCGAAGTGGTCTGTGGCGACAGCACAGAATACTTGGAACGAATGGAGCCTGTCGACCTTATTTTCATCGATCCGGCCCGCCGCGACAGTCATGGAGGTCGCACTTTTGCCATTGCCGACTGCGTGCCCGACGTCGTTGCGCTGTGCCCTTTGCTCATGCAGAAGGCTCGCCGGCTGCTGCTCAAGCTGTCGCCGATGCTCGATTGGCACAAGGCCGTGAAGGATGTGGGCAGCGTGAGCGATGTGTTTATCGTAGCGGTGGGCGGCGAATGTAAAGAACTGCTGCTGCTGGCACAGCCCGATTATTCCGGAAGCCCACGCGTGCACTGCGTGGATGATGTAGCCTCCCCCGCCCCTCCCAAGGAGGGGAGTGCCTGCCGGACGCAAGCTGATGTAACAGAGAATACAGGTCAGACAGACGTTGCTTCAATGGTTGTTGATGGGGGCGTGCGGAGGAGTGATAGGGTTTTGAAAGAAACGCTCTGTGTGTATGAAAGAACTATTATTTACAAGGGCAATAGCCAATGTGCTGATAGATTACCGGCCCAAGAGCGCTTGTGTCTTACGGATAAATTATCGCCCCGAGATGGTTTTTGTCTTACGGATAAATTATCGGCCCGAAATAGTTTGTGTCCGGCAGGCACTCCCCTCCTTGAGAGGAGTGGGGGAGGCCTTGGTTATCTCCTTCTCCCATCCGTTTCTGTCATGAAAGCCGGCTGCTTTGCGGCCATAGAACAAGCCTTCGGACTGCGTCAACTGGCCCCTAACTCTCATCTCTTCCTTTCGGACGCACCTGTAGAAGACTTTCCGGGGCGCACGTTCAGGCTCTTGGCCGTCTCATCTTTTAATAAGAAAGAGTTGCGAAAGGCGTTGGTGGGTATTGACAAGGCCAATCTGGCCGTGAGAAACTTCCCGATGACGGTGGAAGAACTGCGCCGCAAACTGAAACTAAAGGACGGCGGCGACCACTATATATTTGCTACTACCGATGCCGAAGGCCGCCACTTGTTGCTCGTTGGGCAGAAAGTATAGCGGCAGAAGGCTGAGAATGTTCCAAAAAAATACGTAACTTTGCGGTTAGTATGAAGATAGGAAAGATTGATTTGGGCCATCAGCCCCT
This sequence comes from Prevotella illustrans, assembly GCF_017426725.1. Lineage (GTDB taxonomy): Bacteria > Bacteroidota > Bacteroidia > Bacteroidales > Bacteroidaceae > Prevotella > Prevotella illustrans. The sequence continues at coordinate 38,068 of NZ_JAERMS010000023.1, read as the reverse complement.
GTTATTGGCTCCGATGGAGGACGTTACAGACATCGGTTTCCGAATGCTTTGCAAGCGTTTCGGCGCGGCCATGGTCTATACCGAGTTCGTATCGGCCGAGGCATTGGTGCGCAATATTCAGTCTACGGTCAACAAACTGACTATCTGCGACGAAGAACGCCCTGTGGGCATACAGATCTATGGCCGCACGGTGGAGGATATGGTGGAGGCAGCCAAACGCGTGGAAGAGGCTCGCCCCGATGTCATCGACCTGAATTTCGGCTGCCCTGTAAAGAAAGTGGCGGGCAAAGGGGCCGGCTCGGGCATGCTGAAAAATGTCCCGCTGATGCTCGACATCACGAGAGAAGTGGTGAAGGCAGTCAATGTGCCCGTGACGGTGAAGACCCGTTTGGGTTGGGATTGCAACAATCTTATCATTACGACGCTGGCCGAACAGTTGCAAGACTGTGGTATTCAGGCCCTGACGATTCATGGTCGCACCCGCAGTCAGATGTACACCGGCACGGCCGACTGGTCGCTGATCGGTGAGGTGAAGAACAATCCGCGCATTCATATACCTATCATCGGCAACGGCGATATTACCTCGGGCGAAGAGGCCCGCATGGCTTTCGAGCGTTATGGCGTGGACGCCGTGATGGTGGGACGGGCCACTTTCGGTCGGCCATGGATATTCCGGGAGATGAGAGCGGACGGCGGTGAACCGCTGACGGTTGATGAGAAGATTGACGTATTGGAAGAACAGCTGCGCATCAATGTGGAGCGCATCGACGAATATCGGGGTATCTTACACACCCGCAGACATCTGGCTGTCAGTCCGGTGTTCAAGGGAATTCCCGACTTTCGACAGACCCGCATCGCCATGTTGCGGGCTACGACCGTCGAAGAACTGACAGCCATTCTCGACCAGACGCGCGCGTTGTTGCGCGAACATTTATCTAATGAAACATAAGAGCCGCAAGAGCTATTCTTGTAATATATAAATCAAGTGATTATGGATATCAATAAAACAATGCAAGACGCGTTTAACGCGCAAATCAGTCACGAGTTGTATTCCTCGAACCTTTATCTCCAGATGGCTTTCTGGTTCCGTAAGGAAGGTTGGAAAGGCTTTGCCGCATGGATGGCTAAGCAGAGCGATGAAGAAAAACGCCACGCGATGGATATGGCCGACTTCGTTCTCAATCGTGGTGGTGAGGTGAAACTGACAGCCATTGAGGCCGTTCCGACAGAGTGGAGCAGCCCGAAGGAAGTGTTTGAGGCTACGATGGAGCATGAGAAACATATCTCTCTGCTGATCGACAAGCTGGCTGAGGTGGCCGATGAACAGAAAGATCGTGCAGCGTCTAACTTCTGTGATAAGTATGTAGATGAGCAGGTAGAGGAAGAACGTAGCATTCGCGACATTCTGAATCTCTTCCGTCATCGCGATGGTCACACCATTGCCAACATCGATGACATCCTCGGTACACGTCCTGCATAACCACAAATGAGGGCGTTTGTGCCCTTTCATGAAATAAAAAGGCAAAGGGCCGGCTGCATGCTTGTGTGGCCGGCCCTGCTTTTTTAATGCTAAAAAGTGCTTGTTATTTGGCTTTCTATTTGAAAATGAGTATATTTGCACGTTTAAAAGCATTAAAAATAAATAGAAGATGTCTTTTGTTGAAATAAGAAAAGTAGAGACTCGCCATGATCTCGAAACTTTTATAGACTTCCATTACGACTTATATAAGGGCAACGCTTACGACGTGCCGGCACTCTTCAGCGATGATATGAATACGCTCAGCCGCGATAAGAATGCCGCTTTCGACTTTTGCGAAGCTGAATATTATCTGGCTTATAAGGGAGGAAAGCTCGTAGGACGCGTGGCCGCCATCATCAACCATAAGGCCAATAAGCGATGGGGACGCAAATCGGTGCGCTTCGGATGGATTGACTTCGTAGACGATCGTGAGGTTTCGGCCGCATTGTTGAAGGCTGTTGAGGACTATGGTCGCACGAAGGGAATGAACGAAATCGTGGGTCCGCTGGGCTTTACGGATATGGATCCCGAAGGAATGCTCACGTGGGGCTTCGATCAGTTGGGAACCATGCCAACCATCTACAACTATCCTTATTACCCCGAACATATCGAATCCATGGACGGTTACGACGTGGACAATAAGTATGTGGAGTTCAAGGTGATGGTGCCAGAGGCATTGCCGCCCCGCTATGAGAAACTGGCGGAGATGATACAGAAGCGTTATAACCTGCGTGTGAAGAAACTCACGAAGCAGGATATCTTTGAAAAAGGTTATGGCGAACGCATCTTCAAACTCATCAACGAAACTTACAAGGATCTTTATGGTTATAGCGAACTGACCGACCGGCAGGTGGCGCAGTACATCGACATGTACTTTAAGCTGCTCGATCTCGACCTAATTACCGTCATCGAGGACGCCGGAGCTGACAATAAGCTGGCCGGTATCGGCATTACGATGCCTTCGCTTTCGAAAGCTTTGCAGAAATGTAAGCGTGGAAGGCTGCTACCTTTTGGTTGGTGGCATGTCATCCGTGCACTCAAGTTCCGCAAGACTGAAGGCGTTGACCTGCTTCTTGTGGGTTTCCTGCCCGAATACAGAGCCAAAGGGGCCAACGTTCTCCTATTTTACGACCTCATTCCCCGCTACAATGCCCATGGTATCAAGTGGGGAGAGACTCAGGTTGAAATGGAAACTAATGCCAATGTGCAGAGCCAATGGGAGGCTTTCGACACCCATCTGCACAAACGCCGTAAATGTTATAAGAAGTTTATTTAAGCAAAATCATCATGAGCGAAATAGAAACCACGCTTCCTCAGAACCCAAGTTCCAACGCTTCTACTCCCGAATATACTGACGAAAACATCCGACATCTGTCGGATATGGAGCATGTCCGCACACGTCCGGGTATGTATATCGGTAGATTGGGCGATGGTTCGCTGCCCGAGGATGGTATCTACGTATTGCTGAAAGAGGTCATCGATAACTCAATTGATGAGTTTAAGATGAAGTCGGGCGACCGAATAGAAGTCGACGTGACCGACAATCTGCGAATCAGCGTGCGCGACTACGGGCGTGGCATACCGCAGGGGAAGCTCGTGGAGGCCGTGAGCGTGCTCAATACGGGTGGTAAATACGACTCGAAAGCATTCAAGAAGAGTGTTGGACTGAATGGTGTCGGTGTGAAAGCCGTCAATGCTTTGAGCTCCCGCTTTGAGGTAATGTCGTATCGTGAAGGCAAGGTGCGCCGCCTGCAGTTTGAAAAAGGGCTGTTGCAAACGGATGTAACAGAGGATTCAAACGATGAGAACGGCACGTATATCTATTTTGAACCTGATGCGACTTTATTCAAAAACTATCGTTTCCATGATGATATCGTCGAAACGATGTTGCGCAACTATACTTATTTGAACAGCGGACTGACCATTATGTATAACGGTCGGCGCATTCGTAGTCGCAATGGTTTGGAAGATTTGCTGACCGACAACATGACCACCGATGGCCTTTACCCGATTATCCACATGCAAGGCGAGGATATCGAGATCGCTTTTACCCATACCAACCAGTATGGCGAGGAGTATCACAGCTTTGTGAATGGCCAGCATACCACGCAGGGAGGTACACATCAGAGCGCGTTCAAGGAGCATATAGCTAAAACTGTCAAGGAGTTTTTCGGCAAATACGAGTATGGCGACATCCGTAACGGACTGGTGGCAGCTATCGCCATTAATGTGGAAGAGCCGGTTTTCGAGTCGCAGACGAAGATAAAGCTGGGTTCTACACAGATGGCTCCCGACGGCGAGAGTATCAACAAGTACGTGGGTGACTTCATCAAGCAGAACGTAGACAATTATCTGCACATCCATACCGAAGTGGCGGAGGTGCTGGAAAATAAGATTAAGGAGACCGAACGGGAGCGCAAGGCCATGGCCGGCGTGACGAAACTGGCGCGCGAGCGGGCCAAGAAGGCCAATCTGCACAACCGAAAGCTGCGCGATTGCCGCATTCATTTCTGTGACGTGAAGAACGATCGCAAGGAAGAAAGTGCCATTTTCATTACCGAGGGTGACTCAGCCAGCGGCAGTATCACGAAAAGTCGCGACGTAAACACGCAGGCAGTATTCTCTCTGCGTGGTAAACCGCTCAACTCTTTCGGCCTCACTAAGAAGGTGGTGTATGAAAATGAGGAGTTCAACCTGTTGCAGGCGGCACTTGATATCGAAGACGGACTCGACTCATTGCGCTACAACAAAGTGATTGTAGCTACCGATGCCGATGTCGACGGCATGCACATCCGCCTGCTCATTATCACGTTCTTCCTGCAATTCTTCCCCGAACTCATTAAGAAAGGTCATGTTTATGTGTTGCAGACGCCGCTTTTCCGCGTGCGTAATAAGCGTACTAAGATGAAGAATAAACACGCTATTGCCGAGGCTGATGAACGTATGAGCAACAAAGAGAAGAAGAGTGACTTCATTACACGTTATTGTTATAGTGACGAAGAACGCCAACAAGCCATCAAGGAACTGGGCCCCGACCCAGAGATTACGCGTTTCAAAGGCCTTGGCGAAATCAGTCCCGATGAGTTTGTGCATTTCATCGGCCCCGATATTCGTCTGGAACAGGTAACAATTCACAAAACAGACCAAGTACAGAAATTGCTGGAATATTACATGGGTAAGAATACAATGGAACGCCAGAACTTCATCATTGATAACTTAGTGATAGAAGAAGATATTCCGGAAACAATAGAGTCGTAAGAGGCATATTAGGCTTTATAGGACTAATATGTATTTTTATAATAACAACATCAACTGTAACTATGATTTCAATTTTCCGCCTTCATGCGCCGTTTTCCATGCTGCGCTTAGGCTTTATATTTATTTTTCTCGTACAATTTCTTTCTCCTCTCTTGGCTCAGGTCATAGACTTGGGTAAAGATAATACTCTCGCACGCAAGTTGCAGATAGCCGAAATGGCCATCAAAGGGCTCTATGTAGATCAGGTGGATGAGCAAAAACTCGTGGAAGACGCTATCCGGGGCATGCTCGAAAAGCTCGATCCGCATTCCGCTTACTCCACCGCCAAGGAAACTAAAGCCATGAACGAGCCGCTGCAAGGTTCGTTCGACGGAATCGGCGTGCAGTTCAATATGGTGCAAGACACGTTGCTCGTGATTCAACCGGTGCTGAAAGGTCCGTCGGAAAAGGTCGGAATCTTGGCCGGCGACCGCATTGTGGCAGTCAATGATACGGCCATTGCGGGCGTGAAAATGTCGAAAGAGGAGATTATGAAGCGGTTGCGCGGCCCTCGGGGCACCAAAGTGAAGCTCACCATTGTGCGACGGGGAATCAAGGATAAGCTCGTCTTTACGGTCACACGCGACAAAATTCCCGTGAAAACCATCGACGCCTATTACATGATTCGCCCGCAAGTGGGTTATATTCGCATCGGTAGTTTCGGCGCCACCACCTACGATGAGTTCATGGAAGCCGTAGATAAACTGAAGAAGCAAGGCATGCACGACTTGGTGCTCGACCTGCAAGAGAACGGCGGAGGCTATCTTATAGCGGCCGTTCGTATAGCGAATGAGTTTCTGAAAAAGAACGATCTCATCGTTTATACCAAAGGATTGCGCACCGAACGGCAGGACTATAAGGCCGATGGAACGGGCCGATTGCTTGAAGGGAAGGTCGTGGCGCTCATCAATGAATATACGGCTTCGGCCGCGGAAATCGTAACAGGCGCCTTGCAAGATCAGGATCGTGGCTGGGTGGTAGGTCGCCGCTCGTTCGGTAAAGGGCTCGTACAGCGCCCCATAGAGTTTAGCGACGGCAGCATGATTCGCCTCACTATCGCCCACTACTATACGCCATCAGGCCGCTGCATTCAGAAGCCTTATAAGAAAGGTGAGAACTTAGATTACGCCATGGACATTGAGAAGCGTTTTGAACATGGCGAACTTTACAGTGCCGACAGCATTCATTTTGCCGATTCACTGAAGTATCAGACGTTGCGCCAACACCGCACGGTATATGGCGGTGGCGGTGTCATGCCCGACTACTTTGTACCACTTGACACGACGCTCACCACACGATTCCACCGCCAGTTGCTGGCCCGCAGTTTCATCATCAACGCCAATCTCAGTTATGTAGACGCCCATCGCAAGGAACTCAAGAAGCGTTATCCCACGTTCGACACCTTCTTGCGCGACTTTGAAGTGCCCCAGAGCGTGATTGACAACATTGTGGCTGAGGCAGCTAAGCAGAACGTCAAGCCCAAGGATGAGGCAGAACTCAAGGCTACCATGCCCGCTCTCCGCGCCCAACTCAAGGCTCTTGTGGCCCGCGACCTGTGGGATATGAGCGAGTATTTCCACATTATCAACGAGCGAAACGCCATCGTCAAGAAAGCGCTGACGCTGTTCTGACACATTTAACCCAAATCTCTAAGTTTGCAATTCATATTGCAAACTTAGAGATTTGGGTTAAATGGTTATTTCAATTAAGTTTCCCTCGAAACCTTCTACGCACGCTTCGTAATAGCCGTCGCCCGTTGTCCGTGGACCATCGATAACGTGGAAGCCGTCGGCCCTTAACCGTTCCGTCAGCGTATCTACTCCTTCCTTGCCACCTGTACCGAAAGCCAGATGAATGTAACCTGTGCGGTTCCGGCTTTTCTCTCCGTCCGTCATCTGTGGTTTGTTCATGATTTCCAGCCGTGCGCCATCATCGAACGACAGTAATAATTTTAATTGGAACAGCAAGAATTTTTTGAGGTATGTCCATAATAGATGTAGTGTGGTTTGATAAAAATAATTCCTTGTTCATAAAAATACTTTTTGCTTCTGAATCTAATGATATGGATTGTACGCTCATATTATACATTCCCAATATTGCGGTCAAATCAGCTGCTAATGTAGTATGGTTAATACACTCTTCTATCTGAGATCTATTCTTACATTTCTTTTCTGGGAGTCGTTTCGAAACAATAATGGCAATATCACTAAAATCTGACAGATTACAAAATATACTGATAGGTTTTTCTTTTGAATGTTTATTTAAAATAACATTTATACACATTTTTATTTCTTGCAAGGTTTCTCTATATCCCTTCTGTTTTTGAGCTATTGGAAAATAAGAAAGACTCTTGCTCTTTCTCTTTAAATCATCAATAAAATCATTAGCACTATAGGGTACTGTTATACTTATTTTATCGGTATCTTCTGTAATAATATAACATTTATATTCTATTGTGTCTACTTTTTGTATAAAATAGACACTTTCAGACTCCGTCAGAGCAAGAATATTTACTTTAAAGTCTTTGTTTTTGATGTGGTTACAAGAAATTAATGCAAATGTTGTAAAGATAATCACATGTAATGTGTTGATTTTATTCGTCATAAATTAAAGATGTATAAAAGTAGGGAATTTATTGAATATTGTTTTATTATTGCTGTCCGATAGGATTGGAGATAACTAACTTATATGCTCAGTGGTCCAAAACTAATCCATTTCTGCAGAACATGAAGTTAAAAAGAACACCAATAGTACCTGTAATACTATTTATTATTGTTGATGATAGTCGATGACTATTTTTTACAACTCGGTTTTTACGGCCAGCAATAATTAGGAAATAAGAACGCAATCCTGTCCTCGGATTGTGATATAGTTCATTAGACCTTGCTCCGAAATATTTCATGAAGAATCTCTTCGCTCCTTCAAGGTCTCTCACGTAGATTGCGATATGCTCTATTCTCATTGTTTAAACTTGTCGGGTTCATTACAAAGTTAATCTTTTTCATGTAATCAGCCAAGCAATCGGGGCTGAACCGACGAGAATCGAATTACCACACGCCGGTAACAGCATTACCATCCTTTGGTAAAAACAAGGGGGGAACCTATGAGGGAAGAAATAAATAACTCAAAACAGCTGTAGGAATCGGATAAAGTAGCGTATAGAAGTTAAGATAGTTTTCTCCGGTTCAGAGGGACAAAATTCAACAGTAGTTCTTTCGGTTTGCAAAAGCAGCCCTTTTACACGCTAAAAGCATAACTATTACAAGGTCAAAGCATAGCTTTTAGCGTGTAAAAGGGCTGCTTTTGCAACGCATTATGTATCAATGTGTTAGCGAAGGCTTCGCATTTCTCGATTTTTATGCTTACTTTTGCCGAAAGAACAATGAATAATACATGTCTGAAGATTTTGATATAAGAGAAGAACGGCTCTCTTCGGCCGAAAAAGAATTTGAGAACGCGCTGCGACCCCTGCGCTTCGCCGACTTCAACGGTCAGCCTAAGGTCGTTGAGAATCTGGAAGTTTTCGTGGAAGCAGCCAAGTATCGCCGCGAACCGCTCGACCATACCCTGCTCTACGGGCCGCCGGGACTGGGCAAAACGACACTGAGCAACATCATCGCCAACGAGTTGGGCGTGGGATTCAAGATAACAAGTGGTCCCATACTCGACAAACCGGGCGATCTGGCGGGTATTCTGACGTCGCTGGAACCCAACGACGTGCTCTTCATCGACGAGATTCACCGACTTTCGCCCGTAGTAGAAGAGTATCTCTACTCGGCTATGGAGGACTACCGCATCGACATCATGATCGACAAAGGCCCATCGGCACGCTCCATACAGATAGACCTCAATCCGTTCACACTCGTAGGCGCGACAACGCGCAGTGGCATGCTCACGGCACCGCTGCGGGCCCGTTTCGGTATCAACATGCACTTGGAATACTACGATCCCGAAACGCTGAAGCGCATCATCCGCCGTTCGGCCACGCTGCTAAAGGTGCCCATCGAAGACCATGCGGCCGACGAAATAGGCCGACGCAGCCGTGGCACGCCCCGTATCGCCAACTCGCTGCTGCGCCGTGTGCGCGACTTTGCCCAAGTGAAAGGCAACGGCACCATCACCACTTCCATCACCCAAGTGGCACTCAAGGCTCTCAATATCGACCAATACGGCCTCGACGACATCGACAATAAGATTCTGCTGACGATTATCGACAAGTTTCACGGCGGTCCGGTGGGCGTCGGCACCATCGCCACGGCCATCGGCGAAGACGCCGGTACGGTGGAAGACGTCTACGAACCCTTCCTCATCATGGAGGGTTTCGTCAAGCGGACACCACGCGGACGCATGGCTACGCCCTTGGCCTACAGCCATCTGGGGCGCAACAACCTGCTTGTTCAAAGAGAGGGTGAGTTGTTTTGACAACTCATTGGGCGTAAGATTTGCGGCTTAACAAGGATGGCAACGCGCAGTATCAGAGGTTGTTTTGATAACTAAATTATAAAGTACAACTTATGAGACAGAAATTCTCTTTAATCACATTAGGAGTAAAAGACTTTCAAAAGGCATTGGCATTCTATGAGGGCTTGGGCTGGAAGAAGTCGGGACAAAGTCAGGAGACTTACGCATTGTTTCCTTTGGGTGGGATAGTTTTAGGAGTATATCCACTGCAAGAATTGGAAAAAGACACCACGTTAAGGTATCAACAGACTACCTTTTCGGGTATGACAATCAGTTATAACGCCACATCGGAGGAGGAAGTCGATGCCGTGATGCAGGAAGCCGAACGGCTTGGGGCAACCGTTGTGAAACCCGCACAGAAAGTGTTTTGGGGAGGATATAGTGGCTATTTCAAAGACTTGGACAACTATGTGTTCGAGGTAGCCTATAATCTATTTTGGAAGATGGACAGCGAGGGAAACCTTATTATATAATCTGCTGGCGCAATGCCCGAAGAGCAGACGATAAAAAAACTTTTATCAATAGGAATATGGAACTACAAACCAAACGCTTGATTTTAAGACCATGGCAGGAAAGCGACGCCGAAGCACTCTACAAGTATGCCTGTAATCCGAATATCGGTCCCATCGCAGGTTGGCCTCCACACACGAGCGTTGAGAATAGTCGCGAAATCATTAAGAGCGTGTTATCTGATCCGGAAACATACGCTGTTGTTCTGAAAGAGACAGGCGAAACAGTCGGCAGCGTAGGTATCATGACAGCAAGGAGTGAGATTCACTCCGCAAAAATGGCAAGTAGCGATTGTGAGATTGGCTATTGGATAGGCGAGCCATATTGGGGGCAAGGCCTGATTCCCGAAGCCGTCAGCGAATTGATTCGATATGCCTTTGAGGATTTGCAGATGCCTACCATTTGGTGCGGATATTTTGATGGCAACGAGAAATCAAAACGAGTGCAAGAGAAATGTGGATTCACTTACAGCCATACGGAATACAACAAGCCTGTCCCATTGATGAATGACATTCGCACAGCGCATTTCACCAAACTCACACAGGAAGAATGGAGAAATAATCAAGCTACTGTAAAGAAAAGTTCAACAAAACCTACTTCACAACCTAATGAAGGTGGTGGTTCAAACGAATACGATGGACTTTAATCAAACTTGTGGGACGATTGCCCACAAAAGGCATTTGCTCCACTTTCTTTCATAATCGAATAACAACTAAAATAAAAAAAAATGGTACGAGCAACAACAAAAGTTGATTTACTAGTATCCTCCAGTGGGAAGTTATGACAAAAATAAACTTAATAATGATGCTTCTTCCTTTCGTGTTTATGGTTCATGAATATGAGGAAATCATTATGTTTAGACGTTGGATTGACAGGAATAGGGAAGAGTTGAAAAAACGATACCCTAAAATTGAATCATTCTTCACTCGACGAGGAACTTTCGATTATTCCACTTCCACCTTTGCCGTTGGTACTGCTCACGAGTTTATACTTATTTCTGTCGTTTCGTTTTGCTCTGTTTGGACAGGGGAATATCAATGGTGGTTTGCCGCATTAACAGGGTATTCGGTTCACCTTTTAATACATATCGCACAGTGGATTGTGTATCAAAAGTATGTGCCCGTTATCATTACCAGCCTCCTGACATTGCCTTATTGCATTTATGCCTTTGTCGAATTTGCAAAGTCTTCTATTCTATCTCCTTCGCGGATGTTTGTATGGGCGGTAATTGGCATCGTTCTTACCATACTAAGCTTGTTTTCTGCATTCTTTTGTATGGGCAGGGTTCAACGTTGGGAAAAGAAAAATAAATAGTAAATCAATACGAAACAAACGATGGAAGATTATTATAAGACAAATAAGGAAGCGTGGAATGTAAGGACAAAGATACATCTGCATTCCTCATTTTATGATTTGAATAAATTCAAGAGAGAAGTAAAGTCTGTTCCCGATTTGGATTTGTCTTTGCTGGGCGACGTTCGAGGAAAGTCTATCTTGCATCTTCAATGCCATTTCGGCATGGATACGCTTTCATTATCAAAGTTGGGAGCCAATGTCGTGGGTGTGGATTTCTCGGAAGAGGCTATACAAACGGCAAAGGCTTTGAACGAGGAATTAGGTCTGAATGCACAATTCTGCTGCTGCAACATCTACGATGCACCTGCCGTGCTGAAAGGGCAACAGTTTGACATTGTATATACATCTTACGGTGTTGTCAATTGGTTGCCCGACTTAATCCAATGGGGGCAAGTAGTCTCACAGATGCTGAAAGACGGTGGAAAGTTCGTTATCGTGGAATTTCACCCCATATTATGGATGCTCAATGAAGATTTTTCACAAGTCAGATATGCTTATTCACGCAAAGAGCCTTATGTTGTAGAAGAAGCAACCTACACTGATTCAAAAGCCGATAATCAGCAAAAAACCGTTACATGGAACCACGGGCTGGCTGTAGTGCTGAATGGTTTGCTCTGTAATGGTTTGCAGATAAAGTCTTTCGGAGAGTATGATTACTCACCATTCAACCTGTTCGGGAATATGATATCCGAAAAGGACGGAACGTTCAAAATAGCAGGAAAGAATGGCGAGATACCGATGCTGTTTTCCGTTGTTGTCGTGAAGCCTCCAAGATGATGGAGAAATTGTGATAAAAAGAAATGAGAAGCGGTACATCCCCAAAAGCCGAACACAGGTTTATGATGAAATCGCCATGCGCCTGCCGTAGTTACTATGTTTGCAATGGCTTACGGCCTGCCATTTACAAACACGGAAGTCATAGATCGGTAAACGCATTCTATACTTCCACATTCCACATTTCTCACTCTAAAATTTGCTTTTCTCATTCTTATTGCGTAACTTGCGCAACGTAATTTACGCAATAAGATTAGAATGAAACAACTCAACAATCCTTTTATTATCTACGGTTATAAGGGAGCCGACTATTTTTGCGACCGACAGGAAGAGACCCAAAAGCTTATCGACGCGCTGCACAACGAGCGCAACGTGACGCTGATAGCGCCACGCCGTGTGGGCAAGACGGGATTGATTCAACATGTCTTCAGCAAAATAAGTCAAACCGATTCGCAGGCTAAATGCTTCTATTTGGATATTTTCGCCACTAAAAATTTAGAACAGCTGGTGCAACTCATGGCTCGCACCATTCTGGGCCGCCTCGACTCTACGCCCCAAGCGGCGTTGCGGCGCATACAGGAGTTCTTCGGTAGCTTGCGTCCCACGGTAAGTTTCGACCAACTGACGGGACTTCCCTCCGTATCGCTCGACATCCGACCCACGGAAGAAGCCCAGACTCTGAAACGTGTTTTCGAATATATGCACCGGTCTGACTACCGATGCTACGTGGCCATTGACGAGTTTCAGCAAATTCTGTCCTACAACGACAAGGGGATAGAAGCTATCTTGCGCTCTTATATCCAGTTTTTGCCCAACGTCTACTTCATCTTTGCGGGCAGCATGCAACACCTGATGGAAGAAATGTTCACGTCGGCCAACCGCCCGTTCTTTCAGAGCTCGCAAATCATGCAACTCCATAACATAGACTCCACAAGCTATCACGCTTTTGCCAACCGTTTCTTCCGACAGCAGAATCGCGAGATGACGACCGACGCCTTCAGCCATCTCTACCGCCGGGTAGATGGCATCACGTGGTATGCGCAATCGGTTCTGAACCGCATATATCAATACGCCGACAGCGGCATCACGCCCGACTTCATCGACCACGTCATTACGGAGCTGGTCAGCGAACAGGAACCTGTCTATCAGAATTATTACGCCTCGCTCACCGAGACACAGGCCGGACTCATCGTGGCGATAGCCAAGGAAGGTGTCGTAGCCACACCTCTGGCTCATCAGTTCATCACGCATCATCAGCTGAAAGCCACCAGCTCGGTCAGAACGGCCCTGAAAACACTCATCGATCGCCAAATGGTCTACGACCGCCCCGACGGCTACGTGGTCTACGACCGCTTCTTCGGCTTATGGCTGGCACGCTTGTAAAGGGATGGATGAACAGGCAGAACTACCTTCATATAGATAATCGACCGACAAAAACCGCAATACGATGCCCAAATCGTTGCGACTATTATAATTAATTATTACTTTTGCACACATGAGAACTGCTATCTTCGTGGGTAGTTTTGACCCTTTCACCGTGGGCCACGACTCTATCGTGAGGCGTGCGCTGCCACTTTTCGACCGCCTTGTCATCGGCGTGGGTGTCAATGTGAACAAACACTATATGTGGACGGCCGAGGAACGGGTTGCCGCGATTCGACAACTCTATGCCGATGAGAAGGCTATTGAGGTGAAAACCTACGACGACCTGACCATCGACTTCGCCCGTCGTGAGGGTGCCCGTTTCGTGGTGAGGGGCGTGCGCAACGTCAAGGACTTCGAGTATGAGCGCGACATAGCTGACGCCAATCGTGCGCTCGGCGGTCTGGAAACCATCCTGCTCTATGCCGATCCGGCACTGGCATACGTGAGTTCGTCGCTCATGAGAGAACTGAAGAGGTTTGGGAAAGAGATTCAACTGCCACAAAGCCTCCCCCGCCCCTCCCAAGGAGGGGAGTGCCTGACGGAAAACGAGAAAAAAAGGTAAAGCAGTAAAAAAGTAAAAGAGTAAAAAATAAGGCTCTAACTCAAAGGTTTAAAGACGAAGAAGAGTAATCATAAAGGCTCTAATGCGAAGATTTAAAGACGAAAAAGAGTAATTATAAAAACTCTAATGTAAAGATTTAAATACGAAAATTACCACTAAAAACAAAGCCGATTTGCCCAAGCCATCAGGCACTCCCCTCCTTGGGAGGGGCGGGGGAGGCTTTCCGATTCTTACCACATGATCACTTACAACGTAGACGGCGTGAAAATGCCGAAAATCAAGAAGCGTGAGACCACGGCTTGGATTAAGCGGGTGGCAGCTTCACACGGCCGCAAGGTCGGCGAAATCGGCTACATGTTTGTAGACGATGAAAAGATTCTGGAAGTGAACAACGAGTATCTCGGCCACGATTACTACACCGACATCATCACGTTCGACTACGATGAGGGCGATGTACTCAACGGCGACCTCGTCATCTCGCTCGATACCGTGCGCAGCAATGCCGAACAACTGGGCAAGGACTATTACGAAGAACTGCACCGTGTCATTATCCACGGCATTCTCCACTTGTGTGGTATCAACGACAAAGGGCCGGGTGAACGCGAGATTATGGAGGAAAACGAGAACAAGGCATTGGCGATGAGAGGCTAAAGCATTCTTCCCTGTAACACCGACGGGCCTGCTTCCATTTCAGAAGCAGGCCCGTCGGCGTTTTTTGTTCTGTTCGTTCGCCTTTTCAACCCAAATCTCTTTATTTATTGCAATTCATATTGCAAACTTAGAGATTTGGGTTTAAGGTTATTTCATGATTTTTCGTAGAGGTGGAACATGCGTTCCATCATCTGCCATTTCTCATTTGAAGTCTGTCCCGGAGCCACCGATTGAAACCTTGACGTGTAGGCTTCCCACTCCGCTTGGCGGGGCAACGTGGCCAAACGGGCCATCGCCGTGTCCCAATCGAAGTCGTCCGGCGTCTCTACAATCATGAAGAGGCGGCTGCCTAAGATATAGATTTCCATTTCGAGAATGCCCACCTGACGGATTCCGTCGATGATTTCCTGCCACATTTCGGGTTGACTGTGGGCTTTCCGATACCGGGCGATGAGTTCCGGGTCGGCCTTTAGGTCGAGGGTTTGGCAATAACGTTTCATATTGAATTAAAAGTTTACGCCGAAGTTAGCGAAGAAAGCGTGACCCGTGGCGTCGCGGTTATCGTCTTTTGAAATGTTGGCTAAACCAAATTGATAGCCCATTTCGATATAAATGTTATTGTATTCAGCACCACATCCGAGCTTGAATCCCATGTCGCCATGCTTGAAATAGTTGTCGCGGAACGAGCTGATCTTTTCTTTCTTGCCCGCTTGGTTGCTGTTGAGCGTGGTCTTACCGCTGACAGCGTAAGAGAAATAAGGGCCTACGAAGGGCAGAATGGCAATGTCTTCAGTTGCTTGAATGCCAAATTTGATGAGCACGGGTGCCTCGAGATAGTTGAGACTGGTCTTGGTTACGCTGGTCTTGCCACCCCTTTCTGTGTAGTAAAGGCCGCTTTCAATGAATACGGGCATGGTTTGCGAGCAGCGAACGCCGAGGACACCACCCAAGGTCATACCTACTTTGTTGTCCAAGTTCCAGTCGCCGCCAACGCTGGCTGCCGTCATACCGATGCGGATACCATAATAAACACTTTCTTCACTGAATGCGAAACCGCCGCTCTTGTACTGAGCGAATGAAGGAACAGCCATTACGAAGGCTGCAATCATAACTAATAGCTTTTTCATAATCTCTAATTTTACCAAAAATAGATATTAAAATGGGCATAAAGGCCCATGCAAAGTAACGAATATTTTTGCTTCTTTCAAAATCTTTTACAGGAAAATCACTATCTATCAGCGTATTAGGTGGTATATGCCACCGGCCATGGGCTTGACAAATCCTTGCATTTCGAGTTGAAAAAGAAGTCCCGAAAGGGTCGCGATGGGCAAGTCGGCTTTGACGGATAGTTGATTGATGGTGAGGTCGTTTGTGGTGGTGAGGGTGTCGATAATATGTTGTTCGTCGGGCGAGAGCGTGGGGAAGAGCTGCCGCTCGATACCTTCGCGGCGCACTTTCTGCAGCATATATTCAGTTTTCCAGCCCATGGCGTCGGCGAAATCCTCGGCCGACGTGATGAGAGCGGCGCCGTTGTCGCGTATCAACTGGTTGCAACCCTCGCTGTATTCGGCTCCCACGGGACCGGGAAAGGCAAACGTGTCACGGTTGTAGTCGCGCGACAGCCGGGCCGTAATGAGTCCGCCGCCCCGTGCCGCGCTCTCTACGAGGACGCAGGCGTCGCTCATGCCCGCTACGATACGGTTGCGGCGCACGAAGTTGGCCTTGTCGGCGTTGGTGCAGGTGGTATATTCGGTGAGCAGTCCGCCGTGTGTGGCCATTTCGTTGGCTGTGTTGCGGTGGGTCGGCGGATAGAGCGTGTCGAGGCCGTGAGCCAGTACGCCCACCGTCGGCAGGCCGTTGTGGAGCGCTTGTCGGTGGGCGTGGATGTCAACGCCGTAGGCCAGTCCGCTGACGATGAGCGTATCGGGACAGAACCGCTGCAGGTCGGTCATGAAACGGCGGATGAGATCTTGTCCGTAAGTCGTGCAGTGGCGGGTGCCCACGACGCAGACCACGTGGCGTGCGTTGAGGTCGGTCGTGCCCCGATAGTAGAGAGCCAGCGGCGCGTCGGCGCACTCCAGCAGCCGTCGGGGGTAGCGTTCGTCCTTCGGTGTGAGTATTTCCACGTGGTGTTGTTCGGCCCATCGCAACTCTTCGTCCACCCGTCGCCGCACTTCGTCCGTGTTTTGAAAGAGCGCCATGAAGCGTGGCGTGGCCTCGGGCATCAGCGTGCGTATGTCGTTGCTGTGCCCTATGATGTCGGTTGCGTTGCCCACCTGCCGGTAAAGCACCTGCATCTTGTCGATATGCCAGAATCCCAGTCGGGCCAGTATGAGCGTATTGTAGAGTTCCTGTGTGTCGATCATCTTTATTTAGGTATTTTTGATGATTGCGAAGTAACAAATTATTTTACTTACAACAAAGGCTTTTCGTTAAAAATGTTGGTTTTTTTCAAGTTAATATGCTTCAAGTTGGCCTGTAATCGCAGGATTTTGTGTAAGTTTGTAAAATAGTTTTATTCATAAAAGCGTATAATGATGGGCGTACGTGATCGGGAATGCGCATTTGAAAAGTTGTTCAAAGAAAATTATTCCCAATTATATTATAATGCTCTTTATATAGTGCATGATTCGGAAGTGGCCCGAGATGTGGTGAATGATGTCTTTACTCGCGCTTGGGAAGACTTTTCCTACCCGCATCATCGATATGGTGTTGCCTATTTACGGCAATGTGTTTACAATCGTTGTCTGGATTATCTGAAACATGCTAAGGTAGAGTCTGCTTATGCCAAGTTCTTTCTTGACATGAGCCGGCATGGCATAGACTGGAACATGGATGAACAGGAAGAATACATCGAATTGATAAATCGTGTGATGGAAAAGCTCCCTGTTCGTACCCGTTTTGTGATGGATCAGTGTTTTTATGAGGGACATACCTATAAGGAAGTTGCGGCCTTGCTCGATATTTCAATCAGTGGGGTGAAGCAGCATGTCATGAAAGGTTTGCGATTATTGCGTGAATCTTTTTCTATAGAATACGCAAACCGGAAGATAACCAAAAAGAATCGATAATCGTTATATTATATAATGAACATGGATATTGATAATTTACATCAGAACGCGGACGCTACCGAGGAGCACGAGGTAGTGAATCGGATAGATAACTGGGACGAGTTGACGGATGACGAAATAGGCGCGTTGCTGTCTGACAAAGCTTCGCAGGATGCGTATCGTTTGTTGTGGAGCTATCGTTGTGCAAGACTTAGAGAGAAAAGTCCAGCTCCTGACACAGCGAAAGCTTGGAAACAT
Source organism: Prevotella illustrans (assembly GCF_017426725.1). Classification (GTDB taxonomy): domain Bacteria; phylum Bacteroidota; class Bacteroidia; order Bacteroidales; family Bacteroidaceae; genus Prevotella; species Prevotella illustrans. The sequence continues at coordinate 20,205 of NZ_JAERMS010000023.1, read as the reverse complement.
TTTTGCGCTACCGAGCTTGCGCCCCGCCGCTTACGGAGTTCTTATCGGCGCAGATTGTTGTATGTTGCCGCCGCGGCTGCTGCCGTTGTCGCAATGGTATGGGGCATTCATTCCTATTTAGATGGCCGGCCGGCTGCCGATCATCTGATGGCTTTCGTGGCAGAAGACCGCCCGCAGAAGATTTTGTTGGGCAAAGCCGACGAACAGATGAAGGATATTGAACTCGCCTATCACGACGAAGGGGTGGTGATTGATGACGAACGGGCCGATTTTTCACATACCTCGACGCGTGCGGAGGGGGTGCGAATGTTGTCTACACCTCGTGGAAAAGCATATAAACTGATTCTTTCCGACGGCACAAGTGTTACGCTCAATGCGGAGAGTAAGTTGATATTTCCGGCTCGTTTCTCGGGCGATGTAAGGCGAGTAAAACTGAAAGGGGAAGCTTATTTTAAAGTGAAGAAAGACGCCCGGCATCCTTTTATCGTAGAAACCGATAGGATTCTGACCCGTGTATTGGGCACGGAGTTCAATCTGAAAGCTTATCCCGGCTCGGACAATCATGTGACTTTGGTGTCGGGTTCGGTGGCGATAAGCAATAAAACGAGCCGTCAAAAAGTTGTGTTAAAGCCCGGCGAAGACGCGACATTAAGCGATGACGAAGGATTTAACGTGACCTGTGTCGATACGGAGTATTACATTCAGTGGAAAGACGGTTATTTTTATTTTGACAATCTGCCACTGATTGACATCCTGAAGGAAATCGGCAGATGGTATAATGTGAGCATTGAGATCTGCGATAACTCCTTGATGAGCTATCGTCTTCACTTCATTGCCGACCGCAATGCCGATATATCGCAAGTCGTGAAAAACCTGAACGCGTTCAGCTATATCGAAGCCGAGTTGAAAGATAACAAAATCGTTCTTTCTAAAAAAAGAGAGGAAAACTAATGCCCGATATTTCATTTGGGTCGTTAATCCTATAGGTGATACCTTAAAAATACATCATTTATGAGTTATAAACTAAAAAAACGGCAAGCGTTGAGTAGATTTGCTTGCAGGATTGTTGTGGCGTTGTTTGCTTTTTGGGGAAACGTTGCTGCTGTCGAAGCACAATCGTTGACCGACAAAATTACGGTGGAATGTCGTAATGAATCATTGGCCAACGCGCTGAAAAGAGTTGAAAAAGCATCCGGATTCAAGGTCTTGTTCACCTATGATGAGGTGCAAGGTTATACGGTTAGCGTACAACTAAAAAACAAAACGGTAGAGAAAGTCCTTTCTCTCTTGCTGCAAAACAAGCCTTTCAGGTATTCCGTGAATGGTAAGTTTATCAATATCACGCAGACATCTGCCCAAACGGGCGGAGCCTCAGACGGCTTGTCGCAAAGTGGTTTGTCCGGAAATCAGGCGGGAAAAGGCAAGGTCGTGATTCAAGGTAAGGTCTTATCCGAAAATATGAGAGAGCCTTTACCCGGAGTTACCGTCTTTATTAAAGGGACATCGGAAGGCGCTCAGACCAATCTGGAAGGCTTTTTTAGGATAGAAACCTATGCGAAGCGTCCTGTTCTGCAATTTACTTATGCCGGCATGAAGGCTGTGACGGTGGCATGGCGCGGCGAGGAAATGCTCCATGTGACGATGGCCGACGACGTGTCGCTTATCGATGAGGTCATCGTTACCGGTTATCAGCGCATTAGAAAAAACGAAATGATCGGTTCGGCCAACACAGTACAGATAGAAGATCTTTTCTATGACGGACAAAAGAGCATTGAACAGATGTTGCAGGGAAAACTGTCGGGTACGAGTGTATTGAATACCAGCGGATTGGTAGGTGCCACTCCAAAGGTACGCGTGCGTGGAACGTCTACTCTGTTGGGTAATCAGGAACCGGTGTGGGTGGTCGATGGTATCATTCAAGAAGACCCGCTGCCGTTTAAAACGCGTGACCTCGATGCTTTGGGCAATATCAATCAGGACAATTTCGACATGATTAAGAATTTCGTAGGTAATTCTATCTCGTGGTTAAGTCCGAACGATATTCAGACGATTTCCGTGTTGAAAGATGCCGCAGCGACAGTGATGTATGGCGTGAAAGCGGCCAATGGTGTCATTGTTATTACAACCAAGCAAGGTAAGAGCGGACGTATTTCGGTGAATTACAGCGGTGGTATATCCGTCACCCCGCGTATACACTACAGCCGGATGAACCTGATGAATTCCTCGGAACGTATCGATGTTTCAAGTGAAATTTATCGAAGAGGACTTATCAGTGAGGCCAATCGTCCCCTCGAACGAATCGGATATGAAGGACTTTTAGGGCAATATTTGCGTAAAGAGATTACCTATCAGCAATTTGTGGATGGGGTAAGACAGGCACGTTCCAACAATACAGATTGGTTTAAAGAGTTGTTTCGCAATTCGATGAGCCATCATCATGGTGTAAGTCTCAGTGGAGGATCGGGCAATATGAATTACTATGCATCACTTAATGGTTCGTTTACTAATGGTATATCCAAAGGTAACGATTCGAAAAATTATAGTGCTTCGGTAAGCATTGATACCAAAATCAGTAGTAAGGTGAGTTTAGGTGTGCGCTTAAATGCGGCTTCTCATGAGACCCATGGTTTCTTCCGCGTAGATCCTTACTACTATGCCCGAACGATAAACCGTGCTATTCCGGCATACAATGAAGATGGTTCCTTGTTTTATTATGCTAAAACACAGGATGCCAACCGCAGAATGTATAATATCATCAATGAACTTAATAACACAGGAAATACCAATACGACGAACACAATGGCACTCTCTGCCAACCTAAGATGGATGATCGCTGAAGGCTTACGCTTTGAAGGTTTGCTCGGATACAATACCTCCAACGTGGTCGGAGAGTCGTATGCCGATGAGCGGAGCTTTTTTATTACCAATCTGCGAGGCTATGAGTTCGGGCTTTATGGGCCTGGAGACCTGGAATATAAGAAGTCTCGTTTGCCTCATGGAGGTGAGTTGAACACAACGGAAAGCCGCAACAAGAACTATACTTTGCGTGCTACCTTATCTTATAATAAGATTTTAAACGATGTACATCGACTGAGTTTCATGGCCGGAGGCGAAATGCGCAGCAATAAATACGACGGATATAATACGACCGTTTATGGTTATTTTCGTCAGCGGGGTAAATCGATTATGTTGCCACCGCGTCAAGTTGTAGACCCGTTGAATAGTTCCAATTTGATAGCCAATGAACTATACGACAACTTCTCCAACTCCGTTATCGACCGTAAAATCAATACTGTCGGCCTGTTTGCCACAGGAATGTATAGCTATGACGAACGTTACATATTATCGGCCAGTGTCCGTTCGGACGCGTCCAACCGTTTCGGACAGGACGAACGCAACCGTTTCCTGCCCGTATGGTCTGTCGGTGCCCGTTGGAACATCATCAATGAACCATGGATTAAGCACCTGTCGTGGATCAGCGACTTCAATGTGCGTGGCTCATACGGTTGGCAGGGCAATGTCGTAGAGAACTGCGGCCCCGACCTGATAGCGCAGTTGGGTCGTGGTCGTGATTTTATTGATATCCGAACAGGCCGTTATATCTTGAAGATAAAGTCATTACCTTATGATAATCTGCGCTGGGAAAAGACGAAAAGTATCAACCTTGGTATTGATTTCGGTGTATTGAAAAACCGTATTGCCTTCAGTGCGGAATATTATTCGAAGCATACTTCGGACATGATTGTTTCTAAAGCCGTGCCTTATGAGTATGGAGTTTTGTTCATGCCAATCAACGGTGGCAGCATGACCAACCGAGGTTTCGAGTTGACGGCAAGCGTAACGCCTGTGAGAACCAAGGATTGGGTGTGGAGTTTTTCGCTTAACACGGCAAAGAATTTCAACGAAATACGATCCACTATCGCCGAAAATCAGAATTGGAGAGCCGCAGCGGGAGGCTCTGTTCATAAGAAAGGTTATCCGGTAGGAGCCTTTTGGGCATGGAATTTTACGGGACTTGACTCGCAAGGAGGGTATCCTTTGTTTAAGATTCCAACCAAAGAGGAAGGTGCTAATCCGTTCGATGCTACAACCTATATGGCCTATGCCGGAACAACAGAGCCTGATTTCTCGGGTGGTATGTCGACCGTGTTGCGTTGGAAGACATTGACTTTGTCTACATCTTTCAGTATTGCGCTCGGTGGAAAGCGCTTCCTTACAGATTTGTTTGACGAAGATTATTTGAATAACAGCACACCTTCGGCCTATTCCAATTTGTCTAAAGACATGGTGCGGCGTTGGCAAAAGCCCGGTGATGAGGCGCATACCCAGATTCCTACCATCCCTTATCGAAACATACCGCTGGTGAATTTGCCTGATGGATCAACGGAGTATCGTCACCGAATGTACAATTATTCTACGGCACGGGTAGTAAATGCCTCTTTCTTACGGTGTAATAACATCTCTTTGTCCTATACAGTACCCGCGAAAGTCGCAAGCAAGATGATGTTGAAAAACCTCTCTGTCAGCGGTGCTATTAGTAATCCGTTTATCATAGTAAGCAAAGATTATAACGGCGTAGACCCCGAAGTAGCTACTGGCTCTCAGCCGATTACGCCAAGTTATAGTCTTACTTTGAATTTTAGTTTGTAATTTTAATGATGGCTTCAATGAAAAATATCATATTCTTAGGTGCGTTATCGATAGCCTTGTTATTGACGGCTTGTAGCGATTTTCTTATGGAAAGCAGTCAAGACGAGGTAAGACCAAGTACTACAACCGATTTGGAAGAACTACTATTAGGTGAGGGTTATGCTTCTCGTACACCCATCTTTCCTTATCTTGAGTTGTTAACGGATAATGTAGAAAGCAATTATTCCGACGCCACAGGTCAGGAAACGATGCTTCTTGGTGGTGGACCGGTTTTTACTTGGGCTGAAGACATGTTTGAACAGCTGCAGAAAAACAATGTGCCATGGTATAATTCATGGCAAAATCTCTATCATTGGATCAATGGATGCAATGTTGTCATTGATCAGTTACCTTTGGTCACGGGTTCCGAACAGGCAAAAGAACGTATCAAGGCCGAGGCTTTGAGTCTGCGCTCTTTCTACTATTTCATGCTTGTCAACGCGTATGCGCCACCTTACAACACGGAGAATACGGAGGCCAACGCGGCTCCCGGCGTGCCACTTGTTTTGAAGTCTACGGTGAAAGATGAGTTTCCGAAGCGCAGTAGCGTGGCTGAAGTGTACGAACAAATCGTAAAAGATCTTCTTGAAGCACGTAACCTCTTTGCCAAGAATGGCCCGGTGGCTCATAACGTGTACACCGTATCGCCGTTGTTTGTCGACATGTTGTTGGCTCGGGTATATCTTTATGAGGGCAAATGGGACGAGGTTATCAAATACAGTTCTTCCGTTATAGAACGTAAGCCCACGCTTTTGAAGCTTCGTCAGTTCTATTCGTATGACGACTGGCAGGGCATCGTAATGTATGATATGTCAAAAGGTGGCGTGTATAACAGTGGTAGTCCGGAATTGATCTGGGGCTATTCGGTCAACGGCGAGTATTCGGCGTATTTCATGGGAGTAAACTTTTATATCGATCCGGGTAAGCTACCGGCCTTCACCGTGAGCAAGGAACTGGAAAACAAGTATGCTTCCAACGACATTCGGCGTGAGGCTTACTACAATGCTTACCTTGTTATGAATGGTTTTTTCCCTGAAAAGCATCTGTTGGTAGGCCGTAAAAGTGATAATGTTATCCAGAATCCTACCAAAGGAATGCGTGTGGCGGAAGCTTATCTGAACAGAGCAGAGGTTTATGCCCGTAAGTATTTGCTCACCAAAGATGAAGAAATGCGTAGGTTGGCATTGAATGATCTCAATACATTGCGTGAGGCACGCTTCACTGATCCGTATGTAAAGCTGGATATAATGGATGGAGAGGAACTGTTGAAAGCCTGCTTGGATGAACGAAGACTTGAGTTTAGTTTTGAAGATCATCGCTGGTTTGATTTGCGGCGATTGGGAATGCCCGCGCTCCAGCATACTTTCTCTATTGTAAAAGGGCAGGTACAGACTGTTCGCTTGGAAAAGAACAGTAGCAAATATGTGCTGCCCATCCCTCGCGAAGTGAGAGAACGGAATCCGGAATTAGATAAATAAGAATGACGAAGATATGAAACAGAGTATATTATATATAGTTTTGGCGTTGACATTGGCCGCTTGTGGAAATGAAGATCCGGTCAAACCAACCAATGGTTCTGAAGAAATCGTAGGCCCGCACACCCTGCCTCAAGGTAATCATCCTTATGATAAAACAATTCGGGAGGTGTATGATAAGACAGGTTCCTTGTTGCTTTATAAATTTAGCGATACTGATTTTGCATGGGGATCTACACAAAGTTTCCTGTGGAGCAAGAACAGAATGCAGGATGAGGGCTATCTTTACGCATTGCCGGAAGAGGCACAGGTGGGGGAACAAGTGTCTTTATTGAAGACGCAATTCTTAGATTTATTCCCGACCGAGTTCCTGAAAAAGCATTTGCCCTTGCGCATTCTGCTTTGCGGAAAGCTCTTTTATCTGGAAGGTGGATATACCGAAGTACCCACAGAAGAGGACTACAAGCGTATCAATGCCTTTGAAGGCTACGAGTATTTTGCGGTGAATTGGGGAAGCAGCGAGCTTCCGCAGATGACCAAAGAACAGAAAGACCAATTCAGACAGGATATGTGTACGCTCTTATTACGACGTATCTATCCCGATGTAAACAAGGGAACGGCGCGCGAAAGTATTCCTCAAGCTTTTACCGCGGTATCTGCTTACGGTTCTAATATTGAGGGTTCATTGGCAGAAGGATTCTTAAATAGCGCTCATAAGAGCAGCGAGCGTGAGGATTGGTTCGACTATTTGAAAACTATTGTGTCTACTCCGCTGGCCAAACTTGAGGCTTCGGATGGAGTCCTGAGTCATGAATTGGTAAGACGGAAGTATGATATTGTCATTAGGTATTTCAAAGAACAATTCAATGTAGACTTGCAGCGTATCGGTAATATGAGCGATTAAGTGCTGACAAATGACTTCGGAATCAAGAATAAACATAAAGGATGCTTCGATTAGAGGAGCAGGATGAAAATGAAACACATGAACGTAAATAACGCAATCCTATCGATAATGCTTTTATTGTTTGCGCCTTCGATGGCGCAAACGATGAAGGCACAGGAATATAAACAAAGTGATCTTGACTGGTATAACCTGCATCCTACGGCTGATAAGGTCTATGGAGTGGGGGCGAACGAGGCCTATCAATTGCTGAAAGGGCGTAAAGCCCGGCGCGTCGTCGTAGCCTTGATAGGCTCCGGTCTGGATGTGAGCCACGAGGATTTGAAAGGTAAGGTCTGGAAAAACCAAAGAGAGAAACCCAATGGGCGCGATGACGACGGTAATGGACTGGTAGACGACATTGTCGGTTGGAACTTCTTGGGAGGTAAGGACAAGGCGGGCACAAATCGTTCGATGAACTTTACCCTGAATCAAGGTGACCGGGAGTATTTCAGATTGCGTGAGAAATATGCCGACTATGTGTCTGATGGCAAGCGGTTTTATAAGTTCGACGGCGACGAGATGGTGCAGGTAGATGCGCCACGGAATATGAAAGAATACCGATATTATCGTGATACGATTGTGTATGAGTCGCCACTCGCCTCACGATACGCAGGTATTCTGGCAGCCAAAGTCGTGCGCCACTATACCAAGATCTTTGACGCGAAACTCCGCCAGCGCTTTCCCGGTCAAGAGATAACGCTAAAAGAGTTCGAGACACTCTATGATAAGAACGCGCCAAAGGATTCGTTGGCGGATATGTCTTTCATGATATTGGGCTATAGTTTTCCTATTGCCAAGACGGAATCATGGAAAAAGATATATGAGGTAGAAATGCAAGGAACACCTATCCGTCAGGCTCAGCAGGCGTATGAAGCGTATCTTCAGAAGCATGGTGACGACAACCGAAAGGAAATTGTGGGTGATAAACCGAATGATATTCGCGACACCCGTTACGGGAATGGGCAGCTATTGACGGAAGATGCCAACATCGGAACCATGGAGGCGAGTATCATTGCCGGTGTGAGAGATAACCGAATCGGTGGCGACGGCATTTGTAACGAAGCGCTTATCATGCCTTTGCGCGTTGCGACCGCCGGCGATCCGTATCTCAAAGACGTGGCTTTGGCCATGCGATACGCGGTCGATCATGGGGCGAAAGTTATCGTTCTGCCTTCTCAAAACACGTTGTTTCCTGTCTCAGAACGTAGTTGGATAGCAGACGCTTTGCGCTATGCGGAGCAGAAGGACGTACTTGTGATTGCGCCAGTTACAGAGAGTTCACAGGACTTGGGACACACATTGTATTATCCGAATCGCTTCATGATTCCCGGACATGAACTCGGCAACCTGATGATTGTGGCTCCGAGCGACAAGGAAGGCAAACCTTCGCTGAGTGCGAACTTCGGTCGGAAAGAACTGGATATCCATGCTCCGGGGAAGGAAATCTATACGGCCGGCGTGGCAAACACCTACGGATTGGCTACCGGAACGGGCATGGCCGCAGCGTCGTTGGCAGGCTCTGCAGCCTTGATAAGAGCCTACTTCCCCTCGCTGAAGGCTGGTGATGTGCACCGATTGCTCAACGAGACCGCAACGAAACCGAACGATATGGAGGTTGAAAAGACGATGGTGGTGAACGACCGTAAGGTTCAAGACCTGTTCCTATATTCTGATCTATGCCTTTCGGGAGGCATTGTCAATGTGGCAAATGCCGTAAAGGAAGCCATCAAACGCGAGCAATCGAAAAAATGAAAGGCCGCAATTATATTCTTTCCGTCGTCTTGCTGCTGTTGGCGTTGAGGCTTGTTGCGCAAGATCTTTCGATCAAACGGTATGCCGACACGATACGGTATGAAATGAAATATGGACGCATCATCGTTCCTGTCACGGTCAATCAGGTGGTATACAGATACATCTTGGACACCGGAGGGCAGACCGCTACCATTTGGGAGGAGGCAAAGGCGATGGGAGGACAGCTGACCGGAGCCAGCAAGGTGACGGCCGACATGAACGGCAAGGCCAATATGTATTCGATGGGAAGGTTGCCCGAGGTGAAGATTGGAAGTAATCTGAAACTGTCGCTTACTACGATTGCGCTACCCGATATCAAGGGATTTCGGGAACTGGGTGTAGTCGGAATCCTCGGCGGTGACGCCTTCAAGGATGTTGTCATGGCTTTGGACGGGGCGAAAAGTGAGTTGCGCCTCTATTATCCTTATCGTCCGAAGGGACTGAAGCTAAGCGATGGCATTCCGTTAGCTTATTCGGAGACGTGGCATGTGAACTTTCCTTTGTCGTTTTCAGGCGCGTCCGTGCAGGTCATGTTCGACACAGGAGTGCCCGAATTGCTTACGATGAGCGAAAAGGATTACCTTTTTTTGGCGCAGACCCAGGCCGCAACGGTCGTTCGGAAGGGTAGAGGAACGTTGGGCGCAGGCCTTGAAGGGCTGGGTGAAGCCAAGCCTTTGAAGCAGGTTAAGATGGGCGAATTCGCGCTGGGTGGCAAGTCTTTTCAGAATGCTACGTGCCTTGTCGCCCCCAATGTACCAACAATACTCGGCGCGGAATTGCTGAAATACGGTGTCGTAACGATTGATTATCCTCGTGGACGGTTTTATTTTCAGCCCTACGAAGAGGCTTCCGCGGATCTCGCGAAGGCTGCTCCCATCTGGGATGTGAGTATTCTTCCTGCCCACGGAAGGTTTGAAATAACCGCGGTTTGGGAACCTCTGACTGACCGATTAAACATCGGTGATGAGGTTGTTGCCGTCAATGGGAAAGATATTACTCGCCTTCTGTTGAGTGAAACAACGATTTCTGACATCTTCGACAGGCTTATTTCGTCAGAAACCACCATTACGATGAAGCGAGGGAATCGGAAGTTCGATATTCCTGTTCATCGGCGTTAAACAAATGATTATGCGTGTTTTCAAGTTTATTCTTTTCCTTTTGGTCGGTTTGTTGTCGACTCATTCGAGCGTGTTTGCCCAATCGGCCAACTCTCTTCAGGAAACTTATGAATATCAGCAGTTGGGTGACGGTTCCATAGCCGTTACTTTGCAAATGGATGGTCGGGATGCTTTGTTCGTGTTAAGTGTGTCCAAAGAAACGGCTTTGTTTAACGAAACACTTCCTAAAGAGGCTACTCCCGCCCTTCCGCACACCCTTGTCTTGGGGCAGAGTCTGTATGCCCACGAACGGATTTTTCCATATACGACGAGGCCATTGGCCTTCCGAACGAGTAAGGTTGTGGGAATATTGGGGCTTGACATGCTGCGGAATGTAATCTTGACAATCGATTCCAAGCAACACAAACTAACCTTTTCCAGCCCTTACAGACCCGGTTTTATTAAATTGAGCAATCGGATTAGATTGCTGACAGAACCTGAAAAGGAGGTAAAGATACCTGTTTCTATTGATGGAAAGGATTATGCTTTGCCCATTTCCTTGGATTTTTCTTCGCTTCTTTGTCTGACGCCCGATGACCTACAACGTGTCGGGAAGAGGGATTCTTGCACAATCCGAATCGCTAACACGTCAATTCAGACCGTGTCGGTCAGAACGAATCAGCCCGCTCATTCTTATCTTGGGCGCGATCTGTTGCGGCATGGCTTGCTTTCAATAGACTTTACTAAATCGGCCGTTTACTTCCAATCTTTCGACTCTTCTGCGCCGTCTTATGACGCATCTGTCGAAAAGCAACCGATAATGACGGATGGCAAGGTGGAGGAAATAGGGCGAACCTACTTCTTGAATCATATCTGGGACTATACCACCCATCATCAATTTGCCTATAAAGACTCTGTTCCCGCAGTGATAGACTTCTGGGCAACATGGTGTGTTCCTTGCAAACGGCTTTCACCTTTACTCTCCCGATTGGCCGAAAAATATAAGGGAAAGATTCGATTCTTTAAAGTCAATTACGTCACGGAGCAGCAATTGTCTAAAGATTTGGGCATAGAAGCCTTACCAACCTTGTATATCATCCCCGCAAAGGGATTACCGCAACAGATGGTTGGGCCTAAACTCGAGGATGTAGAACCGATGATTCAAAAGTTACTCAGATAATTTCCCGAGTCCTAAGCATGAATTTTGCGTATCATGATTACACAAAATTCTTGATCCAAAATCGCTCATCAGAAATGTAATTTTACAAAGAACGATTGATAATTCATTGTAAACTTGGCTGTGTTTCCACAATTCTGACGGAATTACCGCTGCGTGGTAATGTGATTACCAGCCGTGTGGTAATAGTCTTACCGCTACGTGGTAATCGTGTTACCACGCAGCGGTAATATTTTGGTAATTGCCCGATTGATTTGTAATTGCTATTTTTTCAATAAGTCCTTAATGACCTATTTGGGCTTATTCAGCTTGCAGGAAGGGCGCGAAAGCACGGTCGTAGTCTTCGCTCACGGCGAGGCGGCCGTTGACAAGACACACGAGCTCGACGGTGGCGTGGAATGATAGTTTCTCATCGCTCGCACGGAATAGATCGTGTGTGAAGATGTAGCGCACGCCTTCTTTCTTGAGTGACAGACGTGAAATAAACTCGTCGTCGCAGCGCAGTGGGATCTTGAAGGCCAGATTCATGCGGGCCACCACAGCATCGACACCTTTCTCGTGCATCTGAGCGAAGCTAAGGCCCACGTGTCGCAAGAAACGATGGCGCGTGTGTTCGGTGTAGTGTAGGTAGTTGGCGTTGTTCACAATACCCTCAATGTCGCATTCGTAATCGCGCACCTCCATGCGGGTTTCAAAAATGTATTTACCTGTCCCGGTCTTTCCATAGGGAGAGTGGGTCGATTGCAACGGGGTGTTGGCTGCTGGATTGGTCTTTTCTGTCATTATTTTATCAATATTTATGGTTATGAATGAGTTGATTGAATGGTTACGACGGATGTTTGTCGTTATTACAATTACTCGTTTATGGACGAATACCCCTATTGAGGCAACTCGTTTTTTTAGTTCTTATATTCGTTTTCTCGTGTCTTCAGCCCGCACATCCTCCCTTTGGGAGGCCGGGGTGGGGCGCCGTTGGGACGTGACGGGTCGCAAATACTCATAGCCGATTCTGCATCTGAGGCAGTCCTTGCGGTCGCAATACATCTTTTTGAGTTGAATAAGCGCTTGCGAGTCGCCCGCGTTTTCCACGTTGAGGCCGCAGTCCTGCCACATCCGTACGATGTGATTGTTCTCCGCTTTCAGCTGGTCGAGGAAGTCGAAGGCCCGTTGGCAGAGCTTCTCGTCGCTCTTGTGGCGGCCGTAAGCAAAGAGGATGGGTATCACGGTGTTGATGAGGAGCAGTTGGAGCGACGCGGCCGAGAGCCGTTTTTGTTGTTTTTCGCCCGCATGACCGAAGGTGTAGTGCGTCTCCCAATAAGGTGTGACGGCGCTACGGAGCAGTTCGCCTGCCGCTTTCACGTCGTGGCAATCGAGCAATTGGCTCAGTCCGGCCCGTCGTTGATAGAACAAATTGGCCAGTTGAGCAATGCGAATATGAGGAAAATTCTGAGGACGGAGCCGCAGAAACTTCCAACGTTGGAAGTCGATAGGCTCAAAAGAAAACTTGTGTTGTAGGTAGAGATACTCCTTGCGAAGCCGTTGAAAGTAACTGTCGGCAATGGCTTCGGCCCGGTGACGCTCGGCAATGGCTGCCGGATCGAGCAGTCCGGCCTGCCCCAGAAAGATAGCTTCGATTTGCAGAAGGTCGTCCTGATGGTGGGCGACGGCCTGTAACGGAACACGATAGGCCCACGCTTCAAAGGCGTCGCCGTTGATTCCGAAGCCGTAGTTGCGGGCCAGCGTGACGAAATAACCGGCTTCCCACGAGCCGTCGCAGCGCTTTACACGCTCCATAATGGCTTCCGTTTTTTGCTCCAGTCGCTCCGTTTGCAGCGCGTTCATCCACGCGTGGACGCTGAGTTGTGAGAGCGAGGGAATGATACGATAGCAAGGAGGATATTGGTCGGTGGTGAGCAGTTCGTCGTAATGCGCCTTTACGTACTCGGGAACATCGAGTTGCAGTTGCGCCAGTGGCTCTCCCTTCTCGTTGCGGACCGATCGATCGATGCTGCCACACACGTGTAGAATCACGTTGTTGTAGCGTGGATCACGGTCATGTCCGTGCAAATACCAGTCGCTCGATTGATCATGAATCTCTACGTTGCCCACCCACAGCGTGCCGGCGATCTTGATTTTGGCATTGAAGAAGTCTGGTCCGGCGTCGCGATTGTGCAGTCCCGGGTCGATGATTTCTATCTGCTGGCCGTCGGTCGTGGTCATCGGACCGTGTCGCCACAGCTTATGTTTCCATACGTAGTGTAAAAGTTGTTCCATCCGTATCAGGCGTTTAAGCGTCATACAAAAGTAGAGATTATATTTGAAAGTGGCTTTAAAGGCCCTCCAAAATTTGTACAAAAGGCCTTAAATATTACTTTTTATTGCATTTCAGGCTTTTATCTTTGAAAAAGAAGCATTATCTTTGCCACAAATAATTAAGTTTCAAGTTGTAAACTAACAAATAATCAAGTAAAGATGAAAATAGCATTGATCGGCTATGGCAAGATGGGCCACATGATCGAAGACATCGCTTTGCAGCGTGGTCATGAGATTGTGTGTCGCATTGACGTGGATAATCCGGAGGCATTTGACTCTCCCGCCTTTGCCGGAGCTGATGTAGCCATAGAGTTTACCAACCCTATGGCGGCCTACGATAACTACCTGAAGGCCTTCAAGCATGGCGTAAAGGTCGTGAGTGGTTCCACGGGATGGATGAAAGAGCATGGCGACGACGTGAAAAAGCTCTGTACCGAAGGCGGCCACACACTCTTTTGGGCCAGCAATTTCTCGGTGGGCGTGGCCATCTTTTCGGCTGTCAACCGCTTCTTAGCTAAGATTATGAACGGTTTTCCCGCGTATAATGTCTGCATGCAGGAAACCCATCACGTGCATAAACTCGACGCTCCGTCGGGCACGGCCATCACTTTGGCCGAGGAAATCGTTGAAAATATCGACCGAAAGAAGGACTGGAAGCGTGGCGTCACATACTGGACGAGCGACAGGCATGAAGACGCGGGCGACCCGATAACCGAGGATGACTTGGTCATTAACTGCGTGCGCGACGGCGAAGTTCCCGGTATTCACACTGTGATGTACGACTCCGAGGCCGACATGATTACCATTGAGCACGATGCTCACAGCCGTAAAGGCTTTGCGTTGGGGGCCGTATTGGCAGCCGAATATACATTGAATCATCAAGGATTGCTCACGACGAGCGACTTGTTTAAATTCTAACCTACGTTGAAAGACAATGATCGATAAAGAAAAAGCTAAGCTGAATATGCGTGTACAGTGGACGAAGTTCACGGTTGTAATCATCCTCTATCTCTTGTTTCTGTTTTGGTTGAAGAGCTGGTTAGGGCTTATCGTGATACCATTCATCTACGATGTTTATATTACCAAGAAGATACGGTGGCAGTGGTGGAAAGATTCCGAAGGCCCGGTACGCTTCATTATGAGTTGGGTTGATGCCCTTGTCTTTGCCCTTGTGGCCGTTTATTTCATCAACCTGTACTTCATTCAGAACTTTGTTATTCCCTCTTCCTCGCTCGAAAAGAGCCTACTCACGGGCGATTACCTTTTAGTTTCTAAGATAAGTTACGGTCCGCGCATTCCGCAGACACCGCTTACCATGCCTCTTACGCAGCATACCATGCCCCTTTTTGGCGTGAAGAGCTACGTGGAATGGCCACATTGGGACTATCGTCGTGTGAAAGGATTGGGCAATGTGAAGCTCAACGACATCGTGGTTTTCAATTATCCGGCCGGCGATACGCTGGTGAATGCCGAACGTTATCAGGCTGCCGACTTCTACAGCATGTGTAATCAGTTGGGCGAACAGATTTACGAACAGCAGAATCCGCAACCTGTTGACTTGTCGCAGCTCAACCGTCAGCAGCAGCGCGACTATCTCATAGGCCTTTACAATTTAGGTAAACGCTATGTAGAGCAGAATCCCAACGAGTATGGCGACATCATTACGCGGCCTACCGACCGCCGTGAGAACTACGTGAAGCGCTGTGTGGGCTTGCCCGGACAGACCTTGCAAATCAAGAATCACGTCGTTTATCTCGACGGAAAGCCTAACAAAGAGCCCGACAACGTGCAATATACTTATTATATAGAGCGCAATGCTGATATTCCCGAGGAGCTGATGCACGAGTTGGGAATATCGATGGAAGACCTCACAAGCCTCAATCAATTCGGCTATATGCCGCTGACGAAGCATGCCTACGACGTGCTCAAGAGCCGCAAAGACATCGTGAAGAGCATCCGACTCAACACCGACGCGATGGTAGGTGAAACCTATCCGCTCACGACTTACACGGGATGGACGCGCGACAACTACGGTCCGGTGTGGATTCCGAAGCGTGGCGCCACCGTGAAGCTGACGATGGACAACATCGCCATTTACGAACGGCCTATCCGAACCTACGAAGGGAATAATCTGGAGGTGAAGAACGGCAAGATTTTCATCAATGGCAAGTTGGCTACAAGCTACACGTTCAAGCTGGATTACTACTGGATGATGGGCGACAATCGCCACAACAGCGCCGATTCACGCTATTGGGGCTTCGTTCCCGAAGACCATATCGTGGGCAAACCAATCTTCATCTGGTACAGTTCCGACCCGGATCGCAAGGGCTTTAAAGGCATTCGCTGGAGCCGATTGTTCAAAATGGTGGATGGAATTAAGTAATCAATGCGCGTTCAGAGTTTCAAACATGCTTTATAAAACCTAACACTCTATATTATCTCTCTTTCAAAATGGATATTGCCCATGGGTGTGGCTATTGCGATAGTCTTTGTGCTTCACACCTTTGTCCTCACCTTCTTTACCGTAACCAGTAACGATTTTTATCCTGTGTATTCAGTCGGTGATAAGGTGATGGTCAACAAACTCGCGCGCAAAGATTGCCATTTTGGCGACTTCTTGGTCTATACCGACAGCGTACATAGTTATTTGTCGCAGGTAGAAGCGTTGCCGGGCGACACCATCCTCCACAAAGGCCAGCGTTATTGCATTCCCATGGCGTGTTGCCAACGTTGTAGTTGTCCCGATTGTCGATACCTTTTGGTCAATACGGGCAGGCAGATGGTGTTAATTCATCAACATCTCATCGTCGGAAAAGTCGTAAGAAAAGAGGAGCTTATGAGCATAAGAGGGTATTAGGTATATAGCGTATCCGAAACCATGTTATATCTTTCCAGTACATATTTTGGTCCTATCCAGTGGTATCAGAAGCTCAACCGCCACGACCACTGCCTGATAGAACGCTACGAAAACTTCGTAAAGCAGACCTATCGCAATCGAATGGTCATTGCCACGACCAACGGACTGCAGGCGTTGAGCATCCCCGTGACCACCGATGGCGACTCTCTGTCGAAGACGTTGATACGCGACGTGCGTATCAGCGACCATGGTCATTGGCGCCATATCCACTGGAATGCCCTCTGCTCGGCCTACGGCGAGAGTCCGTTTTTTGAGTTTTACCAGGATGATATCCGTCCTTTTTTCGAGCAACGGTGGGACTTTCTCTTTGATTTCAATATGGCAATCACGGAGAAAATGTGCGAGTTGCTGGATATCCAACCCGATTATCAGCCCACCACTTCTTATGAATCCGCAACGCCACTCACGGACTTTCGCAACCTTATTCGGCCGAAACATCCGCTTCCCGACCCCGCGTTCGAGTCGCGAAGATATTATCAAGTGTATGAGCGGAAGTGGGGATTTCAGCCTAATCTGAGCATTCTCGACCTGTTGTTCAACCAAGGCAACGAGGCCGTGCTCTATCTATAACACCCCTGACGCGTTACTCTTTGTCAACCATTTTTTCCTCAATCTCCAGTTTTTCATACGCTTTGGGCACAATCAACAGGAAGAAAGGGCGTGTGGTAAACGACTGGCGAGCACCCTGCGTATAGCGATAGGTGAGTTGCAGTTTGTCGCCCACCTTCTTGAGCGCAAGCGGTTGGAGCGTCGTTTGGCGGTCGGTCTCAGGCACAATCTTAGCCAATACGAAGTCTTTGTTGAAGTCGATGGGCGTAGGCTGGCCGTCCTTGCTCATGATAGCGGCCATTCCGAAGTTTTCGTCAAACGTCTGTTGCCGTGTTATCTTCATCGTTTCGGGCAGCCGCGTCTCGCCTACGTGGTAGTAGTTGCGGGCTTCTGTCCACTTGATTACCTCTGTTTGGCTACATGAACTCAATAAAACGGCCAGTCCGGCCATCATCATCTTTATCTTTTTCATTATCTTTTTCTGTTTTGAAATTCTTTTTTTTATTGGAAAAGACTTCCGCTTATTCCTTTATTGATTGATGTGAAGGCGCAGTCCCACGCCCAGACTGATGTTGGTGGGTCTGTCCTTATAGATATTGTCGATACTGCTTCCGTTGTTGAAGTAGTGACGCACGCCCGGTTCTACATAAGCGCTGAGGTTGTTACCAAACAGGTATTCGGCACCGATACTACCGTTGACGGAGAATTGTGGCCGATGTTCGGATAGCGAGCGCGATGGCATCGGGGCCTTTGTGTCGGCCGCTTTGTCATGGATCGTAATCTTTCCGCTCACCAGTTTCTCGACCTCTGCACCTGCCGAAGCGTAAATATTGAAACGCTTGCCACGCACCAGCGAGTAACTCACGCCCACCGGCACGCCGATATAATGCAGCGATTGTTTTTCGCGTTCGTCCTTCATCGTAGGTCCGTAGGTCGTTTCTGCCGCGAGATGGCTGTAATTAAGTCCCGTTTGCAGGCTCCATCGCTTCGACAGATAATAGTTAAGTCCCACACCGACCTTCACCGGTAACCCATGCCGGGTGCGCTTTCCCTCTTCTGATTTTTGCTTTACCACGCCTCGAGAGTTGGTGCCCGCCATGTCTTCAGAATAGTCGCCTATCGGGTTGGCCGTCGCTAAGAGCAGCATATCGTTCGATGTTGTCTTGCCCCCCATGCTATTATAATAGGTGGCCATGCTGAGTTTATTTTGGCGTGCGGACGCTCTGGGGTGATCGGTGGGCAGGGCAATGCCTCCTTCATACGTGTCTCGGCCTGTGTTGCGTATAGGTTTTGTCGGCCGATCGTTGGTTGTTGCCGCGTCGGTTGTCGAACCCTTGTCCACCGTTGGCGCTTCCGGCTGCGCATCGGTAGCACTGACCGATCCTTCGATCGGAGGTGTATGGGCCATGGCCGTCATGCTCTTACCCGACGTTGTCTGCATAGTCCGGTCGGCAGAGGCAAGAAGTACGGGAGTTGCTGTCGAAGGCTGTGCCGGCGTGGCGGGCGTCGTTGCCGAAGGACGAACATCCTTACCGGCATCGAGGGCTGCCATCGGCGCTTCCGATTGCTTCTCGTTGAGCAGCGTCAACGTAGCGGTCATGGCTGCCAGGAGGGCAATCGCGGCTGCCGCACGATAGTATTTGTTGTGGAACAGGCGCGCATGAGGCTGTGAAACGGGTGCCAAAGGCTTCAGTCCCCTTGCGGCCATCTCGCGTTTCACGTCGTCGAGCAGGCCTTTGGGTGGCGCTGTCCGTCGTTGTTCCATGCGTTTGCGTATATCGTCAGTCCATTGATCGTTCATTGCAGTTCCTCCTTCTTTCTTTGCTCCCTGATCATTCGGGCAAGCATGTTTTTAGCTTTGTAATATTGCGACGCCGACGTATCGGGCTTAATGTTGAGTAGCAGGGCAATCTCCTTATGGCTTTTGCCCTCGATGGCATAAAGGTTGAATACGGCGCGATAGCCGGCCGGAAGCCTTCCTATCAGCGCCGCAATCTCGTTGTCGGACAATAAAGAGGCGTCGGGTTCTTCTTCGGGCATCTCCATCTTTTCTATATCCGAGTCGACGACGAACAGCTGTCGGGTATTCCGCAGCCAATGCAGCGCCTCGTTGACCACAACGCGCGTGAGCCAGGCCCGCAAGGAGCCTCGCCCACGATATTCAAACGATTCTATTTTGGTAAAAATCTTGATAAAACTCTCTTGCAACACATCGTGCAAATCGTCCTCGCGAGGTACGTATCGGGCACAAACAGCCGTCAGACAGTCGGCATATTCGGCATACAGCGCGTCCATCGCACGGGAATCTCCCTTGCTAAACAGTCGGATAATTTGTTGTTCCTTGCTGGTTCCGAATAGGTTCATGTGTCGTTATATGTTGCCTGCAGCGTGGTCGGTGGCAATCTATTTACGCGTTTTATATTTGAATTTTGCGCTCTTGTCGCCACTGAACGACTTCCATTTAATGGTCAGTTCTACTTCCTTATCTCCCGTGTCGGGCAGGTCAGACAGCCTGAAAGCCACGCATCCGTCGCCTACAAATCCGGCTTTGTCGCCATTGGCGTTGTGGCGCAGTTCCACTTCATAAGGCTTACCCGTGGGTATCAGGTTTATCATGTGCGTCTTTTTCGGATCGCCGAAGTAAGTGCGGAAGCGCAAAGTCAGATAACCATCTTCCAGAATTGTGGCCCAATCTTTCACGATTTCTATAGGATCATTGCCGTAAGTGGCATCGTTCTTCTCACCCAAGTTCTTGGCCATGGGCTTCGTCAGTATCGTATCGATCCAGTTGACATAAGCCGCTCTTTCCATTTTGTCCTTATCTTTGTCGTCAAACTTTAGATTTACGAACGCCCGTAGCTCCTTCGTTCCGTAGGGCGACTTGGTTATGTTCGTGGGCTTAACGATGGTTTTGTCGTCCAACTGCAGGTAGAAGCCTAATGCCACATTGTTCTTTAATGTTACCAAAGCGTTGGGCATTCTGACAGATGGGGTATCGTCGTCGTTGAGACACGACTGCAAGCTTAGGGTCGTAGCTAAAATCACCATGGCGGTGAGCATCCATTTTCTTGTTTTCATCTTTTTTCTTTTTAGAGGTTTCTACTATAGAAATCCGGCACAACCCAAAAACTTGCCTCGAATCCTTATTTTTTTTATAAAAAACGATCTTAAACTCAAACATATATAAAACCACTTTTACACCAATAGTGTCCTAAATATTTTTCAAAAAAGTGAAGGAAGTTGTTTTCACTAAG
>NZ_JAERMS010000022.1 GCF_017426725.1 Prevotella illustrans | reverse complement strand
AAGAGTTTTTTGTTAAACAGAGATGTGTATAAAGAGTAGTCCCTTTGGGAGGGCCGGGGTGGGTCATTACTTTTGCGAAAGCTATGCTTTGACCTCCTAAAAGGGCTGCTTTTACACGCTAAAAGCTATGCTTTAACCCGCTAAAAGCTATGCTTTTAGAACGGGAAATGATGTAAAAAGTTACTCGGTTTTGCTTCGGAAAAGGAGAAATATACAAACTAAAAAAGGCGACTCCCGCAGGAATCACCTTTTTTAACCGATCGTTATCGAAAAACGATTACTTGTTGACAGCAGCGGTAAGCTCCGCACCGGCCTTGAACTTGGCAACCTTCTTGGCTGCGATGGCAATCTTTTGCTTTGTAGCGGGATTGATACCCTCACGAGCCGGACGCTCGTTTACGCTGAAAGTACCGAAACCTACAAGCTGGATTTTGTCACCGGCTACGAGCGCGTCCTTAATAGCGGCTACGGTAGCGTCTAATGCTTTCTTCGCGTCAGCTTTGCTCAAGTTAGCACCTGCTGCAATCTTGTCAACTAATTCTGTCTTGTTCATAATTTGAAGTATTAAATGGTTATGTATTAATAGTTAGCGTCTTAACATTTCGCAAATATAGGGCATTCCTTTTATAATCCAAACAAAAAAATGAAAAAAGTGGCATAATTTTTGAAAATTTGTGCTTAAAGGCCGCTATTTGCAAGCTTTATACGATATTTTTCGTACTTTTGCCCCTATCTCTTTACGGATAAAACGAAATTAAAATTACAAGAATGCGAACGATTCCTACCATCACCAAAAACCTGCTGATCATCAATGTCATCATATTTCTGGTGAGCTATTTGGCCGGTGCCGACGCTTATGGAAACCTGAGATTGAACGACACGTTCGGTCTCCATTTCTTTCTGGCGCCCGACTTCCATATCTATCAGCTGCTCACCTACATGTTCATGCACGCCACCTTCACCCACTTGCTGTTCAATATGTTCGCGCTGTGGATGTTCGGCTGCGTGGTCGAAAACGTGTGGGGCCCCAGAAAGTTCCTCTTCTATTATATCTCGTGTGGCATCGGCGCAGGCCTGTTTCAGGAAGCGGCCCAGTTCGGCCAGTTCTACCTGCTGGCCGCCGACCAGATTCCCAATTTCTCGCTCGGCGATATCGGAATGGTGGCCGACAACAGTGCCGCCCTGCTCAATCTGTGGACCACGGTGGGCGCCTCGGGCGCCATCTACGCTATCCTGTTGGCTTTCGGAATGATATTCCCCGAAGAGCGAATCTTCATCTTTCCCCTGCCTATTCCCATCAAAGCGAAGTGGTTTGTGGCTCTCTACGCGGGTATCGAGCTCTTCTCGGCCATGGCCGGTACGGGTGGCAACGTGGCCCATCTGGCCCATTTAGGCGGAATGGTGTTTGGTTTCTTCATGATTCGCTACTGGCGAAAGCACCCTACCTCGGGCTACGGACGGGCGGGTGGCGAGGCCTTTTTCGACAACCTACACAACGCTTGGGAGCGACGCAGCCACCGTTCGTCGGCCGGCAAGTCCGACCGAGAGCCGTTTCATACCGGCAGTTCGCACGACAGCGACTGGGAATACAACGCCCGCAAACAGCGGGAACAGGAAGAGATAGACCACATTCTCGACAAGATTCGCCGTAGCGGATATGACAGTCTGACAGCCGAAGAAAAGCAAAAACTCTTCGACAGCAGCAACCGCAGCTGACCACACGCATGCTCAAGCAACTCAAGCACTTCACGCTGCACGCGATAGCCGGGGCCAACATCGCCACCATCGTACTCATGTTGCTGGTGGGTTATTCCGATAGGATCAATCCCGCAGAACATAATTACTTAGCTATCGTCGGCTTGGCCTTTCCCATTTTCCTCGTTCTGAACATGGGATTTATCATTCTATGGGTAATCTTCAAGCCCCGTGGCGTACTCATCCCTATGTTGGGCTACCTCGTTTGCTACGGTCCCATCCGTATCTACATGCCCCTCAACTCCGACACGAAGGTTCCCAAGGGAGCCATCAAGGTGATATCGTACAACGTCTGGAGCTTTGCGGGCTGGGAAACGCCGCCCGGCACCGACAACGCCATCCTTTCTTATCTGCACGATCAGAAGGCCGACATCCTCTGTCTGCAGGAGTCTTCGGGCAACGAATTGGGTCAGGCCCGCGTCGACGCCGTGCTCGACACGCTCTATCAGTACAAGGATACGGCCTGCGTAGGCAGCAGCCATAGCCTGACGACCTACAGCAAGTTTCCCATCCTGTCGCGCGAGCACATCCGTTATCCGTCGGTCGGCAACATGAGCATGGCCTACCAACTGAAAATAGGGCGCGACACCGTTATCGTCATCAACAACCATTTGGAGTCTACCGGTTTTTCGGCAGAGGAGAAGGAGCAGTTCGGCACGCTCGTCAGGGGCGAGTTGAAGGTAGATAAAGCCAAGAGCGAGTCGCGTCTCATCATCAACAAACTGGCTGCCGCCTCACGGAAGCGGGCACCCCAGGCCGACGCCGTGGCCCGCTATGTCAGCAAACACAACGGACGAAGCATCATCCTCTGCGGCGATTTCAACGACAGCCCCATCTCTTACACCCGACATAAGATTGCCGAAAACCTGACCGACTGCTACGTGAAGACCGGCAACGGACCGGGAATCAGCTACCACCATTCGCGTTTCTGGGTGCGCATCGACAATATCATGTGCTCCGCCCATTGGCAGCCTTATGCCTGCAAGGTCGACAAGAGCATAAAAATGAGCGACCACTATCCCATCATCTGTTGGCTGAAGCGAAAACCCTGACAGGCGTCGGGGGCAGAAAGGAGGCGCTGACGGGCTGTTGCGTTTCTGAAAAAAGTTGCTTTAAACGGCTAATCTACAATAGAATAGCCCATAGAAGCCGTGTAAATACTTAAAAAAATGAATATTAAAGCCCATTTTTTTTAAAACTCCGAAAAAATAATTATCTTTGCACGACTTCAATATATAAGGTTTATTAAAGTTAACGAAACGTAAGATTCGAAAAACAATAAATTAATAACATAACAAAAAAATGCAAAACAAAGGAATTGTAATTTGTACAGCCGTCCTCCTGACGCTTGCAAGCATTTTCTATCTTTCGTTCTCAGTTGCCACACATTATTATGACAGTGAGGCCGCGAAGTTGAAAGATCCCATCGCCCAGCAGGATTACAAAGATTCTGTGAAGTACTTAGGAATCTACTCTTACCAGAAGTGCTTGGAGACCCAGATCGGTCTCGGACTCGACCTGAAGGGCGGTATGAACGTCATCCTTGAGATTTCCGTGCCTGATGTTGTAGAAACATTGGCCGATCACAAGACCGACGCCGCTTTCACCAAGTCGATGAAAGAAGCCAGAACCGAGGAAGAGACCAGCCAGAAAGACTTTATCTCCCTGTTCGTAAATGCCTACAAGAAGAACGCTCCGGGCCATCGCCTGGCAGAGATCTTCGCTACCCAACAGTTGCAGGGTAAGGTTTCGCCGCAGAGCACCGACGCGGAAGTCGAGAAAGTGTTGCGCTCGGAAGTGCAGTCGGCCATCGACAACTCATTCAACGTTGTGCGCACCCGTATCGACAAGTTCGGCGTCGTTCAGCCCAACATCCAGAAACTCGAAGGCCAGACCGGCCGTATCATGGTAGAAATGCCGGGTATCAAAGAGCCGGAGCGTATGCGCAAGCTGCTCCAGGGTAGCGCCAACCTCGAATTTTGGGAGACCTACAACGCCGAAGAAATCATTCCTTATTTGCAACAGCTCGACAGCCGCTTAGCCAATGGTGGCGCCGAAGCCGACACTACCAAAGCCGACACGGCCAAGGTTGCCACACAGGACGCTGCCGCCAAAGCCGTTAAGAAGGCTGCTCCTCAATTTACTTTGAAGGAAAAGAGCGGCAAGACGAACATCACGGAGAGCTCCAACGCCCAGATGGAAGCCGCCAAGAAACTTCATCCGCTGTTGGCCATGCTCCAGACCACGGGCCAGAACTCTCTGGCTTTGGTAGGTTATGCCAGCGTCCGCGACACGGCTGCCATCAATAAGATTATCTATAGCCCTTTGGCTAAGCAAATACTGCCTTCCGACGTAAAACTCCTGTGGAGCGCCAAGCCGGCCGACGGTATTCAAGCCAAGAATATCTACGAACTCTACGCGCTGAAAATAACGTCCACCAGTGGTCGCGCTCCGCTCGAAGGCGATGTTGTGACCGACGCCAGCGACCAGTTCAACCACTTGACAGGCGCGCCGGAGGTTTCCATGACCATGAACTCTGAGGGCGCACGCCGCTGGGCAGCCCTCACCAAAGCCAATGTGGGCAAAGCCATCGCCATCGTATTGGACGACGTGGTTTATTCAGCTCCACGCGTTAACGGCGAAATCGACGGCGGTCAGTCGTCTATATCGGGCAACTTCACCATCGAAGATACCAAAGACTTGGCCAATACCTTGAAGTCGGGCCGTATGCCGGCCCCCGCCCGCATCGTTCAGGAAGAGGTTGTAGGTCCTACTTTGGGCGCCGCCTCTATCCAGCAGGGTATCGTTTCGTTCGTCATCGCTTTCGTTCTTCTGATATTCTACATGCTGGCCATGTACAATATTATCCCGGGTATGATTGCCAACTGCGCGCTGATCATCAACGTTTTCTTCACGTTAGGTATTCTGACGTCATTCCAGGCGGCCCTGACGATGAGCGGTATCGCCGGTATGGTGCTGTCATTGGGTACCGCGGTCGACGCCAACGTGCTCATCTATGAACGTATCAAGGAAGAGCTGCGCAGCGGCAAACAGATGAAGCAGGCCGTCAGCGCGGGCTACGGCAACGCCTTCAGCGCCATCTTCGACTCCAACCTGACGTCATTGATTACCGGTGTCATCCTCTACATGTTCGGTACAGGTCCTATTCAGGGTTTCGCTACCACATGGATCATCGGTATTGTCTGCTCGTTCTTCAGCGCCGTATATCTCACTCGCTTGGTTTACGAGTACAAACTGAACCACGACAGCTGGATGCACCTGAAGTTCTGGACACCTATTTCAGAGAATCTGATGCAGGGAACAAACTACAAGTTCATGTCGGCTTATAAGACAACGTTTGTCATCGCGGCAGCGGCCATCGTATTGTTCTGCGGCAGTTTCGTCGTAAGAGGCCTGGCCCGAAGCATCGACTTCACCGGCGGTCGCAACTATGTGGTGCAGTTTGAGAAGTCTACCGAACCCGAACAGGTACGCGAAGTGCTGGGGCATATCTTCCCCGGTTGCACTTCGAGCGCCCTTTCGCTGGGAACCGACAACAAGACCATTCGTATTTCGACCAACTATAAGATCGAGTCGAACAGTCCGACGGTTGACGATGAGGCCGAGACCATGCTCTACAACGGCTTGAAGAAGGCCGGCATGGTGAGCCAGAAGAGCGTAGACGATTTCAAGAATCCCGACGTTCGCCAGGGCGGTTCCATCATCAGCAGTTCGAAAGTAGGTCCTTCGGTGGCCAAGGATGTGACCAATGGCGCCATTATCAGCGTGCTCATCGCTCTGCTCGCCATCTTCCTCTACATCTTTGTGCGTTTCCGCAACATCGCCTTCTCCGTTGGTTCAACCGTGGCCTTGGCCCTCGACGCCATCACCGTGATCGGCTTGTTCTCGCTCCTGCAGGGCGTGTTGCCATTCTCGCTCGAAGTAGACCAGACGTTTATCGGCGCCGTACTGACCGTGATCGGTTACTCCATCAACGATAAGGTGGTTGTGTTCGACCGTATTCGTGAGAACCTCAAGCTCCATCCGAAGCAGGATATTCAGAACTTGTTCAACGACTCTATCAACCAGACTTTGGCCCGTACCATCAATACGTCGTTCTCTACATTGATCGTATTGCTCGTCATTCTGTTCCTCGGTGGTAAGAGTATTCAGCCGTTTGCCTTCGCCATGACCATGGGCGTTGTCTTCGGTACGCTGAGTTCTATCTTCATCGCTTCGCCTATCGCCTTCCTCGTGATGGGTCGCACCATCCGCAAGGAAGAAGCATTAGAGGTTGCGGAAAGCAAATAAATTCACATACCATTATATTATCGAGCCGCATGGAATCAGTTCTATGCGGCTCTTTTGCTTCTATCAATACACAAAACACATGAAAACCTTCTTCAAATCCTTATGCTTATGCGTCGCCGTAGGCCTGGCGTCGCAGGCAGCGGCACAGCGCAACGTGGCCTATCAGGACGACAACGCCCGGATTTCGCTCGTCACCGACGGCGTGGCCCGGCTGGAATACAGTCCCCAAGGCCGCTTCGTCGACGACTCGTCGTTCGTGGCCGTCAACCGCAACTACCGCCTCGTGGCGTTCAAAGTGAAGAAAAGCGGCAGGCAGGTGACCGTCAGCACCACACGAATGACCATCCGCTACACGGCCGGAACGGGCCGCTTCACCGACCGCAACCTCACCATCACGTCGGCCCGCAATGCGGCGGTGCCCTTTCGCTGGCATCCGGGCATGAAAGACGACCAAAACCTGCTGGGCACCTACCGCACACTCGACGGCTACGACGGCAACCTGCGCCACGGCAAGCCCATGCCCATCGAGAACGGACTGCTCTCACGCAACGGCTGGACGGTGGTAGACGACTCCGAAAGCTATCTCTTCGACCACTCCGAATGGCCTTGGCTGGCCAAAAGGCCCGACGGTGACGCCCAAGATCTGTACTTCATGGCCTATGGTCACGACTATAAGAAGGCACTGAAAGACTTCACGGCCTTTGCCGGACAGGTGCCCTTGCCACCCCGTTACGCCTTCGGCTACTGGTGGTCGCGCTACTGGTCATACTCCGACCACGAACTACGGCAGCTCGTCGACCGCTTCCACACCTACAATATACCGCTCGACGTGCTCGTCATCGACATGGACTGGCACTACACGGAGCCGGGCAAGGGCGGCTGGACGGGCTATACCTTCAACCGAAGGCTCTTCCCCGCGCCCGATAAATTCCTGCGCTGGCTGAAAAACGAACAACTTCAGATTACCTTCAACCTGCATCCTGCCGACGGAATCAAGCACTTTGAGGAAAACTATCCCGCCATGGCGCGCTGGATGGGCATTGACCCTGCCACGAAGCAAGACATCCCCTGGCAGGCTTCGAGCAAGCAATTCATGACGGGATGGCTCAACACCCAACTGCGACCGATGGAGAAAATGGGTGTCGATTTCTGGTGGCTCGACTGGCAACAGTGGAACAACGACAAAGAGTTTCCTCGATTGAGCAACACGTGGTGGATTAACTATGCCGTTTTCTCCGACATGCAACGCCACCGCGATACGCGGCCCATGCTCTACCACCGTTGGGGCGGACTGGGCAACCACCGCTATCAGATAGGCTTCTCGGGCGACGCGATCATCAGCTGGAAGTCGCTTGATTTCCAACCGTATTATAACAGCACGGCCTCCAACGTGCTCTATGGATTCTGGAGCCACGACATCGGCGGTCACATGGGAGCCGACTCCATCGACCCCGAAATGTACGTGCGCTGGATGCAGTTTGGCGCTCTCAGTCCCATCCTGCGGTCACATTCCACCAAGACGGCGGGCCTGAAGAAGGAGCCGTGGGTGTTTGACAACGCGCATTTCGAGATTCTTCGCGACATCATTCGCCAACGCTACGAGATGGCGCCCTACATTTACACGATGGCCCGCAAGACCCATGACGACGCCATATCGCTCTGCCGGCCCATGTACTACGACTATCCCGAAGCGCCCGAGGCCTACACGAACAAGAGCGAATACATGTTTGGCGACCAAATGCTGGTGCAACCCATCACGTCGCCCATGACCGACGGCGTATCGGTGCAGCGGGTGTGGCTGCCCGAAGGCACCGACTGGTATGAGGTTTCCACGGGTACGCTGCTCCGGGGCGGTCAAACCGTCAGCCGCCGCTTCCGTCTCGACGAATATCCGCTCTACGTCAAGGCGGGCAGTATCATCCCGTTGTATGAGAACGCACGGAACCTGCGTGGCAACGACACGCCGCTCGTCCTGGCCGTCTACCCCGGTACGCAGGGGCAATTCATCCTTTATGAGGACAACGGCAACGATAAACAATACGAATCGCGCAACGCCCGCACGCCGCTTTCGTGTCAACGACAGGGCGACCGCCTCACCGTCGACATCGGCGCGCGCCACGGCACATACGAGAGAATGCCTGTCAGCCGTGCCCTTAAAGTGAAAGTGATGGCGTCGGCCGTGCCCACGAAGGTGACGGTTGATGGCCAACCGGCCCGCTACAGCTATGACGGCAGCCGGCTGGCCCTCACGATCGACCTGGGCAACATAGACTGCGCACAACGCCATGTGGTTGAAATCACCTATCCCGCCGACGCCGCTGACGTGGCCGACGGACTGCTGGCCCGCATGCGCCACGCCACGCAGGCCATGGAATGGCTCAAGTATCAGGACGCCGGCATCGTTCTCAACGAGGGGCTCGGCACCATGGGCTCGCTCGGCGAAGCCCTCACCTACCGGCCCACGCAGTTCAATCAGCTCGTCAACGACTTCAACACCAACTTCAATCGCCTCACCGAGCTGTTGAAAGAAAATAAAATCCGTGAGGCCACGGCTAATGAATTTATCAAAAGAATGAGGTAAAGCCAACCTTCTACTTCCGCAAGCCACCCCCTTGCGGAAGTCTTTTTATAACTCAAGACCAAACTGTCTGATTTTCAATCAACTACCCATTATTTTCCAAAACGTTCTTTTCGGCATGTCATCGTGGCCCTTTTGCAATGCAAAAGCACTGCTTTAGGCCGCTAAAAGCAGCCCTTTCGTCGGCCCAAAGTAGTGCTTTTAAAATTATTTAATTCATATTTCCCCGTACCTATTGCTTTTTTTTGTTTATTTGCGTTTATAAAGTGCTGCGGTAGCGTTCCTTTTAGTGTATTATTTATGTTTTACCTATAAAGCATTTATTCAATCATGAGACTACTCCGAATCGTTTTCTACCTTTTTGCCGCCACACTATGCCTTACAACTTTTAGCGGCTGTAGCGGCGAAGACTCCTCTTCCGAAACCCTTTACCCTCAGAAAGTATCGCCTGAGATAACGAGTTTCTTCGAAACCCACTTGCCTGTTTCCGGAAATTCAGACTGCTTCTTTAAGCCCTTTAAAAAAGAAACAGACACCGTTGAAGTCCACATTGTCAATTCAATGGCCGAGCTTCAGCAGCTTTGTTATGCCCCCGTGGAGCTGCCGCAGATTGACTTTAGCAAGTCTATATTGGTCATAGGATGGAAAGAAGTTCCCAATCTGGGTTATGAAGTGGATACTCAAAAACTGCTTGTTTCACCGACCTTTGCTGAATTGTATATAGCAACGAAGCCTTTGGGGCCATGCTATCCGGCATTTAGCCACATGTTCTTTTGGGGATTTTATCCCAAAACAGATGTGGAAAAAGTAAAAGTACACGTTAAACTTAATCATCAGAATTAGCGGTGTTTAATGCTTCATAGCCAAAGCGGAACGTGATGAATAAGCCCTCATCTATCAAAAAAAGGTTAAAAGCCGACATGTCCGACGCAAGATTCCAATTCTTTCCTGTTTCTAAAATAGAACATCATACATAGATAAAAAGGAATAACTCCTATTTTTATAAACAATAGTCGTAATGAAAGTTATAAATCATTTACACATGATCGCAGCCGCTTGCACCATAGCCGTGATGGCAACCCTCCTTTCCTCATGCGGCAATGAATATTCAGACATGAAAGTACCACTTCTGAACAAAGATTTAGTCGTAGTGACCGGCAAGGTTGCCAAAGACACGATTTATTCCATGAATGGTGTTAATTTCAACATTGGCAGAGTATGGATAGAAAAAAGCGACGGTACAAGCTATATTGATACGCAGAAAAATAACCGGAACGAAATCAGTGATGGGCAAAACATAATAGGCAAGATTGAATACGCTGGTGATGAGATTTCCAAGATAGAGATTCCCGATTGGTGCGTCATCACCCGTTTCAAGAAAAAGAAGAAACAATATGCCTATGCCATTGAAGCCCTTGGCCGCAAAGATCTGCACATGTCGCTGATTCTGCCCTATGCAGGTGGGAGCATAGAGATAAAGTAAGGGTCGGGGTAGGTCGTCGGACAGGTCATTTTTCCCCGATTCTATCGCATATTTCATTGATTTAGAGTACCTTTGCAGCTAAATCAAAGATACAAACTTAACATGGAACAGAAAAATTATAAACGCACTACCGTCACCGCCGCGCTGCCATACGCCAACGGTGGCGTTCATATCGGCCACCTGGCCGGCGTGTATGTACCTGCTGACATCTACGTTCGCTACCTGCGGCTGAAGCGGCAAAGCGTCGTTTTCATCGGCGGAAGCGACGAGCACGGCGTGCCCATCACCATCCGTGCCCGTAAGGAGGGCGTTACGCCACAGGACGTGGTGGACCGCTATCACACGATGATCAAGGAGTCGTTCAAGGAGTTCGGCATTTCGTTCGACGTCTACAGCCGCACCACCAGCCCCACGCACAACAAACTGGCCAGCGACTTCTTCCGTAAGCTCTACGACGACGGCAAGCTCGTGGAGCAGGAGACCGAGCAATATTACGACGAGGAGGCCCATCAGTTCCTGGCCGACCGTTACATCATGGGCGAATGTCCCCATTGTCACAACACGGCTGCCTACGGCGACCAGTGTGAGAAATGCGGTAGCGACCTCAGCCCCATGGAACTCATCAACCCTCATTCCACCATCAGCGGCTCCAAGCCCGTAGTAAAGAAGACCAAGAACTGGTATTTGCCGCTGAACAACTACCAAGAATGGCTGAAGCAATGGATATTGGAAGGCCATAAGGAGTGGCGTCCCAACGTGTACGGGCAGTGCAAGAGCTGGCTCGACATGGATCTGCAGCCCCGTGCCATGACGCGCGACCTGGATTGGGGCATCCCCGTGCCCGTGGAGGGCGCCGAGGGCAAGGTGCTCTACGTATGGTTCGACGCCCCCATCGGCTATATCAGCAACACCAAGGAGCTGTGCGACCGTGAACCCGACAAGTGGGGACCGTGGGAAAAGTGGTGGAAGGACGACGACACGCGCTTAGTGCATTTCATCGGCAAGGACAACATCGTGTTCCACTGCCTCATTTTCCCCACCATGCTCAAGGCCCACGGCGGCTACATCATGCCCGACAACGTGCCGGCCAATGAGTTTCTCAACTTAGAGAACGACAAGATATCGACTTCGCGCAACTGGGCCGTATGGCTGCACGAATATCTGCGCGACTTCGAGGGCAAGCAGGACGTGCTGCGCTACGTGCTGACGGCCAACGCGCCCGAGACCAAGGATAACAACTTCACTTGGAAGGACTTTCAGGAGCGCAATAACTCCGAACTCGTGGCCATCTATGGCAACTTCGTCAACCGTGCGCTGCAACTGACCAAGAAATACTGGGACGGCATAGTGCCCGCCTGCGGTCCGCTGGAGGATGTCGATCGCCAGGCCATCGACGAGTTCCGGGACGTGAAAGCCAAGGTGGAGAGCTATCTCGACGTGTTCAAGTTCCGCGAGGCACAGAAGGAGGCCATGAACCTGGCCCGCATCGGCAACAAATACATCACCGAGTGTGAGCCTTGGAAGGTGTGGAAGACCGACCCGAAGCGCGTGGAGACCATCCTCAATATCTCGCTGCAGTTGGTGGCCAACTTAGCCATCGCCTTCGAACCGTTCCTGCCTTTCTCCAGCGAAAAACTGCGCCGGCTCATCAACATGCCCGAATTTGAGTGGAGCCGGCTGGGCGGCACGTCGCTGCTTGAGCCAGGACACCGGTTGGCCGAACCCGAATTGCTCTTCGAGAAGATCGAGGACGATGCCATCCTGCGACAGCTCGACAAGCTCGAAGCTACCCGAAAAGCCAATGAAGCGGCTGCCTACAAGGCTGAACCCATCAAACCGGAGGTGTCGTTCGACGACTTCGAGAAACTCGATATCCGCGTGGGCCATATCAAGGACTGCCGAAACGTGAAGAAGAGCAAGAAGCTCCTGCAGTTCACCATCGACGACGGCAGCGGCACCGACCGCACGATTCTCAGCGGCATTGCCGCCTATTACGAACCAGAACAGCTCATAGGCAAGGACGTACTCTTCGTGGCCAACTTCGCTCCTCGCAAGATGATGGGTATCGAGAGCCAGGGTATGATTCTATCCGCTGTCAACTTTGACGGCAGTCTCAACGTCACTACGACGCTCGGACAGGTAAAGCCCGGCAGCCAAGTGGGGTAGATGAGTTGACGAGTTGACAAGTTGACGAGTTAACGAGTAAAACAAGTTGACGAGTTAACAAGTTGATAGACCGGTTGGAATAAGTTTTTCTAAAGGCTGACTTGCGGCTACCGAGCTATGATTTTCATGTTTGTAAATGGCAGGGCGTGAGCCGTAGGGGCGTGATTTATCACGTTCCGCATTAATAATCAAGCATTATTTATTAAGCTCCGCTTTGCCAAACAAGCATTATTCATCACGTTCCGCATTGCCAAACAAGCATTATTTATCATGTTTCGCATTGGCAATCAAGCATTAAAGCACGGCTAATTTTAGAAAAACTTATTTCGAACCGGCCTTTTTTGTTAGAAAAAATCGCATTATTTTAACACTTCCGCAACACGTCATCCGGCTGTCGGCATGGCGAAAAATTCCTTTGATTTGCCGATTTTCATACTCTTTTATGCTCAAAGCTATCCTTTTACCGGCCAAAAGCATAGCGATTACGCCGCCAAAGCATAGCTTTTAGCCGATGAAAGGGCCGCGATTACGGCCTGAAAGCATAGCGATGAAGGGCGAAAAAGCGAAGGGGAAACGCCATAAAAATCGCAATACTTTGATAACCAGCGCTTTATAAACTTGCGCTAAAATCGCTTATTTGCGCCCAAGTCTTTTCTTTTTCAGAATAATGCCACTTTTTTGATGGTAGATGTAAAGATAATTCAGAGTGTTGCAATCATCGACACAATCTGTTCGATGGCCTCATTCTTGCCTTAAACTATCACTTTGATTTTGCGATAGCTATTCCTGAATTCTGTTGGCGAATAGCCTTTCTTACGCTTGAAAATACGATTGAAGTTACTCATGTTGTTGTAACCGCACTTAAAACTGATCTCCGCCACCGTCTCCGTAGTATCTACCAGCATCCGCGTGGCATGCCCCAAGCGAATATCCATGATGTATTCACTAAGTTTCCGACCGGTATGAAGTTTGAAGAACCTGCAGAAAGCGCTTTCACTCATGTAGGCGAGGTCCGCAAGCGTTTTCAGGCGCAGGTCATACATGTAGTTATCATTGATATATTTCTTCACTTTCAGTATGCGTCTGCTGTCGTCTTCAATGTTCACTTTCGCGTAACTGCTTGAAGAAAGCGTCCTGACGCCCTCGCAATGGGAGAGCGTATTGAGAATATCCAGAAACTGCATCAGCGCGCCGAAGCGGTCAGTAACCTTGCTCAAAGTGTCAAGTTTATCGTAAACACGCATGATGGCAGACATGGGAAAACAGAGCCCTTTTCGCGCTTCTACCATCATTCGCCTGATACTCGCGAAGGGAGTCTTACCAAAGAAAATGTCGTCATCGCCCATGCCGAATTGAAATTGTATGGTGATTTCTCTCACTTCCTCACTCCGGCATTGATGTTGCTCCCAAACATGTTCAAGTATCGGACTGGTAATCAACACCAGGTCATAGTCGCCTATGATCTCGCTGCTGTCGCCTACGATGCGCCTTACTCCCGCGGCATGTTCCACGAAATTGAGTTCAAACACGTCATGGTTATGTACAGGATAAGAGAATTCCTTCTTGATACGGTCCGCGATGTAAAGCGCGTCATTCTCCATCAGGGGCGTTATCTCATGCAATACGTAACCGTCGATCATACTGTAATATCTTCATTAACCAAGTACAAATATATGGTGTTTTCATGAAAAACATCCACTCTTAATGCCATATTTCATTTCGCGCGGCTCTCTTCCGAAGGCGAAAACCTTTCTATCACCTCCAGACACATTCTCGCGTTATGGTACGGACATTTCCAGAAGCCGGCTTTGTCGCCCTTTTTGTTTGGCTTTCCATTCTCATCGCAGCTCCAGTACCACTCCCCATTCACGTTATCGATGAGATGGGTCTTTGTGTAAGTCCAGCATTGCCGGGCGATGTCGAGCGCGCGCGTGTCGCCGAAGTGTTGGTAAAGGTCTAAGTAACCGATAACGCTTTCGCACATCACCCACCATTGGCGTTGCGTGTCGACCGCTCCCGTATCTGTCCACCGCTCGTATATCATCGAGCCGTCGGGCCGCAAGCCTTCTTCCGCGGCAGCTGCAATCCGGCGTATGGCGTCCTCTACCCTTGCGAGCAAGGCCTGATCTTCCAATACAAGCGCTGTTTCGTGCAGGAGCCATACCGCCTCTATGTCGTGTCCGAAGCTCTGAATGTTGCGCTTGCCTTGCCATTCGTCATCGAAAAACAAGTCGAGATGCGATGTTTCCGGATTGAGAATCTTGTCGAGAAAGATGTCGATGAGGTTGCGAAGTCGTTTCTCAAGCGTCTTGTTTTTCCATATCCTGTACAGATTGGTATAAGGTTCGATGACATGCAGGTGCGTGTTCATCGTTCTCGAACCGTTTTCGTCCTTCTCGCTCAGACGCATGTCCATGATGGGTTTCCATTCGCGTGTGAGCGCTTCCACATAGCCATTGTTCTTCGCGTCGAAAGCCTTTTGCTCAATGTCGTAGTACAATCCCACGGCCGTGTCAAGTGCCACGGGGTCGGCGGTGGCTCTGGCGTATTCGCTAAGACCATATATGGCAAAGCCTATGGCGTAGGTCTGCTTCTTGCGGTCGGCGGGATTGCCCCGCGCGTCGACGCTCCAGAACACGCCGCCATATTCCTTATCGATGAAGTGTCGCAGTATATAGTCCTTCGCCCGTGTTGCCGCCGCCAGGTATTCGGGCTTCTTCTCCACCCTGTAAGCGGCTGAGAAAGCCCATAGAATGCGGGCATTCAGCACGGCACCCTTCACGGCTTCAGGCACCACTCGGTCGTTTCCGTCAATCTGTCCGTAAAATCCGCCGTTCTCTTCGTCCCGCATATTCTTCAGCCAATAGCCGAGAATGTTGCTTTCGAGCGTTGTCCGCATCTCCTGTTTCAAAACTTCCAATGTCATCATTGCCATCCTCCGGTTTTATGTTTTCTGTGTTTGTTGCTTTCTCTTGCTTTCCAGTTCGGCCGAAATCTCCCTCATTCTGCTTTCCGACAGCGGATAGAAATAGATGAATACAAAGCTCAATAAGGCTCCGGCGGCCGGCAGATAACTCAAGAACATCTTGATACCTTGGATGGTTTCCGCGCTCTGTACGCCGTTTGCCTCAAAGCCGAATGCCGCCAACATCCATCCCGTTACGGCCGCGCCGAATGCCCAACCTATCTTTTGGCTCATGGATGAGGAAGAGAAGATGAGTCCGGTGGCCCGGTTTCCGGTTTTCAGTTCGCTATAATCGGCACAGTCGGCATACATGCTCCATAGCAGTGGGAAGATGCTTCCCGCGCAAATACTGATTAAGGCTTGGAAGATGAAGATGAGTACGAGCTGGTCTTTGTCAAACTGAAAGAAGATAACGCTCAGTACCGTTGCGGCAACCATCGACAGCATGAACGTGCGTCGCTTGCCGATGCGGTTGCTTACAGGCGCGGCAAGTATCACGCCCATAATGTTGGCAGCTTGCCCTACGGCCAAGTAAAGTCCGCTCAGGACAAACGAAATGCCTAAGAAGGGAATGTCGCCAAAGGCGGACTCGTCCACGAAATACTTGAAATAATAGACCGTGGCACCGTCTCTTATCGAGTTGAAAATCAGCGAAGCCACGCCCGCCCCAAGCAAGATCCACCACGGTTTGTTGTGCAACAGGTCGCTCAAGTCTTCTTTCAGCGATGTCTTTGTTTCCTTCACGGGCTTCACTCTTTCACGGGTAAGGGCAAAGCAGCCCAAGAACAAGGCAGAGCAAGCGATGCCGATGACCACCACGGCCATCATCCAGCCAAACTGGGGAGCCGTGAGCCAGCCATACGTCATGCCGCTATTGTCTTCCCCTCCGAAGGCATTGACCAACGGTATAAAGAGCAGCAAGGCGATGAACGAACCTAAATAGGCAAACACCATGCGGTAGGTGGCAAGGGTATTCCGATCCTTGATGTCGGCACTCATCACGCCCAAGAGCGACGCGTAAGGCACGTTGATGGCTGAATAGACCATCATCATCAGCGCGTAGGTGACAAAAGCATATACCACTTTGCCCGTATTGCCCAACGGAGGAGTGAGGAATGTCAGTACGCCGATAATGCTGAAGGGCACTGCCAGATACAGCAGATAAGGGCGAAACTTGCCCCATCGGCTTTCGGTTCGGTCGGCAACGACCCCTACGATAGGGTCGAAGAATGAGTCCCAGACGCGGGTGATGGCAAACATCGTACCGACAACGGCCGCTGATATGCCGAATACGTCGGTATAAAAAATCATGAGGTAGGCGCCAAACAGCTTCCAGAACATCGACGATGACATATCGCCCAGCCCGTAGCCCACCTTTTCTGTCCATTTAATCATAATCCTTTGTTTTTATTGACAAGCCGCTTAATGGTCTCCACACTGGCAGCAGTGGTAAATCCGTCTTGCGGCGTGTTCATGCAATAGTCTGTCAGTTGGTCGATGGTAGATGTCGCCACGTGCATCCTTGTGTCTGAAGAAGCGTAATAGATGAACACCTTTCCGTCTTCGTCGGCAATCCATCCGTTGGAAAATACCACGTTCATCACGTCGCCGATATATTCTTCTCCCTGCGGCACGAGAAAGTAACCGCCGGGTTGGGCAATGACCTTTGTGGGGTCTTCGAGGTCGGTCATATACATATATAATACGTATCTCAGTCCGCTGGCACATCCTCTCACGCCGTGAGCGAGGTGCAACCACCCCTTGGGCGTTTTGATAGGATGAGGTCCTTCGCCGTTTTTCATTTCCATGATGGTGTGGTAGTGGCGCGCGTTGATGATGATTTCATCCTTTACTTCGGCATGGGTGATGTCATCGACCAATGCCCAACCGATGCCGCCACCCGAACCGGTGTCGATGAATCCGTCCTGCGGGCGTGTGTAGAACGCGTACTTTCCGTTCACAAATTCAGGATGAAGCACCACGTTACGCTGCTGGCTGCGAGTTTTCAAGTCGGGCAAACGCTCCCACGTCTCCAAGTCTTTGGTACGTGCTATAGCTGCCGTCGCGGTGGCAGCCGATAAGTCGCCGGGGAAGTTGTCATCATGTCTTTCCGCGCAAAACACCCCGTAGATATAACCATCCTCATGTGCCGTGAGACGCATGTCGTAGATGTTGGTTGCCGGTTCTTCCGTGTCGGGCATGGTGATGGGAAGCTCCCTGAAGCGGAAGTTGTCTATCCCGTTAGGACTTTCGGCGATGGCAAAGAAGCTCTTGCGGTCGGCTCCTTCCACCCTGACTACCAAAAGATACTTTCCCCGCCACTTCATGGCACCGGCATTGAGCGTGGCATTCATCATGATACGCTGCATGAGATAGGGATTATCCTGCTCGTTGAAGTCGTAACGCCACTCAAGCGGGGTGTGCTCGGCCGTGATAATGGGATGCTGATAACGTGTATAGATTCCATTACCCTCCGCGATGGGAATATTGGTACGTGTGAGCAATGCTTCGTGTTTCTGTCGAAGCGCTTTTACTTTTGATGAAAAATCGTCCATGATGTTATTAGTGTATGTATTATTAGTCATTTTTATAGGCTCTACCGCCCACGTCTTTGAGAAAGAGCAACGCCCTTTCGCGGTGAATTTGCCGAAAGTTCGCGGCACAGGCCTTGTCCGGAGCGGGCCCGAAGTTCTCTTCCTTGTTGTCCCAAGCGTTACGCCACAGGAGGACATAGCACGGAACGAACCCTTTAAGGGCGGGAAGCAGGGTGGAGGAGTACCATTGCGGGTCGGGCGTATTGCGGTATCCGCCTTCCGTCAGCGCGTACAGTTTGTTGTGCTTTGCCGCGTAATCGTGCATGATACGCATTTCCTGTTGTCCCTGTTTGATAAATTCGGCCTGTGTGGTATGTTGGTATAGGTCTACCCCTAACAAGTCTACGTATTCGTCTCCGGGGTAGAACGTGAGGAATTTTTCCGTTGTATCGTCAGACGAGGCATTGGGCGAATAACTCCATACGATATTGGTCAGGCCCGCCTTGCGGAAGTTGTCGACCGTCATCTTGAAGAGTTGGATGTATTGTTGGGGCGTACACGACTTGACACCCCACCAGAACCAACCGCCGTTCATCTCGTGCCAAGGTCTGAAAATAACGGCTATCGGCTTGCCGTCTTTTGTCTTCAGCGACTTCATGAAGTCGGTCAGGCGCCGCAGCCATAGGTTCATCTTCGCGTGTTCTCTGCCTCCGGGCAATGACGCCGCTACGGCTTCACCCTCAATCATCCACGCGTTAGCGCCGGTAACGGGATTGTGCGGATGCCAGCTTATGGTGATAAAGCCCCCTCTTTGATAGTGGGCCTGTATCTGTTCTCTTATCTTGTCGAACGGCACACCATCGATATTCTTTTCGTTTCCCAGTTCCAGACCGCCCAGTTCGCAGCCCAATACAGCCGGATAGTCGCCACAAACATCCTTGACGTCGCTTCTTCCGAACTCCCATTTCCATGTGGTTCCGTAGAAGAGCGCGTCCTGATGGCCCATCATGATACCTTTTTTCTGCCATTTGGCCAGTTTCTTGATAAGTTTCTGCGCGGGCGTCTTGGCGTCGGCATTCATACCCATGTAAAGAAACAGAGCCGCTAATGTCGTTGCTATCTTTTTCATTTTGCTGAGTTTTTTTGTATTCGGGGAGATATTATATTTCATTTTACCGCCTCGAATCTTTATTTTACCGCCTCGAACGTGGCTTTTTTCAAGTCGGAATCCTTGCTGCTACCGCCTACAAGTACCTCGAAGACGCCAGGCTCCACACCATATTTCATGTCGATGTCGTAGAAAGCCAGTTTCTCTTGCGGTATCTCGAAGGTGATGGTCTTCCGCTCTCCCGCCTTCAACGCCACTCTCTTAAAGTCTTTGAGCTCTTTGACAGGCCGCGCTGCCGATGCCACCACGTCGTTGATGTAAAGCTGACAGATTTCCACGCCGTCTCTCGTGCCCGTGTTTTCTATCGTTATCGTCGCGTTCACGCTCTCGTTGCTTCCAGCCTTGATTTTGGTCTTGTCTAACGAAAGGCCGGAGTAAGCAAACGTGGTGTATGACAATCCGAAGCCAAAAGGATAGAGCGGTTCGCTGTTTCCGCATACCACAGGATGGAAGAATGCCGATTTCTTGTGGTTGTAATAGGTGGATATCTGTCCTACACCGCGCGGAATGGTCATCGCGAGTTTGGCGGAAGGGTTCACTTTGCCGTAGAGTATCTCGGCAACAGCCTGTCCGCCGAACTGTCCGGGTTCCCACGCGTTGATGATAGCGGGTACATGTTCTGCCGCGTAACGCACGCTGAGCGGTCGCCCGCTGATGATGATAAGCACGGTAGGCTTGCCCGTTTCGTTCAATCTTCGGATAAGTTGGTCTTGCAATCCCACCAAATCGAGGTTGTCACGGTCGGTATCTTCGCCCGATGTACGTTCGTTCCATCTGAAACGCATCATGTATTCGCCGCAGCAAACGATGTTCAGGTCACAACTTTTGGCAGCTTCCACCGCCTCGTCCACCTTCGCCTGCGACATATTGCGTGGGTCCCAGCCTTGGTCTACGAATTGGAAATCGGTGGAAGGAGCGATCTGTCGCAAGCCTTTCAATACCGTACTGACCTTCTCTTCCGGTTGCAATTCGCTCCAGTCGCCCATGATATTCTGGTCGTTGGCGTTGATACCGGTTACCAACACACGCTTGTATTTCTTCATATCGAGCGGCAACAGGTTGCCTTCGTTCTTCAACAGCACGATACTGTTGCGTGCCGCTTCCAATGCCGTTTGCTTGTGTACGGGATTATTGATGACCTTGTCGCGTGTCTTCGCGTCACCGTAAGGTTGCTCAAACAGGCCTAACCTGAACTTAACGGTGAGGATTCGGCGCACGCTCTCATCGATTCTGCTCTCCGAGATATGTCCTTCCTTCACCAATTCCACGACCGATCGCACCCATTCCGGACCGTGCATGTGCATATCCATGCCGGCCAAGATACTCTGTTTGAACGCTTCCTGATGGTCGGTGGCGGTGCGATGCTGGTCTACGCAATGCTCTATGTCCATCCAATCACTCACCACAAATCCCTTGAATCCCCACTCCTTGCGTAGGATATCGGTCATAAGCCAACGGTTGGTGTGGCAAGGAATGCCGTTCAACTCATTGTGCGACATCATCACATTCCAATCGCCACCCTGCTGAAGGGCAGCCTTGAACGAGGGGAAGAAGACCTCTCTCAACGTTCTTTCCGATAAATCGGCAGGCGCTCCATTGGTTCCGTTGATAGGTTGGGAGCCGCCCACGAAATGTTTGACGCATCCCAGCACGTCCTCCGCGCTATCCAAGTTGCGTTGATAGCCCCTGTTGGTGGCTACCCCCATGCGTGTTACAAGGTAAGGATCTTCTCCGAAGGTCTCTCCGCAGCGGCCCCAACGGCCATCGCGAGCCACCTCCACATTGGGATTAAACGTCCAGTGCATGTTCATGGCCCGCATCTCCAAAGCCGTTTGGCGTGCAATGGTGTAGGCCATGTCTACGTCGAACGACGACGCCAAGCCTATATTGGTGGGATATACCGTGTTGTCCTTACACTTGGCATTGCCGTGTATGGCGTCAATGCCGATGATAAGAGGTATCCGCAAACGGCTTTGCATGTTGAGACGTTGCAGGTAATTGGCCTCCTCCATGGTGAGAACGTGGAGGAACGAAGATACAAGTCCCTTCTTAGTCCACTCTTCCATGTCCTTGACCGTTACTCCCGGATAGAACGCGTTGGCCGTGTTGGTGGATAGATCGGCAGTCGACATCGTCGCTGAATTTTCCTTGAAGTGCGCGATACCCACAAGTTGGTTCATCTGTCCCACCTTCTCTTCCAATGTCATTCTGCCCAAGAGGTCTTCCACTCTCTGTTCGATGGGAGCCTTCGGGTCTTGATATACCGGTTTCTTTACCTTTCCTTGCATGGTTAATGTCATGGTTGCCATGGATATAAATAATGCTAAATGTTTCATATTCGACAGTGTTTATTTAATTTGTTTTCTTATTCGCTTGATTTGTCCGGATATCGTCCTGAGGGTACTCTTGTCGCTCATGAATACCGAATTGAGTCCTTGCGCTTCCTGGGCAGGGTCTCCTGTGTAGTC
Source organism: Prevotella illustrans (assembly GCF_017426725.1). GTDB lineage: Bacteria > Bacteroidota > Bacteroidia > Bacteroidales > Bacteroidaceae > Prevotella > Prevotella illustrans. Next base: position 23,344 of record NZ_JAERMS010000022.1, on the reverse strand, counting down.
GTCTCCGGGTTCCCATTGTTCGTGTCGAGGCTCCGCGTATCCGCCCCAGCCCCAGAAGTTACAACCGGCAAGAATGCTTCCTCTTGCCGCGTACTCCCCGATGAGGTCGAAGACGTGGCGGTAATATTCATCCCTGCTATCGGTCGCGGATGACTTGGAGAAAGAGAAGCCGTCGCGAGGGAAGCCGAATTCTTCCAAGACAAGGGGCTTACGCAATTGCTCGCAGATAGCGATGTGCCTCTCAATATACTCATCGGTATTCCTCTTTGCCCTTTCCAAGTTGGCAGCAAGCGAGTCTTTCTTCGCCCACCCCCAGTTGTATGGCCATATATGTATGTTGCAATAATCCACATTCGGGTCCGCACAGACGCGTCTGTACACGTCGTAACTTCCTTCGCATCCATGCGCTCCTTCCGACCCTATTGATACCAAATGATTCTTGTCGATACGTTTTATCAAAGCCGAAGTTTCGCGCAGCCAGCGCTCAAAGCCCGGTAACGCGGCCTTTGAGAAAGCTCTCGGCTCGTTGCCTATCTGCCACGACATGATGGAAGGCTCATCGCAATAGCGTCTTCCGGTGTATCTGTTGGTGCGCGACAGGATGAACCGCACATGATCGTAGAACAATCGCTGCGCCTTTGGGTTGTCGGCAAACTGCGATGAATACTTCTGATAAGCCTCATAGCCTGCCTCATCGGGTCTCACGGCTTTGCCCGCGCCCGCCTGTTCGAGATAATAGCCATAGCCGCCGCTCCATTCCCACGCGTTGTTAAGGTAGAGAATGGCAAGCATTCCGCGGCGTTCCATTTCCATGAGCAGATAATCCAGTCCGTCGAGAATGGTGTCGTTATACACTCCGGGCGCCCGTTGCAGCACAGGTTCAACCTTGGTTTTCACACCTTCCTCACCATCGCTGCCCACCATAATCCGCAGGTTGTCGATGCCCATGCGTTTCATCGCGTCGAGTTCTCTCTTGAGCCGCTGCCTGTCTCCGCCGCGTCCTGTCGAGCCAAGGATGGCTCCGTACCAGAAGTTCGTGCCGATAAAATAATACGGTTTGCCGTTACGGACGAACTGTCCGTCCTTCACGCTCACGAAGACATCTTGTGCGGCGAGCGATGACGCCATGCCGATGAAAAGCGCGGTTAATAGGAGTCTTATCTTATTCATTGCTTCACGTTGAGTTGTTTGAAGATCCATTGTTGCCATTCGTCCCATTGTTCTTGGAACCAGAAGTGCCCCGTGGCTTGATAAAGGCTCAACGCCTTGTTGCCGGGCACGATATTATAGGTGGCGTATGCCGTCGTGGGCGGCACCACTTCGTCCACATATCCGAAAGAAAACCAACTGTCGCAGCGGATTCTCTTCGCGAAGTTCACGCCGTCGTAATATCCGCTTACCTTCACCTTGCGTTCGTCGGGTTGTTTCTGTCCATAGAAATAATGTGGCCATCCGCACGCTCTTCCACGCAGCGAAGCCGTGTGGTCGCACATGGCGGCATGCACTACGCCGATGAAACTCACTCGCTTGTCCAACGCGCCGCATACGAGCGAGAGCATGCCGCCTTGGCTCGACCCCGTAACGCCCAATGTCTTGCCATCCCATTGGGGCTGGGCGGCGATATAGTCGATGGCTCTCAGGGCCCCGATAAAGACGCGTTTGTAGGCCATTTTGTCACGGTCGTCAGTGCTGAAGTCCCAATATCCGTTCAACGCTCCCGCCGCCAAGTCGTCGTAGACGCCCTGCGGCATGGTGACGGGTATGCCATGGATGCCTATTTCCAAGGTGATGACGCCTTGTGAGGCGGTTCCTATGTCGCCTTGATAAGGACGTACTCCCGCCCCGGGCACGCGCAACAAGGCCGGATAGCTGCCCGGTTTGGCGGGCACGCATAGGATGCCGTATATGCGACTTCCCCATTGGTTGTTGTTAAAGCTCACCTCGTAGACGTTCACTTGGTCCGTGCATCGCTCGGGCAGGAGCCTCTTGCGACCTTCCAAAGGCACGTTCCGCGCGTCGGTCAACGCCTTTTGCCAAAAACGGTCGAAGTCGGACGGCTCTACGGCAGTGGGTCGCAGACGCTCGGGCGAGAACCCAACCGTGCACAGACCTTCATATTTCTTCCCGTCGATTTCGCCGCCGACCTTCAGTCTGTAGAAACCCGGCAGCCGCATTTTGGCTTTCCATGTCATCGTGCCGTCTTTCAATACGACACCTTGTTTCTTTACTTCGGGATACATTTCGGGACCCGCTTCGTAGTCGACCTTTACGCCTTTCAGCGGGCATCGGCCTTTCATGACCGACACCTTGAGCACCACTTCCTCGCCCACCCGATAGTTCCAGTCGGAATGATCGGGCGATACGACGATTTCTATGTTGCTGCCTCTGATTTGGGCAAGGCTTGTAATCCACGCTAAGAGTAAAAAGGTTAAACTTATTTGTCTCATCAGCACCAAATTGTTTTTAGTTATTTAACGATGCAAAGATATGATTTAAAACAACAACTTATTAATACTATTTTGATAAAAACTGATACTTTGTCGCACAAACGTATATAGATGGCGTGTTTGACGCGGAATGACGAGGCGACCAAAGGGAAATGACGACGAATCATATTTACGGCCGGACAAGAAATTAACTTAAAAACTGCCTTGAAAAACATCATCGGCAAAACGATGAAATAGAAAAAGAACGGCATTGAATCCGCTCTTTCACGATGGCAAACCACACTCTTTTGAGGCGAAAGAGCCACTTTGGAAGTGTCAAAGCAGCCCTTTCACAGGGTCAAAGTGGCCCTTTTATAAGGTCAAAGCATAGCTTTGGCGGCCAATTCAGGCTACATTCAGCCGTGTTTCAGCCTATATGACGCTCTTTTTCCGTTGACTTTATATTATCGGACAGTATATTTCGCTGATAATCAGCCATTTAACAAAACAGCAGAAAAACGGCTTATTTGAAGCCAAGAAAACGAATGAGCCAAAAGAACGCAAGGAAAATGGGCGAGAATTAATATTTAAAGCAAAATTAGTTGTATATTGAGAGCTACGCGGTTTAAGCGGTTTTCGCCCGTTTGTCTTCCGCGGCATCTATATAGAAATAGGTGTCATTTCCTGATGAGAAGCCCCGGTGAAAAGAGGATTGTTATACCCGTTTCCGTCATTTGACAACATAGTATTATAATGTAATAAAAAAGTATTAACACAATACAAACATAATACTCTATCTTTGCAGCGGATATTCTTAATTGAAATAATTGAAAGTTAATTTATCTTCCCTTTAAAAATCAAACGTGCATGCAAACCTAAAAAAGTAAATGTCACATGGGCCTGCCGCCAAGCGCTGTCATCGCGGCGGTATAAATAAAATTTAATAACCAACCTAAATAACAAATGAAGATCAATCGCAGTAAAATCGTTTTGCTTGCAGGAGTTCTGTCGTTGACACCTGTCGGATATTCCGCACAAGTCTATGCCGGCAAAGGCAACAACATGTTCGCCGCTACGCAACAAGCAAGAAAGGTTACCGGTAAAGTAACCGATGGAACCGAACCAATCATTGGCGCTACCGTCAAGGTGAAGGGGACAAACAATGCCACCATTACCGATCTCGACGGTCGTTTTTCCCTAACCGTCTCTGAAGGCTCCGTTATCGAAGTGTCGTATGTGGGCTTTGTCACACAAAGTGTGAAGATTACAAGTAAATCGGAATATACCATTGTGCTGTCGGAAAACAACACCTCGCTCAGCGAAGTCGTCGTGGTGGGTTATGGCTCGATGAAGAAGAGCGACGTTTCCGGCGCCTCGGTCACCATGGATGAGAAGAAGCTACGCGGCTCTATCGTTACGTCCTTGGACCAAACCTTGCAAGGACGCGCTGCCGGCGTAACGGCCGTAAGCACCTCCGGAGCCCCCGGCACGTCGTCAAGCATCCGTGTGCGTGGGCAGGCCACCATCAATGCCAATGCCGAACCGCTATATGTCATCGACGGAGTCATCATGCAAGGCAGTGGCGCCAGCGGTTCCTCGCTCGGCTTGGGCGACGCCTTGGGCAATGGAAAGGTTTCTACCGTTTCGCCCCTTTCTACCATCAACCCCAACGATATCGTTTCGATGGAAATCCTTAAAGACGCTTCCGCGACAGCCATCTATGGCGCGCAAGGGGCCAATGGCGTTGTCCTGATTACGACGAAGAGGGGAAAACCGGGAGAAGCCAAGTTCACATACGACGGCATGGCGGCCATCAGCAGACAGACAAAACGTCTCGATATCATGAACTTACAGGAGTTCGCGAGTTATTATAACGACTTCGTCAGTACGGGACAGATAAACGCCGCCACCGCCGATACCCACTACGCCGACCCTTCTATCCTGGGTAAGGGAACGAATTGGCAGGACGCGATCTTCCAAACCGCTTTCCAACACTCGCATCAGGTGGCGGCACAGGGAGGTTCAGACAAGGTACAGTATTACGTATCGGGCAACTTCATGGAGCAGGAAGGTACCATCATCGGCAGTAAGTTTGACCGTATGGGCTTGCGTACCAACCTCGACGCGCGACTCAAACCGTGGCTGAAATTGGGCATGAGCGTCAATTTCTCCAACACGAGCGACGACCTGAAGTTGGCTGACAGCGAGCAGGGTATCATCAACTATTCGCTTACCACGCCGCCCGACATCCAAATATATAATATAGACGGAGGCTACTCGTCTATCTCACGTCAAGGCTTTACCAACCCCAACCCTATCGCCATGGCGATGCTGAACGAAATCAAGCTCGAGCGAAAGAAGCTCAATGGTAACCTTTTCTTTGAGATAACTCCTATCAAAAGCCTTGTTTGGCATGCCGAAGTGGGTTACGACCTGAGTTCGGACAGAGCGCGCAACTTCCTGCCGACAGTGGATCTCGGAACATGGAAACGCAGCAAGAACTCGGCTTCCGTACAGAAATCGACAGGTACGTTCTGGCAAATCAAGAACTATCTTACCTATACCAACACGATCGACAAGCACTCTTTCTCGGCCATGCTCGGTCAGGAGGCTTGGGAAAGCAAGTACGATCATAACAGAACATCCAATACCGACCTGCCCTCGAACACCGTAAACAATCCCGCGTTGGGTACAGGCACGCCTTCCATTAACGTGGGATTCGGCAGTTCCGCCATGGCTTCGTTCTTCACACGTCTTACCTACGGCTTCGATAACCGCTACAACGCGACCTATACTTATCGTTATGACGGCAGTTCCAACTTCGGTCCTAACAAGCGTTGGGCAGGTTTCCACTCGTTTGCGGCTTCATGGAGGTTTATCAATGAGGCTTTCTTCCAGAAGAGCGCGTTAAGCAAGATTGTGAGCAACGGTAAATTACGCGCGGGATGGGGACAGACCGGCAATGCCAACATCGGTTCTTACAAATGGGGAACCCTCATGACCGCCATCCCTACGTTGTTAGGCAAGTCTTACCGTCCGGCCAATATTCCTAACCTCGACGTGCAATGGGAGAGCCAGGAGCAATGGAACATCGGGCTTGACCTCGGTGTTCTCAACGACCGTGTAAGCGTCACCCTCGACTGGTATCGCAAGGAGTCGAGAGACATGTTGATGCCTTTGCAGTTACCTTCTTACATGGGAACGTCGGGCAATGTTTCTTCCGTGCTCGCCGCACCCTACGGCAACTACGGCACCATCCGCAATACCGGTTTTGAATTGACGGTTAACACGCATCCGCTCACGGGAGCTTTCCAATGGGATTCCGAATTTCAGATTTCGTGGAACAAGAACAAGTTGGTAGCCCTGTCGGGCACGACAAGCGCGGCAATCGTGGGCTACGGACAGTGGAATGACGTGGTGAGCATGTCTAATGTGGGCGAATCGCTTTACAGCTTCTATGGCTTTGTTACCGACGGCGTGTATAAAGATCTCAAGGATTTGGAGACATCGCCCAAGACTTCCAAGTATCCGGCCGACGGAAAAAGCTTCGATCGCAATACGACACCGTGGATCGGCGACTTGAAGTTTAAGGATCTTAGCGGACCTAACGGTGTTCCCGATGGCGTGATCGACGACTACGACAAGACCAATATCGGTTCGCCCATGCCTAAGTTTACCTTCGGATGGACCAACACTTTCAGGTATAAGAACTTCGACTTGAATGTATTTATCAACGGCTCTTACGGCAACAAGGTGTTCAACTATATGAAGATGAGACTCACCCGCATGAATACCTTGTGGAGCAATCAGCTCACCGATGTCAACAACCGTGCCCGTCTTGAACCTATCGACGCCGCCAAAACCTATCCCGCAGGCAGCTATTGGTACACGGACGCGAGCAACATACGTGTGGCTAACCCGACAACCGGCATACCGCGCGCAACCATCACCGACCCCAATGACAACGACGTCATCAGCGACAGATACGTCGAGGACGGGTCTTATATAAGGCTGAAGAATATAGCTTTGGGCTATACCTTCCCCAAGAAGTGGATTTCAAAGTGGGGAATTGAGAACTTACGTGTCTATATGAACCTCCAAAACCTGATCACCCTTACCGGATATGATGGCTATGATCCCGAAATCGGCGCCAGCACGTCAGACATTACGGGTTATGTTTACGGCTTGGATAATGGCAGATACCCTTCTCCTACAACTTTTTCTTTTGGCTTGAATCTTACTTTCTAACTTAAATCATCCGCAAATGAAACTGCATAAATATATCAATCGTATAGCGTTGTCGGCAGTATTGAGCATGTCACTTGCCTCATGCAGCGACTTTCTTGACCGTCCGGCAGAAGATTCCTACAACGCGGGAACATTCTATAAAGACGATACCCAATGTATTCAGGGTGTCAATTACCTGTATAACTCTCCCTGGTACGACTTCCAACGTGGCTTTATCAAGGTGGGTGAGGTGATGTCGGGCAACTATTACTGGGGCTCAAGTCCCTACATGACGCTCACTGTAAACGGCACTGACGAAGACTTGGTCAACATGTCATACTCGCTATGGTCGGTCATCGGCCATGCCAATACGGTCTATAACAATCTCAAAGGGGCCACAGCCTCTGCGGCCGTGAAGAACCAGTGCATGGGCGAATGCCTTGCTTGGAAGGCGATGGCGTATTTCTTCCTCGTGCGTTCGTTTGGAGAAGTACCCATCGTACACGACAACTCAACGATGTTGGCGGACGGTTCGTACAGCAATACGCGGAAGGTGGAGAAGGCTGACATCTACGAATATATCATCATGACATTGGAAAAGGCGATGGAACTGCTTCCCAAGTCAGGCTCACCGGGTCGTGTCGACTACTACGCGGCAGAAGGATTGCTGGCGAAGGTGTATCTTACGAAGAGCGGTTTGGCGACCAACGGAAACGGACAACGCAATGCCGAAGACCTGGCAAAGGCGGCCATGTACGCAAAAGACGTGATAGACAACAGCGGAAGGAAATTGATGACGACTTATTCGGACGTCTTCCGCTTGCAGAACGCGTTCAATAGCGAGGCGCTGTTCTCGTGGCTTTGGACCGCCGACACGAGTGTATGGACGGTTCAAAACACATTGCAGAGCGACTTGGGAATGCAAGGCTTCGACGAGTTTGGCGACTGTTGGGGTGGCTATAACGGTCCTTCCATCGACTTGCAGGAGGCTTTTGGCGTGTCGCCCATCGACAATCCCGATGGCAGGGCAGACGTAGATGTACGCCGTAAGGCAACCATGATGATGGCAGGCGACTTCTATGAGTATTTTTGGACGGACAAGACCGACAACAAAGGACGCAAAGGCTTTAATTTCCTGCAGTTCTTGTATGATTCGAATGATTACGGAAGCGGCGGTCCCGGACTGCTGCAGAGCGCGACGGGCGCCAACTCCGTGAAGCATCTTTATGGCGACGCTTACGACCATAAGACGTATGCCGTCGACGGCATCTCGGCTTCCAACATGCACAGCAGCCTTTCGACGCCTATCCTCCGGCTCTCTGATGTCTACCTGATTTACGCGGAAGCCGTGATAGGAAATAACGGAAGCACCACTGACGCGAATGCCATTGACGCGTTTTATGCCGTGAGGTCACGGGCCATCAAGTCGGCCTCACGTCCTACGAGCCTCACCTGGAGTGACGTATGGAAGGAGCGTCGCCTCGAATTGGCGATGGAAGGCGACCGTTGGTACGACTTTGTACGCCGCAGCTACTATGACCTTTCGGGAGCGATCAGCGAACTGAAGCAGCAGAAACGCAATGCTTATTTCGGCTTGGACGCCCTTTACAAGAATTATTATACGAGCGGCTCATGGAATGTCAATACCACAGACATGAAGTATGACACCGATACACAGGCTCCGAATGTTACACAACAGACATTCACCATGCCTTATCCTACCCAGGACGTGGTATTCAACCAGCGCTTGCTGGATAACGCCATCCATGTGGATGTACGTGCAACCTATTCTTATTAACCCCCAATCATGAAGTATATGAAACGTAACAGATATTCCAATTGGCTGATGTCGGCCCTCATCTTGATGACCGGAATAGGCTTCACGGCCTGCGAAGATCAGCCCGATAAATATGAATCGACAAAGGGAAGTCCTGAAGTAAAGTATATCAGGCTTCCCAAAAGTGCGGACTCTATCATTACACAAAGTTATATGGAGACCACCATCTGCTTGGTAGGAAACAATCTGAAGAGCATAACCAAAATGCTTTTCAACGACCAGGTGGCGGTGCTCAATACCAGCTATATCACCGACAACTATCTTTTAGTGGATATTCCTGACGAGATACCTACCGCGGTAACGGACAAAATCTATATGATTAATACGGTCGGCGACACCACTACGTATGACTTCCACGTCATCGTGCCGGCTCCAACGGTGTCGGCCATGAGCAACGAATATGCCGAGGCGGGCGAGGAAGTGACCATTACGGGCGACTATTTCATCCAAGACCCCTACAAACCCTTGGAGATTCTGTTCAACGACAGTACGCTGGCAGCGACCGATATCAAGCAAATCACCAAAAACAGTGTGACCTTTACAGTGCCTACAGGGGCGACTCCGGGACCTGTTTACGTGAAGACGGTGTATGGAACGAGTCGGTCGCAGTTCCATTACAAGGACACGCGCAACATCCTCTTCGACTTTGACGGAAGTCATGGTGGGCTGACGATCGGCAATGGCTGGCGTCCGGGCGTTGTCAAGACCGGTGGCATAGATGGCGGTTACCTCTATTTCGGAGGCGTTGCCATGGCCGGTAAGGTAGGAGCGACATGGGCCGAAGACCAGTTCTGTATGAACTACTGGCCCGATCCTGACAATGGAAAGCCGGAACTCTCATCCATCCGGAGTTTTGCTGAAATCCTCGATACATGCGAAATCAGCGAGATGGCCGTCAAGTTTGAGTGTCGTGTCCCCTCAAGTTCGCCCTGGAGTTCGTCTGCCTTGCAGATTATGTTCACCGGAAACAGCGACGTGTCGGGCACAAACCAGAACAATGGCTACTATACCAATACCGATCTGCCACGCGGATTGTGGTATCCTTGGCTCTCTACAGGCACTTATACGACGGGTGACACATGGGCGACGATAACCATTCCGTTGTCATCTTTCAACAAGACCCACGAAGGTCAGACTTCCGGAAAAACCATCACCAAGAACCGTATGACGGGTTTGACGCTTTTCGTATGGCAGGGTGGTATTGAAGGTACCGACTGTAATCCTGAGATTCTCATTGATAACGTGCGTGTCGTACCCATCAAATAAAAGTAGCAAATATGAAAACAATAGATTTGAAAAACAATAAATTCTTCCACGAAATGGTCGTGGCGATCGCCTTGACCTGTTCGTTTACCGCGTGTTCGGATGAAGTGGAGCATAACATCGCAGCTGTCGACGCGCCCTCTTTCGTGGGTGTCAGTCCGCAGAAAAACATCAAAGCCGGATTGGATTCCATTCTCGTGACTTATGATAAGAACATCTTCTTCGCGTCAGAAGACTATACCAAGATTACGCTGAATGGCGAGCCTGTGGTGAGCGCGCACGTGCCCGGCTCGTCCAATACGCTCCTGATCATGGCTAATATCAAGCGTGGACAGACCTACGATCTGCGGATTCCCGAAGGATTGGTGACCGGTCCTAACAGAATGCCTGTGCCTGCGGTGAGCCAGACCTTGACGGCACAAAGCCAAACCATCGCTACAGTGCCGGTCAACGCTGATGCCACGGCCGAAACAAAGGCTTTATATACCAACCTGACAAGTAACTATGGCAAGAAGACTTATTCCGCGACGATGGCTCAAGTGGCCTGGAATACGGACGAAGCCGAGAAGGTTTATCAACTCACGGGTAAATATCCTGCCATCAACGGTTACGATTATATCCACCTCAACGCGACATCCGAGGGTGGCTGGATTGATTATAGCGACATCTCGCCCGTCAAGAACTGGCATGACGCAGGTGGTCTTGTAACCATCGGTTGGCACTGGAACGTTCCTGTTTCCAACCCCAACGCCTCTACCGTTCCCGTAACCTTGTATGACGGCGAGGCCGTGGATATGGACAACTGGAGTAATTATCTGCAGCTCACCGACCGGACTTATAAGGATATTCTTGCAACGGCGTCTATCGGAAGCAAGCTCACCGTCTATATCAGCAATGTAGAAAGCGGTGCCCAAGGTTCGATTAAGAACAGCGCGTGGGCCGGCTTCGTAGATGAGAGCGGAACGAGTTGGGAATATTTCTCCATCAGTGGCGACTCTTATTCCATCACGCTCGACCAAACAACGTTGAACGAGATGAAAGCCAACGGATTGATTTTGTCAGGAAAGGGATATACCTTGACGCGCGTAACCGTTGAGGCTGCCGGAACGGTTTCGTACAGTTTCTATGCCGACAAAAACGATTTCAGCGTAGACAATGCCGTGACGGAAGGTACATGGGAGAACGATTTTGTGAAGAGCGACTTGGAGAAAATCACGACCTACCTGTCGCAATTACAGCAAGCGGGCATTCCCGTGCTTTGGCGTCCTTTGCACGAGGCTGCCGGTAAATGGTTCTGGTGGGGCGCAGGCACAGCTGAGTCTTATAAGAAATTATGGATTCTGATGTACGACACGTTCAAGCGGAAGGGTATCAACAACCTCATCTGGGTTTGGACATCCGAAGGCAACGACGACGCCTGGTACCCGGGCGACAACTATGTCGACATCATAGGCACCGATCTATACGGCCACGACGGCCAAGAGGTGTCGGCCGATGAGGCCGCCGCACGCTTCAACGCCCTTGCCTACCGCTATTCGCAGAAGATGATTGTGCTGAGTGAATGCGGAACGGTAACGGACATTCCCGCGCAGTGGAAGGCCGACGCGCAGTGGGGATGGTTCATGCCATGGTATAGCTCGGGCGATACGGTCCATGCAACCGATGTCTGGTGGAAAGCCGCCATGGGTTCTGAGCATGTCATCACCCGATAGCGGTTCATAAAGGAATTAGTGGAGACCGTCTGTCAACTTAAACCTTACTTTCAGATTCGGCTTATCCGACGTGTTGCCCACGAGTGCTTCGAAGTCGCCGGGTTCCGAAGTCCAGACTCCACGGCTGTCGTCGTAGAAACTGAGGGCGGCGTTGTCGATGGTCAGCGTCACGTCGCGGCTCTCACCTGGCCGGAGCGACACTTTCATAAAAGCTTTAAGCTCTTTCACGGGACGGGGCAGGCTCGACTGTAGGTCGCTGATGTAGAGTTGAATCACTTCGGCACCCTCGCGCTTGCCCGTGTTCGCCACGTTGACGGTGAAGGTGAGCTTGCCGTCGTGCGTCATCGTGGTCTTGTCGACCCGCAGGTTGCTGATTCTGAAAGAGGTGTAGCTCAGTCCGTGACCGAAAGCGAAGAGCGGGCGTGTCTTGTAACGGTCTACGCCACGGTAGCCCACGTAGAGTCCTTCCTTGTATTCTTCATCGATAATCTTGTGATCTGGCCGCCAAGTGCCCGGGTAAGTGCCGAGTCTGTGGGCCGGAACGTCGTCGAGCGTGCGGGGCCAGGTGAACGGCAGTTTGCCCGAAGGATTGACGCGACCCGTCAGCACGTCGGCCAAGCAGTGGCCGGTTTCGGATCCCAGATACCATCCTTGCACGATGGCGTTCACGCGGTCGGCCCACGGCATGGCCACGGCGTTGCCCGAGATGTTGACGACAATGAGATTGCGGTTGGCTTTAGCCAGCGCTTCGATCAGACGGTCTTGGCCGTAGGGCAGGCCATACTCCTTGCGGTCGTGTCCCTCGCAGTCCTGATAGTCGCTCTTATTGAGGCCGCCGAAGAACACTACGTAGTCGGCCTTGCGGGCCTTGCTCACGGCGTCGGCAACGAGCCGGTCGGGCGTTCGACTCTCGCTCAGGTCTTGTCCGCTCGTCACGCCGTTGAAAGAGCCGTTGGTGTCGCCTACATAACCGCGTTCCCATACGATATTGACGCCCCGTGGAGCCAACGTCGCGCGCAGACCGTCGAGCGGTGACAGCTCACGCTGCACTTTCAGCGACGACGAGCCGCCGCCCACGGTCATCATCTTGACAGCGTTCTCGCCTACGACGAGGATGTTGCGGGCCGTCAGCGTGTCGATGGGCAGCACGTTCTGCCGATTCTTGAGCAACACGATACCCTCGTTGCCTATTTTTCGAGCGGCGTCGTAGTGAGCTTCGGAGCAGAGAAAGCCTATGGGCCGTTGGCGGTTCATCGTGGTGCGGTAGAAGAGTCGGAGCACGCGGCGCACCTTATCGTCGAGTTCCCGTTCGGTGTAGCGGCCCTCGCGGATGGCCCGCTTGTAAGCGTCGGCCAGATAGTAGCTGCTGTAGGCGTTGGTCTTACCCATCGTCAGGCCGTCTGTCCAGGTGCCGAACTCCATGTCGAGTCCGTTCCTCACGGCCTGATCCGTGTCGTGGCAGCCGCCCCAGTCGCTGACGACAACGCCGTCGAAGGCCCAATCGCGTTTCAGAATTTGGTTAAGCAATATGGCGTTGTGGCAGTTGTGCTGGTCTTTGTATAGATTGTAGGCTCCCATGATTCCCCATACCTTGCCCTCGATGACGGCGGCCTTGAACGCCGGCAGATAGATTTCGTGGAGCGCGCGGTCGCTCACGACGACGTTCACCTGGTGGCGGTATTCCTCGTCGTTGTTAAGCGCGTAGTGCTTCACGCAGGCCGCCACGCCGTTGGCCTGTAATCCCTGTACGTAGGGCACCACCATGCGGCCGGCCAGATAGGGATCTTCGCCCATGTATTCGAAGTTGCGCCCACCCAGCGGCGTGCGATAGATATTGACGCCCGGCCCCAAAATCATGTCTTTGCCTCGATAGAGCGCTTCCTCTCCCAAGCTGTGACCGTAGAGGCGGGCCATGGTTGGGTTCCAGGTGGCGGCCAGACAGGTCAATGCCGGAAAGGCCACACACGAGTCGTTGGTCTGTCCGGCCTGCTCCCATTCGTCCCAAAGGACGTCGGGGCGAACGCCATGGGGGCCGTCGTCGGTCCAGAAGTCGGTGAATCCGAGTCGTTTCACGCCCGCCGACGAGAACTTGCTTTGCGCGTGAATCACGGCGATCTTCTCATCGAGCGTCATGCGTTTGAGCGCGTCCTCGACGCGCTGTTCCACAGGCTTCGTTTCATCCAGATACACCGGCCTCTGGGCTTGCGCGCCCAACGTCAGTGTCAGTGTAGTTGCTAATAAAAGAAATTTCATTGTTTTGGGTGGTGAAGAGTGATAATGAGATGTGAGGGCTAATGAATCAGACCGGTCAGTCAAGTCGGACCGGTCTGATTAGTCTTATCTTATTTTTTAATAACGGAAAGGGTTGCCGGTTTCATGCCTTTACTGCAATCAATGGTGAACACATAGGTTTCGCCATCAACCAGTTCGACACCTTCGGCCAGATAGATATTGCCGTTGTCGTGACCGCCGGTTCCATTGCCGATAAGGAATGTCGTGCCGGCGGTAGTCAACAGATGGTCGTGGTCTTTGCCCTTAAACTCCGTACCCCAGCCCGCTTGGCCGAAGAACTTGAAGTTGATACTCTTGCCGGCCTTGAGCTGCTTGCCTACGGTGAGTGTCACTTGGTAAACTTTCGGCTTAACGGGCGTCATGCAAAGCGCGTGGTCGGTGTCTGTCCACCAGTCTTGGGCATCAGCCGTCGTCGGTTTGCCATAGACCGCGGAGCCGATAATCCAGATGGCCCCCGTGCCGTCGTCGGCCAAGGATGCAGGTTTGTTTCCGGCTTCGTTCATACGATGAATGCGGAAACCTTTCTGTGACCACACGGCCTTGATGGTGTAGTTGTCCGTCACGGCGTTGAAAGTGTAGCTGCCGTCTTGATTCTTGATAAAGAAGTCGGTGTCGTAGAACCAGTCGTTGGCACTGAAGGCGGCATCACCCGTTATCTGATAGATATTGCCTTGGATGAAACGCCCCGTATAAGTACTGTTGGTCTGAGTGATTTCTATCGTCGGGTCGTCGTTCTTTTCTACCTTGAGCACACCCTTGTCGCAACCCTTCGTTAAGTCGATGGTGAACTTAAAGGTTTGTCCCTTTTTCAGAGTTACGCCGTCTTTTAGTTTGACGTTGCCGCTACTTGGGTCTATATTAAACCAAGGATTATCCGTTGTGAGCGCGTGGTCGCCGTCGGCTTTGAATTCCGTACCCCAGCTCGGTTGGCCGAAGAACTTGAAGTCGAAGTTCTTGTTGGGGTCGATTTGGCGACCTACGGTCAGTGTAACCTGATATGTCTTCTCGGCTATGGGAGCCATGCAAACATCGTTGTTGACACCCGTCCACCAGCTGTGGGCCGTTGCGTAGGTAGGTTTGTCGAACATATCGTTACCGATAATCCAGATGGCGCCGGTGCCGTCGGCATTGAGTTTCGTGGGATTCTTCTCGTCGCCGGCGTAGATGCGGAATCCATTCTGCGCAAACATGGCCTTGATGGTGTAGGTGCCGGTGAGCGCATTGAACAGATATGTGCCATCGGCATTACGGGTGAAGAAGTCGGTGTCGTAGAACCAGTTGAGCTTCTGCACGGCTTCGTCGCCGATAAACTTGTAGCTCATGCCCTGCGTGAGAGTGCCGACGTAGGAGTCTTGGCCCGCAATGTCGCGGAATTCAAGCGGTTGGATGTTAAGTTCTTCCTGTGGCGCAAAGGTGAAGTCACGCGTATTGAACGTCACTGTTACCTTACCCAGCTTGTTGCTCTGGAGCGACAGGTAACCCTGCCCGTTCTCGGCCACGTCGTTCTCGGCCCAACCGAAGCGATATTTGCCGTCAGCCGTCCGGAAATATCCCTTGAAGGCATTGTCGCTGATGTCAAACAGGCAGGTATAGGTGTAGTCTTCGCCCTCGGTCATGGCAATCCTGTCGCCGTCGGCCGTGACAAACTCAAGATTCTTGAAGTGAGGACGTTCCACCTGAAGATCGATGTTCTCAACCGTCTCCCGGGTAGTTACGTTCTGAAGCGTGAGGCGTACCTGTGTGGTTCCGTTGGGAATGAAACGTAAGAACGGCACGTGCAATCGTATCTTGTAGTCGCCCGGCGTCTTGGTACGGACGGTAACGGCATTCACCGGTTCACCACTATAGCACATTTCGGCTTTAAGTGTCGATAGGTCATAGCCTTCGGCGTCGCTACAGTTGACCGTCACGTCGATAGAGTCGCCCATCACGGCATTGCTTGCCATCGACGCTTTGATAATGGGAGTACCCTTAGTTTCCAAATCTTGGTAATCGAAATCCTTGCAGGAACTCATGCTCCACACGGACAGCGCTACGAGCATGACGGAAAAATATCTGATGGTTTTCATATCGGTTCGGTTTTATTTCCACGTTGTTGAAATCACACCTTGGGCAGGAACCTTAACAGAGAAGTAGCTGTTGTTGTCGCTGATGGTGACATTGAGATCATTGTCGCCCGCGTTGAGCATGACAACCGCTTTGGTGCCGTCGGGATTGATGAATGCGGAGTAGATGAGGTTGCTGCTCTTGTAGCTGCGCAGCGCCGTGCCGATGCGCTTGGCACCCGGACGAACGACGCTCGACAGGTAGCAGATGATGTAGTAGTGGGAGTTATATTTCAGCGTCTGGTAGTTGTTATAGATGTCAATGGCACCATAACAGGTCTGGCAACCGCCGTCGAGATTGGGCCCCATCTTTTCGTCGAGCATGAGGTTCCACACCAGTACGGCCTTACACCACCGGTTTACCGTGCCGAACATTACGTTCTTCATATCTTCCATCAGGCGCTTTCCGAGGTTGCGACCGTCGTTCCAGACACCGATACTGCTTTCGGAAAAGATCAGTTCTTTGTCCGCGGCCTGATTGTGAATATCGGTCAGCTCTTCGTTGTTGCCACCATAGTCGTGATAGGCTGCGCCCACCACTAGTTCGGAACCTTCGAAGTTTTTGCCCAGCGCGTTATAGATCTTGATAGGATAGTCATTCTGTTCCTTGTCATTGCTGTAGTCATAGTTGTGATCGTAGACGTAGATCTTTGTGCTGAGATTGTTCTTCTTGAACGCGGCGGCCAGTTCCTTGACAAACGCGGCTTCCTCGTCCCATGGCATATAGAGCGAGGCGCAGTTGGCCTTGTTGAGCGGTTCGTTTTGCGGGCTTACGGCATAAATGTTGATACCTTCAGCTTTCATCTTTTCGATGAACTTCACGAAGTAGTTGGCATAGTCGGTCCGCAGGTCGGGATTGAAGTGTCCGTCAGTCCACGAATCGAAAGCAGCCTTGGTCCTGAGGTCTTTCACTTTCATCCATTTGGGGCAGGTCCAGGGAGCCGCGATAATCTTCAGATTGGGATTGATGGTCAGAATCTCTTTCAAGATGGGGAGCACGTAGTCGGTCTCGTCTTTGTAAAACGCGAAGTTCTCCAGCCCTTTCGTGTCACACAGGGTGTATTCGGTGCTGCTGAAGTCGTTGCAACCGATGGAGATACGGGCATAGCTTACACCGTAACCTTCGGTCTGCGAATAGGTCTTCTTGAGAAGAGCCACGCGATCTTCAGGCTTCATCATGAGCAGGTTATAGCACGTAGAGTAGGTAATGGCAAAGCCGAATCCGTCCATCGTCTGATATTCTTTCGAGGGATCCAGTTGAATAGTGGTCGGTGCCATTGATGTGCCGGTGGTCAATGCGCTGCTACCCTGCTTGAACATGGTGTAGCCGTTAGCCATCGACGTGAAGGTACGGGCCTCTCCTGCGGGAGGAATAGGATTAGGGAGCGTATTTTCTTCGGGAGCAGGCTTGATATCGAAGCCGCTGTCAACGCCACAGGCCGTGAGAGCCGACATGGTCATGCTTAAAAGCAGTGTTGTGATATACATATAATTCTTTTTCATAAGGATGTTCGTTAATAAATTATTTTCGGAGTAAAAGGAGTTAGCGCTCGTTTCACTTGCCAAGGAGTTAAGACAGATGTCTTTCTCATAGAGTTTCAGAGTAGTCGGAGCAATGTCTTTATTCCCTTTAACTCCTTAAATGACTCCTTGTATATAAGTCAATACCCCGGATTCTGCTGTAAGTTTTGGTTTTCGTCGAGTGCAGATTGCGGAATCGGCATGAGGTACTGGTTCTTGTCGAATTGTCGCACAAGCGGTAGGCGGCCTACGTCGCGGCCCGTCAGCGTGTTCATCACTTCTTCCACCTTGTCGTAGCGGCAGAGGTCATACCAGCGTTCGCCTTCCATGGCCAATTCGAGACGGCGCTCGTGAAGCACGGCCTCCAGCATTTTTTCCTTCGAGGCTGTCTTGTCGGCCGTCAGAACCTTCAGTTTAGCCCGCTGACGAATCATGTTGACCAGTTTGGCACTGTTCTGCGTATCGCCCTTGGCGGCGTAGGCCTCGGCTTCGAGTAGGATGATGTCGGCCAAACGCACCACGTACTCGTTGTTATAGCCCGAACGAAGCTTGTACATGAAAGCGTAATGTGAGGCGGGATAGTAGTTACTCCAGCCGCAGCTATAGTAGACCACCGTCTGGTTAAGGCGTGTGGTGTCGTTCTCATCGGTGAAGTCCTTTATGAGATCGCGCGACGGAGTCACCCACTTAGCCCAGGTGAAGGCATTGTTATAGTCTTCCAGACTGCGCCCATACATCCAGCTTTCCCAGTTGCCACTACCTGGCAGCCAGTGCACTTCGAGAAGACCTTCGCTTGTGTTACGCTTCAGGCAGTCTTTCTTGGTGTCGTCCCATCCCCAAAGCGTCTTGAAATCAGGTTCCAGTGCCACGCCGGTCGTGTTGCGCACTTTCTGGGCGTAGGCAATCACTTTGTCGTAATCCTGTACGGCCTTCTCTGCGTAAACCTTGCAAAGCAGTGCCTGAGCCACGGTCTTCGACATGATAGTGCGGTCGGTGGTCGAAATGTCGGGCGCGTTCTGATCGGCATACTCCAGGTCGCTGATGATCTGTCGGTAGCATTCCTCTGTGGTGGAGCGTGGCGGGAAGTAAGTGGGATACACCTCTTTGATATTTGCCGATGTAATCGTCTTGGCCACTTTGGTGATAATGGGCAGCGAACCCCACATACGAACCATGCGGAACATCATCAAAGCACGGAATATCTGACCTTCGGCGCGCCATTGACGATAGTCGTCGTCACGGATTTGTCCGTTTTCTTTCAACTGTTCGACGCCGTTGATGAGCACGTTGGCCTTGGCTATGTCTTCCAGATAGCGGCTCCAGTCACGTCCCAAAGTTCCGGTTGTGGCATCGAGCGCATTGGTTTCAAGGGGAATGGTTTCCTGCCCCGTCGTGCCGGCATAGGCATTGTCGGCATGAGCCTCGCCCAACAGCACGTAGTCGAGGTGCATGTGTTCCTGTCGGTTTCTGAACAGCTGATAGAGGACTGTGCGCTGACTGATAGCCGCTTCACGGTCTTTCAATACGGCAGTCGTCGTATCGGTCTGTCGTCCTTCCGTCAGTTCGGAAGGCGATGAGATGGGTTCGGTGTCGAGAGAGCAAGCTGTCAGCGACGTGGCTACGACTCCCATCACCATGAATTTGATATATTTTGTTTTCATATCTTCGGAATATTTTTTGTTTTAACTCCTAAAATAATTTCAGAATTCCACTTTCAAACCTACGACGAACGAGCGGTTTAACGGATAGGTTCCCCAGTCGATTCCCTGCACGGCACCACTGTTGCCATACTGGTTCACTTCAGGGTCGCGACCACTGTAGTTGGTGAAGGTCAGCATGTTGCTGAGAGAGATGTAAGGCGTGAATCGTGTGAGACTGATTTTCTTCTGTACACTTTTGGGCACGTTGTATGCCAGCGTGATATCTTTTATACGCAGATAGCTGCCATCTTCCAGATAGTAGGTGGAGTTTTTCTGGTTGAAGTCTACACGAGGAACCTTCGTTTTCTGGCCCGGCACACGCCAGCGTTCCAGCACGCGGGTCGATTGGTTGCGGCCGTCGAACATGCCTTCGCTGTCCATGCGCGACACATTATATATATCATTGCCTACGCTACCTTGCAGGAGGATGCTCAGGTCAAAGCCCTTGTACGAGAACGTATTGGTCAGACCGAAGATAAAATCGGGATTCGGATCGCCGATATAGGTGCGGTCGTTGTCAGAAACGCGACCGTCTTCGTTCACGTCCTTATAGATAAGGTTACCTGTTTCGGGATCAACGCCCTCGGAGATGTAGCCATAGAATGCGCCGAGCGGATGGCCCACGGCATTGCGTACCACGGCTTCGGCTGCCTTGCCGCCTGTGCTTGCGTTCCAATATATAGACACCAGGTCGAGCTTTTTAACCTTGTTGCGGTTGAACGAGATATTGAAATCGGAGTTCCACTTCAGCTTATTCGTCAGGTTTTTCGAGCTGATGGTCAGTTCAAGACCCTTATTGACAATCTCACCGCCGTTGTAGGTAAGGTTGCGTGCGGGAGCGCTACCGGCCGGAAGCTCGATGGAAATGAGCAAGTCGCTGGTCTTTTTATAATAAATGTCGAAGAAGAAAGACAGTCGGTTGCGCAAGACGGTGAGGTCAAAACCGAGGTTCGTCTGGCTGGTCGTCTCCCAAGTGAGTTCGGGATTGCTCAAGGTCGACTGGGTTCGGGTGGCGGTGGCATGCTCCTGCCCTTGCTTCCACCATTCGATACGATTGAAGTTGTACATGGCCAGATAGCTGTAATCGCCCAGTCCGCTTTGGTTTCCGGTCTGTCCCCATCCGCCGCGAATCTTCAGATCGTCAATCCACGTAATGTTCTTCATGAACTTTTCGTTCGATACACGCCACGCGCCGGAGAACGAGGGGAAGTAACCCCAACGATGGCCGGGGGCCAGACGTGAACTGCCGTCGGCACGGAGGTTGGCCGTGAGCATGTAGGTGTCGTTCCAGTTGTATTGCAGTCGGCCGAAGAAAGAGAGGATGGCCCAGTCAGCAGCCGACGAACCGGTGCCGGTCCAACTGATTTTGTTGGCGGCATTGAGTGTTCGGGTGTCGTCATTGACATAGTCGGAGCCATTGATGTAGTTCTGGCTCCAGTCGCTATGGGTCCATGACGATCCGGCCATGACGTCGAGACCGTGGCGTCCGAAATTCTTTTTCCAGTTCACGATATTGTCGAATGTCCACACGGTGCCGGTCGAACGGCTGTCGTAGCCGGTGCCATGCTGATTGCGTCCCTCACGAGTGAGCCAGGGATCGAGGAAGTTGGTAATTGTTCCGCTGCTGCGGTCGAACGAGAGAGTAGACGTCCAGATGAGCTCGGGCATGAATCTTACGATGGCTTTACCCGATGCCAGCAGTTTGTTATACTGACTCTTATTGTCCTTGGTGCGGGCAATGTTCTCTAACGGACCGTCTACATTGACACCGTAGAAGTCGGAATAGTATTGTCCGGGATTGTCTTTGTCCCATACGGGGCCATAGGAAGGTGTGCTCAAGATGGCCGGCACCACGCCGCCGCGGTCGGCGCCGGTACCCGAAATGATACCTGTTCCTTTATAAGTATAATCCGAATAAGCTATACCGGCATTGATGGTGAGCCATTCGTTGATGTCGTTCTCGATGGTTCCGCGCACATTGTAGCGCTTAAAGTTTGAATGAACGATGACTCCGTTCTCGCCCGTGAAGCCACCCGAAAGGAAATAACGCAACTTTTCGGTGCCGTTGGTGATGGAGAGTTGGTAGTCTTGTACGTTACCGGTACGGTACACTTCTTTCTTCCAGTCGGTTTGATCGCGGAGGTTATCGGGCAGAACGAGCTTGAGAACACCTTTCTCATTCATCTCGTTGATGAGATCCATATACTGCTTAGTGTTCAGTGGATTCTGATTGTCGCGCACGGTATTGAAGGCATAGTGGGCGTTGAGGCTGACCTTGGCCACGCCGGCCTTGCCCTGTTTCGTACCGATGATGACCACGCCGTTGGCCGCACGGCTACCATAGATGGCCGCACCGGAGGCGTCTTTCAGTATCTGAATGTTGTCGATGTCATCGGCCGAGAGGTAGTCGATGTTGTCTACGGGCACGCCGTCAACTACATAGAGTGGGTTGTTCGATCCGTTGAGCGACGTCGTACCACGCACACGGATGGTGGGTGCCGAGCCCGGCTGACCGTTGGCCTGACTGATTTGCAGTCCGGCAGCCTTGCCTTGCATGCCCTGTACGGCGCTGACGATGGGACGGGTGTCGAGATCGGCGGTGGAAACACTCGATACGGCGGTGGTCACGTCCTTGCGCTTCACCGAACCATAACCGATTGTCACGACCTCTTCGAGCATGTTGGCCTCTTCTTCCAGCACGATTTTCATGCTGCTTGTGGCCTTCACGGTCTTGGTTTTATAACCGATGTAGGAAACGCGTAGTGTGGCGTCCTTGTTTACTTGAATGGTAAAATGGCCGTCCGGGTCGGTCGCCACGCCGTTGGAGGTGCCCTGTTCCAGCACAGAGGCGCCGATGATAGGCTCATTCCGGCTGTCGGTCACGGTGCCACGAACGCTGACCTTCTGGGCGAAGGCCGTAAGCGAAGCGCACATGACCAGCAGGAAAACGAAAAGACGCTTCATCACTGATAAATGGTTGTTTGCTTTCATTGTGGTTTAGTTAGAATTTGTTTACGTTATTATTAGGTTTTTCCGTGCCTGCTTCGCCGCAGGCTACATCCGAATATTAGGTTTGTCTCGGTTTCCGAAACCTTTCAATGCAAAGATAGCCCTTTTTCAGTCCTATGATATTGATACAAAGCAAAGGATGTAGACTTTTATAGCTCTATAAAAATATAAAACCGTTGATAATCAGACAGATAGTTCTTTATAAGGGTGGCTGAAAATATAGATTTCCGTATATAAAATATAGATAAAATACAAGGTTTTTTACTTGCTGGTGTTTGGAAGGAGAGCAAAGATTCCATATCTTTGTGAGGTGATAGAATCAACGGTTGATTATGAAACAAATATTCCTTACGATCGCTTTTGTGATGTTGTCGCTCACCACTATGGCACAACAGATGAACCTCGATTCGCTCTATCGTTGTCTGGACAGAGAAATCAGCAAGTCCGACAATTACATCTTACGGCGTAAAGTCCGCATCAATGACATTCATCGTAAGTATCTTTCAGCCCATGGATTGATGAATCGTCATCAGTTGGCATGGGAACTTTTCAAGTCTTATGAGTCTTTTATGAACGATTCGGCCATCCATTACCTGAATATATGTATCGGATTGGCACGTCAAATGCGGCAGATTGAGGTGCTGCAGAGCGATTATATCGCCCTGACGCACCAATATGCCGCCACGGGATTCTATCCGGAAGCTCTCGCTTATCAGCGTATGATCGACCGGCACCTGCTCCGTGGGCGACAGTTGATAGACTACTATGACTGCATGAACCATCTTTATGGCGAGATGAGCTACTATTCCAAGGACAAAACCATCCGACGGGAGAGCACCGCCTTGGCCAACCTGTATCGTGATTCGCTGTGCAGTTTGCTGCCGCCGAACGACAATCTGTACCTGTGGCGTAAGATAGGACAACTCTACTCGGCCGCCGACTATCGGGCCGCGCTGCGACTGTCGGACTTGTGGCTCAACCAAGTGGAGAACGATACGCCCGAGTTTGCCAACATGGCTTTCTTCCGTTCGGAAATCTATAAGGGGCTGGGCAATGTGCCGTCACGTAAGTATTGGCTGGCTCGGTCGGCCCTGAGCGACATCCGCAATGCCGTGATGGACCAGGCTTCGCTGTGGAGTCTGGCGGGGCTGTTGAGCCAAGAGGGATGTTTGGAGCGTTCCAATCGCTATATCGAATTATTGCTGTCCGGTAAACATTTTTGTTATATAAAAGTTAAGGGCTAAAATCCTCA
>NZ_JAERMS010000021.1 GCF_017426725.1 Prevotella illustrans | reverse complement strand
CAAAATACGTCAAATCAAATGATTTGATGAAACTTTGTATGCGTTTTCACAAAAAATATTCAGGACACTATTGACAAAAATGTTATCTTTGCAAATATCAACAAAATACAATCCATTCATATTATAAAAATGAGTAAGATATATCGTAACATCACCGAACTCATCGGTCATACACCGCTGGTAGAACTGGGCAAATATTCAGCCCGAAAGGGGCTGGACGATTCGATTATCGCAAAGGTAGAGTTTTTCAATCCGGGCGGCAGCGTGAAAGACCGCATAGCCCTGGCCATGCTTGAGGACGCCGAACGGCGCGGACTCATTAAGCCGGGGACCACCATCATCGAACCTACAAGTGGCAATACGGGCGTGGGACTGGCACTGGCAGCCGCCGTAAAGGGCTACAAGCTGATTCTGACCATGCCCGAAACCATGAGCGTGGAACGCCGAAACTTAGTGAAGGCCTACGGCGCGCAGGTGAAACTGACCGACGGACAGGCTGGCATGACAGGTGCTATCAGAGCGGCCGAGGCTCTCCATGAGGCCATTCCCGGCTCGTTCATCCCCGAACAGTTTGAGAACCCCGCCAA
Source organism: Prevotella illustrans (assembly GCF_017426725.1). GTDB lineage: Bacteria > Bacteroidota > Bacteroidia > Bacteroidales > Bacteroidaceae > Prevotella > Prevotella illustrans. The sequence continues at coordinate 44,263 of NZ_JAERMS010000021.1, read as the reverse complement.
CCCGCAGCGCCATTACGAGACCACGGGCGTGGAGATATGGGACGACACCGACGGGCGGGTAGACATCTTCGTGGCCGGCGTAGGCACGGGGGGTACCGTGTCGGGCATTGGACGCCGTCTGAAAGAGAAGAATCCGCAGGTAAAGATCGTGGCCGTCGAGCCGTCGGAGTCACCTGTATTGCAGGGTGGCACAGCCGGACCACACAAGATACAGGGCATTGGCGCGGGCTTCGTGCCCGCCATCTATGACAAGAACATCGTCGATGAGGTGATCGGGGTGGGCAATGACGACGCCATCCGCACCAGTCGTGAGCTGGCGCAGACCGAGGGATTGCTTGTCGGAATCTCATCGGGCGCGGCCGTATTCGCCGCCACCCAGCTGGCTCATCGGTCCGAGAACCGAGGCAAGAAGATCGTAACTCTCCTGCCCGACACGGGCGAACGGTATCTCAGCACCGTGCTCTACGCCTTTGATGAATATCCTTTGTAGAGACAGACGGCAGATGTTCCTTGCCCCACACGCAGACACTCGACCCCGGCTTACGCGCTTGTAAGTCGGGGTCGAGTGTCTATATTCGAAAATAGAGTGCTTATGTCGTCCAAAGGAAGGTGCGGATGAGCCAATAGCTCAGGATGCCGGCCACGTAACCGACGAAGGCGATCCAGCTGATACGCTTCATATACCACCCGAAAGTAATCTTCTCGAGGCCCATCACGACGACGCCGGCGGCACTGCCGATGATCAACATGCTGCCACCTACACCGGCACAGTAGGCCAAAAGCTGCCAGAAAATGCCATCGACGGCCATGTCGCCCGTCGGAGCCACAGGATACATTCCCATGCAACCGGCCACCAACGGCACGTTGTCGACAATGCTTGACAGCACGCCGATAATGCCCGTAACGGCATAATGGTTACCATCGAACGCTACATTGAGCGACTGTCCCAACTGCGTCAGTACGCCAATGGTTTCCAAACAAGCCACAGCCATCAGGATTCCAAGGAAGAACAAGATGGTACTCATGTCGATACGACGCAGCAAATTGGTAACACGCTTCATCGTTCCTTCGCTGTCTTTCCCGAGATGCAGGTCGCGATAGAACACTTCGGTAGCCGTCCAAAGAACACCAAGCACCAAAAGAATGCCTACAAACGGCGGCAAATGGGTAATACTTTTGAAAATAGGAACGAAGACGAGGCCACCTACACCTAATATAAAGATGACTTTGCGCTGACGATCATTGAAATCCAACGTCTCGGAATCGGCATTATGACTACTTTCTGAGGCCAATACCAATTCGCCTTTCAACATGTATTGCATAATAAAAGCCGGTATAACCATCGACACGATTGAAGGTATGAACACTTCCTCAATAACGCCCGCAGCCGTAATCACGCCCTTGTTCCACAGCATGATGGTGGTAACGTCGCCTATCGGTGAGAAAGCGCCGCCCGAATTGGCCGCAATGATAACAAGCGAAGCATAGATAATGCGGTCTTTATGGTCTTGAACGAGCTTTCGAAGAATCATAATCATTACGATACTGGTCGTCAGGTTATCCAGAATAGCGGACAAAATGAAGGTCATAAAGGCGATGCGCCACAGCAAAGTACGCTTGTTTTTCGTCTTCATCACTTTGCGAACAAAGTTGAAACCGCCGTTCTGGTCTACGATTTCCACAATAGTCATGGCACCCATAAGGAAGAACAGCGTGGTACTGGTGCTGCCTAAATGCTTCTCTATGACATCACTCACGGCCTGAGCCACTTGGTCTCCCAAAGCGGAAGAGATGTAACTGCCCGGATCCAGCATGAATAAAGTCCAGCAAAAAACAAACATCAGCAGGGCTACCGCAGCCTTGTTTACCTTTGTCACACTCTCTAAAGCAATGAAAAGATAACCAATTACAAACACTGTAATAATAGCAATTGTTAACGAACTCATTACTACTTTTTGATTAGATTATTATAAATATTTTATTTAAAACACAATGATTTGCAAAGATAAGCCATTTTTTAAAATAACAAAATAAATTCTTTGATAATTCATCGCTTTCCGTTATCTTTGCAACTATGAATTCTTTAGAAGCGAACGACATCGAACTCCAAGAGAACATCATCATTGCGGACGCTGAATATATCGATAATGTGGCCTTCGACCTCATCGTTAACTTTGAACGAATGTTGGGACGAAAGATTCCGAAGGCTGACATGGCGCAATGGGCAATCAACATTGGACTCGACGGAGGCATGAAACCGGGGCGGCAAACGACCGGTGTTATTCTTATTCACGACAAGAATACAGAGCAACTCAACAACTTTCTTCCTTCCGATTTACAAGCGGAACTCAACAACCAAGCGTTCTATGACGAATCGTTTGGTGAGTTTACGTTTACGGCTTATCCCACGGAAGCGATGGTAACCAAGCAAGATTTCTTGACCGACATGGCCCGAACGATTTACAACCACAAAGACGTGAAGCGCGTCATGCTGGTTCCCGACACAGAGAACGAGCAGTTTTTCAACAGCCTGAAGCGCGTGTTAAACGGCGCAGACGACGACAAACACATTACTTTATTTACCATGCAGCCCACTTTGGGCGGTCATTTCCGACAGGAAATATTGGGCTATTCGCTCACCAACGCCATGGGGGTAAAGGCCGATGAGTTCAGAGACTAATCCCCATCGGGCTGCTTTTACGAAATTTCCACGATTTTTAATCAACTTATCCCTACATACCAATTCATTTAAACCAAGAACAAAGCATGAGCAAAGTATTAATGATTGGCGCCGGTGGCGTAGCCACGGTCGCTGCTTTCAAGATTGTTCAGAATGCAGACGTATTCACCGAGTTTATGATTGCGTCACGCCGCAAGGCCAAATGTGACCAACTTGTAAAGTCAATTCATGACAAAGGATATAACTACGACATCAAAACAGCCCAGGTCGACGCCGATGACGTGGAGCAACTGAAGGCTCTTTTCAATGACTTCAAGCCCGAGTTGGTGATTAATTTGGCCCTTCCCTATCAGGACTTGACCATCATGGACGCCTGTCTGGCATGCGGATGCAACTATCTGGACACAGCAAACTATGAGCCTAAGGACGAAGCACACTTCGAATACAGCTGGCAGTGGGCTTACAAAGAGAAGTTTGAGCAGGCCGGTCTGACCGCGATTCTCGGCTGCGGCTTTGATCCGGGCGTGTCGCAGGCCTATACCGCATACGCTGCCAAGCATCACTTTGACGAGATTCATTATCTCGACATCGTCGACTGCAACGCGGGCAACCATCATAAGGCCTTTGCCACCAACTTCAATCCTGAGATAAACATTCGCGAAATCACGCAAAAGGGACTTTATTACGAAGACGGCAAATGGCTTGAAACGGAGCCGCTGGCCGTTCACAAGACCCTCAGCTACCCCAATATTGGCGGTCGTGAGAGCTATTTGATGCACCATGAGGAGTTGGAAAGCCTCGTTAAGAACTTCCCAACCATCAAACGGGCTCGCTTCTGGATGACTTTCGGACAGCAATACCTCACTTATCTGGACTGCATCGAGAACCTCGGCATGAGCCGTATCGACGAAATCGAGTACGAAGCGCCGCTGGCCGACAATCCGGAACAAAAGGTAAAGGTGAAGATCGTGCCCCTGCAATTCCTCAAAGCCGTGCTTCCCAACCCACAAGACCTGGGCCAGAACTACGACGGCGAGACCAGTATAGGCTGTCGCATCCGTGGTTTGAAAGACGGAAAGGAGCACACCTATTATATATATAACAACTGCAAGCATCAGGATGCCTACAATGAGACTGGCATGCAGGGCGTCAGTTACACCACCGGTGTTCCGGCAATGGCCGGCGCGATGATGTTCCTCAAGGGCCTCTGGCGCAAACCCGGAGTATGGAATGTCGAGGACTTCGATCCGGATCCATTCCTACAGGTATTGAACGAACAAGGTTTGCCTTGGCATGAAGTCTTCGATGGCGACCTCGAATTATAATTTTAACCCCGTATTTACTAACAAATACTGATGCGACTCCATGAAATCATCAGGCCCGCTTGCCCCAAACGAGCGGTTGGAGCATAACACATGGCAAAAGAAGAAAACAACGTTCAGAGCGAAAAGCTCAAGGCCCTGCAGATGGCCATGTCGAAAATAGAAAAGGATTTCGGCAAAGGTTCCATCATGCGCATGGGCGATGAACATATCGAAAATGTAGAAATCATCCCGACAGGCAGCATTGGTCTCGACGCGGCGTTAGGCGTTGGCGGCTATCCCAAAGGACGTATCATCGAAATCTATGGTCCGGAGAGCTCCGGTAAGACAACGCTCGCCATCCACGCCATAGCCGAAGCCCAGAAAGCGGGCGGCATTGCGGCTTTCATCGACGCCGAACACGCTTTCGACCGCTTCTATGCGGCCAAGCTGGGTGTCGACGTTGACAACCTCTGGATTAGCCAACCCGACAACGGCGAACAGGCTTTGCAAATCGCAGACCAGCTGATTAGCTCAAGCGCCATCGACATTCTGGTCATCGACTCCGTAGCAGCCCTGACCCCGAAAGCCGAAATCGAAGGCGACATGGGCGACAACCGTGTCGGCCTTCAGGCTCGTCTGATGAGCCAGGCACTGCGCAAACTCACTGCCACTATCGCCAAAACCAACACTACCTGCATCTTCATCAACCAGCTGCGTGAGAAGATTGGCGTCATGTTTGGCAACCCCGAGACCACGACGGGTGGCAACGCGCTGAAGTTTTACGCCAGCGTGCGACTTGACATCCGCCGTGTCACCAGTATTAAGGACGGCGATCAGGTCATAGGCAATCAGGTTCGTGTGAAGGTTGTCAAGAACAAAGTGGCGCCACCGTTCCGTAAAGCCGAGTTCGAAATCACCTTTGGCGAAGGCATTAGCAAGATTGGCGAGATCGTAGACTTAGGCGTTGAATACGGCATTGTGCAGAAGAGCGGAAGCTGGTTTAGCTACAACAGCAGCAAACTGGCACAGGGTCGCGACGCCACCAAGAACCTGCTGCGAGACAATCCCGAGCTTTGCGAAGAGCTGGAAGGCTTCATCAAAAAGGCCATTGCCGACAAGCTGGCCCAATAAACCGAGTTTTATATTTTACAGAAAAGCCTGACAATCTGCTTGATCGTCAGGCTTTTTTATGTCTAAACAGCATCATTCAATGGCAAAATCCTTACAAATAAGGATTGTTTGATTTCTTTTTTCTCTTTACTTTTGCATCATCCTATAAGAGAATAGGATTTTTCAAATTCACAATACCCAACCACATAAGATTGATATGAATAAAAAAAAGATGATGGCTACGGCTTTAGCGTTAGCCGTAGCCATTCCATCTTTGGCTGACGAGGCCATAGATGACACGTCGAAAGTACGCGAGATTGATGAGGTTATCGTTATCTCACAACCCAAAGAGCAATTCCTTCTTCGTCACCAACCGCTCAGCAGCAACATTTACGCGGCCGAACAGATGATGAATCTTGGCGTTCGCGACCTTCGTGAGCTGTCCTCTTTCGTCCCCAACTTTACCATGCCCAACTATGGTTCGCGCTACACCTCATCCATGTATATACGTGGCATAGGTTCACGCGTCAACTCACCGGCCGTCGGTATTTATGTAGATGGCGCGCCCTTGATGAGCAAGAGCGCTTTCAACTTCCACCATTTCGACGTGGCACGCGTCGATGTGCTGCGCGGTCCACAAGGTACGCTCTACGGAATGAACACCGAGGGCGGACTGATTCGTATCTACACCAAGGACCCGATGAACTACCAAGGAACGGATGTCAGGCTTGGAATAGGCTCACACGGCTACCAACTTTTTGAGGCTTCTACCTATCAGAAACTCAACAGCAAGTCAGGCCTTATGTTGGGAGGCTTCTACAGCGGACAACACGGCTTCTTCAGAAACGATTTCAGCGGCCGGCGGGCCGACAAATATAAAGAAGGCGGTGGCAAAGTACGCCTCGTATGGCGGCCCGACACACAGTGGAACATCAGCCTGAGCGGCAATTATGAATACATCGACCAGAACGGTTTTCCCTACGGACAAATGGATTGGGAGCACAACACCACGGCCAATCCCTCGACAAACGACCAAGCCAAGTATCGCCGAAACCTTGTCAATAGCGCGCTCAGCGTCAACTTCAAGGGCAACCGCTTCGATTTCAATTCCATCACGAGCTACCAATATTTAAAAGATTTCATGCGAATGGATATCGACTACATGCCCGCCGACTTCATGCGACTGGAAGAAAAGCAGTTGCAGAACGCCTTCACGCAAGAACTTGTCATGAAAAGTAATCGCAACCACTTCTGGCAGTGGACGCTGGGCGGCTTCTTCTCGGCCCAATGGCTTAAAACCGACGCGCCCATCTACTTCGGTTCGGACATGGACAAGTTTATGAGCGGCAACATCCGCAACGCCATGTATAACGCGATGGTGCGCTCGATGAGCGCACGATTCATGCGTCCCGGCGTCACCGTCGAGCAGGCACAGCAACAGGCCCGGGACCTGATCGAGCGCATGGGAGGCGTCAAGGTAGACGTAAAACTGGGCACGGTGCCCGGGCTTTTCCGCACGCCAACCTATAATTTAGCCCTCTTCCACGAGTCGAGCCTGAACCTTACCGACCGCCTCAAGGTCACCCTTGGCCTGCGCTATGACTACAGCCACCTGTCGATAGACTATCTGACGAGCGCCAAAATGACTTCCATGGCCAATGTCATGGGCCGACAGGCTACCGTCAATATCATGTCGACCCTGCAAAACAAGGCACATAACGACTTCAACCAGCTGCTTCCCAAATTAGGCGTGAGCTACGACATCGACCGCATGGGCAGTAATGTCTACGCCGTAGTGAGCAAGGGCTATCGGGCCGGCGGCTATAACATCCAGATGTTCTCGGACATTCTCTCCACCGAACTGCAGAAAAACAGCTCACAGCGCGGCGACTACACCGTAGAACACGACGCCAAGGCTTATAAAGACATTGAGAACACCATCGCCTACAACCCCGAAACCAGCTGGAACTATGAGGTGGGCGCCCATCTGAACCTCTTCGACCATAAGATACAGTTCGACCTGGCAGCCTTCTACATGCAGATGCGCAACCAGCAAATATCCGTCATGGCGGGCAACTATGGCTTCGGCCGCATGATGACCAACGCCGGCAAAAGCAGCAGTTGCGGCATTGAGGCCGGCCTGCGTGGCCAAGCCTTCAACAATCGTCTATCATGGACGGTCAACTACGGTTTCACCCGCGCCGTATTCAAAGAATATATCGACAGCGTAAGCGCTAACGGCAGCATGAAAGCGGTCGACTACAAGAACAAGAAGGTGCCCTTCATCCCGGCACACACGCTCTCTGCCTCGGCCGACTATCACATTCCGGTCAACGGCACGCTCAAAGCCATTGTCCTTGGCGCCAACGTCAGCGCGCAGGGTAAAATCTATTGGAACGAAGCCAACACCTACAGCCAGGCCTTCTACGCCTTGGCAGGCGCGCATGCCATGGCCGACTTCGGCCGGTTCACGATCGACTTGTGGGGCCGCAACCTCACCAATACGAAATACAACACCTTTGCCATGAGCAGCGCCGCTACGGGTAAGACATATTACTTCGGGCAATTGGGCAACCCATTCCAATGCGGAATTGACTTGCGGGTGCACTTTTAATTGGTCGTTGACAAGTTGACGGATGGCTATCCGCCCACCATCAACTTGTCAACTATCTTTACAAAAGCCTCAAAATGGTGACGTTATTCTGAAATAAAAATATCTTTGGACGAAATTCGCCAATTTTGAGCCACTTTGCGAAGTAGCTGATAATCAGCACGTTTCGCGACACAGCGATTAAAAAGACCGCAAATCCACCCTGAAAGCATAGCTTTTAGGTCGGGATTTGCGGTCTTTTTCGTCTCAAAAGCAATCCTTTAAACCGATAAAAGCTATCCTTTCAGCACTCAAAAGCATAGCTTTTACCTCATCAACGCTATGCTTTTACATCCCCAAAAGCCCCATACCCACTCCCAAAGACTTGTTTTCGCCCCTTCGTAACGCTAAATTGACGATTTTATCCGGTCGTTTTTTCGGGCAAAAAAAATTACAAACCGGCGAAAGAAGCCGGGCAATCACGCCAAAACAATTAAAAAAGTAAAAAACCGACGACGCACAATGATAAAAGGCAAAGGCTTTTGAATTATTTTATTACTTTTGCAGTCGAAAACAATTATTCATTAAATATATGGACGATTATCACGCGGAAACGTTTTATTTCTTACGTGAGGATTAGCACAGTATGAAGACTAATCCCCACCATTAACCCATCATGGAGATTAGCTATAATGAGAACATACTGGAACATTAATGAAAAATTGAGCCTGCTGAAGGAGTGGCAGTCCAACTGTTGGATTCAAGTGACCTGTCCGACGGACGAAGACCAAGAGTTTCTTGAGAAGAAATTTCAGATTCCCGACTATTTCATGAGCGACATCAGCGATACCGATGAGCGTGCCCGTTATGAGTACGACGACGGTTGGATGCTCATTATTCTCCGTATTCCCTATGTCAAGGAGATTCGCTCACGCACACCCTACACCACCGTGCCGCTGGGTATCATTCACAAACGCGACGTGACTATCACCGTTTGCTACTATGAAACCAACATGATGCTCGACTTCGTGAGCTACCAACAGAAGCGCGGCGTAGGCTTCACCGACTACGTGGACCTCATCTTCCGCCTCTTTCTGTCGTCGGCCGTGTGGTATCTGAAGCGTCTGAAGCAGATCAACACGCTCATAGAGAAAGCCAAACACAATCTGGATCAGGGCGTCAACAACGAGAGTCTCATCGGACTGAGCCGCTTACAGGACTCGCTCACCTATTTCATCACCTCTATTCGTGGTAATGAAAACCTATTGCAGAAGCTGAAATTCAAGCTACAGGTGGATGAGCTTGACGCCGATCTCATCGAAGACGTCAACATCGAGATGACGCAGGCACGAGAAACGACCAACATCTATTCCGATATTCTGGAGTCGACGATGGACACCTACTCCAGCATCATCAACAACAACATGAACACCGTGATGCGCACGCTCACCTCGGTGAGCATCATCATGATGTTTCCAACACTCATCGCCAGCCTCTTCGGCATGAATCTTATCAATGGCATGGAAGCCAGCAAATGGGGATTTGCCATCGCCATCATCATCTCCGTGGTGGTCAGCGGCCTAAGTTGGTTCATTTTGCGACACAAACGATTGCTCTGAAACGGTATGGCGTGAACACTTTCGGGCGCTTACGCTTTCCTTTCATGCCACATACTGCCCAAGCAACTCAACTCTCTACTTACCAACGACTTTCCAAAGCCTAATAAAAACAAAAAAAATAGATTTATATTAGGTTTTTACAATTATTTTATATAAGTTTGCAATCAATAAGTTAGCTGTTGATTCTTCTATGAATCATGGAATAACCGAATCATAAACTTAAATTGGTTAAATGATGGACTCTCAAGAAAATACCCTGAATCAGGGAACCCCGGAGGAGAATGTAGTATCTGAAAACACGGCGAAAGAAGTTGAAGAACCCCTTTCACACAAAGTCTACAAGTCAAAGTCTGAGATCATCGAGCGCTTGAAGGAAATCGTAAGCGGCGACGAAAATCCACAGAAAGACGAGATTGACTACCTGAAAACTTCATTCTACAAAATTCATATCGCAGAGCGCGAAGCCAAACAGAAAGAATATCTGGATGCCGGTGGCAATCCCGAGCAATACATAGTGACTCCCGACGAACAGGAAGAAGTGTTCAAGGCCGAAATGAGTCTTATCAAAGAAAAACGCCAAAAGCTGTTCCTCCAACAAGAAGAGGAAAAACAGGAGAATCTGAAGAAGAAACTTGAGATTATCGAGGCAATCAAATCAATGGCTACTTCGCCCGAAGAGGCCAATAAGTCGTACTCCAAATTCAAGGAGCTGCAGCAACAGTGGAAAGAGATCAAAGCTGTACCGGCCGACAAGGCCAATGAGCTTTGGCGCAACTATCAGCTCTACGTGGAACAATTCTACGACCTATTGAAGCTCAATAGCGAAGCCCGCGAATACGACTTCAAGAAAAACCTGGATCTTAAGACAGGCCTTTGCGAAGCGGCTGAAAAGCTCGATCAGGAAAAGGACGTCATCAGCGCTTTCCATCAGTTGCAGGAACTCCATCAGCAATATCGTGAAATCGGTCCTGTAGTCAAAGACTTGCGCGAACAGATCTGGGCTCGTTTCAAGGCCGCTTCTACCATTATCAACAAGAAACACCAGCAGCATTTCGAACAATTACGTGCCCAGGAAGAAGAAAACCTGACGCGTAAGACAGCCCTCTGTGAACAAGCGGAAGCCATTGCGGGCGAAGATAATAAAAACGCCGCCGACTGGGAAAAGCATACCAAGGCCATCATTGCCATTCAGGCAGAGTGGAAAACCATCGGTTTCGCGCCCCAAAAGATGAACGTAAAGATATTCGAACGCTTCCGTGCGGCCTGCGACAACTTCTTCGGCAAGAAAGCCCAATACTTCAAACAGCTCAAAGAGGCGTTTGCGGAGAATGCCCGTAAGAAAGAGGCGTTGGTGGAAAAAGCCCGTGCTTTGCAGGACAGCACCGAATGGAAGTCGACCAGTGATAAACTGATCGCGCTGCAAAAAGAGTGGAAAACCATCGGCATGGTACCTAAGAAACGAGGTGACCAGCTGTGGAACGATTTCCTTACGGCTTGCAATAAGTTCTTCGAAGCGCGCAATGCGGCCAATGCCGGCACACGCGGTGAGGAACACGCCAACCTCGATAAGAAGCGCGACATCATTTCACAGCTCAAGGCGCTGGCTGAAGAAAAAGCCGAAAATATTCAGGAAAAGGTACAAACGCTCGTCGACTCCTATAATCAGGTGGGACACGTGCCTTATAGAGAGAAAGACAAACTTTATAAGGAATATCACGACGTGCTCGATAAGCTCTATAAAGAGCTCAACATCACCATTGCCCAAAAGCGTCTTGACACTTTCAAGAGTAACCTGAAGAACGTTGTCAAGCGTGGTGAAGACGCCCTCGACAATGAGCGTGGCCGGCTGATGCGCCGCTATGAAGGATTGAAACAGGAAATCATCACCTATGAGAACAACTTGGGATTCCTCAATGCTTCCAGCAAAAAGGGCAACAGCCTGATTGACGAGATGAACCGAAAGGTGCAGAAACTCAAAGACGACATGGAGCTCGTGAAGCAGAAGATTAAGGCTATCGATGCCGAGAATCAGAACCAAGACTGATTATTTTCCACTCTCCGCCGCAGCCGACCGGCAATATCGGGGATTAACGGGCGAAGGGCCTTGTTCGCAACGAACAAGGCCCTTCGCTTATTTTTCAAAGTGTTGATAGTCCTTCACGCTCTTCCAACTACCTCCCCACTTGAATCCGTACTTGCGAAACAGCTTATAGGCCGGATCGTCTGTCGTAATCTTGTAGGGAAAATTCCGCGTGCGGTCACAATATTTACGTGCGTTTGCCGGCTGAACAATCTCCTTTCCATTTTTCAACCGGCGGTAGTAAGGATTGTAGAAAGGATTCAGATCAACGGCCATTCCCCGGGCATGGGCCGACAGTTTAGCATGCCCTTTCACCTTTCGATAACAAAAACAGCTGCTGTTATTGGCCCGCATCGCCCGCTCATCATCAGCTCCGTAATCGTCAATGAGCCGCATTCGTTCGATAGGATAACGCAGTTCATACAGCTGTTTGAAGATTGTTAACAGCTCGTTGGCGATCGTTGCATTGCAAACAAGCTCTCCTTCGTGTTTTTTCCCATCGAAACCATAATGCCAAAGACGCAGATAGCGCAATTCCGACCGTTTCACTAAGCATTCCGCGGGATAAGAACAGCCTCGCATCCGGGCAAACACCGTATCGGGAATAGGCATGGACAGAAAGCCGTTAGCTTCTTTCCGACTTTCTTTTTTCCGCTCTTGGGCACCGAGCGACAGCACAACAGCTATCGCCAAGACGCTGATTACAATGAGTTTCTTCATGTCTTTACAAAGTTAAGCATTAAATACCGATTCTTCTCAAAAACACGTAAAGAATCCATTTTTACACCTTTTTTCTATAGATGAAAGCAAGATTTCGACAAAATTTATATTTCTATCAGTAGGGGTATTGCCGCAAAGCGGCGTCTTTAAATTAAAATATATGCGAATATAATGGATACGATTAATCACACAAACTTCCCAGCGCTACTCCTTGATAGCCTACAACAACATCGACAGAACAACGCGTTCTGCATTGAAGATACATATTTCACGTATCAGCAATTAGCCGACAAAGTGGCTGCTATTCGCCAATCGCTTCAGCGAATCAACGATATATACATCGGATTGGTAGCCAACAATGACCTGGCCACATACGCGGCAATTCTCGCAATCTGGATGGAAGGCAAATGTTACGTGCCACTCCATCCGCTCCAACCGATAGCCCGATGCGTTAATATCATCGAGCAGGTGGGCATAAAAGTCGTTCTCGACTCCGGCACAGACACTCGCTACCATAATCAATATGTCATTCATACGGGAGAATCACTCCCTTCTGCTTCAAATCTTCATACAATACAAGAATTCAACAGTCGGACACCGGCTTATATTCTATTCACGTCGGGCAGCACCGGAATGCCGAAAGGCGTGCCCGTAAGCTACGGCAACGTGAGCGCGTTCATCCAATCGGTCGAAGCCTTGGGTATTCATCACCGGGCCGACGACCGCTGTCTTCAGATGTTCGACCTCACATTCGACCTGTCGGTAGGTTGCTATCTGCTACCCCTCTTGGCCGGTGCCTGCGTCTATACGATGCGCTTGGGCTGTATCAAATGGGAAGAGTCATTCCGCCTACTCGATGAATACGCGCTGACAATCACCTTCATGGTGCCTTCTGTCATCCATTATCTGAAGCCTTACCTACAGGAGATCGAGGCTCCTCAGCTACGCTATTCACTGTTTGCCGGCGAAGCCCTGACGACCGACGACACTCTTCCGTGGCAACAGGCCGTGCCCCAGGCTGAAATCTGGAATGTGTACGGCCCTACCGAAAACACGATTTACTGCACGGGCTACCGACTTCCCCAGCAACAGGTGAAACAGCACAATAACATCATCAGCATAGGCCAAACCATGAAATGGTCGGACACGATGATCGTAGATGAGGCCCGACAGCCCGTAAATGAAGGAACTATCGGCGAGCTCTGCTTGTCGGGCGAACAGCTGACACCCGGCTATTGGCAGGATAACGAGAAGAACCAAGCCGCTTTCTTCAACCACGAAGGACGCCGCTGGTATCTCACCGGTGACCTCTGCATGGCCGACCGGGACGGCGATATCATGTATCTCGGCCGCAAGGATTCACAAGTCAAGATTCAAGGCTACCGCATCGAGCTGAGTGAGATTGAAAGCGTGACCCGCCGTTTTTACAACCGGCAGACGGCTGTAGTGGCCGTAGTAACCGGTCAGCAGGGCCGGGAAACCATCAGCATGGCCATTGAGCGAGAAGACGATCACAGCTGTCTGGAGCTGGAAGCGTATCTGAAGACCTATCTGCCGTCCTATATGATACCATCCAAGATTGTCTTCATGCCGACATTTCCACAAAATATGAGTAATAAGATTGACCGTAAGAGAATTAAAGAACTTATAAAATAAAAATACAGCAATGGAAAGAAAAGAAATATTAACTGCCCTGAATGGCATTTTCTCCGTCGTTTTAAATAAGGAAAACCTGCAACTCGACGAATCGATGTCGACCGATGATATTGACAACTGGGACTCTCTGACCAACATGACGATTATCAGCGAAATCGAACGGCTGTGGGGAGTCCACTTCAAATTGCGCGACATTATCCGCATGAAGAATATCGGCGATATGATAGATACGATTCTGGCCAAAAGTCAGCAGTAATACATTCCGCTCAGTTCACACTTTCACATGGAATTTTTATCAATCCCGTTTGTGGTGATGATGTTCATCACATTCGTTCTTTACTACGCTACCGACAGGCGGCGTTACCAGCATGCGTTGTTGCTGATGGCCAGTTGCGTCTTCATTGGCTATTATCATTGGATTTATCTATTAGTAGCCGCAGCCATAACGGTCTTCACCTTTCTCATCGGAAAGCGCATTCACGCCACCGTCAACACGCCACGGGCCACCCGTTGGCTGTGGTTGGGCATTGGCGGACTTGTAGGCTTTTGGCTGATAGCCCGCTATTGGTCGCCCTTGTTTCCATTGGGCATTTCGTTCTACACGTTTCAGGCCATCTCTTATCTCATCGAAATCTACTGGGAAGAGGATCCGGAAGACGATTTCATCGATTTTTCGCTCTACATGCTGCTCTTCATGAAGTTTCTCTCGGGCCCCATTGAACGTGCCGAAAACCTGCTGCCACAACTCAAGAAAGCGCATGTTTTCGACTACGAGCAGATAGTCGGCGGGCTGAAAACGGTGGCTTGGGGCTGCTTTCTCAAGCTCGTCATCGCCGACCGCATAGGTCCGGCACTCGACATCGTGCTCGACAACGTGCATGGAGCCACCGGTATGCAACTGCTCGTGGCCACCCTGCTCTACCCCATCCAGCTTTACGCCGACTTCGCGGGCTACACCTGCATGGCACTGGGGCTGGGACGCATGCTCGGTTTCAAGCTGCAGCCCAACTTCGACCGGCCTTTTACCGCCACGTCGACCGGCGAACTATGGCGTCGGTGGCACATGAGCCTTTCGTTTTGGGTGCGCGACTACATCTTCATGCCGCTCAGCGCATCGCTGCGGTCGTGGAAACGCTGGGGCGTCTATGCCTCATTGCTCATCACCTTCGTAGCCATCGGCGTCTGGCACGGGGCCGGCTGGACCTTCGCCGTTTACGGACTGTTCCAAGGGCTGGTCATCATCGGCGAGACAGTGCTGGGCAATCGCCGCGAGAAACTATACGCCCACTTGGGCCGACACGCGGGGAAAACGCTGATGATAGTGCGCACCTACCTGCTCTTTGCCCTGTCACTGCTCTTCTTCAGGCTGACAAGTGTCGGCGACGTGTTCTATACCTACGCCCATCTGTTCGACGGCATGCAGACATCGGCCAAGGAGCTGCGTCTCGGACTATCCGATCAAGAGTGGATAGTTGTCGGCATCGCCGCCGTACTGATGTTCGTCCTGGAATGGCTCCACAGCCGTTACCGCCTCGGCGAGCGCAGCAGTCGCCTGTCCGCCCCTCTGCGCTGGACAATCTATGTTGTCATCGTGGGCGTCATCTTCTGGTACGGGGCGTTCGGTGTAGAAAACTTTATTTACATTCAGTTTTAAGATATGAAATCTCAAAAGCCACTTCACATATTCTATCTCAAGTGTCTGGCACTCAGCCTTCCCTTCCTTCTTCTTGTAGCTATCTACTGCTATGAAGATCCGTTCATGGTCATCCGCTCCTACGACGATTATGACCATTGCCACGTGGAACTAAGCGAAGGCGACATCGGATGGAAGAAAATCAAAATGTTTCGCAAGACGCGACACTACGACTCGTTCATCATGGGAGCCTCGTGCACCAAGGCTTACAACTGCGACGACTGGAACCGCTACATCAACGCCCGCCCGTTCCGCTTCTTCGGCAACAGCGAAGGTCTTGGCGACGTGTGCCTCAAGCTGCAGGCCCTCGACAAACTGCCGGGCCAGCAGGTGAAAAACTTGCTCCTCGTAACCGAACGTTCTTTCTACGAAAAGGCCCACCCGCAGCCCGGCGTAATGCACATTATGCCGCCCGACGTGACCGGTAAGAGCTTTTTCAGCTATCAGGCCGCCTACCTACAGGGCTTTCTTTTTCCCAAATTCCTGCTGCCCTACTTGAAATTCAAGTTCACGAATCACTACGACAAGTCCATGGCCAACGTGATAGAAGACGAAGGCCGAAGCCACACTCGCTACACCAACGACGCCACGCTGGAACAGGAAGACGACATCAGACGCATGGGCGAAGACTATTGGAAGCAACCCCACTGGCGCAAGGCCATCGCCAAACCGCAAACCGTACATCCACACGCCCCAGTCATCGGACCCGAACAACTCACCCGGCTGACTGAAATACGCGACTTCTGCCGACGACATAACACCCGCCTCAAGCTAATTGTTGGTCCGACTTTCGAACTTGAGCAGCTCAATAGTCGCGACCTGCAGGCACTGCGCACGCTCTTCGGCGACTCGGTGGTCTACGATTTTTCCGCCAACCTGCCGCTCCACGACTACCACGGCTTTTACGATCCCATACATTATCGTCGCTGCGTGGGGCAGAAAATACTGCAACAGGTTTACAAGTAGCTTGCCCGGCAGCCGGTTCACAGCCCGGACAACCTACATTTTATCAAGTTTTCCCATGAAGAAATAACCTCTCTCACTGTGCAATATAGGTAAAGACAGATTATTATTATTATTATTATTTTTATTTTTTATTTTCATTTTTTGCAAATATCGAAACAAAGAAGTATATTTGCATCGTCACCCCATGACGTAATTTATGAAACATCAGAAAACTTATGAAGCGGACGATCAAATGATCAGCATCATTCGCGACAATAGCAATATCCTTCAAAGTTTAGGAAGCTTCGGTATAAACCTGGGCTTTGGCAACAAAACTGTGGCCGAAGTATGCGAAAGTCAGAACGTTGATACCTATACTTTCCTTACCATTGTCAACTTCACCATCAACGGATATTACAACAGTCACGACTCCGACCGTATTTCGGTCAGCACGCTCCTGAAATATCTGAAGGCCTCGCACGCCTATTACATCGACTTCCAACTGCCTTTCATTCGCAAGGAACTCAAGGACGCGCTCGACGAACACGACAATCTGGCACAGCTCATCCTGCAACTATATGACGAATATTCACAGGATATCGTCAAGCACATGCGCTACGAAGAGAAGACGGTGTTCCCCTATGTTGAGCAACTGCTGCAGGGAAAGGTACCCGACAACTTCGACATCAGCACCTTCTCCAAGCATCACGATCAGGTGGAAGACAAACTGAGGGAACTCAAGAATATCATCATCAAGTATCTGCCTTCCGACGAACTGCGCAACAACCTGCTCACGGCCACGCTCTATGGTATATATAATAATGAGGAATGGCTGAGTCAGCATGCCATGGTGGAAGAGCAAATCTTCATCCCCACCATCCGACTACTGGAGAAACGACTCACCCAAAAGGACGTGACGCTGAACATTAAGAAAATGATTGGCACGAAGGGCGAAACCGAAGAACAGCTCAGCGACCGTGAAAAGGAAATTCTGGTGTGCCTGGTACAGGGCATGAGCAATAAGGAAATTGCGAACAATCTCTACATTTCGCTCAACACGGTGATTACTCACCGCCGCAACATCGCCCGAAAGTTGCAGATTCATTCCGTGGCGGGCCTCACTATCTACGCGATTGTCAATAAGTTGGTAGACATTTCGCTACTCCACTTATAAACAAAATGTGGCCACGCTTCCTGCCCTTTTGTCGCGCCGAGTAGATGGCATACATTTTGCGTTCTTAGGATTTAACATATCTAATAGGATAACGTTAATCAACAAAACGCAATGATATGAAGACAATTATCAACAACGATAACAAGCAAGGGCGTGTAGAGGCGTTCGAAGGCGACATAGCCTTGGGTAAATTGGAATATGAAATAGAAAACGGCAAACTGCGCATCCTGCACACCTATACTTTCAAGGGTAATGAAGGCAAAGGCGTAGGCAAGGCACTTGTAGAAGCAGCCATAGCCGAGGCTCGAAAGCAACAAATGCGGGTGGAGCCTGTCTGCTCGTTTGCGAAAGTCTATTTTGACAGACATCCCGACCTACAACACTTAGTTGCAAATTCATTAGAATAACAAAGACATTCGTTTACAAAATAATTTGATTATGAAAGATTTAAAAGGTACAAAGACAGAGAAGAATCTCCAAATTGCATTCGCCGGTGAGAGCCAGGCACGTAACAAATATTCTTTCTACGCTTCCAAGGCGAGGAAAGACGGTTATGAACAGATTGCGGCATTGTTTGAAGAAACGGCACAAAACGAGAAAGAACACGCGAAATTATGGTTCAAATACCTGCACGGTGGTGAAATTGCCGATACCATGACCAATCTGCAAGACGCCGCCGACGGCGAAAACTACGAATGGACCGATATGTATGCCAACATGGCCAAGGAGGCACGCGAGGAAGGCTTTACCGAGATCGCTGCCAGGTTTGAATTGGTAGCTGCCATCGAGAAGCACCATGAGGAGCGTTACCTGAAGCTGTTACAGAATATCAAGGACGGTATCGTGTTCAGCCGCGATGGTGACCGTATATGGAAGTGTCGCAACTGCGGTCATATCGTTATCGGCCCGAAGGCCCCTAAGGTTTGCCCAACCTGCAAACACCCACAAAGCTTCTTCGAAATTGACGCTCAGAACTATTAATAACCATTTATAGGTATTGCCACTTTGTTGGCTATTCCCTAACTTTGCATCATCAATATTCACATTAATAAATAAAAAACAACAAGATGAAGATTGAAAAAATCCACGCAAGAGAGATTCTTGATTCAAGAGGTAATCCCACAGTTGAAGTTGAAGTAACACTCGAAAACGGCGTCATGGGTCGTGCCAGTGTTCCATCCGGCGCTTCTACCGGCGAGAACGAGGCCCTCGAACTCCGTGACGGCGATAAGGGTCGTTTCCTCGGCAAGGGTGTTCTGAAGGCAGTCGAGAATGTAAACAGCGTCATTGCCCCCGCCTTGAAAGGCTTCTGCGTGCTGGAACAGCGCAAGATTGACTACAAGATGTTGGAACTCGATGGTACGCCGACCAAAAGCAAGCTCGGTGCCAACGCCATCTTGGGTGTGAGCTTGGCCGTTGCGCAGACAGCTGCCAAAGCACTCAACATTCCTCTCTATCGCTATATCGGCGGCACCAACACATACGTATTGCCCGTTCCGATGATGAACATCATCAACGGCGGTGCCCACAGCGACGCCCCCATCGCTTTTCAGGAATTCATGATTCGCCCCGTAGGAGCTCCCTCAGAGAAGGAAGCTATCCGCATGGGTGCCGAGGTGTTCCACGCATTGGCCAAGAACCTGAAGAAGCGCGGACTCTCTACGGCCGTAGGTGATGAAGGTGGTTTTGCTCCTAAGTTCGACGGTATCGAGGACGCTCTCGACTCTATTATTCAGGCTATTAAGGATGCAGGTTACGAGCCTGGCAAGGACGTCAAGATTGCTATGGACTGCGCGGCCTCTGAGTTTGCGGTTCAGGAGAACGGCGAATGGTTCTACGACTATCGTCAATTGAAGAACGGCATGCCGAAGGATCCTAACGGCAAGAAGCTGACGGCCGACGAGCAGATTGCTTACCTCGAAGAACTCATCACCAAATATCCTATTGACTCGATTGAGGATGGTCTCGACGAGAATGACTGGGACAACTGGGTGAAGCTGACCGCCAAGATCGGCGATCGCTGCCAGCTGGTAGGTGACGACCTTTTCGTTACCAACGTGAAGTTCTTGGAGAAGGGAATCAAGATGGGAGCAGCCAACAGTATTCTCATCAAGGTCAACCAAATTGGCTCTCTCACCGAGACATTGGAGGCCATCGAGATGGCTCACCGTCATGGTTACACCACCGTGACCAGCCACCGTTCAGGCGAAACCGAGGACACAACGATTGCCGATATCGCCGTGGCTACCAACTCCGGACAGATCAAGACAGGTTCTATGAGCCGTACCGACCGCATGGCCAAGTACAACCAGCTCATCCGCATTGAGGAAGAACTCTGCTGCTCTGCCCAATATGGCTACAAGAAATTGAAATAAGCCACTATTCATAACTATTTTATAATCCGAAAAAGCCGGGCTTACGAATGGGTAATCCCGGCTTTTCTTAATATCAGCATTCAATTATGACACACGGACACGACGTCCTTCACATGATGGAAGGACAAACATACGCAACCAAAGAGAGTCTGGTAGAAGCCATCATCAGGCAGTTTGGAGCCGAAGAGCGCTTCCGCACCTGCCACGCAGAAGGCATGACGGCCACCGAACTCGTGGATTTTCTTGAGGCACACGGCAAGTTCATGCCTGCCGGCGACGCTTTCACGGCCGACATGAGCAAGATGTGCAACCACTAAGCTGCAACAAAACTGACCAACACAGCTCCACAAAGACTGTCTGATACCTAAAAATGATGAAAAAAGTCATCTTGTCTTTTCATCGTTTTTAGGTATTGTTCGTTTATGAAAATGGTCATACCTTTGCAATCGTGACAGAAAATATATTCATTTAATAAACATTCGTAAGAAAAAAGAACATTATGAATAAGACTTGCATCATCTACGGTTCGTCAACGGGAACCTGTGAAGAACTCGCATCGCGTATCGCCGGTAAATTAGGCGTTGACTCTTCTGACATCTTGGAAGCCGCTTCCATCTCGTCCGAGCAACTCGACGGCTATCAGAATCTGATTTTAGGAACCTCTACTTGGGGTGCCGGCGAACTGCAGGACGACTGGTACGACGGTGTTGCCGTCATCAAGAAAACCAATCTCAACGGCAAAACGGTAGCCATCTTCGGCTGCGGAGACTCCGAAAGCTACAGCGACACATTCTGTGGCGGCATGGCAGAACTTTACAATGCGGCTAAGGAAGCGGGCGCAAATATCATTGGCGAGGTTTCTACCGAAGGCTATACATTCGATGATTCTGAAGCCATCGTTGATGGAAAGTTTGTCGGCCTGGCCCTCGATGAAGTGAATGAGGACAACAAAACCGACGAGAGAATCGCTGCCTGGGTAGGCGAGATAGCTCCGAAACTGTAATCCTCAGTGCCTATGATGACAGCAGAAGCTGTTCCGACAGACATGCGTGTCCTGTCAGAACAAATCTATCAATACAAAAAGGGAGTGCGCAATATGGTACTCTACACGTTCCCTGACCGATACCAGCAACAGGCCATCGACAAGTTGGAACGCCAAAAGATAGATTATCTGGTGCAACCCATAGGCAACAAACGTATCAATTTGTTCTTTGGTCGCCGTGAGTGTATGGATGTCGTACGCACATTCATCAATCAACCGCTCCATCAGTTAAGTCCTGAAGAGGATTTTATCTTGGGCGCGTTGCTCGGCTACGACATCTGCGGTCAGTGTAAACGATTTTGTAAACTCAAATATAACGATCTTGCTTAAGTAGCATAGATTTCAAAATGTCTTTGTATTATAGATGTGAAGGTTACCTGTGAAGGTAGCCTTCATGCTGTTAAGGGCTGCCAAGATAAGGCATGTCGTACTTTCATTGAAAAAATCTTATAATCCGAACACTGCCGTTAAAAAAACTTATCTACAAGAATCTTAATTTGTACATATCAGCTTTTCGCCGTAATTTTATCTCCGATAATTATTTAAAAGGCCTTTGGCGATTGCCAATCGGCCCTTTCTTTATCCAATGAAAGCGAAGAAGACGATAAGAACATTTTATGCTTGGACACTACTATTAGTGTTCTTATCGGCTTTTGTGCTTAAGAGCTCCCACTACCACTACGTATCTTGCCATTCTTCCCATCAGACCGAAGCATGCCATCACACCGTGGTTCAGCCGTCGTGTAGCATCTGTGAATTTACGATGCACAAGGCTACCGAGGCCCAATTCATCGAGTTTGTGCCGGTCATCAAGGTAACGCTCTTGCACAAATATATCGTTTCCATGCAAACCGTTTATCGGCCGGTCGGCTCGATAAACAGCCATTCGCCTCCTTGCCAGGCATAAAACCACTTCTTTTTTATAGTTTTCGATACCGGCAGCAGCCCTTGCCGTGTCATACAAGTTGACGAGTTGACAAATAGACGAGTTGACAAGTTAGCTGTCGCAGAAAATGGCAATATGGCCAACGGCTTTCCGCTACCGTATCTCATGGTTTTATGCGTGCCATTATACAGGCATGTCCACCTTTTTTATATTTTAAATAATGCTCAACTTCAAATTAAGCATACGCAAGTCGTTGCCGGTTTTATGCCTGCTCACGACTTGCGGTGCCCACTCGCAAGCGCAAGACAGGCTCAGCGGGGAAAACAGTATTCACGACTCACTCACCATCCAGGAAGTCATTGTCACGGGCAGGCATTCCACCCTTGGCGCCAACCACGTGCAACAGCAACTCGGAAGCACGGCTATCACTCGCTCCATGGGTAAATCGCTGGCCTCGCTGCTCGAAAACATCAGCGGCATGAGCTCCATCCAGACCGGCACCATCGTAGCCAAGCCCGTCATCCACGGCATGTATGGCAATCGGATATTGCTGATGAGCAACGACGCCAGACTCACCGGACAACAGTGGGGCTCCGACCACGCGCCCGAAGTAGACAAGAACGGCTACTCCACCATCGAAGTGGTAAAGGGCGCCGAATCCGTAAAATACGGCTCCGAGGCCCTTGGCGGTATCATCCTGATGAACCAAAGCCCACTGCCCTACGGACAACAACAGGTGCGGGGCAAGGTCTCAAGTCTCTACGGAAGCAACGGGCGCCGCTTCTCTCTGTCGGGTTACGCCGAAGGCACCATGTCCTGGGACCGGCATCTGGCCTGGCGCGTTCATGCCAACTGGGAAAACGGCGGCGACAGGAGCACTGCCCACTATCTGCTGAACAACACCGGACTACGCGAAAACGACGTGGCCGTCAATCTGGGGTACGACCGGGGACGGTGGCGCACGGAGATCGGGTATAGCTATTTCAGCCAGAAGCTGGGCGTGATGCAAAGTGCCCAGATGGGCAACGAACAGCTGCTGCAGGAGCGCGTGCAGCTCGGACGCCCCGTGATCTTCACGCCGTTCAGCCGCAAAATCGGATATCCACACCAAAAGATTGACCACCATACCGCATTCGCCAAAATTTCGCTGCACAACGAGGCACTGGGCGACTTCGTCTGGCAAACGACCTTTCAGAAAGACGACCGACGCGAAAACCGCATCCGGCGTATGAACCACTCCGATATTCCCACCGTCAGCCTGCATCTGCAATCGCTTCAGAACACGCTCACGTGGAAAAAGTCATACAACAACTGGCAAAGCGAGGGCGGACTACAGCTCATCAACACCGAAAACCACAGCGAACGAGGCACGGGCGTGGTACCCATCATCCCGAATTACACGGAGTTGGCGGGTGGTGCCTACTTTCTTCAAAAGCTGACACGCGATACTTGGGGCATGGAAGGTGGCCTGCGAGGCGATCTGCAACACACCGAGGCCGACGGCTACGACTGGACAGGGCAACGCTATGGTGGCAAACGCGACTTCTACAACCTGACCTACAGTCTGGGCGCTCACTATCGCCCCTGCCGTCATTGGACAATGACCACCAACTTCGGCGTAGCTTGGCGTGCGCCCCACGTATATGAACTCTACAGCAACGGCAATGAACTGAGCTCGGGCATGTTCGTCAAGGGCGATTCTACGTTGCGGTCGGAGCAAAGCTACAAATGGATCGCCTCGCTACAATACAGCCATCCCGTGCTGAGCGTCCGGCTCGACGCCTATCTCCAGTGGATCAACAACTACATCTACGACCAGCCCACACGCCGCAATATCATCGTCGTGTCGGGCGCCTATCCCGTCTTCCAGTACCGGCAGACCAAGGCCTACTTCCGTGGCGTAGACCTCGACCTGCACCTGCGCCCTGTGCCGCAGCTCGACTACCATGTCGTGACGGCTCTTATTTGGGGCAACGAGCGCACCACCCACAACTATCTGCCCTACATTCCCAGTACCCGGCTAACCCATTCTCTCTCCTGGAAACCGCAGACGAAGGCTGTCATCACGCCCCACGCCGGCCTTACCCACCGCTACGTGGCCAAACAGACGCGTTTCGATCCGGCCACAGACCTTGTGGCTTTCACCCCACCGGCCTACCATCTGCTGGGCTTCGAAGCCGGTATCGACTGGCGACTGCCCCACCAACAGGCCCTTCGGCTGACGCTGGCAGGCGACAACCTCCTCAACAAAGAGTATAAAGAATATACCAACCGCAGCCGATACTATGCCCACGACATGGGCCGCGACATCCGCTGCATCGTCACATGGACTTTCTAACGCGCCAATCCCAACCCGAATTTATAATCATTTAATATTTGACAATTATGAGAATGAAAACATTCAACTCCATCCTCCTGCTTGCCGCAGGATTCTTGGTATCGGCCGGCATGGTTTCATGCAGCCCCGAAAAACCGGAAAACGAGAAGAAAAACAAGTTACACGAGGACCCCGTCAGGGCCGTCTTTACCCTGCAGGAGGGCACTCTCAGCAGCAGCGACAAGTTCGACAACAGTCCCCGCATGGCCGACTTCAAAGCCGACGGCACAGCCGCCCAGGTGATAGAATGGCAGACCACGCCCAATGAAGGCTGGCACGTGACGAGCACGAACGATAAGTTCAAGGTGAAAAACAGCAAAGACCACCCCAACGTGGTGTATCTGCTGAAGATGGAATATTACAACGACGCCGGCAAACTGATGAACGACCAGTTCTTCGCAGCGGGCCAGGACAAGATTCACCAACACTTCTTCTCCACGTACAAGCAGGTGACGGTGGGTGGCTCCACGGGGTCGGTGCGCGTCAGCGACAAGGCTGAATTGCCCTACGACTACCGCTATGCCGACGAGCTGAACGGCAGTTTTATCGGCGAAACCAACCCGATGGGCTTCCAAGGCTTCATCCGCTTCGTCAAACCGGGCCGAAAATTCCCCCTCTCGGTCGATCTGCTTCATGCCGCCGGCAGCAAGTTTGACGAAAACAACAAGCCTTCTCCGTTCTATCTGCCGGCCAAATCGCTGCTCAGCACGGGCGTGTGGGATATCAACGTGAAACTACCCATCGAGATAGACGGTGCGCCGGAAGAGACGCCCGCCGACATGATTCAGCCCGCCAAGGTCGAAATCGACATCTACGAAGGCCATCTGCACGGTCCGTTAGCCTTCCACCAGAACCCCGTTCCCAAGGAAAATAAGTACATGGGCCGCAACTACAAACTCATCTATCGGCTGGAGAAAGGTCGTTGGGTGGCCGAGGGCAATAACGACCGCGTATCTCTGGTTGGCTGTGAAAATGACGAATGGAATCGCGTTTCGGCCTTTGCCATCCACTACTTCGACAAGAACGACAACGAAATCACCGGCCGGATCGTCGACAACGGCGAAGATCAACACTATCAACACTTCTTCCAGGTAAGCGACATCAAGCCCGCCTATGGCGGAAAGGAGGAGACTACCGACAAAAACGGCACCGATTTTTTCAACTATCTCTATTGCGATACCGACCCATGGAACAAGACCAACAAGTTTGACAAGGCCTCCTTCATTGGTGAAAAGAATCCCATCGGTCTCAAAGGCTACTTCTACTTCAAACGCACACACAAGAAATTCAACATGGAAATCAAACTGATGCGCGCCCGCCAGTCGAAACAGGCCGACGGCCAAGCCTCTCCTTTCTACGCGCCGACAAGCCGACAGACAACCGAAGAGAGCTGGCTGCCGACCATCAGCATTCCGATCAACATTTATATGGATGCGAGCGAAAAGGAACTGAAGACCGATCTGGACGATTTCGACAATTTAAGCAAAGACGAGAACACCTATCCCGAAAGCGACCGCCGCGCGATTCGTTCGCTCATGGAGGCCTTCGGTATCAAGGATTTCACTACGGCTTTGGCCGAATTCTACTGGAATCTGAAAGGCGAAAGCAAAGAAGACTCAAGCGGCTTCTGGTTCTAAAGACTCACCCGATAAAGAGACAGAGGCCGTTTTGACATACTGATACGGGAACGCGAATCCACGGCGCGGATTTGGAAGTGCCGGTGAAAATGATATATTTGCCACAACAACCAAAACTATTGAAAGATATGGCGAAACAAAATGAAATCAAGGTTAAAACGGCAATCATTAAAACGATGCGGAAAAACGGTATAGATTTTCTTTGCATCACCGACATTGCCAGACAAAAGAACAGTATAGACCCCAATGGTGTGATTGCCAACTGGATGCGCAACCGTAATACTATCGAGTTTCTTGGCATTTGGGAAACGCTTTACAATCCAAATTTTAATCCCCTCAAATTCGAGGGGGTTTAGAATGGCAGCCGGACTAAACGCTTTCACCCTCTCACCCACTCGCTGGATTGAGGCTACCCGAGCCATCGGCATCGTTTCGCAACCGGGACGCTACGGTAGTACCTATGCCTGTTCGGACATTGCTTTCGAGTTCGCTTCTTGGATTTCGGTCGAGTTTCGCCTTTATCTGGTTAAAGAGTTCCAACGCCTCAAAGCCGAGGAACAAAAACAGATAGGCTGGTCGGCGAAGCGCGAATTGGCAAAAATCAACTACCACATTCATACCGACGCCATCAAGCAACATCTGATACCCACCGAGGTGACACCTGCACAGGCAAGTATCATCTATGCTGAGGAGGCTGACGTGCTGAACGTTGCCATGTTCGGCGTCACCGCGAGGCAATGGCGCGAGGCAAACCCGACGTTGAAAGGCAACATCCGCGACTACGCCACCATCAACGAGCTGATTTGTCTGTCGAACATGGAGAATATCAACGCCGTACTCATTGACGAGGGCATGGCGCAGGGCGAACGACTGATAAAACTCAACCAAGTAGCCATCCAGCAGATGCGCGTATTGGAAGGCGGCAGAACCGGAACATTGCTCACAGACGATAATCCCTGACCTGTGATTTTGTTAGAAAAAGTTACCTGATTTTAACACTTTTGCAACACACCATCCGGCTCCCGGTAGGCCGAAAAACCCCTTCAATTTGCCGTTTTTTATACCCTTTTATACCCAAAGCTACCCTTTTATCGGCTCAAAGCATAACGATTACCTTGTCAAATCATAGCTTTTAGCCGATGAAAGGGCCGCGATTACAGCCTAAAAACATAGCTATTAAGGGTAAAAAAGTGAAGAGGAAATGCCCTAAAAAGTGCAATATACTGATAACCAGCGTTTTATAAACTTGCTCTAAAATCGCTTATTTGCGCCCGGCTCTTTTCTTTTTCAGAATAATGCCACTTTTTTGATGGTATATGTAAAGATTATTCATGCCTTTTGCAAAGCAAATTCAGAATCACGTGCGGACAGCAGTTTATCCATCACATCGTCCAGACGCTCCGTAAAGCCGGTGAAATTACGCACGTGTTCCAATATCGGCTGTGGTTCGTCACGATTAAAGCGAACGAGCGTTGTCTGCGGGCAACTTGCTGCCATACGTTCAAAAGGGAATCGTATAATCGTAGGCGTATTGAAGCCCACGCCAAACTCCAGCAAGAGCAGCCTGCTGTCCTGTGCCCGTTCTACAAAGTCTTGGTAGGCCCTTGCCTGCCGGTGCCAGTTCTCGTCTTCCACAAACGTTTCGTCGCAACGTAAATTCGGACTCATCAGTTCGCCCGTCTGCGGATGACGCGGCACGAGCGTCGCAGGAATTTCGCAGTCGTGCGTGGCGGCCATCGCCTCTCTCACCCACGGCTCATCATACACGAGCGTCTGAGGGCGGCCGCTCCTGGCTTGCAGATAAGCATAGTCGCCCTGTGGGGCAAAGACCTTGTCAGACATGAATCCGGATTTCACAAACTGCGCGTCAACATTGGTGGTGATTACGAAATGCGGCTTTCCTTCTACAAGGCGCAACAGCTTGCGATAGAGTTCCGTTCCTTCGGGGCGAAATCGTGCAAACCAGATGTGCCAGGCCCAATATGCCCACCGCTCCTCTTCGGTTTCGAAAGGATAGAACGACGAAGTGTACAAGTCGCTGATACCGTAACGGTTTATCCAAGGACGGAACACTCGTTCAAATTCTGCGCCCGAATATGCCAGTCCGGCCGCGGCCGACAGTCCGGCTCCCGCGCCAATCAAGATGTAATCAACCTCGGCTATGCGGCTACGCACAAACTCAATCCGCTCAGAGAAGTTGTCGGTATATTTCATAATCGTCATTGGTAAAAACATTGAAAACAACAGTCTTGACATATTGTCGCCGATAAGCCTTTACCGTCTGTATAGCTATCTCGGCAGCCATTCGCTTAGGAAAGCGGAATACGCCCGTGGAGACGCAACAGAAGGCTATGCTCTGCAGGTGGTTGCGTTCCGCCAACTCAAGGCATGAACGATAGCACGAGACGAGTTGTTCTCGCTGCGCTTTTGTAGGAACGCCGTCGGAGACGATCGGTCCAACCGTATGTATGACGTAACGTGCGGGCAGATTATACCCTCGTGTCATTTTAGCGCGGCCGATGGGTTCCTCATGCCCTTGCGCCTTCATGATGCTGTCGCACTCACACCTCAGTTGTATGCCGGCCGCAGAATGAATGGCGTTGTCGATACACGAATGTAGAGGAATGAAGCAGCCCAGTAACCGGCTGTTGGCCGCATTGACAATGGCATCCACTTTCAAACGAGTAATATCACCTTGCCATAAGTGTATACCGGCCCCGCCGATTTCCACAACCCCTTTTTCCTCACGTTGCCTTTTCAGCTCTTCATTCTGAGCGGCAAGTAGCTCTTCGGAAGGCTTGACGGGCTGTCGCACGTTCATCAACGCTCGCATGAGCCGCTGTTTGAGAGGAAGCGTATCGGGAAGCGGAAAACGCTCTCCACTCTCTTTTTCCAGCAAGTTCAACACTTGATCTATATTCCGTATTCGTTCCATTTCCTTATTTATTTGAGAAGCGTTCACCGACAAACCCACTCTTTTCGGTGCCTTCAATCAGATTGAAATGCCGGAAAACGGGCGGTGTCGGGCGGAGGTCGTAATAATCCATTTCGTCTATGGAGAGCGAGAAGTAAGCCAGTTTGTCGTAGCTGCTATAAAGCCGTGACAATACGGGGTTGTGGTCGTAGATCCATCGCTTGCATTCATCGTCCACATGGAAATCTACCGCCCCCGAACAGCGCACGGAAACACGGTCTGCCGTCGCAAGGATTTCCACGTTCGGATTTTCCTGCAGCTGCCGATAGACGGCTTTCTGCGGCGAGGTGGCAAAATAGAGCGTAGAGCCCTGCCGACGCATAGTCTGAAAACTTCGTATTTTAGGACGGTCACCCTCGCTCGTGGCAAAGGCGACGTCAACACCGGTATCTATGATTTCAAGTAGCGCTACCACTTTCTCCATGTTTGAGCGTACGGCATCGGTCATGACCTTGTCCGCGTTCTTGGGTTGAGATATCTTCTTTTCCATTGCGTTTTTATTTGTTGATGTTCAATTTCTTTTTGACAATGCAAAGATAATCCATTCGTTTGCCTTCCACAAGAAGGCACAAAACCGTTTATTACTTACGAAAAAGTAGGAAATGGGCAAAAATCGCCTTTACCGCCAAAGGAGTTTAACATACATTAATCGAACTATATTCTGAAACCGACTTACTTTTTGTTACTTTTGCCATATCATAACTTATAAACAATGGTAAAAAAGGATATAGATCCCGCGTATTTGGCTTGCCCCATCCGCCAGGTCATCAGCCGCTTCGGAGACAAATGGTCAATGCTCGTTCTCTATACACTCCACTCCAGCGAGACGGGCGTGCTACGATTCAATGAGTTACACCACCACATGACGGACTGCTCACAGAAAATGCTTTCGGCTACGCTGAAGAGTTTAGAACAGAACAACCTTATTGATCGCAAGGTATATCCTGTTGTCCCGCCGCGTGTAGAATACTCGCTGACCGACATGGGGAAATCCCTCATGCCTTCCATCGTCTCGCTCATCGAGTGGGCCAACTTGCACTTCGACGATATTGTTAGCAAGCAAATCCTTTAGCCTCATTTACAAAAATATCACAGCCATGCCTGCTCTCAGAAGGAATATCGTCCTTGGAATATTGTCGGTTCTGTACGCGGTCTCGTCTCATGCGGGCTTGAACGACAGCATTCCATTCAAGTATGCGGGGCACCTTTATTTTCCTGCGGTCGTCAACGACTCCATCCGTTGCAATCTTATCTTCGATACGGGCGGTGCTGATATTTTTGGTGTCGACAGCGTTTTCCTTGCCCAGTCGAAATGGAAGCCAAGCAGTTTTGCCGAGGCGAAGGCCGGAGGAGCGGCCGGCGCGATACGCGTGCGGATTATCACGGACTCGACAAAAGTCACGATTGGCGACAATGAAAGCGCTTATACCATAGTGCCCATTTTCTCCCTCAGAGACATCTTAGGCTGCCATGCCGACGGTATTATCGGGAACAGGGACGTGAATACGACACTCTTCGAGATTAATTTCGAACACGGATACATGCGTCGACACCATTCGATGCCTGCCAAAATAGCCGAATATACGCGCATTCCCATCGTTTACAAAAACCATAAGATATTATTCGACGCCACCGTCAGGATAGGGAATACGGTGATACGCGGACCGTTTTTGATGGATACGGGCAGCGGCGGCACAATCGACTTCACGAGCGAAGCCACAAGGAAATATAAACTGGATTCCATCCGAAGGAAAAAACAGATTACGGATATCAGCAATTTCGGTATCGGAAGCAAGGAGAAGGAATATTATACCGACATGCAATCCGACCTCATCGTCATAGGCGAAGACACGATAAAAAAGCGTGTCGTCAGCTATCTGCCGCAAGGCGTGGGCGCCCTGAGCAAGAGGAAATATCTCGGAATCGTGGGCAACGCTATCTGGTCGAAATACAATCTTTTGCTCGACATCGTCCACCAATGCGTTTACGTCAAACGCTTCAAGAAAGACAAGGCTGCGTCGGCGGAATACGACTACGGTTTCAGAAACCGCACCGACATCTGCGACGGCTGGATTGTATCCTCTTTGGTACGAGATGGAGACGCGGCAAAAGCCGGCATGGAATTGGGAGATACGATCGTGGCCGTAAACGGAAAGCCTGCCAAGGCCTTCACGTGGGACGAAGAGGAGAACGTGGATGACGTTCCCGTACAGATTTTGGATATAAAAGGCGTGGATGGCAAGGCGAAACGCGTGAAGCTGGAAGCAAGAGAACGCTGGTAGGCACTTGTAAGTATCGATGATACGCAGCCGCGCGTCATAAAACTGTTACGGCAGGAAGAGCGCTTTTCTGACCTACCCTACTCTTCCTATGCCACATTAACCTTCATTTGTTTTGTAAAGCGACATATTCGACGTATCTTTGCAAACAAACATATTTTTATATAAACCGACAAAACTATAGATGAATCAGACAAAAGATTTAGTAGACGCTATCGTATCGAGCATTCAGGAGAAAAAAGGCGAAGACATCACCATCGTAGATCTCAGCCGGATTGACGGGGCCATTGCCAACAGCTTCGTTATCTGCCAAGGCAATTCGCCTACTCAAGTGGAAGCCATTGCCGGAAGCGTGAGCGACATGGTAAGAGAACAGCTGCACGAGAAGCCTTGCAACGTCATCGGACTGGGCAACGACCAATGGGTGGCCATCGACTATACCGACGTAATCGTACACATCTTCCAGCCCGAGATACGCTGTTTCTACGACTTGGAAAACCTGTGGGAAGACGCCAATTTGACCCATGTGCCCAATCAGGACTGACATTGGCACGCTATTTGTCGATGACTACCGATATATAACCAAGTATTAACTGATTATGGACAATAAGAACAACCCCTTCAATCCTGGAAATAATAACGAGCCTAAAATGCCGAAATTCAACATGAATTGGCTCTACATCCTCGTTATTATCGCAACCGCCATGTTGCTCTTCACCAACACAGGCAACAGCCTGCTCAGTAACAACGGCGCAAGCCAGGAAGCGACATACACCAAGTTTAAGGAATATGTACAGAAAGGCTACGCCAAGAACGTCGTGGTCAATTCCGATGAAAAGAATCTGAAGATGTATGTCAAGCCGCAGAATATTCAGGACGTGTTCCACATGAACGCCAAGCAAGTGGGACCCAATCCTTACGTAAGCGTCGACTTCGGTTCGGTAGAGAATGTAGATACCTACCTGTCTGCCGAGCAGAAAGCCGGAAAGATAACGGAGTTCAGCTATGAGAACGCCAAATCGAATCCGCTGCTCAACATGTTCCTCTCAAGTATTTTACCTCTGGCATTGCTCGTCGTCTTCTGGGTATGGATGATGCGCCGCATGAGCGGTGGCGGCGGCAGTGGTGGCGGCGGTGGCATTTTCAGCGTGGGCAAGAGCAAGGCCAGGCTGTACGAAAAGGCCAACGAGGTGGGCGTCACCTTTAAGGACGTGGCCGGTCAGG
The DNA here is from genome assembly GCF_017426725.1 of Prevotella illustrans. Lineage (GTDB taxonomy): Bacteria > Bacteroidota > Bacteroidia > Bacteroidales > Bacteroidaceae > Prevotella > Prevotella illustrans. Next base: position 11,898 of record NZ_JAERMS010000021.1, on the reverse strand, counting down.
AAGGCGCCAAGCAGGAAGTACAGGAGATTGTGGAATTCCTGAAGAATCCCAAGAAATATACCGAACTGGGAGGAAAGATTCCCAAGGGAGCGTTGCTCGTTGGTCCTCCGGGAACGGGTAAGACGCTCTTAGCCAAAGCCGTGGCCGGAGAGGCCGGCGTACCGTTCTTCTCGATGAGCGGTTCCGATTTTGTTGAAATGTTCGTAGGCGTGGGTGCCAGCCGCGTGCGCGACGCGTTCCGCCTGGCCAAGGAGAAAGCGCCCTGCATCATCTTCATCGACGAGATCGACGCCGTGGGCCGTGCCCGTAGCAAGAATCCGGCCATGGGGGGCAACGACGAGCGCGAGAACACACTCAACGCCTTACTCACGGAGATGGATGGCTTCGGTACCAACAGCGGCGTTATCGTGCTGGCTGCCACCAACCGTGCCGATATGCTCGACAAGGCCTTGCTCCGTGCGGGCCGCTTCGACCGTCAGATCAATGTAGATCTGCCCGACCTGGCTGAGCGCAAGGCCATTTTCAACGTGCATCTGCGCCCATTGAAGACCGACAAAAGTCTCAACATCGACTTCCTGGCTCGCCAGACGCCGGGCTTCTCAGGGGCCGATATCGCCAATGTCTGCAACGAGGCAGCCCTCATTGCGGCCCGTGGCAATAAGAAAGTGGTGGACAAGCAGGACTTCCTCGACGCCGTAGACCGCATCGTAGGCGGATTGGAGAAGAAAACCAAAGTGATGACGGCAGGCGAAAAACGATCTATCGCGCTACATGAGGCCGGGCACGCCACGGTCAGCTGGTTCTGCGAACATGCCAATCCGCTGGTCAAGGTGAGCATTGTGCCCCGCGGCCAAGCCCTGGGTGCCGCATGGTATCTGCCCGAAGAGCGACAGATTACGACTAAGGAGCAGATGCTCGACGAGATGTGTGCCCTGCTGGGCGGACGGGCAGCCGAAGAACTCTTTACGGGGCATATCTCCACCGGTGCCATGAACGATCTGGAGCGGGCCACGAAGAGTGCCTACGGCATGGTGGCTTATGCGGGCATGAGCGACAAGCTACCCAACATTTGCTATTATAACAACCAGGAATACCAGTTCACCCGTCCCTATTCCGAAACCACGGCCAAGATTATGGACGACGAGGTATTGAAGATGATTAACGAGGAATACGACCGTGCCAAGGCATTGCTACAAGAGCACAAGGAAGGTCATAACCGGTTGGCCGAACTGCTCTTGAGCCGCGAGGTCATCTATGCCGAGGATGTGGAGGCCATATTCGGCAAGCGCCCCTGGGTGAGCCGAGCCGAGGAAATCATCGAGGAGAACGCCAAGAACGCGCCCAAGCTTGAAGACATGCCTGAAGAAGTGAGACTGGCACAGGCCGAGCATGAGGCCGAAGTGGCACGGCAGCAGGCTGCTGCGCCAGAAGACAACAGATAATAGTACCTTTCAAAAAAAGAAACGCTTATGAAGAACTTGATAATTCGTGCCATCACCGGTATCGCTTTTGTAGCCATCATGATCGTTGGCATTTGTTATCGAGGCGACGTCATGGTGGGCCTGTTCGCTTTCATCACGGGCATGACCATCTGGGAGTTTGGAGGACTGGTTAACGCTACGGAGGATGTTGACATCAACCGCTTCATCACAACGGCGGCCGGCGTGTATTTCTTCCTGGCTATGGCCGGTTTTTGCAGTGGACTGACACCGTCGGCGGTGTTCATTCCCTACCTGATCACGATCGTCTACCTCTTCATCAGCGAATTATATCTGAAAAAGAAGAACCCGCTGCACAACTGGGCCTACACCATGTTCAGCCAAATGTACATCGCGCTGCCCCTGTCGATGATCAATCTGCTGGGCTTTCATGGCGACGGAACGATGACGCCTTCCTATGATTGGCTATTGCCCATGAGCGTATTTGCCTTCTTATGGATCAACGACACGGGCGCCTATTGCAGTGGTTCGCTCTTGGGCCGTCACAAGCTCTTCCTCCGGGTGAGTCCGGGCAAAAGCTGGGAGGGCAGCATTGGCGGTGGTCTGCTTGTACTCGCGGCAGCCGCCGCCGTGGGCTACTTCAACTTCCATTATCCCATGGAGCACGCGGCCTCGCTTACCATCCCACAGTGGATGGGCCTGGGGCTCATCGTCGTCGTCTTCGGCACGTGGGGCGACTTGGTGGAGAGCCTTTTCAAGCGCACCATCGGCGTGAAAGACAGCGGCAACATCCTGCCCGGCCACGGCGGCATGCTCGACCGTTTCGACTCCAGTCTCATGGCCATGCCCGCCGCCGTCATCTATCTTTATACAATCAGTTTGGTGTAAATAGAGATTTTGCCAGCTTCCTACAACAATTTCCTTTACCTTTTATTCAGCAAACGAATGATTAATGCTGCCGCATTATCCGGAGCGATATCGCTTCCAAGGCGTTGACGGACGTCTTGATAGGCAGCCAACATGGATTCACGGGCAGCTCCACCAGGAAGAATGGCAGCCAGTTCACGACGTATATGGGCTACGGAGAAACGGTCGGCAAAGAGTTCCTGTACGATTTCACGGTCGGCAATCAGATTGACCAAAGAAATATACTTGCACCGAATGACATGATTGAAAGCGAAACGGATGAGACGGGGCACGGGCGTTTCGTAGCAAACGACCTGCGGGATATTGAACAAGGCTGTTTCCAACGTAGCCGTACCACTCGTTACCAGGGCGGCCGTGACATGAGAAAGCAACGCGTAAGTTTCATTTGTCACTCGACGCAAAGGGACATCGGTCGTACAACGACCCATAACCTGAAAATAATAATTGTCGGAAATAGACGGCGCACCAGCCAAAACTAACTGATAGCGGTCGATGAAAGGACGGCAAGCCTCGACCATGGCAGGCAGATTGTCCTTGATTTCCTGCTTTCGGCTACCGGCCAGCAAAGCGATGATGGGTTTGTCAACCGACAAACCATTGCGCAGACAGAAATCAACAGTACTTTCATGATAACCTTTCTCGAAATGCAGAACCTCTTCTACCGTAGGATTACCTACATAATGGATAGGATACCGATGTTTCTGCTCATAGAAAGGAACCTCAAAAGGCAGAATGGAAAACATTTCGTCAACATCCCGCTTGATACTCTTGATACGCCATTCCTTCCAAGCCCATATCTTTGGAGAGATGTAATAATAAACCGGAATAGCTGTGTGGGTATGGACATATTTGGCAATATCAAGATTGAATCCCGGATAATCTACCAATATAACGACATCCGGTCGCCAAGCAACGATATCTTTCTTGCATGACGACATATTGCGCAGGATAGCGGGCAGATGGAGCAATACGGGGATAAACCCCATGTAAGCCAGTTCACGATAATGCTTCACACGTGTGCCTCCCACAGCCGACATCAGGTCGCCACCGAAGAAACGAAACTCCGCGGCCGGATCTTTCGACTGCAAAGCCCGCATCAAACGCGAGGCGTGAAGGTCGCCACTGGCCTCGCCCACAATCAGATAGTAACGCATAGGCTATAGCTTCCAACCTTTTAATTGCTCCATAAACTCATAGGCCGTGACATCCATCTTCGTAGGCGTGATGGCTATGTAGCCATGATTGAGCGCCCACTGGTCGGAGTCGGCTGCTTCTGGCTCGTCATTATGGAAATGGCCTACCATCCAAAAATAGTCATAACCGCGCGGATGGCTCGCTTTTACGACTTCATTCACCCAACGCCCAAACGTCATTCGACAAATCTTGACACCCTTGAATGGTGGTCGCGCCGGGAAATTCACGTTCAGACAGATTCCTTTAGGCAACCCTTCGGTCAAAACTCTGTCTACAATCTTGCAGACATCATCACGAAGATAGGAGTAATCAGCCTCGGTATCATAGTCGCAACTGGAAAAAGCAACGGAAGGAATATACTTCATGCAGCCCTCCATGGCTACCCCCATCGTACCCGAATAATGGTTGTTGACGGTAGAGTTATCCCCATGATTGATACCGCCAAGAATTAAATCAGGCTTCCGATCAACGCAAAGTTGGTTCAACGCCAGTTTTACGCAGTCTACGGGAGTACCATTGCACGACCACACTTCGACATCACCCATGTTGTGGCGACGCTTCAAACGCAAAGGTGTCGTGACCGAAAAAGCGCAAGAAAAACCGGAACGTGCCGATTCGGGCGCACACACCAGCAAATCGGCTTTTTCTTTTAAGAAAGAGACAAGAAATTTGATACCGTTGGCATGGTATCCATCGTCATTTGAAATAAGTATTAATGGCCTATTAATATTCATTATTTTTCTGTTGAATTCGTTACAAAAGTACTAAAAAAAGGTATAAAGTCACCGTTTATCGCGTAAAATATGTAACTTTGCAATCTAACAGAAATACAAAAGCCTACTGTAATGGGAAAAATAATAGCTCTTGCCAACCAAAAAGGCGGCGTAGGAAAAACAACGACAACCATTAATCTGGCAGCCTCACTGGCCACATTGGAAAAGACCGTACTTGTTGTTGACGCAGATCCTCAAGCCAATGCTTCCAGCGGATTGGGAGTAGACATTAAGGAAGTGGACTGTTCGCTATACGAGTGCATCATCAATCATGCCGATGTGCGCGATGCTATTTATACCACAGATATAGACGGCCTGGATATCATACCAAGCCACATTGATTTGGTGGGTGCTGAAATAGAAATGCTGAACCTGAAGAATCGGGAGAAAGTCATCAAGACGTTATTGGATCCCATTCGTTCGGAATATGATTATATCTTAATAGACTGTAGTCCGTCGCTCGGGTTGATAACTGTCAACTCGCTGACAGCGGCCAATTCAGTCATTATCCCTGTACAATGTGAATACTTCGCGTTGGAAGGTATTAGCAAATTGCTGAATACCATCAAGATCATCAAGAGTAAACTAAATCCGAAATTGGAAATAGAAGGTTTTCTGCTTACAATGTACGACAGCCGTCTCCGTCTGGCCAACCAAATCTACGATGAGGTAAAACGTCATTTTCAAGAACTGGTTTTCAAAACTGTCATACAGCGCAATGTCAAACTCAGCGAGAGTCCGAGCCATGGCTTGCCCGTTATATTGTATGACGCAGACTCTACCGGAGCGAAAAATCATTTGGCCTTGGCTAAGGAAATCATTAACAAGAACGCATAATTTCTCACTTATACCGTTTCAGGAATCATAATGGCCGTACACAAAAAATACAATAGTTCACAGAAAAGTAATGCGCTGGGCAGAGGACTTGACGCGCTAATCTCTACCGAAACCATACGCACGCAAGGCAGCAGCACCATCAACGAGATTGCCATCGAAGAGATTGAGGCCAATCCTAATCAGCCACGTCGAGAATTTGACGAAGAGGCCTTGCAGGAATTGGCAACCAGCATTCGTGAGATTGGTATTATCCAGCCTATTACGCTGCGGCAGGTTGCAAATAATCGCTTTCAGATAATAGCCGGCGAACGCCGGTGGCGCGCTTCGCAGATAGCCGGCCTCAAAGCCATCCCCGCCTACATCCGCACCATCAGCGACGAAAGCGTCATGGAGATGGCTCTCGTAGAGAATATCCAGCGCGAGGACCTTAACGCCATCGAAATTGCCTTGGCTTATGAGCACCTGCTCGAAACCAGTGGTATGACACAGGAGAAAGTGTCGGAGCGTGTAGGAAAGAGCCGCACGGCCATCACAAACTACCTGCGTCTACTTAAATTACCGGCTCAAGTGCAGATGGCACTACAAAAAAAAGAGATTGACATGGGGCACGCCCGTGCGCTGTTGGCCATCGACAGTCCATCGCTACAAATCAAACTGTTCAAGGAAATCCAGAAGGACAACTGGTCGGTGCGCAAGGTCGAGGAAATGGTTCAGCAGCTCAAAAGCGGCGAGAATATTGAAAGTGGTAAGAAAAAGATTGCCAGCCGCAATGTCCTTCCCGAAGAATTTACGCTGTTAAAAAGCCGCCTGTCCAAATTCCTGAACGCTAAAGTTCAGATGACTTGTTCGCCTAAAGGTAAAGGTAAGATCAGTATTCCGTTTGCCAATGAGGAAGAACTCGAGCGCATCATGAATGTTTTCGATAAACTGAAGGAATAATAAGCACGTGAAAATTTCATCTTTTATTTTCTCTATAGCGCTCATATTCCTGTGGCCGGCCAAAGTCTTTTCACAGGCTCACACATCAGATAATTCCGAAAGGATTATTCTGGCAGACAGCTCTCGTATCATGAAAGAGAATGTGCTGACCCGAGAAGACAGTTTGAAACTGAAACTCATTGGCAATAACACGGCACACCCACAAAAGAAAAAAGACTGGTCTTCGTGGCGTCCTAATCCTAAAAGGGCACTTTGGCTGGCATTAGTACTTCCCGGTGCCGGGCAGATCTACAATCGAAAATACTGGAAACTGCCCATCGTTTACGGAGGTTTTGTCGGCTGTGCGTATGCCATGAATTGGAACAACCAAATGTTCCATGATTATTCTCAAGCATACATGGACATTATGGACGATGACCCCAATACACAAAGCTACAATCAATTCCTGCATTTAGGGGCAAAAATCGACGCCAGCAATATACAACAATATCAATCTCTCTTCAAAAAAAGGAAAGACCGTTACCGTCGATGGCGCGACATGAGCTTTTTCGTACTAATTGGCGTTTATGCTCTTTCCGTTATTGACGCGTATGTTGACGCATCTCTTTCTGAATTTGACATATCAAATGACCTCAGCTTGCGTGTGCAACCTACTGTTCTTAACAACCGGTTTTCATCCAACCCCATCAAATCCAGTTCATTTGGACTTAATTGTAGCCTAACTTTTTAAGTAAGATAATACAAAGAATATCAATAAAAGAATGAAGAAAATTTATTTTATATTAGCCGCAATCATCTTAAATGGCAGTAGTATGCTCTATGCCCAAAGTAATAATAAAGGGCAAGAAGTCATTACTGTAACGAATGAAAAAGGGCAAAAGGAAGATATAGATTTGCCGGAAGCAATGACCGATGAACTCGATAGCTTGCTCCATCTGTATAACGCGAAGACTTATCTAAAAACCGACACGGGCTGCAATATGCCCGACATTAACCCTCTGTATGAGAAAGAGGTTTATATAGACCGTCTGAAAAGACTTCCGACCATCATCGAAATGCCTTATAACGATGTCGTTCAGAAATTTATTGAACGCTACAGCGGAAAGTTGCGCCGCTCTGTCAGCTACATGCTGGGCGCACAAAACTTCTATATGCCCATCTTTGAGGAGGCTCTCGAAGCTTATGGCCTCCCACTCGAGCTTAGATACCTGCCCGTAATTGAATCGGCATTGAATCCTACGGCCGTATCACATGTTGGCGCAACGGGATTGTGGCAATTCATGCTCACCACAGGTAAGCGTTACGGACTTACGGTAAACTCACTTGTAGATGAGCGCCGCGACCCCGTCAAGGCCTCCTATGCGGCTGCCCACTACTTGAGTGATCTCTACAAGATTTTCGGCGACTGGAATTTAGTAATAGCAGCATATAACTGTGGTCCTGATAAAATCAACAAGGCTATCCATCGTTCCAAGAAAGTAGATTATTGGCAGATTTATCCCTATTTGCCGAAAGAAACAAGAGGTTACGTTCCAGCTTTTATCGCAGCCAACTACATCATGAATTACTACTGCGACCACAACATCTGTCCTATGGTAACGGATCTGCCGGGCAAGACTGACACGATACTTGTCGACCGCGACGTTCATTTCGAGCAGATTGCCTCCGTTCTCGGTATCAGTATTGACCAGCTGAAAGAACTGAACCCACAATATCGCCGCAATATTGTCAATGGCAATAATCAACCATCGGCACTTCGTCTCCCGGCTATGATGGTATCAAGTTTCATTGATCAGCAGAATGACATTTATGCTTACAACGTAGATGACATTCTCACGAAAAGAGAAGAGGTAGAAGTCAATGACAGACAGGAAATAAACTATTCACACACTACTTATACAGCTTCCAAAAGCAAACGCAGCCGAAGAGAAAGCCGTCGCGAAAAGCGGAAGTCGCGTAAAAAGAGTTCTGCAGGCAAAAGCATTACCATTCGTGAAGGTGATACACTTTCAGAGATTGCAAAGCGCAACCACACGACTGTCAGCAAGTTGAAACGACTCAACGGCATATCTGGCAGCAATATCAGAGCCGGCAAGAAAATTAAAGTGAAATAAAAGTGAGTAACCTTATGGATCATTCTGACATTAATAATACCAAAGAGCAGTCCGAGGACAAACTCATCAACGATGCCTTTGAACATTTACTCGACACCTATCTGGCTTCGCGACATAGAAAGAAAGTCGATATCATCACCAAGGCTTTCAACTTCGCGCGCCAGGCTCACAAGGGCGTAAGACGCCTCTCGGGGGAGCCTTATATCATGCACCCCATTGCGGTGGCGCAAATTGCGTGCGAAGAGATGGGGCTCGGATCGACAAGCATTTGTTCGGCTTTACTCCATGACGTTGTTGAAGATACCGACTACACCGTCGAAGATATAGAGAATATCTTCGGTCAGAAGATTGCCAAAATTGTTGACGGACTGACCAAGATCAGTGGTGGTATCTTCGGTGAGCGCGCTTCGGCACAAGCTGAAAACTTCAAGAAACTGCTCCTCACGATGAGCGATGATATCCGGGTTATTCTCATCAAGATATGCGACCGCCTGCACAACATGCGCACACTGGCCTCACAACCGGCTAACAAACAGTACAAGATAGCCGGCGAAACGCTCTACATCTACGCGCCTCTGGCTAATCGCCTGGGGCTAAATAAAATAAAAACAGAGCTTGAAGATCTGAGTTTCAGCTACGAACATCCCGAGGAATACACCAGTATCAAAAATAAGTTGTCGTTTACAAAAGAGGAACGCGACAAACTTTTCGACGATTTTACTCAACCCATTCGCGACTCTTTGGATAGAATGGGCATTCAATACGAAATCAAAGCCCGTGTTAAAAGTCCTTATTCTATTTGGAATAAGATGCAGAATAAACACGTCACCTTTGATGAAATCTACGATATTCTTGCTGTCAGAATCATTTTTACGCCCAAGGTGCGTGAAGATGAAATCAATGAATGCTTCAATATTTACGTGGCCATCAGCAAGATCTACAAAAGCCATCCCGATCGCCTGCGCGATTGGTTGAATCACCCCAAGGCCAATGGCTACCAGGCATTGCATGTTACCTTGATGAGCAAACAAGGCCAATGGATAGAGGTACAGATTCGTTCCGACCGTATGGACGAAGTGGCTGAACAAGGCTTTGCGGCCCATTGGAAATATAAAGAAGGTGGAGAATATACTGAGGACGAGAATGAATTAAACGACTGTCTCGGCACTATCAAAGAGATTCTCGACGATCCACAGCCCGACGCCATGGATTTTCTCGACGCCATCAAACTCAACCTCTTCGCTTCCGAAATCTTTGTCTTCACGCCTAAAGGCGAAATCAAGACTTTGCCGGCTGGCTGTACGGCTCTCGACTTTGCTTTCCAGATCCATACGTTCATCGGCAGTCACTGTATCGGTGCCAAGGTAAATCACAAACTGGTGCCCCTTAGCCATAAGTTACAAAGCGGAGATCAGGTTGAGATTCTTACCAGTAAGTCACAACATGTGCAGGAGTCGTGGATCAACTTTGTTTACACTGCCAAAGCCAAGGCGAAGATACAAGCGATTCTGCGCAGAGACAACCGCGAGGTGCAAAAGCAAGGTGAACAGGTTCTCAACGATTGGTTAGCCAAGAACGACATTGAGATGACAACAGTCGTGCTTGACAAGCTATGCGAACTGCACGAGCTACAAAAGCACGAGAGTTTCTTCTTCGCCTTGGGGAAAAAGTCAATAATTCTGGGCGAGAAAGATCTCGACGAACTGCAGGGCAAGAATGGCAACTCTTCGCTGACAACAATAGGCTGGCGCAAATATGTTCCTTTCTTAGGAAAAGATAAAAAGAAGGAAAAAGAAGCCGAACTGCAAAAAATTGAATATTATGTTGTTGACAAGAATTTCAATAAAAAGAAGCCTGTCATCATCACCGAAGACAATATCAACTCGTTTATCTTCCCCGACTGCTGCCACCCCATTCCGGGCGATGATATCTTAGGATATATCGACAACAAAAACCGCATAGAGATCCACAAGCGTGTCTGCCCCATTGCCAGTAAACTGAAATCAAGTTTCGGCAACCGTATTCTCGACGCCAAATGGGACATGCACAAGCAACTGTTCTTCAATGCGACCATCGAAATCAGAGGCATCGACCGCAAGGGATTGCTGTCTGACGTGGCTAAAATCATATCCGACAAGATGGACCTCAACATCCATAAAGTCACGATCAGTGGTGGCGATGGAATCTTCGACGGTGCCATTGAAATCAGAGTCCACGACCGTGATGAAGTCAAAATCATCATGGAGAACCTGAAACAAGTCAAAGATTTACAGGAAGTGCAGCAGATCATGTAAGTGACTCGTTCGCTAATTTTTTAGCTATCATGACTTTTTTCCTATCCGTTATTATTAGTATTCTTAGTTTTGGCGCCGTCAGCGACGACAAAACCGATAACGCTACGGCCATCAACGAGGCCATCACAGCCTGCGCACGTCGTGGAGGAGGCGTCGTCAGCGTTCCACGAGGCGTTTTCCAGACAGGCACCATCCGCCTGCAAAGTAATGTCACACTCCGGCTGGAGCAAGGCGCCGTACTGCGGGGAGCTGCCAATCTCGACGCCTACGCATCACTACAGACCACACGCGACCTGTCGAAATACGAAAGCGGGCGGGGATCGGTCAACTTCAACAGCGCTTCCGATCCCGAGTGGTCGAAAGCCATGATACAATGTATCGACATCAGAAACGCCGGCATAGAAGGTCCGGGAATGATCGACGGACAGCATGTAGTGAATAAACGGGGCGAGGAACACATGCGAGGCCCCCATACCATCCTTGTCGTAAACGGCGAGAAACTATGCTTTAAGAACTTTCAGGTCAACCGCTCGGCCAACTATGCCATCCTGGCCTATGATATCAGAAACAGCAAGTTCAACCGGCTGAGAATCAATGAAGGCTGGGACGGCATTCACATTCGGGGCTGCCGGCGGGTCGAAATCAGTCACTGCGAGATGCACACGGGCGACGACGCCATTGCGGGCGGCTATTGGAATAACATCAAGATACACCATAATATCCTCAATTCGTCATGCAACGGCATAAGGATGATTATGCCGTCCACCAACATGGAAGTGGCCTATTGCGACATCTACGGCCCCGGACAAAACAAGCACCGCACGTCGGGCAAGACAGCTTCAGACGCGGCCATCAGCTTGGAACCGGGTGGTTGGGGCTCCGCTCCGGGGCTTCTCGACAATATCCATATCCACCACATCCGGGCCACCCGTGTGCTCACGCCCCTATCCGTTACGTTGAGCGACGATAATACGGCCGGAACTATCGAGATAGACCATATCACGGCACGCGACGTCACCCGCATGGCCCTGTCGGTAAAAAGCTGGGGCAAAGGCCATACACGACGCGTTATAATCAAAAATGTAAACTTGGTATTTGAAGGTATAGACGACCCTAAACTGCCGGAATGGTTCGAGAACCGCCCCACCGACCAATGGCCGGTATTCCCGTGCTGGGGCATGTATTTTCGGAATATAGGCGAAGTCTACCTGAAGAACGTCCTTCTGTCGTTCAAGGGCAAAGATTACCGACAACCCATCATGCTTGACAACGTAAGAAAAATGAAACAAACAAGAGTACGTTATAAAAGGCTCAATGGATAAACAAGGCTCAGTAGAAAATTCGTGGGGATAATATCTTCTAATTGAAATTAAATGCTTTT
>NZ_JAERMS010000020.1 GCF_017426725.1 Prevotella illustrans | reverse complement strand
ATCACAAAACTCTTTGACGAAAAATTTTGGGGTACGCATTGACGAAGTCAGGAAAGAGGGACAGCGGATACGATACACCATCGGAAACCTTGCAGGGATAAGTCAATATCCTGTCAAGACCGATATGGGCGTATATATGGTGGTGGTCTCCGGTACTGCAACGCTGAACGTAGGAAGCGAACTCTGCGAGTTGCACCCCGAAACGGAAATCTCATTCATTTCGGGCGGCGTATTCCAATGCCTCGACAGTTCGCCTGACTTTATGGTAAGGATGTTCGTGTACTCCAGCGATCTGTTCGCAAAGATTGCCCTACCCATTGACCCGATATTCTTCGATTACAACGAGGCACATCCTATCTACCGGCATACCCCCGACGAACGCAGTTGCACGACATGGCGCGAGGTATTGCTGTGGATGGATATGGCAGCGATGCTGTTTTCCGACGAGGCGTCCCCACGTTTCGTACAACTGCAAGAAGAGGTATTCCTACAAGGCTTCTGGATGTGGAACTTCGGCACGATACAGGAGCGCATCAGCACCCACAACAAATTTACCACCACGCAGTTCATTGCTCATAAGTTTATGAGTCTGATAAGGACAGAAGCCGTAAGGCAACATCAGGTGGGCTACTATGCCGACAAGTTGAACATATCCCAGCGTTATCTCAACAAAATAGTATGGCGGCACACAAGGGGGCGCACGCCGAAACAGATTATCGACTCGCACCTGACCGCGGAGGTCAAGGTGAGGCTGATGGATGCGTCGCTGTCCATCACACAGGTGGCCCGGATGTTTAACTTTCCCGACCAGTCTGCCCTCAGCAGGTTCTTTCGTCGGCATACGGGGCTTTCACCCCACCAGTACCGCACGAGCCGTTCGATGCACTGGAATTTCAACGAGGAGAAGTAGCTACAGGATTATATGCTTGATGTAAATCAATAAATTGCGTAATAACGAGAATATGACGCAATAATATTTGCAAAATGTAGATATCCGTTTTATCTTTGCATCGTGTTTTTCATGGTATTAGATTTAAGGTTAACAAGATTGGGACTCAGCGGAGCCCCTTTTTTTATGTCTTTACGTTTGTAAGGCTTCAATCAGCTTATCTTTTTGCACTCCATACTCCCCATTTCCTGTTAGCTTTATGTCTTTCTCCATACCGTTAATAATTATGTTTGCCAAACATTATGTTTTACAAGGATAATATTTAGTATCAACATTAGACTACAAAACTATCAATAATTTTAGTATTTAGTATAAATTATGTTTCTGATAGTTACTCGGCTAAAGGAGCATTTTGAGAGTCTTAATGTGCAAGCGGTAACACATTTTTGGGAGGTGGTAACACTTTTCGTTCCCGATAGATATTTTTTGTTCCTGTTGTGTCCTGTTAGCCGCAGGTGCAACATTTAGCATAACTTCCTCTAAATGTGCCATTTAGCTAACAAGTGCCTGTGTATGAAACAAAAAAAAGGGGGATTCGCGAAGAATCCCCTTTTTTACCGTTTTGTGATCCGCATGGGGCTCGAACCCATGACCCCAACATTAAAAGTGTTGTGCTCTACCGACTGAGCTAGCGGATCAACGCTAGCTTCATTTCTGAAAGCGTGTGCAAAGGTAAAAAGTTTTTTTTATTCTTGCAAATTATTCATTTGTTTTTTCAGTGTTAGGACAATATTGCTCCACAACTCCACATTTTACATTCTACATTTCACACATCACATTTCCCATTAGCTTTATGTCTTTCTTGGCCGTTTGCGGCCCTTATGTCCTTTGTTCCGACAATCTGAAAAATATGTTTTTATGTCTTTATGTCCTTAAAAAACAACATGAATAAAAAATATGTCCTTATGTCTTTATGTCAAAAAAACAACATGAGAAAAATATGTTTTTATGTCTTTACCCTGAATTATCTTTACATATACCATCAAAAAAGTGGGGTTATTTTGAAAAAGAAAGGAGACGGACGGAAATAAGCGATTTTTGAGCGACTTTATAAAGCGCTGATTATCAATATATTGTATTTTTATGAGTGTTTTCCTGTCACTTTTTTACCTTTAATCGCTATGCTTTCAGGCCGTAATCGCGGCCCTTTTATCGGTTAAAAGCTATGGTTTGGCGGGTTAATCGCTGTGCTTTGAGCCGATAAAAGGATAGCTTTGGGCATAAAAGGGTATAAAAATCGGTAAAGCGAAGGGATTTTTCGCCATTTCGGCAGCCGGATGACACGTTGTAGAAGTGTTAAAAAAATGCGATTTTTTCTAACATAATTCTTCATCTTCATCCGTGCCTTGCCGGGACGGATGGGTGGTGCTTTCTTTCGTCACATAACGTTGCCAGTAAGCGATAAGGAGCGTCGTAAGCGGCAAGGCGATAATCAAACCAATGAATCCCAGCAGCGCTCCCCAAACGGAAAGGCTAAGCAGAAGGATGGCGGGATTGAGTCCCATGGCCTTTCCCATGATCTTTGGCGTCACCACAAAATCCGTAATGACCTGCACGACACAGAAAACCAGCAAAGCCGCACCAAACACCCACCAGAAGTTCTGCCCTGTGTCGGCAGCTTTAAGCATAGCGAGAAACGCTGTTGGAATAAGGGCAAAAGTATGGAGATAGGGCACGAGATCAAGAATGCCGATCAATATGCCCAATCCAATGGCCAACGGAAAATCGATGATTGTAAAACCAATACAGAACATGATGCCCATGCAGAGAGCCACCATGCCCTGTCCACGGATGTAATTGTTGAGTTCACGCTCCACGCTCTGCATTAGTTCATTCCAGAACGGTCGGTTTTTCTTGGGAAAAATACGAATCCAATTGGTTGTGAGCATTTCGTAATCGAGCAGGATAAAGAACATATAGAGCAGCGTTATCATTGAAGCGATGATACTCACGACTATACTTGCGGTCTGACCGACAAATGAGAACACCTTAGGCATAGCCATCCTCACGGCATCGGCAAAGTCTTTACTCTTGAAAAAGTTTTCCACCTCAATCTGATGAGTCCGGATCCATTGAGAGATCGCTACCGTAATATCATTAGAATGCGTGGTGTTGGAAACCCATTGCCGCAAGATTTTCTCCAGTTTATCAAACTGGTCGATCATTGGCGGGATGATCAGATAGGTAACAAGACCTATGACAGCCAGCACCATGAGCATGGCGATGATGATGGCGATGACACGTATTCTGACCCTAAGCGTAAATTGGATAAACTTGACAACAGGATACAACAGATAAGCCAGCAGCCAAGCTACGAAAAACGGCAAAAGAACATTACTAAGATAATTGACCAACAAAAGGATGGCCATGACAAGAAGCGCTATGCCTGCCCATCGGATGAATTTATCAAAGGTGATTTCCTGTTTCATGATTCATATCCTCCCTTAATGCTTTTTGATAACATTCCCTACACAATGGTTCATATTCAGCTTGCTCACCCAACATGACACGCTTGTCGCCAGCCACCAAACGGTGGCTCACATAGGCCAGATTGCCACACTTGACACAGATGGCGTGCACCTTGGTTACTTCGTCGGCAATGGCACATAATCCGGGCATCGGGCCAAAAGGTATGCCTTTATAGTCCATATCGAGCCCGGCCACGATGACCCGTATGCCACGATTGGCCAGGTCATTGCAAACACCTACCAAGCCGTCGTCAAGAAACTGAGCTTCGTCTATGCCGACAACGTCAATGCCGGAAGAGAGCAGCAAAATGCTGCCCGATGAATCAATGGGAGTAGAGGGTATGGAATTTTGATCGTGACTTACAACATCCTCTTCTGAATAACGCGTATCAATCGCCGGCTTGAATATGACGACGGACTGCCGTGCAAACTTTGCTCGCTTCATACGCCTTATGAGTTCTTCTGTCTTTCCTGAAAACATGGAACCACAAACAACTTCTATTCTTCCCAGGCGATGAGCTTCACCAGCAACATTTTCATTCATCATGCGTACAAAGAGGATGTTTTATTCGATCAATACGATTGCAAAATTACGAATAGGATTTAAAAATTGCAAAGAAATACCTGCTTTTTTTGGAGATGTGTTTTATTTAACTATCTTTGTCTAACATATGGGTACATTATATATTATACCTACGCCGGTCGGAAATATGGAGGATATAACGATGCGCGCCATCCGCATTTTGAAAGAAGCGGATTTGGTACTGGCAGAAGACACACGCACTTCGGGCATTCTGCTGAAGCATTTCGATATCAAAAACCATCTGATGTCGCATCATAAATTCAATGAACACGGAACTACAGCCGGTATCATAGAACGACTCAAAGGGGGGCAAACCATAGCGCTGATCAGTGACGCCGGCACACCGGGAATAAGCGACCCGGGCTTCTTGCTCAGCCGTGAAGCGTCGAAAGCAGGTATAACCGTTGTCACCTTGCCCGGAGCCACTGCCTGTATTCCGGCTATTGTTTCCTCAGGGCTGCCGTGCGACCGCTTCTGTTTTGAAGGTTTTCTACCCCAGAAGAAAGGCCGGCAGACTATGTTAAGGCAACTGGCAGAAGAGCAGCGTACAATGATTTTCTACGAATCGCCCTATCGTTTGTTAAAGACTCTGCAGCAGTTTGCCGAATATTTCGGAGCGGAGAGACCGGTAAGCGTGGCCCGTGAAATATCAAAGGTGCACGAAGAACATATTCGCGGTACTCTTCAGGAAGTAATCGGGCATTTTAGAGAGTCTGAACCACGGGGAGAAATCGTTATCGTCCTTGAGGGGAGTGATCATAAAAAGAATAAAGAACTATAAACCAAATCAAATGATGAAAAAGTTATTGATTTACGTAATGATGGGTGGTGCAGCACTGCTCTCATTCAATAGTTGCAAACAGGAGAAGGCAGCACTTGACGCAGCTAATCTCGCACAGTCGGATTCCTTACAGAAAATCATTGATCAGAAAGATAATGAGATAAACGATATGTTGGGAACACTCAATGAGATACAGGAAGGTTTCAATGAAATCAATCAGGCAGAAAACCGTGTGAACATTGTGAAAGATGGCGAAGGAGCCAACAAGTCGCAACAAATCAGAGAGAACGTCAAGTTCATCTCCAACGCCATGAAGCGCAACCGTGAGTTGATCGGCAAACTTCAGAAGCAGCTCCGCGAGAGCAGTATCCACGGTGAGCAGTTCAAAACAACCATCGAAAACCTCGTAAAACAACTTAATGAGAAAGACGAACAACTGCAACAGTTGCGTAGTGAACTCGATGCCAAGGACATCCATATCACCGAACTGGATGAAACCATCAACAACCTAAACACCAACGTATCAAGCCTCACGGCCGAAAGTAATGCCAAGAGCCAGACCATCAGCTCACAAGATAAGCAGCTGAACACGGCATGGTACGTATTCGGCACCAAGAAAGAGTTGAAGAGTCAGCGCATTGTTGAAGACGGTAAGGTTTTACAGTCCAACTTCAACAAGAGCTATTTCACCAAAATTGATATCCGTGTGGACAAAGTTGTCAATCTCTACTCTAAGTCTGCCAAGATTCTGACAACCCATCCATCAAGCAGTTACACGCTGACACGCGATGGTAATAAGCAATACACCTTGCGAATTACCAACCCTGACCTCTTCTGGAGCACCAGCAAGTATCTCGTTGTACTTGTCAAGTAGAATTACATTCTACTTTTCACATGATATTCTCCCGCATTGCCAACTAACTTGGCAATGCGGGAGTTTTTTTCCTTATTGACTCTCGTTTAAGTCTTCGCTCTTTGGGTTCTTGAGCGGACTTCTGTTTCCTTCGTCTTAGAAATATTGGTGTCCGGTAAAAACTGATTGACAGTTCTGCAATCCTTTATTTATCGACACTACAGGCATGTATAGCCGGTAGTGGCTTACTTTTTGCCCCAAATAGCGACCCTTACTAAAAAAATCCTTTTGGTTTGGTGTGTTCCACGCGTCGGGAAAGTCTGCCGTCATTTGCCGGGACGTTTGCAGAGGTTCTGCATTTAACACCTGTTATACCTTGACGTTTGCAGTGGTTCTGCATTTGACACCCGTTATACCTTGGCGTTTGCAGAGGTTCTGCATTTAACATCTGTTATACCTTGACGTTTGCAGAGGTTCTGCATTTAACATCTGTTTTGTTTTTGATGTCTTCCGAGAGCCCGGAAAGCCTGCCGTCATTTGCCGGGACGGCGAAAAGACATGATTTATCGCTATAATTTGTTTGCCGGACACCAATATTTTAGAAATATAAGATAAAAAAATGGGCGCTTGCTCCATCCTCACGGACCACAAGCGCCTCCTCAAAAATAGAGAGTCATAAAAAATATCTTATTATTTTCTTTCACGCAAATCTATAGTCGGGGGCCTTCGTAGGAGCCTTCCTGACAGATTTGCTTCACGAAGAGAGAAATAGAATCCGATCTCTTGTAAAGACCGGATTCTATTATTTCAAGCTCTTGCGTGAATCAAAATTACACTAAGCCCTGAGAAACCAATTAGTCAAGCTGTGCCAACTTATTGTCAGAACCAAGTACCTCTTTTATCTTATGAGCGTAGAGCTGCTCCATATACTCACGAGCCTTGCCGCAATACTGACGGGGATCGAAGTAATCCGGGTGCTGAACGAATGTCTCACGAACACCGGCTGTGAAAGCCAGACGAGAGTCTGAGTCGATATTGATCTTGCAAACAGCACTCTTAGAAGCCTTGCGAAGCTGCTCTTCAGGAATACCTACTGCATTAGGCAACTTACCACCGTTGGCATTGATAATATCTACATACTCCTGGGGTACGGAAGAAGAACCGTGGAGAACGATTGGGAATCCGGGGAGTTCCTTTTCTACGCCTTCCAATACGTCGAAAGCCAATGGAGGAGGAACCAGACGACCGGTCTTCGGATCACGTGTGCACTGCTCTGGTTTGAACTTATACGCACCGTGAGAAGTACCAATAGAAATAGCCAAAGAGTCTACACCTGTGCGGGTAGCAAAATCAACAACTTCCTCGGGCTTTGTATAATGAGACTCTTCTGCTACGACTTCGTCCTCTACACCCGCGAGAACGCCGAGCTCACCCTCAACTGTTACGTCGAACTGATGCGCGTAGTCAACGACCTGCTTGGTGAGAGCAATGTTCTCTTCGTAAGGAAGTGAAGAACCGTCGATCATTACAGACGAGAAGCCTGTGTCTACACAATTCTTGCAAAGCTCGAAGCTGTCACCATGATCGAGGTGCAATACGATCTCAGGATGATGGCAACCCAGTTCTTTCGCATACTCGACAGCACCTTCTGCCAAATAGCGGAGAAGTGTTTGGTTGGCATATTTGCGGGCACCTTTTGATACCTGCAGGATAACCGGTGACTTCAATTCTGAAGAAGCCTTAATGATAGCCTGAAGTTGCTCCAGGTTATTGAAGTTGAATGCCGGGATAGCATAACCACCGTTTACGGCTCTCTTGAACATCTCGCGTGTATTTACGAGACCTAATTCTTTGAAACTTACTGCCATAATTATATGTTTATTATGTAAAAAAAATGTTTTCTAATAACTTCTATCGCATGCAAAATTACCATTTTCTTTCCGCAATACAAAAAAATAGCGCATGATTTAGTCATGCGCGCGGGTTAAAAAATTAAGAATAATACGAAATGCCACCGTTCTTCTTACATTTTGTAAAACGGGGGTTGCAAATTAATGTCAGTTCACATCGGTTTATCGTCTGAGCGACGTATTTTTCCGAGTCAGTTCAGAAGCAAACAATAACACGACAAAATAGCCGAAGAAGGGGATGAGGAACGGAATTATCAGATTGCTGCTGTCGGCAATCCACCCCATCAATAAGAAGCCACAACCACCGATAGGCGTCATCATTAAAAGCGAAGACGCGCTTTTCGTCAGACTTCCAAGCCCCCGTAAGGCTAAAGAGAATATCGTGGGAAACATAATGGCTTCGAACAGATAGTTGCAGATGATGGCCACCATAGACAACTTGCCTAAGTCGAACAGTACGACTACCATACAAAGCACGCTGCCGACCGCGCAAAAAAGCAACGTGATCTCCGCAGGCACTCGCTGCATAATCCAGCTTCCGATGAAACGACCTACCATGAAAAAGGCCAAAGCCACGGTCAGTACGATACTGGCACTGTTATCGTCCATCCATCCCTGACCCGTCACAAAGTTGATGAAATAGCTATTGATCGATATTTCCGCCACCTCATAAGCCAGTAGTGAAAACAGGCCGAATACGAACATAGGATGCTTTTTGAAGAGCTTCATAATGCGCGTGTCAGCCACTTTGTCCTCAGCTGTCTCTTCATGCTTGATCTCCGGCAGGTTCACACGCGAAAAAACCAACGCGATCATCAGCACCAATACACCTAAAATAGTATAAGGTATAACCACGTCACATGAACTTCGCGCGCCGCTAAAGAAGAACTGTCCCACCACGAAGGTCGCAAACAGGCTGCCCAAGCCGTTGAACGACTGCGAGAAATTCAGTCGGCTGGTGGCCGTATCCTTATGGCCAAGTTCCGTTACGTAGGGATTAGCCGACGTTTCCAGAAACACCAAGCCACAGCCGATGACGAACAATGCGGTCAGAAAGGCATAAAACGTACCCATGGCCGAACAGGGAATAAACAACAGCGCCCCGATACCAAACAGCATAAGGCCTACCACCACACCCAAACGATAGCCATGACGATTGATAAACCATCCCGCGGGAATGGCCATCAGGAAATATCCAAGGTATGTTGTGACCTGAATGAGCGACGATTGCGTGATGCTGATATCGAGTTCATTCTGAAAATGCTTGTTAAGCACATCCAAGATGGCACGGGCAAAACCCCACAAGAAGAAAAGACTCGTTATCAGAATGAAAGGCACCAGAAACTCCTTGGACGTCAAGGTAGCTTTGGGATGAGCGACAGAGTGTTTTTGTTTCATATAATGTAAATATTATGAGATTACAACAGTTTCACGAAAAAATAATATAAAAAGTCTACCAACCGCACCACAGCCAAAATTCAATACTGCGCACTTCGATTTCTTTACGTCGTCTTCGACAGAGCTAATCATCATCTTTTATCTGCTTCTCTTTTTCCGGTACATGTCGGACAAATGCCTTTAATCAAGCAGTTGACACTATGCAGCCGGTAGCCATCGGGCAGGGAAACCTCGGGCGCGTGCAGGTCGTGCAGGCAAAAAGTACGGTGGCAGCACTCGCAAAAGAAGTGCATGTGCTCGTCCTCATCGTTGTCTTCGTCGCGGCTGTAACAAAGTTCGTAGCGTGTCCCGCCGTCGCCGTCTTCGATGACATGCACTAAGTGGCGAGTTCTGAAAAGCGCCAGCGCCCGAAAGATATTCGACTTGTCGATAGAGAATATCTCCATTTCCAGCTCCCGCATCGACATGGGGCGGCGTCCGGCGGCCAGCGTCCGAAGGATGACGACACGGTTGGCGGTAGGTTTGATTCCATGCCGGGCGAGCAGTAGTTCACATTCTTTACTTTCCATAAGTTTCACAGGATTGATTCAATTCTTTGATTACCATTTCAGATAGCCGTATTTCTGCTTATACCATAGCTGCACGGCATTGATGATATTCTGCCAGATGACATAGACACAGGGGGCGATAGAGGCATAGGGGTTGAGGAAAGAAATGGTGAGCCATATGCCCACGACGGTATTTTTCTGCCCGAGGGCCTGTCCCGCGCCTATGCTGTCGCCAAAGTGGCGTCCAATCACTTTGCCCAGCGAAAACTGAAAGATGGAGAGCACCAGCGGTATGACGCACAACATGACCAGCACCCAACCCGAAACGGGAGCGTGGAGCAGACTCTTCATCGTAATGCCCATGATGATGGAGAGATTGATACTCCATATATAAATCGTCAGATTAGACTTGGTTTTGAGCCAACGCACCATGGCAGGCCAGAAGCGACGGGTGAGCAAGGCGCTGCAAAGCGGGATGACAAGAACCATAAGCACTTTTTTGAGAACCATCAAGAAGGCCATGAGAAAAGAGATGTCGGCGTCTTTCTCCACCATCGGGAAGAAAAGTGGGATGATGACGGACGTAACGCAGTTGGCGATGAACAGATAAACAGTGAGCGAAGAGATATTACCTCCCAGCTTCTCCACAATGACAGGAGCGGCGGCGGCCGTCGGACAGATGACACAGATAAACACGCTTTCGAGCAAAAGCTTCATCGTGGAGTCGGTAGTGAGGTTGATCAAAATCACTACTAGAAAGGAGAGTAGCACGCGAATACCCTGTAAGATGAAGTGCCAGCGACGAGGACGCATGTCATCCATTTGTATCTTGCAGAACGTGATATAAAGCATGAGGAAGACATTGATCGGCAGGACGGTCACCAAAAGAGGACCGAAAAATTCGCCGACCGGTACTAACGCCGTGATTTCGGTAAACAACAGATAGACGATTGACCCCACGGCAAGGCCCACTAACAGCGACCAAGTTTTAAGAAACTTCACGAAACCCATCTTCAAAACCTATTGTGACCGCCGCAAGCGAGAGGTCGTAGCCGGGATATCGGGGCGACAGGACGGGCGATCGTTCTACTATGATAACTGCAAAAGTAGTAAAAAATCAACGAATTGGATAAGTAATCGGGAGATATAAACATAAAGTCGCCGGCAAACACCTGTCATGTGGATGTGTGCCGGCGACTCAATCATGTCGTGATCGACAATATCAAATTATTTCTTCAGTCTCAAATCATAGTTCAAACTGGAAGCGGCCTCCTTGAACTTATCGTTCACCATGCGGAGAACCGAGTCGCCTACTACCTTGAAGTAGACGGGGTCTTCATTCTTGGTATAAGTTACCTTGTAGAATGTCTCGGGCTGTCCCTTCACGTCTTTCTTCACGATTTCCTTCGTTCCGGTATAGTTTTCGGTGGCGGTTGTGGCCCCCTCGTAGGTCACGGTGAGGCGATAGCCGTTGGTAGAGTCGTTGGCGAGTACCAGTACATACTGCGCCGTATGATCGGCACCTGGAATCTCGCCTTCAAAACGGAGCGAGTCGGCCTGTACAGAGTCGGCGGTTAATGAATCGGCGCCTTCCGCGTTGGCTGCGGTCTTGTTGCCTTGGTTACATGCCATCAGCGCCGTGCCGGCGGCAAAAAGTAAAATTGCGTTTTTAATCTTTCCCATAATTTCTCGTATTAATTTGATTGAATGTGACGACAAAAGTAGGCAATCTGCTTGACAACACACGCAAATCAAGTTGTAATTAAAGTTAAACCAAAGTTTTGGGTGACCTGTATTAGACATTACAGGCGGAACAAAGGATTCCCGTGTTTGTAAATGACATGGCGTAAGCCGTATTCATATACCGGCGCGTTTTGTCCTTTCGTATCAAAAGGCATTCGCTGTAGAGCTTAGAGGCACGTAACCACTTTCTTCTACGACAGACCGCGCTCTGTTCTGTGTAAGAAATTCAAAAAGCTTATAAGCATACGAGTCACGTTGCGTATCAGCCCTAATGGCAGCAAAGATTTCAGAGACATAAGGATAGGTCCCGTTGTTGATGCTCTCTTTGTTGGGATGAACCCCATCTATCCCGATTGCTTTGGCATAATCCTGACCACGTGTCATAATATTGTAATAGTAAAAGGGTGTGTAGGCAATCCCGTTCACGTCTTTACGTATTTCATAGAACGGTCCGGCCATCGTTCCTGTTTCCATACCGGGTTTTCCTATTATAGTAAGACCTTTCATCACCATGGTCTCCATTTTTTCCTGACTACCGGAATTCGCGTTTCTCACATAAGGATTTATAGTCGCGTCATTTCCTCCGACATCTTTCCAGTTTTCTATCTTTCCTGTGTAAATATCTTGAATTTGCTTGATGGATAAGGAGTTGACAGGATTGTTTTTGTTCACGATAAATATAAAGCCATCTTTACCGACGGGGCGGGTTATCAATTTAATATTTTTGCTGTCAGCATATTTTTGTTCATCTCTTGAAATATCTCGTGACGCAATGATAAGCTCCACCTTACCGTCAAGCAGGTTCATGTATGATCCGTGCGTCGTACTGCAGTTAAGCTTACTTTTCAAAAGATCGCGTTGAGACTCTGTGAGAGAGGTTTTTTCCCAGTCAATAGAAACATACCATACTTGCGTGACAGCCTGATCTTGCCACCATTGATACGGAAGTCCAAGAACCTTTGATGCCAGAATCACGCTAAGAGGCTGGGTTGAAGTAGAACAGTCCAGCGCGGGAAAATCTGCCAAGGACATACTCGGAACGGATTCGCTTTCTGTATTCTTTTCACCGCAGCTCATCGGGATAAAACCTATCATGGTTATTAAAGATAGGCGAAAGACCATTTTTAAGAAAGTAGCAGATTTTAGATTCTTCATAATCTCTTTTTTTTAGTTAGTACGCTATATTTCGTTTTTGTTTACCACGTGAGTCGCAGTCCGAAGGGTACCGTGAACATAAACGGATGTTCCGTGCGATAGGTCTCAAGACCACTGCCATTCCTGAAGTAGTAGAACATATTGGGCTCCAGATACAGGCTGAACGGCTTGAATATCTTATATTGTACGCCGACGCCCATGTTTACGGACCACTGGTAACGAGGCTTGATGTCACCTTTCAGTGTGTATGACGAATCGGTCGTGATGATATAATTCTTGGTGAGCGAACTGTGAACAGGCATTTCAAAGGTCACGCCACCCGTGGCGTAGGCGTTGAAACGGCCCTTGCCCCACAGCCGGTAAGTCAATCGCAACGGTATGCCCACGTAATCTATCTTCTGGGTTTTCTTTAGCTCCGCCTTACGGTATTCGCTTACAAATTCCGACTTCAACCTTGTATAGGTCAATCCTGTGCCGAAAGTCCAATGAGGACTTAGCTGCTTGTTGAGCGAGAAGCCTAAAGTCTTCGGACGGTCGTGGCGTGCCGTTTCATTCAAGCTCTTATTGCCATCCGTTATATTGTTGATTGCTATATAGTTCAATTTCGCTCTTTCTACAGAATCCATCAAGGCGGCGTTTCTGTTTAGATAATCCAGATAGTCATTCCAAGTGTACAGCTTGGCTGCCATGCCACCATTGGCATAATCCACCACGGAGAGATAATCCAGATTTGCCAAAGCCCCATTTGCGCCGGCATTGGAGGAATAACCGAAGTTGAATGTCCACGGATATCTCTTCTTTTGTTTGAGATTGAGGTTTACGCTTTCATTCAATGCCGCTATTTTATTTTCGGGAAGCTGTGCAAGACGGTACAAAGAGTCTTCTGTGAGGATAGCCGTCACCGGATATTTCTGTAAGGAATCTGCGCCGAATGGTACCGTTTGTCGTTCTGCTGCCACACGGTCTGTTTTGATTTGCGAATAGAGCTTCTCGGTGGTAACCGTTATTTTTGCCCTCGTTCCATCACGGCTGACGCTTGATGGGCTGGAATATTCCGGTTGTTTTGTTTTCGGTCTGTCTTCTGCTTTTTGAACACTTCTTGATTGATCTTGGCGCTTGTTCGCGGTGGTTGGCTTGTAATCGGAAGTTTCGACGGACTTATCGCTCGCCACGAAATAGATATAGACAGGAATCAGGAGTGGCAACAAGAACAGCATCCAATAGTCGACTAGTATCGCACGTAGCATTTTCTTCGCCCTGAATAATTGGGAAGAAGAACTGTGTGGGTTGATACCAAGCAGTTCTCCGATTTCCTTGTGTGAAAGACCGTCCAGAACCGAGAGCTTGAATACTTCCCTATTCCCCTTTGGCAAGGATTCTATTGCTTTCAACAACACTTCCAGTTCAATACTCTTCTCTTTCTCGCTGTTCTCGTCTGGAATTTCTATTCCCAAGCAAGATAAAGGAATTTCGTCTTTTCCTGTGTATTGTAGATACTTCAACGATAGGTTCCTTACGATGGTTATCATCCACCCCTCTAATTTCGAGTGGTCTTTCAGTGTCTTGACGGAGGTGAAGATAATGATAAAAGCATCGTGCAGAATATCTTCTGCCGTACTTTCATCTGCCACATAATGCAAGCAGATTTTCATCAATCTGCCGGAATATGTCTTATATAATTTTCCGAGAGCCTCTCGCTCTCCCTGTTTACATGCGTCTATATCAATATCTATATTCATAGATACATTTGTCCTTTTTATTAAAAGGAGTAGGTTGTACCCGAAAGACTGCATGAATTTTGAAACTTTTTTGGGGGAATATGTAAAAAAGAGTTGTTAGATACTTATTTGAATGGTTGTTCATCCCCACATCCGGTGGATTAACCAATAGATTTTACATCCGAAAATAGATCTCCGGTTACGGCGCATAACGTTTGGTGAGTTCGCGCGTATATATAAAGATAGGTGGAGAGCTTTATTTCTTTCCACAGATGGATGCGGCTTTCGGTTTGGGATGGGTTCTCCGGCTTTTCGGATCGGCCCGGAAATCTTTCAGAACCCGGTTTCATTGACCGAACGAGGCGTCGTTTCGGGCATAAGATAATGTTATATTATAATACGTCGAGCAATAGAAGCTGTGGGGACGAACCTTAATTTGGCGTTCTGAAATCTGTGGTCTTATTTGTGATTTTTCGTATAAGTGATATAATTATCGGGAAGGGTAGGAGCCCAATTCAATTCAAGAACAATGGTTTTCAAGTCGGGGCGATAGACAAACTGAAAAGCGATTTCTTTTTCTCCCTGTTGGGTATCAAGGAGAATGTTCAGGTTCGCTGCGTACTTCCACGCCACAGTTTCCGTTTTATACGACAGGGTTGCTGACGTAGGATTGCCGACATTGGTATGTCCTTCAAATTTCATGACCCAGCGCTCAGCCTCACTATTCTCATTTTCCGCGCCGAATTCCACGGTGTTGTAATCTGTGTCGTCGGGCTTCAGGCTGTACGAACGATAATAGGCCGACGTCCATTTGCCACGGATGATACCCAGATGGTCATGCTCCCGCTTGGTCAGCGTATAGTCTTTGCCGTCGCAGGTAAAGTGTATTTCCTTGGTCTTCAGATCGCACCGGAGTTCTGTGACCCCCATAATCTCTGTTTTTTTAAATAGAGTGAGGCGTATTTTGTCGGAACCTTCCTCTTTGTAGGACGCAACCGAACCCTCCACTGCGTTATCGGAAGTCACGTACTTCACGTGGACATGTTGCGAAGAAGTAAAATGAATCTCCACGATGTTGCCTTGAGCGTTGGTAAAGTCCTGCGCCGTCCAGTAGCCTGAAAGTTGCATCTGTTTATAGAGGCTGTTCTGATTTTGTTCTTCTTCATTGCTGTTGGAAGAGCAGGCGGTGAGGTAAAGTGCCAAGAATAAAAACGCTCCGAGACGGAGTAAGAGTTTTGTTTTCATACGCTTAGGAATTAATAGTTGATGGTCCTTTGTTACAAAGATACGAAATAATCAGTTTGGTTATTATTCGACAATCTTAAATAATCTAAAACGAAAAACAGAGAGTGGAAGGAAATGCCGGCGGAAGATGTTTCGCAAGGTGGCAGGAAAGCCTCCAATATCTTGCTTTTGTAAATATTTCATCCCTGATTTTAACACTTCCGGACTGTCGCATCCAGCGTTCGAAAATACGTTTTGCCAGCGTGAAAGAGGTCGTAATAGCTCCAACTTTTCCAATCGCTATGCTTTTACACGGTCAAAGCTATCCTTTTAGCCGCTAATCGCTATGCTTTTACAGGTTAAAAGGCCTGCTATTGGAGCGTAAAAAGACGCAAAACAGAGCCTTTTCGATAGGCTTGAAATGACGGTTTGAATATAAAACGCTGATTGTCAGCGATTTGTAAATCGCGCTAAAATGGCGTTATTTCCGGCCAATGATTTTCTTTTTTGAAATAACGCAAGCAGCAAATGCCATTTGTCAAATAAATTCCGAATCGTGCAAAAGGCCTTTTGGGGCGATATTCTGTATAATCGTAGCTTCAGCCTTGGCCCGGAATCAATGTTCTTCCCGCTCTTGCTCATGCTCCTTTGGCCGGTTGGTTCTCGGCTTCTGCTATATTTTCTCCTTCCGGCGTTAACAAATCGAAACGACGGATAAGAAAAGTTAGAGATAATCGCGCGAAAAGCCAAGGCTTCGTTTTATTTCCTAACTTTGCGTGACAACATGTTTCGAAAGGAATCGGACATCTTGACATACGAAAACGACTTTATCCTTCATCGAAAACGAGACGTTATGAACATGAAACCTTATCATGCCATATTGCTGTTTGCGTTGCTGGTAGGCGCCGCGGTGTGGTCGGGCATGCACGGCTATCGGCAGGTCCAACGCCTGATGGTGGCCGACATGAACCAGGCTTTGGCACAGACACTGGCCACGAAACGGGACTGTTGGCTGACACCCGATACGATCGCCGACTACCGCAGCTATCTGAAGACCGAGACTTTGCGTCGTCATTCCATTGTATATTACGCCATGGACAATCCCGGCGACGGGCTTTGTAGCCGGCCGATGGGATGGCACGGGCAGAATGGTAGGGTCGTGTTTCAGAGTTATGCCAACTGTTCGGTGGCCTCGGTATTGGCTTTATCCGACCGGCGGTTGCCTTTCTCCTTGTCGGCGATGGCTCTTTTGTGGGCTGTCTTCTCGCTGGCTTATTTCCGTCGGCATGGCCGCGACATGATTGTTCTGGGGCAGTTGATGCTGCGGAAGGACGAAGATTGTTTCTATAATCTCCACCATGAGCCTGTAGGGCTGACGCCCATGCAACACCGGCTCATGCGACTGTTCTTTGAAAAGGCCAATCATCAGCTCGGAAAACAGGAAATCTGCGATGCTCTCTGGCCCAAGAAACCCGACGCGAGTGAAACGCTTTATACACTCGTCAGACGGTTGAAACCTGTCATAGAGAAACAAGGTGGACTGAAAATCATGTCGGAGCGTGGAGGCGATTATCAGTTGTTGCCGGGCGACAAAGCGCTTTAAATTAATTGTATATAGGAGTCTGACATTTGTCGGCAGTGAAATGTCAGACAAATGTCAGACTCTTTTTTCGTGAAAACCACAACACCGTTTCTATCTTTGCCCGAAAACAAGACAGCAAAGAATGAGAAAAGCTATTTTATTATTATTGATGAGTATGCCGGTTGGGTCGCTATGGGCACAGCAAGAGCGTACCGTGGAGTTGAAAGAAGTGAAGGTTGAGGCGGCCCGAGTGGTGGAACGGCCTGACGGACGACTTTATCTGCCCACCGCCGCGCAGAAGGAAGCCTCGACGAACGGTTATGGTCTGCTTGCCAAGCTGTCCTTTCCGGCCATCCGCATCGACGAAACGATGCACTCTGTCAGGGCACTTGACAACCGTGGGGCCGTGCAAATAAGAATAAACGGGGTAGTAGCCAATAAGGCAGACCTGCTGGCGCTCAATCCCAAAGAGGTGAAGTCGGTCAGCTTTATCGACAATCCGGGGGTACGCTACGGGGCAGAAATCGGTTATGTTATTGATATTCGGACGCAGCGTAGCGGTGAGGGAATGCTCCTGGGAGCTGATTTGAACAACTGCGTGACGGCATTGCATGGCGATAATACCATATATGCTAAAAGGAATATAGGCCATTCGGAGCTGGGGGTAACCTATAATTCCGGCTACACCGACCTGCGTGGAGCCCGTTATCATGAGGATGCTGACTACCTGTTGGCCGATGGTAGTTATCATCTTATTACACGTAGGGATATCGGTAGACGATACCGAAACTTTTACAATGGCTTAGATTTGGTCTATAATCTGGCCGATTCGGCCACTTATGTATTGCAGGCCAAACTCTCAGGTGCTTTTTCTCATAGTCCACGCAATATTACTGACCAACTGTTTGTGGAGAGTGGACAGGCTGATAAGATGGTGCGAATAATGGATAAAAACAAAAGTTTTACACCAATTCTCGATATTTACTTCTTTCGTCAGCTTGGTTCGAAGCAGTCGATTACCGCTAATGTTGTGGCGACGGCTATCTCTACCGACGCAAGTCATGCCAACAATGAAGGCGGAGGATATGCTTACGATGTCGACGGCAATACATGGTCGCTCACGTCGGAAGCCATCTACGAACGGCAGTTGACGGCTGCCAAACTGTCATTTGGTTTCAATCATCAGTTGAAATATACCCGCAATGTCTATTCGGGCGACGTGATGTCGGTCAACGGCATGCACCGCAGCAATCTATATAGCTTCGGCGAGTTGAAAGGGCGGTGGCGAAAGTGGAGCTACATGACAGGTTTGGGTGTGAGCAACGTGCGCTATCGGCAGGCCGATAACCATTATTCTTACTGGTTGTTTCGTCCGAAAGCCTCGCTTACTTATACTTTAGCTAAGGGCCTATCGGCAGGCTATACCTTCGAAATCAATCAGCATATTTCAAGAATCGCGATGATCAGCGACACGCGCATACGTACCAACTCGATGGAATGGACGGTGGGCAATCCGAAAATCAAGCCCAACGGCATGCAGATACATACGGTTAGACTGGCCTACAATACACCGCGTTTCCATTCAAACGTAGATATGGAGTACCGGAGTCATCATCATTGCAACATGGCCAGTTATGAACGTGGCGCGGATAACCAATTCTATTATACGCAGAAGATGCAACCCGGCATTACGATGTTCTATGTATCTAATTATACGAAAGTGGATATTCTGCCCGAACGGCTGTCGTTGAGTGTCAGCGGAGGCGTATTCCGTTTCATCAACAGGGGAGATAACTACCGGCATTACCTGACCGCCTATAACTACGGAGGCAGTCTTCAGGCCTACCTGGGACGCTGGACGCTGACCGCCAATGCCGATAACGGCTGGAAGTTTATGGAGGGTGAGACATGGAGCCGGCAGGGGCACGCGACCTACCTGACATGTAGTTACCGTGTGGGAAACTGCAGTGTGTCGCTTTATTGGGAACATCCGTTTGAACATAACCCCAAGAATAACTACTCGGAATTGGTCGATGCCGTCATCAAAAAGCAAATGACGACGCGCAATCGTGACTTGGGCAACATGGTGCATCTGGGCTTTATGTGGAAATTTGGAAAGGGAAGGAAGTTCCGTGACATAGAGCGAAGGCTGCAAAACAAGGACACGCAGACGGGCATTCTCTGACGTCGGCAAACAAGAAAGCCATATCAATCCATGTGAAATGGACGATATGGCTTTCTTGAAATATGAGGATGAAGCCCGAACGATGTGTTCCTAATGGCTTCGTCTGTACGTTTATATTTCCCGGTCGAACGGCTTAGCCGAGCAATGCCTTGAACTTCTCTTCGAGCTTGTCTTTGCTGGCGGCGCCAACAAACTTATCGACGAGCTGACCGCCTTTGAAGAATAGGATGGTAGGAATGTTGCGAACGCCAAATTCCATGGCGATATCGTCATTCTCTTCAACGTCGCATTTGCCTACGACAATCTTGCCGTCGTAGTCGTTCGCAAGTTCGGAAACGATAGGAGCAAGCATACGGCAGGGACCGCACCATGTTGCCCACAGGTCAACTACCAATGGCAATTCGCCATTCTTGTAACTCTCGAAGTTCTCGGTTGTAATTGTTACTTCCATGTCTTGTTTGTTCTTTTATTATAAAGTGATGTTTAAATGTATATTGTTTAATATATCCTTCGCAAAAAAGCGTGTTCCAACGATTGGAACCGATGAGAGAAAATCGGCAAATATCATGCCAATTTCTTTAATTGATACTATATTCCATTGCGGGATTGGCCTCAATATACGATATGAGGTTGTTCTTGATGTTGATTTCCTTAGTCTTCGACCTGAGAATAATCCGTGCGTTGTGCTCCTCGTCAATAATCTGGAAGTAGAGTTGCGTTTTCCCCGGATTCTCGTTGATGATGGTGTTCAGGTCGCTTACCAGCGTATCGTCGATAGCGTTGCGATTGATGGTGATGGTGATCTTCTCCAACCGGTGCTCTTTCACGTCTTGCAGGAACCGTATGTTCTGAACCTTAAAATCGTAATAGTTGCCGTTCTGATAGGGTTGCACACATTTAGCGGTGATATAGACCGAGCAGCCTATCGTCAGCATGCCGCTCCATCGTCCCCAGTCCTCACCGAAGAGCGCGAGTTCTCCGGCACTTTCGTAGTCCTCTATTGTGACGACTCCAAAAGGCTTTCCTGTCTTGGTGAACTTCGATTTCACGCCGGTGATAATGCCGCTTACCGTTATTTCGTTCTTCAAAGCCAACGCAGGCTTGTCGCCAAGCTCCGCGCAATGCGTGTTACTCATGTGCTTGACGATGATAGAATAGTCGTCGAGCGGATGCGCCGAGAGGTAGATGCCGACCAGTTCGCGCTCTTTGTTCAGCCGTTCTATCGAACTCCACTCGTCTGCCTGGGGGATTACCGGATGCGCGATCGCTACCGCTTCTTCGCCTCCAAACAATGAAGTTCGGGCCTCGTTTCGTTCCTGTTGGAAGAGCTGTCCATAGTGAACAAGTGTATCGAGGAATACTTCTCCCTTGCCGTTGACGCCGAGATATTGCTCACGTCTTAGCCCGAAGCAGTCAAAGCCTCCGCTAAGTGCCAACGACTCGAAGGCTTTCCGGTTGACATTGGTAAAGTCTACGCGTTCCGCAAAATTGAAAATATCTTTGAACGGGCCGTTTTCGTCGCGCTCCTTGATAATCGATAGGGCCGCTGCTTCGCCCATTCCTTTGATGGCGGCCATACCGAATCTGATCTCACCTTTCTTGTTTACGCCGAAGTTACTGAAACTTTCGTTTACGTCAGGACCCAGTGTGGGTATGCCCAATGCCTTGCATTCGTCCATCAGTTTGGTGATTTCCTTAATGTCACTCTTACGTCTTGTCAGAAGAGCGGCCATGTATTCGGCCGGATAATGAGCTTTCAGGTAGGCTGTTTGGTAAGCCACCCATGAATAACAGGTGGCGTGTGACTTGTTGAACGCGTAGGAGGCAAACTTCTCCCAGTCGCTCCAAATCTTCTCTAAAACCTTCGGGTCATGACCATTCGCTTGTCCCTGGGATATGAATTTGGGTTTCATCGCGTCGACGATGGCCTTCTTTTTCTTACCCATCGCTTTACGCAACGCGTCGCTTTCGCCACGGGTAAAGTTTGCCAACTGGCGTGAGAGCAACATCACCTGCTCCTGATAGACCGTAATTCCATACGTGTCTTTCAGGTACTT
The DNA here is from genome assembly GCF_017426725.1 of Prevotella illustrans. Taxonomy (GTDB): domain Bacteria; phylum Bacteroidota; class Bacteroidia; order Bacteroidales; family Bacteroidaceae; genus Prevotella; species Prevotella illustrans. The sequence continues at coordinate 26,150 of NZ_JAERMS010000020.1, read as the reverse complement.
CTTCATGCAAGGGATGTCATACTTCACCAATGATGGATCGTTCTTGCGCTTGATAAAGTCGGGAATGTAGTCCATGGGCCCCGGGCGATAAAGGGCGTTCATCGCAATGAGGTCTTCGAAGACGGTGGGATGGAGTTCGCGCAGGTATTTCTGCATGCCGGGAGACTCGAACTGGAACGTTCCGATGGTGCGTCCCTGCTGATATAACTGATAAGTAAGTTCGTCATTGATGGGGATTTTGTCGAGATCGACGATATCTCCTGTTGTTTGTTTGACGTTCTTGCAGGCTTCTTTCAACTCCGACAAAGTCTTCAAGCCGAGGAAGTCCATCTTGATGAGTCCCGTTGACTCAATGACGTGGCCGTCATATTGCGTCACGGCTGTTTTCAGTCCAGGATAATCAGGGTCGGCTGCGGTCGAGACGGGAACCCAGTCGTCAATGGGATTACGGCAAATGATGAAACCGCAGGCGTGGATACCCGTTCCCCTGACGGTTCCTTCCAGCATTTTGGCATACTTGATGGTATTTCTTTCACGCGGATCGACCGACGCTTCCGCCTCGCGGAGCACCGGCGTGCACTTGATGGCGTTCTTCAGATTCATTTTCAAGCCGTCGGGCAAACGATCGGGAATAGCTTTGCACAGCGCGTTCGACTTATCCAACGGCAACTTTTCTACGCGGGCAACGTCCTTGATGGAGTTCTTGGTGGCCATGCTGCCATAGGTAATGATGTGTGCGCAGTTCTCATGACCATATTTGTCCATGACCCAGCGCAGCACCCGGCCGCGTCCGTCGTCGTCGAAGTCGGTATCAATATCCGGCAAGTTTACACGATCGGGATTGAGGAAACGCTCGAACAGTAAGTCATACTTCAGCGGATCGATCTTCGTAATGCCCAGACAATAAGCCACGACCGAACCGGCGGCCGATCCGCGACCGGGTCCGACCATTACGCCGAGCTCTTCTCGGGCGGCTTTGATAAAATCTGACACGATAAGGAAGTAGCCCGGGAAGCCCATCGTTTTCATGATATGCAGCTCGAAGTTGATGTGTTCCTTCACATTCTCGGGCAGAGGGTCGCCATACAACTCTTTGGCGCCATCGTAAGCGAGCTTTGCCAGATAGTCGGCCTCGAACTTAATGCGATAAATCTTCTCATATCCGCCAAGACGTTCGATAACTTTCCGGCCTTCTTTAGGAGACATTTGATTCTCTCCGTTTTCGTCTGTCGTAAACTCATTATACAGGTCTTGCTCGCTGAACTTCGCTTCCCACTGCGCTTCGGTGCCGAAATCTTCGGGAATAGGGAAGAAAGGCATGATGGGTCCGTGGTCGATACTGTAAGTCTCTACCTTATCTAATATCTCCAAAGTGTTGGATAATGCTTCCGGAATATCGGCAAACACCTCGTTCATCTCTTCGCGCGTCTTGAACCATTCCTGCTTGCTGTAGCGTAGACGGTTGGGGTCGTCCAGGTCTTTTCCTGTTGCCAGACAGAGCAAATGGTCGTGGGCTTCGGCCGTTTCCTTGTCTTCGAAGTGGCAATCATTGGTGCAAACCAACTTGATACCATATTCCTTGGAAAACTCGATGAGCACTTTGTTCACCTTTTGCTGTAGCGGATAGGCCTCGCGATTGGCCAAGATGGTAGGGTCTTTAACCTCGTGGCGTTGTAATTCCAGGTAATAATCGTCGCCAAACACCCGTTTATACCATTCGCAGGCTTCGCGTGCGCCCTCAATATCATCCTTTAATATCTTATTCGGAACCTCTCCGGCCAGGCATGCCGTACAAATGATGAGATCTTCGTGGTATTTCTCTAAATCAGCCCGGTCGGTTCGGGGACGGTAATAGTGGCCGTCTACCCACGAACGGCTCACCAATTTAATCAGATTTTTGTAGCCGTTGTAGTTTTTGGCCAGTACAATAAGGTGGTAACCACTGTTGTCACCGTGCTCTTTCACCATGTCTTCCTTGCGGTGGCGTGCCACATACATCTCACACCCGATGATCGGCTTGAAAGGCTCAAGTCCGTCTTTTTTGCGTTGTTTGTTGACGCCGGCGCAGTAATCGATAAATTCCTTTATGCCAAACATCGCGCCATGATCGGTAATGGCCATACCTTTCATGCCGTTGTTGATGGCTTTGTCTACAAGATAAGGAATCTTAGACTGACCGTCGAGAATAGAATATTGGGTGTGTACGTGTAAGTGAATAAAATCTTCCATCGTCTTTTAAATACTAAAGAGCGCACTAAGTTACGCTGAAATCCCGACATAGCAAAAGAAAAGTTACAAATAGTTGTGGAAGCAACAAAAAAATATTAACTTTGCATGCGGTACAAATGAAATACCTTTTTATGATCAAGATTAAGAAGAAACTCAAGAAAATACGAATTCATCGTGAAGGTACGGATCAACTCATTTATACTTTTATTGGTATCGCAGCGATCGCTTTGTTATTATATCGTTTAGATAACAAAATTCCGTTTTGGTCCTTTACTGTTTTATGCACAATCTTTTATTGTATAATTGTCAACTTTTATCGTTGTCCTATCCGCTATTTTTCTGAAACGGATGACACCGATCATCTCGTGGTGGCCCCTGCTGACGGACGTATTGTCGTAATAGAAGAAGTCGAAGAGAAGGAGTATTTTCATGATCGACGCCTCATGATCAGTATTTTTATGAGCCTTTTCAACGTGCATGCTAACTGGTTCCCGGTAGATGGTAAAGTAAAGTTCGTTGTACATAAGGATGGCAACTACCACAAAGCATGGCTTCCGAAAGCCAGCGAGGAGAATGAGCATGCCGATATCATAATCACGACGCCCGATGGTGTAGATGTGCTCTGCCGTCAGATAGCCGGTGCCATGGCACGACGTATCGTTACCTATGCCAAAGAGGGAGAAGACTGCTATATCGACGAGCATTTGGGCTTCATCAAGTTGGGAAGTCGCGTCGATGTTTATCTGCCAATCGGGACAGAAGTGTGCGTAAAGATGGGACAGACAACGACTGGCGACCAGACCGTTATCGCCAAGTTGAAAGGATAACGATGGATTTCAAGAAACATATTCCTAACTCTATAACGTGCTGCAACCTAATTTCAGGTTGCACCGCTACGTATTTCGCTTTGACGGGAGATGTGAAAACAGCTTTGCTTTTTATCATTTTAGGCGCCGTTTTCGATTTCTTCGACGGTATGGTGGCCCGCTTGCTCCATGTTTCCTCACCAATAGGGAAAGAGTTGGACTCCTTGGCCGACGATATCACGTTCGGCTTGGCACCCTCCGCCATGGTTGCCTTTGAATTGTACACGCTTGATTATCCCGCGTTTTTGGAGCCTTTGCGCAACATCCTGCCTTTCTTCGCTTTCGTGATGACAGCTTTTTCCGCCTTGCGGTTGGCTAAGTTCAATCTCGACGAACGTCAATCAACCGGCTTTATCGGTCTGCCGACACCGGCCAACGCCCTTTTCTGGGGCTCGTTATTGGTCTATGCACAGGCTTGGTTTGAAAATCTCCACGGTGGTGTCTTCGTATTATTGTTGCTGATTGTGTCCAGTTGTTATCTGTTGGTGGCTGAAATTCCCATGTTTGCTTTGAAGTTCAAGCATTGGGGTTGGAAAGATAATGAGATAAAATACGGTTTTGTCGCGCTTTCCGTTGTTCTTTTGGCATTTTTCGGCTTGCTCGAAGGCTGGTGGCTCATCATTACCTGCTATGTCATCGTGTCCGTCTTTACTAACCGGGTTCGCAAGGCATAGTTTCTTTCTCTATAGTTTGGTGAATGCGATTATCGTTTGTCAAATTATTAAGAATATAGATAGATTATGATATTACTCAAGTTTTTTCTCATTGTTTTCATTGTCGTATTGTTCATGGGGGTGGTGTTTTTCTGGAACATCATCAAGACATTCTTTCATATTTTCAGGCAGGTGAAGCGTGGCCTGGGTGGCGATGCGAATATGCAAGACGCTTATCGTCGACAAAGTGGTTCCCATTCATCTGACCGGGAGTCTGTTGTCGATCGGCGAAGTTCGAAAGAAGCGAATCAAAAGATATTTTCTAAAGACGAAGGCGAATATGTAGATTATACGGAAGAGTAAGTTTTTTCCAAGTCATATAATCTTTAAGGAAATACGCCTTCTGTTATTTCAGAAACCAGACTCGGTCGATAGCCCTCCTGTTTGTCAGTTGATTCATTCAGGCTATCGACCGAGTCTGGTTTCTTTATAGCAAGTCCTACGGTTATGATGACATGCTATGACGACGATTCATCTATGATTGGGGAGCAGGATTCTGAACGATTTCCCCCTTATTGATATCTATTTCTATTTGCGGAATTGGCAAAACTTCCGCCCCTTGCTTGAAATTCTTGAAGAGCTTGGGGCCCCAACCGACCCGTACTACATCGAAGAAGCGGAATCCTTCCATGCCAAATTCCAGATGGCGCTCGTTCATTAAGTCTTCGAACAGCTGTTCGCCCGATGTCGTTATATCCGGTAGTTTTGCACGGTTGCGCACTTTGTTGATATATATTCTGGCCTCTTGCTCGTCTCCGATCAAGGCACAAGCCTCCGCGTAATTGAGATAAACTTCGGCCAGACGAATTAACTTGTGGTTTAAAGGTTGATTGTTACCACGGTTTTCTTCTCTTTCTCCCGGCTTCAGATAAAGTTTGCGGTTATAAAATCCGGTTCTGTCACCGGTTATCGGGTCTACCTCCCCATGCGCAGCCTTTTCTATCTCAACCGCTTCTTGGCTTGATAGCAACGTAGCTTTTTTACGGATATTGTCCCCGGCTTTGTCGTACGCGTCCGCAAGTGATTTTGTAGGCTGTGCCACACCAAATCCGATAGTCAGATTTCTTGGCATAGACATCAGTACATGACGATTGCCGTTATTAACGTTCCATGATCCTAAGGTGGGTGAATCATACATATTCACCTCCAGAATGGATTCTGAACAATGCTCACCTGCGAGTAGGAACTGAAACTGGTAATCGTCTACCAAAGAATATTCGTTTAGATCAAACAACTTTTTTGCGGCCTGTTTTACCTGTTCGTAGTTCTTCTCATAAAGACATACGCGTGTCAGCATGGCGTAAGCGGCTCCCTTGGTGATTCTTCCTGCGTAAGTTGTCATATCGACTTCTTTTTTGGAAGGAAGTACTGCGGCGGCGTCATTCAGGTCTTTTTCGATGGCGGCATACACATCTTTGACCTCGGCTCGCCCGAGCCTCTTATGGTCAAGCTCTAACACGTCTGTATACAGAGGTACCCCACCAAACGTTTTCACCAACTCAAAGTAAGAGTAGGCGCGTATGAACTTCGCCTCGCCTATCATTTGCTCCCTGTTGTAGGTTTTGAAGATGGAATTATCAGCCGCTTCAAAGTCTCGTATGACGAGGTTGGCCTTGTTGATACATTGATAAGTCTGTGAATATTTGTTTAATATCTCATTATGGTCGGCCGGATACTGATAGTTTTCCATTAAGGTGAATGTAGCCGCGTCATTATCTGAACCACTGTATGTAGCGTCATCGGACAGGACATCACCAAATGCGATTGTAGACCATGTATAGCGGAAATCCTTCATGTCGGAATACACGGCAGCTAAACGTAGGAAAGCTTGTTCCTCATTTTCCACTTTCCCGGCTGACGCTCTCCCCAGAGGTTCCAAATCCAAGTCAACACAACTACTGAATGCTGTTAAGGCCGCAAACGCCATCCCAGCAATAATTCTATTTGTTTTCATAATCGTTTTCAGTTAAAAAGTAATGTTTACACCTCCGGTTATCACTCTCGATTGCGGATAGATACCATAGTCTATGCCTCTTGTTAACGACGTCGACTGTCCTACTTCCGGATCCAATCCGCTATAACTGGTGAATGTAAGCAGGTTCTGTCCGCTGATATAGATACGTGCGCTCTGAAGCATGAGTCTTTTTGCCAACGCGGCTGGAAGTGTATAACCCAGTTGGACATTGCGCAGTCGCAGATAGGTGCCGCTTTCCACGTAACGGTCAGAGAGTCTGTTATTGTTATTGTAATCAGCTGCGGCCAGACGCGGAATATTCGTATTTCTGTTTGTTGGCGTCCAGTAGTTCAACAAGGCCTTATCCTTGTTGGTTATATCCGTAAGACTGTAGGTATACAGGCGCATGGCGTTGAATATCTTATTACCTATCGTTCCCCCGAACTGCAGGTTCAAATCAAAGTTTTTCCAGCTCATGCCGACATTGAAGCCATAAATGACATCAGGAATCGGATTACCTATCATACGCTTGTCCCTTTCATCCAAAAGGTTGTCATTATTGGTGTCGACAAATAGTACGTCACCTAATTGCGCGTTGGGTTGATAGCCGGCTTTTTTAACTTTCTTCAGCTGTTCTTCCGTTTGAATCAGTCCGTCCGTAGCGTAGCCCCAGAAAGCTCCGATGGGCATGCCCTCATTGGTATAAGTGGCATATTGCTGTCGGAGTACGCCTGACGCGATGGGAGTACCCCCATTGAGCTTGGTCATTCTGTTGCGGATTGTAGACAAGTTGACTCCTATATTATATTCAAAATCTTTCACCTTGTCGCGCCATTCCAGATTCAGTTCGATGCCCCGGTTGTTTGCCGCGCCGATATTGGTATATGTATTGCTGTAATATCCCATATATTTGGGCATAGGAGCCGCCAGCAACATGTCTTTAGTTGTCTTGTAATAAAACTCGAAGCTAAGCATGAGCCGGTTGTTGAAGAATGTCGCGTCAAGTCCCACATTCGTCGACTCCGTTGTTTCCCATTTGATGTTTGGGTTTCCCAGTCTTGTAACGGCGATACCTTGATAGAGCTTTTCCTTAGTTCCGAAGAGCGCGCCATATTGTGCCCACAACGACAGCAGGCTTCGATCCAAATAGCTGTCGATATTCTGATTACCAATCTGCCCCCAGCCTGCTCTGAACTTTAAGGAAGAAATCCACTTGGCATTCAGCTTCTTAAAGAAGTTTTCATTATCGATTCTCCATCCTAAGGCGAATGAAGGGAAGTTACCCCATCGGTTTTTCTTGGCGAACTTCGATGAACCGTCCCTGCGGAAAGACACGGTCAGCAGATAGCGGTTGTCGAAGTCGTAGTGCATACGGCCCAGATACGAAATCATGGCATACTCCGAACCATTGTTCGATCCCGTGGTCTTGTTCCGATCGAGCGTAGCGTCGATATAGCGTAGGTTGGGCGCTTCTCCGATGAGGTGCAAACCGTTCAGACCAAAGGTCTCCCGCTTACCCCACTCGTTGGTATAACCGGCCATCAGATTTAGATGGTGCTTTTCCGCGAATGTCTTGATAAAGGTCAGTGTATTCTCAAACGTATAGTAATTCCCATTCACCTGCCCTTTGTATAGACTGCTTTCCGTGTTTTTCTGACTGTTCGACACATAATATACCGGGGTAAAGCTGGACGCTTCGTTTCTCCTTATTTCCGCGCCGAAACTACTTTTGAACTTCAGGCCTTTCCAAAATTCAATTTCGCCATAGATATTTCCAATAACGGCCAGGTCCTTGGAATGTTGGTCGTTATAGACGATGTCCGCCAACGGATTATAATAGTCGATATAGGGAGAGGAACCGTAGGAGCCATCCGACTTCCGGGCGGGAACGACCGGCTCTACACGGATGGCATTACTTATCACACCGTAATCGGCATCGTACAAGCCGGAATTGTTATACTCATTGATACCCTTAGAATTTGATTTCGCGATGGACAGGTTAGTCCCCACTAAGAAATGGTCTTTGATAACCGTCTTCTCCGAATTGAGCCGCAGGTTGATACGCTCATAGTTTGTTTTCTTGATGGTTCCTTCCTGCTTCAGGTAGTTGATTCCGAGATTATATTTGTAATCGTCAGCTTTTCCCGCGCTGATACCTATGCTGTAGTCCTGCATGAAAGCATTTCGCGAGATAGCTTTCATCCAGTCGGTAGAAGTATTTCTGTCTACCAGTTTAAGATCCAACTCGTTTATGCCTTCGGCAGCCCTCACCTTGTTGATGGCCGACTGCAGGTCATACCATTCGGGACCGGTGAGTAGGTCGAGGTTGTTCAGTAATTTGCTCGTACCCCAGTAGGCATTGAAGGTGACGGTCGGTTTGCCGACGGCTCCTTTCTGTGTCGTGATGAGGATGACACCGTTGGCGCCTCTGGAACCGTAGATGGCCGACGCGGAAGCGTCTTTCAGTATTTCCATCGATTGAATGTCCGATACGCTCAGATAATTGATGTCGGTTACGGGCATTCCGTCCACTACATACAGCGGTTCCGCGTCGTTTACGGTACCAACGCCACGAATGCGGATGGTTGAAGACGAACCGGGAGAACCGGAGTTTGACGTTACGGAGACGCCCGAGGCCAGACCTTGCAGAGCCGAGGAAACATTGGCTACGGGCTGTTTGGCGAGCTGTCCCTGATCGACGGACGCGATCGCGCCCGTGATGTCGCTTTTCTTCATGGTTCCATATCCTACGACAATGACTTCGTTCAAACTGCGCTGGTCTTCACGAAGCACGATTCGCAGCGTCTTTTTCCCAGAGACAGGAACATTCTGTGTGACGTACCCGACATACGACACGATCAAAGTAGCCGAAGGCGGTACGTTGGCAATTCTGAAATTGCCACTTAAATCGGTCACGGCTCCGTTGTTGGATTTGCCCACTCGAACGCTTGCTCCGATGATCGGTTCTCCGTTGACGTCCGTCACGACACCATTGATAACCTGCTCAGCCTGTGTCACAGTCTGGGCTTGAATAGATACGGCTGTCAGAGGCATTCCTAATGCCAAGCATAAAGCTAACAGCCATTTTTTCTTACAACACAGAATCATAATTAATAAGGTTAAAATAAATTGGTGTTTTAAAAAATCATGTATATGATTGATTGCTTAGGTCATGGTTCATAGCACTCTCTACGCTATAGAGATGACACAAAGATAAAAAAAGAGTGTGAAAGTTTATGCGCTCTTTATGTATTTAACGCAATTTAACACAAGCTCCTCTCATATTTGCCGAGAAGATAATAGGGTTTGCCTGATAATTTGTCAGAAAAAACTACCAGATTTTAACACTTCCGCAACATGTCATCTAAGTGCCGGCACGCCGAAAAAGCCCTTTGCTTTACCAATTTCTACACCCTTTCATGCCCAAAGCTATGCTTTTATCGACTCAAAGCATAGCGATTACCCCGCTAAAGCATAGCTTTTGGCCGATGAAAGGGCCGCGATTATGGCCTGAAAGCATAGCTATTAAGGGTAAAAAAGCGAAGAAGAAATACCATGAAAAACGAAAAACATTGATAACCAGCGTTTTATAAACTTGCTCTACAATCGTTTATTTTCGTCCGGATCTTTTCTTTTTCAGAATAATGCCACTTTTTTGATGGTATATGTAAAGATAATTCATACGCAAAACGTACCTTGGCCATTCGCTGCTTATCATTTGACAGCGGCGCAGTCAAGGTACGTCGGTTCTGAAACGACGCTCTTCCACCATGTGTCGGCGTCGCTTCAAAAATGTTTCGTTCAGTTATGAACCAGCGTTCCGATCTCTTCGCCGTCCATCACTTTCTTCAGATTGCCCACGATATCCATATTGAAGACATAGATAGGCAGGTTGTTTTCCTTACACATCGTGGTGGCCGTAAGGTCCATCACCTTCAGTCCGCGTGTGTAAATTTCATCGTAAGTAATGTCTTTGAACTTCACGGCCGTCGGATCTTTCTCCGGGTCGGCCGTATAGATGCCGTCTACACGCGTGCCTTTCAGCATGACATCGGCCTCGATTTCAATGCCACGGAGCGAACTCCCGGTGTCGGTTGTGAAATAGGGGCTGCCTGTTCCGGCCGAGAATACGCATACGTAGCCGTCTTCCATGGCTTCAATAGCCTTCCATTTGCTGTAAAACTCGCCGATGGGTTCCATGCGGATGGCCGTCAGCACCTTTGTCTTCACGCCGATGGCACCCAGCGCGCTGCTCAATGCCAGTGAGTTAATGACCGTGGCACACATGCCCATCTGGTCGCCTTTCACGCGGTCGAAACCTTTCTGACTGCCACTCAGCCCACGGAAAATGTTGCCGCCGCCTATGACAATGCCAATTTGTACGCCCATTTCGTGAACTTCTTTAATCTGGCGGGCGTAGTCGGCCAGCCGTTCCGGATCGATACCATAATTCTGATGGCCCATCAGACTTTCGCCGCTGAGCTTCAGTAATATTCTTTTAAATCTTGCCATGAGATATTGATGATTGATTTATAGTATAAATTTCACTTCTCTAAATTCGTATTCACGGAACTTTCCGTCCTTGTCGCGCAACACCAGCAGCCCGTCGTCGCCCACCTCCACGATGGCAGCCTCGAACCTGCCGTCGCTATCTTCATACGGGTGGAAGCCCTTCCGGCGATACAAAGCCTCGTGGTAGAGAGTCGAAATGACATTGTATTGCCCGCTTTCCAGCATGCGATAGTATTTCTCGAAGACTGCGACAATCTGTTTGAACAGCAGCTCCCGGTCTATGTCGTGTCCCAGAATCTGTGCCAGTGACACCGGATTGGGCGCGTCGTTCTCAAACGTTCTTTGGTTCACGTTCAGCCCTATGCCGAATATACAGTTCTTGATGTGGCCGCTGCCGATAGATGTTTCGATGAGCGTGCCGCTCAGTTTGCGGTCGTTCCAATAGATGTCGTTGGGCCATTTCAGCGTGATACCATCCGTGTAGGTATCGAGAACTTCCTTCAGTGCCAGCGCTCCGGCCTCAGATAGCAGAAACTGACTGCGCACAGGGACCATCACGGGATGCGTCAGCACGCTGAACAGCAGGTTTTCTCCCGGCTTACTTTCCCATGTATGAGTGCCTTGTCCACGGCCTGCCGTCTGGTATTCGGCCGTCACCACCGTCATCCATTCTTCTGTTTGCGGCGCGTGTTGGCGCAGATAGCTGTTGGTGGAGTCCGTTTCAGTAAGCCTGACGACAGTTGTCGCCGGCATTTCCACGGTTGTCTTTTTCTTAAAAGGCCATTTGATCATAGTTTTTTCTTTTTGTTTGGAGGCTTGTTGCTGCCGGGTGGTTCTTCGCTTTCTACACCTTATTATATAAGTAGCGGGTTGAAAGCGTCTTCCACATGCTCCAACAAGGCCGTTTCGGCTCGGTCGCCGATGATGGAAATAATATCAAAGCGCGGTTCGTCCCATATCTGAAACTCCTTGATATAGGCGTTGGCCGCAGCTCCCAGACTTCTGATTTTGCGTGCGTTGATGGCGTCCTGCGGTCTGCTGATGACGTCCGATGTGCGGGTCTTCACTTCAACGAACACCACGGTGGTGCCGTCGGGTGTGCGGGCGATGATGTCGAGGTCGCGATGCCCCAGTCGCCAGTCGCGGTCGAGAATGGTATAACCTTTCTCCCGCAGATGTTGGCTGGCCAGTTCCTCGCCCCATTTGCCAAGGTCGTTGTGTGTTGCCATCAGGCTGTCCGTATTGTTATTATTTTACAAAAATACGATTATTATTTTATATTATTCGAATATTCGATTATTTTTGTGAATGTATCCCAGGGTTCGTGGAGCCGCCTTTATGTTCCATGGGCTGTATTGATGATTTGTGAATCTATTGTATGATATCCGGCAACTATCCTTGAAGTAAAACGATGGAAATGGAAACTAAAGACGAACAGTATATGCGCCGTGCGCTCGACGAGGCGCGGCGGGCTTTTGACGATGGCGAGATACCCGTAGGGGCTGTCGTGGTGTGTCGTGATCGCGTCATCAGCCGAGCGCATAACCTGACGGAGACCCTTCACGACGTGACGGCGCATGCCGAGATGCAGGCCATCACTTCGGCGGCCGACATGTTGGGCGGCAAGTATCTCAAGGATTGTACGCTCTACGTGACGGTAGAGCCATGCGTGATGTGTGCCGGTGCCTTAGGATGGTCGCAGATCAGTCGAGTGGTCTACGGCACCGCCGACGCAAAGCGGGGCTTCTCCCGTTTTGCTCCCCAGGCTTTTCACCCCAAGACGGAGGTGACAGGTGGCGTGCTCGAAGCCGAGTGTCGGGAACTGATGCAAGCTTTCTTTCAGCACCGAAGGTGAAAGAATCTTGAATTTGTAGCGATATCCGAGGCACAGCGACGAAGCCTGCGGCTGTATCTCTCTAAAAACTGACTAATCTTGAGCCGTCGGCCTGTTCCGTGATGGTAACTTTTACGGCGTCTTCGGGTAATAACTCCTCGATGAGTTCGGGCCATTCCATCAAGCAGAGGTTACCACTGTAGAAGTAATCTTCGTAGCCCATGTCGTAGACTTCCTCTAACTTCTTAATACGGTAGAAGTCGAAGTGGTAGATAGAGTTGCCGTTGCGGTCGGTATAATCGTTGACGAGCGAGAAGGTGGGCGACGTGATGACGTCTTCTACGCCCAAAACCTCGCAGAGAGCTTTGATGAAAGTGGTCTTGCCCGCTCCCATGTGCCCATAGAACGCGAAAACCTTGCGATCGTCCATTTGGCTGATAAACTCTTCAGCTGCTTTCAGAATATTGTCTAATGACGTGATTTTTATTTCCATCTTATTTTTGTTTCATTTTTTTTGTTTTATTGTTTTGTCCATGATGAGCAGAAAGCGCGTCATAGGGAGGGTAGCAACATGCCGTCAACGTTTTCTGGGTTTTAGCTTGATGAGAGGAATAAGCATTTCTTCCATCGAGATACCACCGTGCTGAAACGTATCTTTGTAGTATGACACATAGTAATTGTAATTATTGGGGTAGGCAAAAAAACTGTCGCCCGTGGCAAAGACGTAGGAAGTGCTCAGATTGGGCGCCGGTAGAAAAGCGTTGCCGGGGTTTTTGATTTCAAGCACTTGCTTGGGATTGAATTTCAAGTTCTTGCCCAATTTGTAGCGCAAGTTGGAATTTGTATTGCGATCGCCGATGATTTTGAGAGGCTTCGCTACCCGAATGCTTCCGTGATCGGTTGTCAGTATTACCTGAAACTCCGATGTCGATAACCATTTGAACAGTTCATAAATGCTTGAATGCCGAAACCAACTCAGCGTGATATTCCGATAAGCATTTTCATTGTGGGCTAATTCGCGCACCATCTTCGATTCTGTGCGGGCGTGGGAAAGCATGTCGATAAAGTTGATGACCATTACACAGAGATCATGTTGGGTCCATTCGCGTCTCCGTTCGAAGACCTTTGCCGCAGATTGTGAGTCATTGATTTTGTCATAGCTGAACGTGTCGTGGCGGCGGTAGCGTTCTATCTGCATGTGTATCAGTTCGGCCTCATTCAGATTCTTGCCTTCATCCTTGCCTTCGTCCACCCACAACGACGGAAACATTTGTTGAATCTGGGTCGGCATGAGCCCGCTGAAAATGGCGTTGCGGGCATATTGTGTGGCGGTGGGCAGAATGCTCATGTAAAGATCCTCTTCGATATCAAACATATCGCCGATCTCTTCTGACAGCATGCGCCACTGATCATAGCGCAAGTTGTCGATGACGATGAGCAGCACTTTTTGTTTTTGGTCGAGTAAAGGAAATATTCGGTTTTTGAAAATTTCGTGACTCATAAGTGGACGGTCTGTCTTGTTGCCGCTTCTGATGGCCTCCATCCATTCCATGTAATGGTTTCTGACGAATTTTCCGAATCCATTATTTGCCTCATTCTTTTGCATTGTAAGCATATCCGACATATTGCTGTCGCTGCCACTGAGCTCCAATTCCCATCTTGTCAGCCGCTTATAGGTTTCGATCCAGTCATCCACGGTCAGGCAATTATCTATCTGGGTGGCAATGTCCGTGAAACTTTGTTGATAACCACTCTGCGTGACTGACGTCACGATCTCCTTTTTATGGATACATTTCTTGAGCGACAGTAAGATTTGCTTTGGATGAACCGGCTTGATCAGATAATCGGCTATCTGCGAACCGATGGCTTGGTCCATGATATTCTCTTCTTCATTCTTCGTCACCATGACGATCGGCGTAGTCGGTTGAATGGCTTTGATTTCTTTCAGTGCTTCCAATCCTGATAGTCCGGGCATGATTTCATCGAGCAATATCAAGTCGAAGGATTGTTGCCGACATGCTTCAATGGCGTCGACGCCGTTGCTCACCGTCGTCACCTCGTAACCTTTCATCTTGAGGAACAAGATATGACCTTTCAAAAGCTCTATCTCATCGTCTGCCCAAAGTAATCTTCCGTTGCTCATACTTATGTTTCGTGTTAGAATCCTTCCAAGTCGTAGTATTCATCGTCCAGCTCCAGAGGTTTTGTCCGGGGCTTAGCCTGTGGCGTCTCTTTTGTCTGCGGTTGCGTTTCCTGTTCGTTTTCATCGCCGTCATAGATGATTTCAGTCGGCTCGTTCAGTAAGTTGGCGTCAGTTGGTTTGATGGCCGCGAAGTGTTCGGCATAGAATTGCTCGTAATCAGCATAGCTGAATTGTTTGCCCAGCAACTCCAGATTGGCCTTACTGATGATAAGACTGCGGGCCTTTGTAGTCAGTCGGCCGATTGATTTCTGCCGTTGCAGTTGGCGTGCGTAAAGCAGTGCCTCCTGATAATTCTGAAAACCGCCAACTTTCATGCGGCGGGCTTCGCCGTCGTTCTCAATCTCCAGTTCGAAGTTACGAATCAGATAGTTGGTGAAGTTGTAGCGTGCCATTTCGAAAAGAAGTTGGTTCTCGTTCAGCGAGTCGGGCGAATAAACTATGATATATAGGTATTCGCCTTTTGTTTCCGTGCTTAGCTGCTGTGTGGCAACGCTGTCGCTGTTGTTCATTATAGCCGTACGCCGTTGCCACAGATCAGTCATGTGGAATGGGCCGCTGTGTGGTGTCCGGCCTGCCTTGATGCCATTGACAATCGTTCCGGCCAGTTGGCTTAGTTTACTTTCGGGATAATTCTCCAGCAATAGGTTCATATCGTTCAGACAAGCCTTGACGTTACCTTCATTGAGTTGGCTCAATCCGCCGATGAATACAAACTTGTCGCGATTGGCTCCCATGGGAAACCGCTTGTCGGAGATGGCGCGATTAGCCTTGACGGTCTCGTATCGAGCCGCTTTGAAAGCGTCGTAGGTGGCGCCGTAGAGCGAGTCTTCTAACTGTTCTCCAAAGATAGCATTCTCCTTGAAATAGGGATCGGTCAGTACAGCGGTCCATTTGCTGTCCTTGAAGTGCGCTTTAAGCCGCTCAATATAGCTGTCGGCCTTAGCTTCTTGTCCCATTCTGGCGTAGAGCAGATACAGATGATAATAGGCTTCGTCCATCTGTTCAAACTTGGGATAATCATGTTCGAGCCGGCCCAATGCCTGTTGGCTCAGTCGTAGTTCGTCAAGTTTATCCTTGAAGATGATACCGGCGTGAAACAAGGCGTCGGCCAATTGCTTGTGGCTCTCGGCCTGTTGTGTTTCGCTAAGTGGTATCTGGGCCAGATAATATTCACGTTTATGCGGATTCTTCTCGTTACTTATCTCTTCTTTTGGGTTTTGGTCATTGTTATTGGCCGTCTTGACGGAGTCGGAAGCTGCTGTTTCTACGCTCTCTCCATTATCTGATTGACCGACAATAGTCTTGTTTGTGCGTTGCCAGTTGTCAATGTTGGGGCGGTCTCCCCATTTCTTTCGGAAAGTTTCTTTACCTGTATTGACCACCATTGGGTTGTAGAAGTACCAAGTGGCGTTCGATTGGTTTGGCGTGTTTATGTTACCGATTGGAGTCGTGGTTCGGTTTGTCATGCTGCCGCCGGTCTTGTTCCGGCCGGTTTTCTGTTCAGTTTGTTCAGCAGCTTCCTTTGCCTTTTCTTCCTTTTCTTTTTTCTTAAAAGCCTCGATGGCACGGTCTATGATTGCGTTTCGCTCATTTTCGGGTAGCCGGGCCAGCGTTAGGAGCGAGTCTTGCAGGGCAATGGCGTCGGTGAAAGGCACCAGTTCATCCAGAACTTTTGATCGTTCCGTCATGCTGTTATAGTGTTCCTGGCTTTTGTCGAGTAGACCGATGGATTCTGTATAACAGCGTCGGGCATTGCTAAAAGACTGTTTGTCCCAGTATAAATCCCCTAATTTCTGTAATAGAATGCCTTTGGGCCAGCCGGCTTGTGTTGCTTTTTGGTTCCCGTTCTCATAGGCTTGGATGGCCATCGTCGTATCGCGCAGGCTCAGATAGATGTTACCGATGGCATAATACACCTGATCTAAGTAGTCTTTGTTCTTTTCCGACATAGCCATACGCTTCAGTCGACTGATCATCTGCCTTTGCTGTGTCCCGGCCAGCACTTCCGTCATGCCGATTCGAGCGTTGAATTCCAGTTCGTAGGGTGGATTCATGGCCACAACTTTACGATAAGCGTTATAGGCTTCCTGTTTTTGTGCGGTTTTTTCATAAAGCTGTCCTAACAGAAACCATTCACGAGCTTTCTGTTTGCGCCGCATTTCACGATTGATTACCTTGCGCAGATAGACAATGGCTTGTGGGTAATCACCGGTATGGATATAATAGTCGGCAAAGGTATAGTCCCATTCCTTTTGAGCTTGCCAGTAGATTGAGTCTCGCTGAATAGTCCGTATCATATCTTCGGCTTCGTAGCGTGAGCCTTGTTCGATAAAGCATTTGGTGAGCCAGGCCTGTGCTTTTTGTCGGATAGGAGGTTGGGTAGCGTACAGATGAGCCATATAAGAGAATGTGGAAATGGCGTCGTCCAGTTCGCCTTCGTGAAACTGTGAGCGTCCCATCAGCAGCCATGCTTTCCATAGAAAGGGATTATACTCTTTGCGGTTGAGCCATTCTATATCTCGATTAGTTTTGCGGCGCTGCTTATCCCACACAGGGCGCCGCTTGATACTATGCAGTTTGATGGTTTTCTGGCATTTTTCAATCGCTCTATCAAAGTTTCCTTTGCCTATCGTTATGCTTTTCTTGTTGCCGATATAGTATAGTGGCAGCAGTTCGGTGTAGTTGTCCTGATGGCCGTTTTCTTTCTCCAGACTGCCTTCGATATAGGCTTGCGTACCATTATAGTAAGTATTATATCGTGCGTGAAAGGCATGCCACCATCTCGACCTCGTCGTATTCTGTTGGGTCGAGCATGCTGTCAGAAGCAGAACTGTCAGCAGCGACAGCAAAGATATATTTTTCGATAGCGTTTTCATCGGCGATTTTCAGTTGCGACAAAGGAGTTTGATGATTCTTGTAAGAGCGTATAGCAGAATGCTGACGAAGATAATCGACGCTCCGGACGGCACATTGAGCGCGTAGCTGATAAGCAGGCCGAGCAGGCAGTCGATCCATCCGATGAGTATGCTCCAGCCAATCATCTTCTTATAATTGAATGTCAGCAGGTTGGCTGTCATCTGTGGAATTGTCAACAGACTGATGGCCAGCACGATACCGATCATCCGCAGCGTCGATACGATGGTGATCGCTATCAATGCCATCATCACGTATTCGGTCGTCTTGACAGGTAATTGTTGCGAAAGGGCAAAGGTGCGGTCGAAGGCTACGCTGATGATAAGGCGGAAAAACAAGGCGAATACAATCATGACAACTATGGCCAGCAGTCCTAATAAGCATAAGTCGGCTGTTCCGATGATCAGAATGTTGCCGAATAAGAAGGACGGTAAGTCGGTCATAAAGCCCGGCGTAAGAAAGCTAAAGATAATTCCAATACTCATACCGAGGGTCCAGAAGAGCGCGATGGCAGAGTCTTCGCGCACGTCGGTCTTCCTTGACATCCATTGAACGCCAAACGCGCACATCACCGCAAAGGCTATGGCAGAGAGAATTGGATTGATACCGAGGTACACTCCTAAGCCTATGCCGCCAAAGGAAGCATGCGTAATGCCGCCGCTGATAAACACCAACCGCCGCGTCACGATGTAAGTACCGATAAATCCGCACACAATGCTGGCCAGTAATGAGCCGATCAGCGCGTTTTGAAAGAAAGTATATTGAAGAATCTCCACTGTTTTGATTTTGAAAAAGATAATCGACGAGACTGTCGTCTACAGGTTGTCTGTCAGCGCAAAAACCTCGTCTTTAAGCTGATTGGGCAGATTTACGCCTCGTAACGTGAGGCTTCGGGTCCATCCTTTCACCTCATCGGGACGCATGGTATAAAGCACTTCGGAGAATTGTTCTACCTCTTGCTCCGTATAAGTGTCCGACTCGCGCCCCCGGAACGCGTCGAGTTCCTCGTCGTCATAATATTCTATATCCTTAATGGCGGCCTCCATCATACATTCCTGTTCGCATTTATCGTTCTCTCCGTTACACGTATTACATGATTCCTGTACCGGAACAGGTGCTTCTGTGCTGTCGGCAGATCGGCTGAAAAGCGTAAACAGGGCTGTGACGAGACCTAATGCCACTAATATAATTACCAAATAAAGCATTTCGGTCTGCGTTATGGTTTTTCGTTAATATCGAAGCCGACCCGCTTCAAGTCGTCCCAGAAGTGTGGATAGGACTTACTGACCACTTCGGGATGATTGATTCGAATGCTTCCCAGCTTCATGGCCATCGGTGCCAAAGCCATGGCCATGCGATGATCTTCGTAGGTGTTGATGGCTTCACCCGTGGGGACACAGCGCTCTCCGGTCCAAACCAGCGTGTCGTCGTTCTCGTCCGTCAATATGAATCCTAATTTCCGTAATTCCGTTTTCAATGCCACGACGCGGTCGGTCTCTTTGATCTTCAGACTGGCAAGCCCCGTGAAGCGGAACGGAATGCCCATTCCGCAACAAGTTACCACCAAAGTTTGGGTCAGGTCGGGCGAGTTGACAAAGTCGTAGTCAAGTCGTGGCAACATGCACCGATGGCGTTTCAGTCTTACCGTCGTCAGTTTGCAGGCGTCGGTGCTGGCAAACTGTGTTTTCACGCCCAGCAATGAGAAAATGTATTTCACCACGGAGTCGCCCTGTTTTGATCCGTCCATGAGCCCTTCCAAGGCTATTTGAGCATTATCGTCGGCTGAAAGTGCCATCATTTCGTACCAATAGCTCGACGCGCTCCAGTCGTTTTCTATCAGATAGGGCCGGCTCTTGTAGGCCGAAGGGCTCACGGTGATGGTGTCGATGTCGCTCCAGTCGGCCACGGCGCCGAACTCGCGCATGGTGCAAAGCGTCAAATCGATGTAGGGGCGCGACACGATTTCGCCCGTCATGCGCAGTTCCAATCCTTTTTGCAATACGGGACCGATCATCAACAGGGCCGAAATGTATTGTGAACTGACGTTGCCCGGTATGTCTAAATGGCCGCCTTCAATCTGTTTGCCATTGATAAGCAGTGGCGGAAACCCCTCTTCGCCCAAGTACTGAATGTCGGCTCCGAGATAGTGCAGGGCGTTGACAAGAATGCGGATGGGGCGTTGCTTCATGCGTTTAGTGCCTGTGATGGCATGTGTTCCGGCCGTGCAGGAGAGGTAGGCCGTCAGGAATCGCATGGCCGTACCGGCAGCCTTGATGTCGATTTCGGCCGGCATGTCGCGCAAGGCACGTATCATCACTTCGGTATCGTCACAATCTGAGAGGTTCTGTGGCAGTATGTCGCCCCCCGACAGCGCGTGGATGATCAGCGCCCGATTGCTGATACTCTTGGAAGCGGGTAGCTGAATGTGGGCCTGAAGCTTGGTGGGCGGCGTTATGGTGTAAGTAGTCATGATGAAACCGTGGCTGAAAGAGAAAAGTATTTAGTAGGAAAAAGTGCCGTGTTCCACAATAATGTCGCTTGCCGACCGGGTCGCACGTGTCGTCTTGTCTTTTCTCGGCCCCGGCATGAGCAGGCCGTAGTAGAGTATTTGTCGCATGCGCTCACTCTGATTCTTCGAAAATTTGTAAGCCAGCGTAATGGCATAGTCCATGATGTTGGCCGAAATGTAATTTTCGCCATTGCACGATGAACGGCGAGCCAACATTTCTACACTCAGTGTTCCCGTCGCGTTATTGAGTGTCTCCTGTAAGGTGTTCTCATATTCTATGCGGTTATAGCTGGGCGTATCTTTGCAGTAATCCGTATCTTTGCAGTCGTTCAAAAAGCCGTTTTCATCCTCTGCGAATACGTGAGTTAATCCTAAGTAATGTCCCAGTTCGTGAGCCAGCGTTACATTGGCGTCTGTTGGCGTATAGGTATACCCATAGCGACCTTTGTCGGTGCCATAACGAGATGACTCCTGATAGACATAACTGCTGTTGAGACAGGAACAATGCGTATAATTCAGATTAGCTTTGGTAATGGTGTGGCCGTTGGTTTTCACTTTTTGGAGGCCTTCCAGCGCATGTTCGTCATCGTTCATGACGGGCATACTGGTAACACCCATGATATTGCTGTACTCCTCTCCCTTGTTTGCCGCAAAAGGAAACACCATTACGTTGATGTATTCATTAAGATCCCAAAGGTATTTTTTATTGTCGGCTGACGAGATAAATTCTTCCTGATTGATGGGAAACGTACCATCGTAGCGAATGTATTCAACGCCGGGTGTACTCAATTTTTGCCCCTGAGCATTATGAGTGGCCGCAAGAAAACGAATGTTCAGGTTTTCACTTTCGCCATAAATACCTCCTTGGTAAATCTCATTCACGCGGTTAAGAAGCATGCGCAGTCGTCCGTCGTGGATATACTGTGTTGTGTCGCTTGCGTCTTTATAGAAAACGTGAAAAATAACAGGCAGCTTATAGGTGTATTGGTCGTTGATGACTGCCGTAGTGTTGTCGTCATCCAGATCGATAACTTCTGTCGGAGACAGGTCGTCTTCGCTCTTGCAACTTTGCAATAAGCCCATGGCTGTTATGGCGAAGATGAGCCAATAGATTTTCTTCATCTTGATTCTGTGCGATATTATAAAGAGGTAGCGTCAGACATGGTTTAGTAAGATAAATTCCATGACTTGGGCTTATGCCTCTTTGTTTCTACAAAGTTACTGAAAATGGCATGAAAATCATCAATAGAACACACTTTTAAAATATTTTAATTGATTTTGTTCGCTCGATTTATAATTTATCATTACCTTTGCAACCGCTTACAAAAAGAGCATTGTTCGGGATGTAGCGCAGTTGGTAGCGCACACGTCTGGGGGGCGCGAGGTCGCCAGTTCGAGTCTGGTCATCCCGACACAAGCAGTAAATAAAGGGCTTGAATCCAATGGATTTGAGCCCTTTCTTTTTACTTTCGTATTGCAGCCGCTATGCTTTTGCGGTCTATTTGCCCGGCAGTTTTCTTCTTTTTAATTCATAATATCACTCTAAATGTCGGATGAACCGAAAATGAAAGCAAGCGGAACGATTCATTCGGAACAATCTTTACATTTGTGTTTAAATGCTTGAAGAATTTGCGACGAAAAGTTTTTTGTCGGGAAATAGGCTGATTTTTGGCGGATTGGTATTTGGTTGTGAATCAGCGACTTGCGAAATCCGGCAAAAAAAACACTCGATTATAAGCGCTAATCGCTGTGCTTTTACGTCCCGAAAGCTGTCCTTTGAACTCGCGAAAGCATAGCGATGAGGAGGTAAAAGGGCCGCTTTCGGGACGTAAAAGCATGTCGATGACCATACCGGAGGGCTGTTTACGGGCGGAAAGAGCTGTCGAATGCCACTTCCGAACGCTGGATGGGGTTGTCCGGAAGTGTTAAAAATAGGGATAAAATATTTACAAAATGGGTGGAAACGGTGTGCCAATGACCCGTTGCGGCTGGTGGTACGGTGCCGTCCGAAAAGTGTTGACCTTACGACGTCGGCTTACTTGCGCATGAGCCACTGTCGGGTGGCCCCGTCAAACTTCTCGATAGCGTAGCGCAACATGGTACGAGGCATTTCCTGCCGGTGGGCTTCCACATAATCGTAGAGCCGTTCGGAGTCTTTCTTTCCGGCCTCACGCAGCATCCATCCGATGGCCTTGTGCATGAGGTCGTGGGGATGCGACATCATCTTCGTGGCCAACCGGTAGGTATCTTCCAGGTCGCCCCGGCGGATAAACGTGTGTGTGGCGACCATGGCGATGCGGTTTTCCCACAACAGCGGACTCTCGGCCAGCCGATAGAGTCGGTCACGTGGCTTGTCGATCAGGTAGCCGCCTACAATCTGCGGCGCCGAGAGATCGACGAGGTCCCAGTTGTTGATGCGGTCGGTCATAGAGAGATAGAAGTTGAAAATCTCCTTACTCACCTCTTTATGAGCTTGCAGGACGAGGATGAAGAGGCCGCATAGGCGCATCTCGTGCCACGGGCTGCCCAGCAATTCCCTGACGGTGTCGAGCGATGCGTCCTTAAACTCTTTGGCTACGACCCTGATCTTAGGTACGACGACGCCCATAAAGCGGTCGCCTTCGCCATACTCTCCCTTGCCCGTCTTGAAGAAATGGGGCAGAAACAATCTCTTTTCTTCGGAATGCAAGGCCTGTAGCGCTTCGTAAATGTCGTTGGTCTGTTGCGTCATTGTTGTCATTATTTCGTATCGTTAGTGTACACGGTTTTCCTTTTTTTCATATATCCATGTCGCTGTTTGCCGTTTTTCATTCGCTTTCAATGGCAAAATACACGAAAATTCTCATATACAATATTTGATTTCGGAAATAATCCGCGTCGTAACCATTGAAACGGAAGCGTACGCGACATTGCAAATCAAGATTTTGGAATATCGGCAAAGTGTGGGACAATAGAACGATTGTTTCGGAATTACACCTTATTGTATTATTGCGTACCGGACATCTGCGCAAGTAGAAGCGTAAGTTTGTTGAACAAGGTTTGACGGATTGTCATAGATTTTGTATCTTTGCATAAGATAGGCTGCGCTCGGCAATCTGAAAGTAAACTTTCATTGCGCTCGCTTGCACTATCTTTGTGACATATTTGATGGCTATGGACAGGAAAATCAAAGCTCTGTTTTTCGATATCGACGGCACCTTGGTCAGTTTTGTGACCCATCGGGTGCCCGATTCGGCCGTTGCGGCCTTGGAAGAAGCCCATCGCAACGGCGTGAAAATCTATATATCGACCGGTCGTCCCGTCCGTTTGATTGTAAATCTACAGCAGATAGACAAACTTATTGATGGCTATGTGTCTACCAGCGGCGCCTATTGTTTCGTGGGCAAGGAGACCGTTCGCTGTGAACCTATGCTTCGGGAGGATGTCGATACGGTGCTACGGGCCTGTCGGGCGTGGAGCGTTCCCGTCGTCGTGGTGGGTACGTCGAAGGTGGCCGACTATCAGGACAATGGGGCGATAGACCGTTCTTTCAGGGTGGGGCTGGGCCTCAGAGACTTTCATTTTGACAGTCTGGACGAGGTGATGCGGGAACCCATTCTGCAACTTACGCCTTTTTTCTCGCCCCGGCAGGAAGCCGAAATTATGCCGAAACTCAAGCGTTGCACGAGCGGCAGGTGGACTGACGCCTTTGTCGATATCACTTCGGTGAAGGCCGACAAGGGTATTGGTTTGCGGGCCATGGCCGACCATGAAGGCTTCGGTATCGCCGAGACGATGGCTTTTGGCGACGGTGGTAATGACATTCCTATCTTGCGTGCGGCCGGTATCGGCGTGGCCATGGGCAACGGGCGTGATGATGTGAAGGCGATGGCCGACTATGTGACGACCCATATTGATGACGACGGCATTGCCAATGCTCTCCATCACTTCAGTATTATTTAACCGGCAATTTCTTATTTAACATTTCTAATATCACATTTTATGAAAAAAATGATCGTTACGGCTCTGTTGGCAGGATTGACTCTGCCGATGATGGCCCAGAAAGCGGCCGAGGATTCTACGGCTTGGAAGTCGCGAATGCAGTGGTTTAAGGACGCAAAGCTCGGTATTTTTATCCATTGGGGCATTTACGCGGTGGACGGTGTGTCGGAAAGTTGGTCGTTCCATAATGAGCGAGTGCCTTACAAGGACTACATGGCCCAGGCCAAACGTTTCACGGGCAGCAAGTGGAACGCCAAGGATTGGGTGGATTTGATTAAGGAGAGTGGCGCCCGGTATGCCGTGATGACCACAAAGCACCATGACGGCGTGGCGCTGTGGGACACCAAGGCGGGCAAACTCAGTACCGTGAAGACGACGAAAGCGAAGAAAGACTTCATCACTCCTTTTGTTGACGAACTGCGAAAGCAGGGACTGATGGTCGGTCTCTACTATTCCTTGCTCGACTGGAGTCATGCCGATTATCCTAATTTCACGAAGAGCGTGACACGCTATAAGATTGCTGAAGACCCCAAGCGGTGGAACCGTTTTGTAGATTTCAACTTTGCGCAGCTTGGAGAATTGCGTAACCGATTCAATCCTGACTTGTGGTGGTTTGACGGCGATTGGGAGCAGAGCGCGGCCGACTGGCACGCCCCAAAGCTGGTGACATTTCTGCGAGAGAGCAATCCCAATGTCGTCATCAACAGCCGTGTGCAAGGCTATGGCGACTATGCCACGCCCGAGGTGGGCGGTCCTGTTCAGCAGCCGACCGATCCTTATTGGGAACTTTGCATGACGATGAACGACTCTTGGGGCTATCAGCCTAAGGACACGCTGTTCAAGTCGCCTTACGAATTGCTGCGTTCGTTCTGCGACTGCCTGAGCATGGGTGGCAATCTGCTGCTCGACTTTGGTCCGCGCGAGGACGGAACGATTCCCGAACCTGAAGTGGCCATACTGAAAGAGTTCGGTCGGTGGACGGCCAAGCACCATGAGGCAATCTACGGAACCGACGCCGGTGTCTACAAAGATGCCTTCCAGGGTTACACCACCTTGAGCAAGGATCATCGTACGCTATACCTCTTTATTCCCTATCGGCCGCATGGCGAGGTAGAGGTGAAGGGCCTGTTGACGAAGCTCAAAGGCGCACGCGTGGTCGGAAGTAACAAGCCGCTGCGCTGGAAAATATATAATGAGGCCGACTGGCGGGCCGAACCGGGGAACCTCTACGTAGAGATTCCGGAGGAGGAACTGGACAGTGAGATTACGGTCGTAGCTCTCGATTTGGAGGAACCCATCAAGATGTATGTGAAGCAAGATGTGCGTCAGTTTCAGCAATAATAGCTGAGACGAGGCCGCTGATTAAGCAATATGTTGCTAAAAAGCGGCTTTGTGTTATCAATTTGCCATTAATGATTTTTATTTTACAAACCCATTCGTAAGCGGTATGTTTGCGAATGGGTTTGTTTTTTGATGTGTTTAACTACTAAAACTATCAAAGTGTCATATTTACTCCGTATGGAATGCTTGTTCTAAGCAGTATGGTTTACAAATTGTAAGTATAATGTGTTAAATTGTTCGCTTTTAATTTGAAACCATGTTGCTAAATTCTAATCGATTCGTAGTGGAAAAATAGTTACGAAATAACGTTAAAATATTTGCGTGGTTCCAAAAGAAATACATATATTTGCATCAGAATTACAAGCAATCTATTACGATATAACAATTAAACAATGAAAAAAATCCTTTTGTTAGCGGTAGTTTTATCGGTATCTATTACCGGTTTTGGTCGTCAGCGCTTAGTGGTTGATAACGCGAAGGTTGTGGCTGACACGATTTTCTACGCAGATAACATGCAGAGTGTGGCTAATCGCGCCGATGCAAGTTATTATCGTCTGCTCAAAACGCAGAACATAGGTCTCAAGAAGCAAGAGGTTTTCCAGGATTTCTACATGAACGGGACCTTGAAAGCTGAAGGTGGTTATAGTTTTATTGATTTAGGAAACGACGCGAACACCGTTCTGAATGGTGAGGTTACGACTTTCTATAAAAACGGCATGGAATGTTGGCATGGCAATTACATCAATGGGAAGCGCCATGGTTACTTCACTTTGCAGATGCGAGACGGCGGAATTGCTGTCGTGCAGTTTGAAAACGGTAAGTCAAAGTTTGATTACTTTACTGTGACCCATAAGGATGGAACGATGCAGAAGCGTCCTATTAACGAATTGAAATCTCTCTTATAAGATAAATTTACAAAAGTCTCTATTTAAAAAACATTATTCAGAAAGGCCTGCTTCGTGAGAAACGGGCCTTTTATTTTTGCGTTGCGATGTAATTTCAGTTGCAAAGCGATGAATCGGGGTCAGTAGAAAATTAATGGGACAGGTTTACAGGTATCGATGATATCTACCGCGCCCTGAATTATCTTTACAT
>NZ_JAERMS010000001.1 GCF_017426725.1 Prevotella illustrans | reverse complement strand
GAAGTGTTAAAATCAGGTAGTTTTTTCTGACAAAAATCACGGATACGCTGAATCATTTAGGACACTATTGCTTTTACACCGGTAGAATAAAAATGGGTGGTCTATACTATTATCATTGAACGGCCTTTTATGCTACAATGGCGGTAATATTTAGGTAATTGCTCAACTGATTTGTGGTTGCAGCTTTTCATTATTCTCTAATCGAGCCTTAAATATTTAATACATAGAGCCTTAGGCTATTCACTCGACCGATTTAAAACGTCAAAAAAAAATGAGAGGACATAGCAAATCCTTATATCCGATAGGAAAGAATGGCAAAGACGGTAACGAATGGGACTGAATCCAAACTGAAACCTTTTGCAAAGATAGCCAAAAAAGGGACAATGGGAAGAAAAAGGCAAAAAAGAGACCATCGGCCTACACGCTCAGCGAGCGTAAGAAGGGGTTTTTAGATTATTCGAGCTAAGAAATGACTATCTTAAAAAAGAATAAATCAGGAGGTTACAGGCTTGATAATCAGAATAAAAAGCGTAACTTTGCGGCGATTTTAAAGTCACGGCGCATTGACCGTGACTCGTTTTTTTATTCACAATGGAAGGTCTTTAAGCCCAAATGATATGGCTGGGAGGGCTGTATTCCTTCCACCTTTATTTACAATTAGTTTGAAGACATTTGAAGAATTGGGCGTCAGCGAACAGATTCGCCGCGCCATCGAAGAACTTGGATTTGAGCATCCCATGCCGGTCCAAGAAGCAGTAATCCCGTATTTACTCGGCAACAAGAACGACGTCATCGCACTGGCACAGACCGGTACGGGCAAGACGGCGGCCTACGGATTGCCCGTGTTGCAGAAGACCGTGGCTGACAACCGCGTCACGCAGGCCGTTATCCTCAGTCCCACGCGCGAGTTGTGCCTGCAGATCTGCGACGATCTCAACGCGTTTGCCAAATACATCGACGGCATGCACGTGGCGGCCGTGTATGGCGGTGCCGACATCGGCAGCCAGATCCGCACGCTGCGCCACGGCGTACAGGTCATCGTGGCCACGCCGGGCCGCTTGGTCGACCTCATCAACCGTGGCGTTGCGTTGCTCGACAGCGTGAACAACATCGTGCTCGACGAGGCCGACGAAATGCTCAACATGGGATTTTCGGAGAGTATCAACGCCATTTTCGAGCAGTTGCCCGAAGACCACAACACGCTACTTTTCTCGGCTACGATGAACAAGGAGGTGGAACGCATCGCCAAAAACTATCTGCACGACTACAAAGAGATTGTCGTGGGCTCGCGCAACGAGGGCGCCGAGCACGTGAACCATATCTATTACATGGTGCATTCCAGGGATAAATACCTGGCGCTGAAGCGTGTTGTCGACTTCTATCCCCACATCTTCGCCATCATCTTCTGCCGCACGAAGATCGAAACGCAGGAGATTGCCGATAAACTCATCAAGGACGGCTACAACGCCGAGGCCCTGCACGGCGACCTGAGCCAGCAACAGCGCGACCTGACGATGCAGAAGTTCCGTCAGCACACGGTGCAGTTTCTCGTGGCTACGGACGTGGCGGCACGCGGACTCGACGTCGACGATCTGACGCATGTCATCAACTACGGCCTGCCCGACGATATCGAGAGCTACACCCACCGCTCGGGGCGCACCGGAAGGGCCGGCAAGAAAGGTACGTCGATATCGATTATCCACACCAAAGAGAAGTTCAAGGTGCGCCAGATCGAGAAGCAAATCGGCAAAGAGTTTGTCGACGGCGAGCTGCCCAAGCCGGAAGAGATTTGCAAGAAGCAACTCTACAAGGTGATGGACGACATCATGAAGACCGATGTGGATGAGGAACAGATAGCCCAATACATGCCCGAGATCATGCGCCGGTTTGAGTATATCGACAAGGAAGACATCATCAAGAAGATGGTGACGGTAACTTTCGGCAAGTTCCTCGACTACTACAAGCACGCGCCCGTTATCGAGAAGCCGGTCAGCGGCCGCAGGGGCGAAGGCTCGGCAAGCCGTAGTGAGGGCCGGGTGTCGGGCGGACGTCGCAAGCGCGGGGCCGAAGCAGGCTATCGCCGACTGTTCATCAACCTGGGTAAGACCGACGGATTCTATCCGGGCGAAATCATGCAGTTCCTCAATAAGAACGTGCACGGCCGCCAAGAGGTGGGCCACATCGACCTGCTGCAGAAGTTCTCCTACATCGAGGTGCCCGAACAGGACGCCCGGAAGGTGATGAAGGCGCTCAACGGACAGGAATACAAGGGACGGGAGGTGCGCTGCAACGACGCCGACGAGGGCGGACACGGCGACCGGAGCCGTGGCGGCAGAGGCGAAGGCCGTAATGGTCGCGCGTCGGAGCGTCGTGGAAGTCGGCCCGCGGAAGGCTGTCGCCAGCGTGAAAGCAAGCGGAGTTTCCGCAATCAGGATACGTTTGAGGACCAGACCGACTGGCGGTCGCTCATCAGTGGCAGGCCGATGAAGCTCAAAGGCGAAGAGCCCGACTTCAGCGAAGAGGGCTGGGCACGCCGCAAACCGAAAAAGAAGTAAGGTAAAATCAGTTCATTCAAGGCATGAATTCCGTCATGGGACTCATGCCTTACAATATTTCAGACGTATGAATATAGGTGTATTTTGTTCGGCCAACAACCAAATCGACGCGGCTTACTTCCGTGCCGCCGACGCTTTAGGCCGTTGGATGGCCGAGAACGGGCACACGCTCGTCTACGGCGGTTGCGATCTGGGGCTGATGGAGGCCGTCGGCCGGGCCGTGCATGACAATGGAGGCACGACCATCGGCGTGGTGCCGCGCGTCATAGAGAAGGCGGGTCGCCTGTCGGATGCCGTCAGTGTGGAGATAGCTTGCGAAGATCTGACCGACCGCAAGCAGATCATGATGGAGCGCAGCGACGTCTTCGTGGCTCTGCCGGGCGGCATAGGCACGCTCGACGAGATATTTACCGTGGCGGCGGCGTACACCATCGGCTATCATCGGAAGAAGCTTTATCTGCTTAATATCGGCGGCTTCTACGACGCTTTGATAGCCGTGCTCGACGATTTGGCACGCCGGGGCATGACACGAGGCGACTGGCACGACTGCGTCGAACCCGTGACATCGCTCTCACAATTACAGGAAAAGCTGGCTTAGGCCGGCTTTTTTGTTTTTAATAAATAAGGAACGCGAACGGCCACGCGGCCCCATTGGGCGCATGGGCTATGCCGTACGCGCGTTGTTTCTACCTTTTCTTCAGCCCCTCTCCAAACTCCTTCGATACATAATTGTAGATATCCTTGCAGCTTTCGGCCGAAAACTGCCGGCCTCGGGCTACGCATCGGTCCCACCGGTCTTCGCTCAGGCCACGCTCTATGTCGGCTTTCCGGATGTCGTTCTCAATCAGTCCGTAGATAAAGCCGGCGTTGAAGTTGTCGCCCGCGCCGATGGTGCTCACCACGTGGTCGCTCTTGGGCACGTCATAAGCTTTGCCGAAGCCGTTCTCGGCCCACACTCGGATGGGCTCGGCGCCGTTCGTACAGATGAATTTCTTGCAGTAGAAACTGATTTCCGACGTATAGACACGATGGGCGTCGGGCATGCGATAGAGGATGGAAAAGTCGTCGCTGCTGCCTCTTACGATATCCGCGTACTCTAAGTTCTCTATCAGGTTGGGCGTAATCTTCATGATGTCGTCCTTGTAAGACGAGCGGTAGTTGACGTCGTAATACAGGATGGCGCCACGCTCGCGGGCATATTCCAGAAAAGCGGCCACCTGCGGACGCACCACGGGATTGACGGAAAAGAACGATCCGAAGATGATGATGTCGTCGGCGTTCACCTCGGGGTAGACAAATTCCGGCCGGTCGTGGGGATGGTCTTTGTAAAACAGATAGTCGGCGTTGTTCTCCTCGTCGAGAAAGGCCAGTGAGACGGGCGACTTGCTGTCGGGAAACACATTGATGTTGTCGGCGTTGACGCCGTTGTCTTTCAGAAAGTCGATGATGAAACGGCCCACCCTGTCGTTGCCGGTCTCGGCGATGAAGGTAGCGTTGACGCCGGATCGGCCCAGGGAGATAACAGCGTTGAACGCCGAACCGCCGGGCACCGCGCAGATGGGTTGCCCGTTCTTAAAGACGATATCGAGTACGGTCTCGCCTATTCCTATTACTTTTCGCATGGCGGAGTGATGGATTTCAAACGGATGATAAATGATTCAGAAACGTGAAAAAAGGGTTCTACAGCCGCAAAAGTACCGTAAATAATTGGAATACGCGCCGACACGGCACACATATTTCAATCTCGGGACGAAAGAATTCTTGCGAAAATGGATTATCTTTGCAGCCATTATGGCATATCAAACGTTTACACTCGACAACGGATTGCGCGTCATCCATCGTCCTGACAGTTCGCCCATCGTCTATTGCGGCTACCAGATCAACGCCGGAACGCGCGACGAGGAACCCGGCGAAGAGGGGCTGGCCCACTTCTGTGAGCACGCCACTTTCAAGGGAACGAGCCGCCGCAAGGCCTGGCACGTGCTCAACGGGCTGGAAAGCGTGGGCGGCGACCTCAACGCTTTCACGACGAAGGAAGACACGGTCTACTACGCCGCCATCCTCAAGGAGCATACGTCGCGGGCCATCGACCTGCTGACCGACATCGTTTTCCACTCGGTCTACCCGCAACACGAGCTGGATAAGGAGGTGGAAGTCATCTGCGACGAGATAGAAAGTTATCATGACAGTCCGGCGGAACTGATTTTCGACGAGTTTGAAAACATGATTTTCGAGGGTCATCCGTTGGGTCACAACATCCTCGGCACGGCAACCGCCGTCAGAAGTTTCACCACGGCCGACGCGCTGCGCTTCACCGGCCGCCATTATCGGCCCGACAACGCCATCTTCTTCATCGCGGGCGATGTCGATTTCAGGAAAGTGATTTGCCAATTACAGCGGGCCGACTGGTCCGGCAAGGGCAGGATAGCCCGCGAATCCGGTAGTCCTGTCGCGCGTAACAGCCCCGTTTCTCCCTCTTCTCCTTCCTCTCTCATCGTCAACCGCAACACCCATCAGGCGCATGTCATGCTGGGCTGTCGTGCCTACGACATCCACGACGAACGCCGCATGAGCCTTTATCTGCTCAACAACATGCTGGGCGGTCCGGGAATGAACGCCCGGCTCAACCTGGCGCTGCGCGAACACCACGGCCTGGTCTACACGGTGGATAGCACGATGGTGAGCTATAGCGACACGGGACTGTGGGCCGTCTACTTCGGTTGCGACCCGCACGACGTGAAACGCTGCGTGCGGCTCATCCGACGGGAACTTGACAAGGTGATGGAAAAGCCGCTGTCGGCCGTTCAACTGGGCAAAGCCAAAAAGCAGTTGAAGGGCCAGATCGGCGTGGCTTGCGACAATCGGGAGAGCTTCGCCTTAGATTTCGGCAAGAGCTTCCTGCACTACGGTTGGGAGAAAGATATCACCACCCTCTTCCAAAACATTGACGCCATCACGCCCGAGAACATTCAGCAAGTGGCCCGGGAACTGATGGCGCCCGACCGTCTTACGACGTTGATTTATCAATAGGTAGATGAGCCTTTTTCAATTCGTCAGCTTAAATTATACGTATGGACGCTGGTGCCTTGCGCCGAAGGCAGGTAATTAATACCCCACCAGCACATTTGCAGCAGCAGGAAGTTGACGATGAGAATCCACAATGCCGTCTTGACGGTCGAACGGCGGTTGAGTCGAAGGTGGATATACACCAGATAAGCCAGCCACGTGGCGGCCGCCCAGGTCTCTTTAGGGTCCCAAGCCCAGTAGGTTCCCCACGCTTCCTTGGCCCACAGCGCTCCAAAGAGCATGCCGATGGTGAGAAAAGCCCAACCCACATATACCAAGTTATCGCAGATATCCGGCTCTTCCGTGTATTTTTTCTTGAAAAACAAGAGGTAAACGGCCATGACAAAGGCCGCGCCGAGTAGCGCGTAGGCGAACATATAAACGATGACATGCGGCGCGAACCACGGACTTTGCAGCGCGGGCATGAGCGTTTTGTCGTGAATCTCGGGCTTGAAAAGGTTGATGGCGATGAAAACGGCCGACAGGATGGTCGAGAACGACAATATCCACTTGTAGCGCCAGCGGCTGTAAACAATAATTCCGGCCAACGGAAGGAAGAAGCTGTACCACAGGCGGGTCTCGCCCATCGTGCGCAGGGGCGGTCGTTCGAGCGATATCCACAGCAGAATGATGAACACGGAGAACACGAGCAGTCCGCAACCGGTGGTCGTAAAGGCCGCGACCTTTCTGCCTTTCCACCCGGCCCATGCGCCCGCGGTCCAGAAAAGCAGGGATGTGATGGCGAAGAATATAAAGTAATTCCAGTTCATAGACTTAGTTTTGCCTGTGGGTAGCTGCCTGAACGAACATCAGGATAGCTCCCAGCAGAATCATGTAGATACCGAAATAGACGGCCGGCAGCCAGGGATCGCGCACCAACTCGAAGATACTGAGGTCGCTCCATTTGCCCATTCGCTCGTTGTAACTGAGTTGATAGACCTTCCATCTGGCTATTGTGAACGGCTTGTTCACCTCGATGGTCGTGTCGACGCTCTTTCCGTCTTTCGTGAAAACGGTCACGTCGGACGCGAAACGCTCCGGTTCGCGGTTGGGCATAACGAGAGTATGGTGCTTGTCGAGTTCCAATCCCTGATAAGGAAACTGATAACTGCCGCACGTCACCCACCCTTCCGTGGTCTTGCCACCCTTTGTTGCCCGCACGAGAAGGGCACACTGCGCGCCTTTTCCCTCGAAAGAAATATAGCCACCTTTATTTAACGCCTGTCCCAGGGAGTCCATCCGCATGCGCCCAACCATCTCGCCGGGCATGTTGCCCACCATCTTTGCCATCATCTCGGGCACGGCATTATCGACATGTTTCACGACACGGATGTCCCAGTCGAACAGCTTCGCGCCCTTAAAGGCCCTATCAACCAAGATGTGGGCGGGCTTCTTCACGGGCAGGGGCAGCCCCTTATCATCGATGACCATGAGCTTCGGCGGATATTCTTCGATGCTGAAGCGGTTGAGTTGGATGGCCAACGGCAGTTCTTTCACGTCCTGCCGCTCGTCGAGCACGCGCCATTCGGGCTTGCCCGTCTCACAATACATTTTCACGCGCTGCATGTCGGCCGAACCGAGGGTGGCCGTCGTGAGTACGATAAAGAGGCCCGCGTGGCTGACAAGCGAAGGGATGGCCCGCTTGTTGAGGCGTCCCAGTTGCCGAAGTGTGACCTCGCCCACGATGGCCGTCATCCAAACGTAGATGAGAACGAACGGCCAGAAGTTGAGCATCTTGGTCAGTCCGAACGGATCGGCTGCCGGTTTCCCTTCCGGCACCTGCCTCGTGAGGCCCATGATGACCGTGAGTAAGGCGGCGGCAGCCAAGGCCGGAACGGCAGCCTGCACGCTTGTCATGAAGCGAAAGGCATACACCCGCTCGCGCAACGCGTAGGCGCCGACGATAAACGATACGAAAACAGCCAGCACAATGGCATTGGCCGGCCACGTGAATGCCTTCCATTCGAGCGGCCCCACGCTATATTGCAGCATGAGACCCACGACGGTGAGTCCCATGGTAACGGCTGTTCCCTCTCGGTAGTTCCAGGGTTTAGTCCACATATTCTTGGGTGATTATGAGGGTATAGGGGGTGAGCGTGCAAGGAAGAATGGTTTGCTTGCTTTATGACAATCAGCCAAAAGACAAACCATTCATCCTCACAACTCCACAACTTTACACCTGATTTACATCGGTTGCGTGATAAATCTCTTGTTCTTTCGGGCCTGTTCGATCCACTTAGGAACGACAGTATCGACGAATTGCTTCTTCTGTCGCTCCATCTTAGCCGGGTCAAGACCGATGTAGCGTTGTGCTTTCTCCTTGGTGGAAACGTCGGGCAGCGGAATCTCCTTGGCCCAACCGTGCTGCGCGGCGACGCGGGTGCACTCTAATTGCGCGTCTTTGGCAAACTCCATGGCGTCGGCCAAGAGACGTGTCACTTCCTGCGGAGCGTGGAAAGCGGCGCCGTGCTGGCCAGCGCGTAGTCCCAACGCCACTGACTCTTGCGGATATCGTTCAGCGCTTTCCGCATCTGCGGATCGGTAGCGCCGTGCTTCCAGGCAAATTCGGCATAGAGGTGAGCCTTGCCCAATTCCTCTTCTACGCGCATGGCAAGGTCGTACACCTTCTTCTGACGCTCGTAAACGTTCTGGCGAAGTGTCTCCGCCTCCTGTCGGTGGCAGGTCTGGCAGGTGCGGTCGATGTTGGCCAACGGACTCATAATGTGATGGTCGGTATATTTTACGCCACCTTCCTGCTTATAAGGCATGTGGCAGTCGGCGCACGAAAGGCCACGCTGGCCGTGGATTCCTTGTTTGAACATTTCGTAACCCGGGTGCTGTGCCTTCAGAATCTTGGCGTGTGACAGCGGGTGGATATAGTCGTAGAAGCCCAGACTGTCGTAGTATTCCTCGGCGGCTTCGCAGGTAAGACCTTTGTCCTGTGGGAATTTCAGATACTGATGGTTTTCCTTTTCAAAGTAATATTCGGTGTGACACTGGGCGCATACCAGTGAGCGCATCTCCTGATGGCTGGCCTTGCGCACGTCCTTACCGGCACGGCCCCAGGCTTCATACAGGGCGGGGCGGGCCGGCCGCAGGTCCATCGTGCGTGCGTCGTGGCAGTCGGAGCAGCCCACCGTGTTCATCACCTCCGGTCCCCAGTCGCTCCACTTGGCTCCGTAATAGGCGTTGAGTCCTTTCTCGCGCATCAGACGGGGCACGTCCGGCCCCTTGCAGGTCCAGCAGGTGCCGGGCTGCATGTCGTCGGCGCCGTCGATTCCCGGATTGCCCGTGCGCAGAATCTTCCACAAGTCCTCGACGCAGTGGCGATGGCCGCGCGGCGTATTGTACTCACGGGAGAAGGCATAGCCGGCCCAGTTGATGACGATATACGGGTTGATGGCCAGCACGTCTCTTACGCTGGAGCCGTTGTAGAGGCTCTGAAAGGTCGTGTCCTCGGTCATGGCCCATGTCTGATACTCACGTGGATAGTCCTGAGCGAACTTCTCGTTCTGCGAAACGATGGAGTCGGTAAACATCGTTCGCTTGTTGTTGAACACGCTCACGACCTCTGCTCGGCGTTCGAGCAGCGATGAACAGAGCAGTCCAAGTAGAAAAACAATGATCATCGCGCCTCCGAAAAGGAGCCATCCTTGCCATTTTTTTAATTGCTTTGCCATATTATTCAGATATTAGGTGAGGGGGTGGGGGTTAATGATAGGTTAGAGTTTACCTGTTTCCCAATACTTTTTGCAGCCATCGGGGTACGGGCGATGGGGGAATGGGCACCTGCGTCTCGGCGTTCGGCGTGCTCGTCAGGGCGTTCATGCCGCCGTGGGGCACGTTGCGGTGGCAGTCCCAGCAGGCCATGCCCTCGTCACGCTTGGCCTGCATGTAGTCGATACGGCCCGTTTTGACAAACTCTGTGTTGAGTTGCTTGTGACAGCGGATGCAGTTGTCCATGATGACTTGGGCACTGGCCGTCTCGGCCCGGATGGCCTGCCGCTCCGAATGGGTGACGAAATAGGCCACGTGCTTCATGCCGTCGAGTCCCTTAAAGCCATAGTGGGTCGCGATGTTGCCGTTGGGCACGTGGCAGTCGTTGCACGTGGCGTCACGGCTATGCGACGAACGCGACCACGTTGCGTAGTAAGGGGTCATGATATGGCAGTTGACACAGGCGGCGGGATCGTCTCCGGCAATGTATGTGTGCATTCTCAGCAGGTATAGAAAGAGCAACGTCAGACCGACGATTACGCCTCCCGCAACTAACAGGAAAACTTTCTGACGATAGCTGAAAACGTCTTTCCATGTTATCAGTTTATGCCAATTCATAGTTAACGGATTGAATGAATGTTACAAATATATGCGATTCATGTCCAACCTTTTGTAAAGAAACTCGAAAAATCCTCATTAATGAGGATAAAAGCAGCGATTTTGTGATTTGAAAGTCAAAATATAGCGAAATTGTAATCTGCCAGATAGCAAAATGGGTTGCTCTTTGGGAAAGGAAAGCAGTGGATACATATAGGCAGACAAACGATAATAGCCGATGTGTGACAGATAATGCTTTGCCTTTTCTTCATCGGTTATATCCAATCCTCTTGTCTTTAATAATTGTACCAAATCACTTGGAGAGGAATATACTTTCGTAAAAGGAATTCTTGTTGCCATAGCCCATAAACAAAAAAGCCCAGCCTATTTAAGCATTGTGAAGAGGCTCGGTGGAACTAACACTGCAAAGTTACGAATAATCATTGATAATACAAACTTTTTTGAAGGGAAAACCATCGAAAAGTGGATTTCTTTTACACAACTCCACATTTCACACTCCACATTTCACACATCACATTTCCCACTTAGCTTTATGTCTTTCTTGGCCGCTTGCGGCCCTTATGTTTTTGTTCCTCGCGGCTAAAAAATATGTCTTTATGTCTTTATGTCAAAAAAAACAACAATGAGGAAAATCTGTCCTTATGTCTTTACCCTGAATAATCTTTACATCTACCCTCAAAAAAGTGGCATTATTTAAAAAAAGAAAAGAGACGGACGAAAATAAGCGATTGTAGAGCGTGTTTATAAAGTGTTGGTTATCAATAGTTTGCGCTTTTTAGTGTATTTGATCCTTCGCTTTTTTACCTTTAATCGCTATGCTTTTAGGCCATAATCGCGGCCCTTTTGCCGACTAAAAGCTATGCTTTGGCCGTGTAATCGCTATGCTTTGAGCCGATAAAAGCATAGCTTTGAGCGTAAAAGGGTATAAAAATCGGCAAAGCGAAGGACTTTTTTGGTGTGCCGACAGCTAAATGACGTGTTGCGGAAGTGTTAAAATAATGCGATTTTTTATAACAAAATCACAGAATTAAGAGGGATGTACTGGTGATACAAAAATACGATGAAATGGGTGAAAATTGCCCATTTCATCGTAAAAAACGGTGTTATTTCCGGTGGAACCATGTCGTTTCTCTACTGGGAAACCGCCGTGGCCGCATGGCGGAAATGAACGATATCAAACGAGTAGAGACGATATCGGCGTTAAAAACATAGAAATTACGCTTTCGTCTGCTTGTCGCGAATGAGTTTGATTTGGCGCAGCAAGTCCTGATAGTGTACTTTGTTAATACCGCTACTCTTGTCGAGCTGCCCTTTAACGAAGGCTTCTATCTTGTCGAGGTGGACGCTCAGGTAGAGCAGCGCGTCGGTATTGAAGGGCTTCGGGTCGCCGGCGGTCTTCGCGTCCTTGGCCTGTGGATTCAGACAGCGGTCGATGTTGCTGACATACAGGCGTTCTAAGGAGCGGCGGCACTTGTTGCTCAACTCGTTGGGGGCCGTCAACGGTTTCCACACGGTAGAGAAGAACTTGTCCAGATAGGCGTCCAGCTTCAGCGCCCGGGGCGACATGAAGGAGTCGTCGTAGATCTTCGACAGCATGGAGGTTGAGAGCGCGTGAGAGAGCAACATGTTCTGGCGGTTCAGGATGTCGCTCGAAGGATTGACGCCGGTCTTGCTGACGATGTTGGCAGGATAGAGCCAGAGCGGCGCCTCGAAGAGATGGCGACCCAGGAAGTCGAGCGCTTCCAGCTGAAGGGCCGCGGGCTGAATCTCGACAGGCTCCTTACCGGGCATATTGTTGAGGTAACGGCCGCCCAGATGGGTTGCCACGTGGTTGCAATAGCGGCGATACTGGTCGCGCACGCCGTTATACATTTCCGTCAAGTCGGTGTATTGGTCGTTGTCCTGACGCGTCCACTTGGGGAGGTTGGCCACCACCCGTTTCAGGTTTTTGATTCCGTAGTCGCCGGCCTTCATGCTGTTGTCGCCCAGGTCTTCGGTCTGCGCGCGCGGATCCTCGTCACGGCCTTCGCCGCCGAACCACAACCGGGGGTTGGTAGCCAGTATCTTGGTGGTTTCGGCCATCAGTCCTTTTTTCTCGGCGTGCTCGTCTTTGAACTCGGGACGATACTGATAGCCCCACTTGATGGCCCATTTGTCGTAATCGTTGATGCGTGGGAAGAGTCCCTTCTCGCCGATACCGTCCTCGGGTTGGGCCACGTAGTTGAAGCGGGCGTAGTCCATGATGCTGGCGGTGTGGCCGTGTTGCTCCACCCAAGCTTTGTCGCGGAGCTTCTCCACGGGCGTAGCCCAGCTGGCGCCCATGTTATGGCGCAGTCCGAGCGTGTGTCCCACCTCGTGACTCGATACGAAACGGATGAGTTCGCCCATGAGTTTGTCGTCGAAGTGCATGGTTTGGGCACGCTTGTCGAGCGGTCCGCACTGAATCATATACCATTTGGTGAGCAGGTTCATCACGTTATGATACCAGCAGATGTGGCTCTCGATGATTTCGCCGCTGCGTGGGTCGATGATATGCGGGCCGTAGGCGTTCTCTATTTCGGCCGGCAGATAGCGCAGGAAGCAGTAGCGGGCGTCGTCGGGGCTGATGTCTTGGTCTTCGGGAACTTCCTTGGCGACAATGGCGTTCTTGAATCCGGCGGCCTCGAAGGCCGTGTTCCAGTCGTTGACACCGGCTATCAGATAGGGCACCCACTTCTTG
Organism: Prevotella illustrans; assembly: GCF_017426725.1. Taxonomy (GTDB): domain Bacteria; phylum Bacteroidota; class Bacteroidia; order Bacteroidales; family Bacteroidaceae; genus Prevotella; species Prevotella illustrans. The sequence goes on along the minus strand of NZ_JAERMS010000001.1, from coordinate 256,997 downwards.
GGCGTGGCGGGATCGATGTAATATACGATTTGTTTTTCGGGCTCCACGAGCTTTCCTTTGGCATAGGCTTTCTTGTCTTTGGGTACCAAGCGGAAGCGGGCGGCAACACGTTCGGGGTCGGTCTTGTGCTGATCGTCGTCGAAATAGGTGACGGCGGTGGTGAAGTAGCCCACGCGCTTGTCCCAAAGCCGCTTCCGCATCGGCGTCTTGGGCAGCAACACCATGCTCGTATTCAGGCCCAGGGTGACGTTTCCGGTAGAGGTGGCGGGTATCTTGTTCGACTGCGTGGCGCTGTAGGTGCGTGTGGAACGAATCTCCACGTTGATGGGGAAAGTCTTGATGGTGTCGATATAGGAGCGGTCGGCCTGCATTCCGCCGATGCTATATTGTTTGGAAGAGGAGCTGGGCATGCCGATCGAGTTGTTGTCGCGCATCAGATAGGACGACACCTCGATGAGATTCATGCCTTTGTTGGGGTTTTTGCCGATGATTTTGAACGACGCGATGATGGGATCGACGGTCGAAGCCCGCAGCGTCTGCGAGATTCTGGTATTGGGATCGGCCTCCTGCGACCCCACGTAGGCACGCAGATAAAGCGTCTTGGCGTCGTGTTTCTCGAAGTAGACGGTCTCTCGATTCACCTCTTCGCCGCTGAACTTGCCGACGCCTTCGGGCACTCCGGTGAGGCGGGTGACGGTGAGAATGTAGCGACCGAGCAGCGAGTCGGGCACATCGAAGTACCACTTATTCTCGATATGGCGCACGTCGAAGAGACCGCGCTCTAAACTGACGCTCTTCTTGATAAGCTCCGCGTATTCGTCCTTGTCCTTTTTCTTGTCGGCAGCTTTGTCGTCTTTCTTCTCTTTGTCTGCTTTACCGTTTGCCTTCTTTACTTCTTGCTGTGTGGAATCGGCTGAGGCAAACGTCAGGGCGCCGGCATTGAGGGGCAATGCCAGGGCGAACAGGCCTATCAACAGCTTGTCTTTAATGATCATGTGTTTATTGGAGTATATTATTGCGGGCCAGCATGCAGGCGCCCAAGACGCCGGCGCGGTCCTTGAGTTTGGAAATGCGAATCTGAGTGTCTCTGTTTACGAGGTTGAGCGAATACTTCAGAACGGCCGAACGCACGGCGTGAAGAATGAAGTCGCCGGTCAACGAGAGCGTTCCGCCAAGGATAACAAGTTCGGGATTGAAGAGATTGATGAGTCCGGCCACGTGCATCCCGAGGTTGTGGCCTATCTGTTCGAGGATATCGATGCAGAGCGGATCTTCCTGATTGGTGGCCTTGACGAGGTCGAGAAGCGTGATTTCCTCGCCGTTCTTGGTTTTCAGAATCGAGGTTTCGCCGTTCTTGATGCGTTCTTTGAAGATTCTGTAGAACGCGGAGCCTGACGCTTCGGTCTCGAGGCAGCCCTTTTTGCCGCAACGACACAGGATTTCGTTGTCGAAGGCGTGCATGTGGCCGAACTCTCCCGAGAATCCCGACTTGCCTTTGTACAGGTTTCCGTCGATGATAATGCCGAGACCGAGTCCCCAACTGAGATTCAGAAAGAGCACGTTTTTCTCTCCTTTGGCACAGCCTTGCATATATTCGCCGTATGCCATGGCCCTACTGTCGTTATCGACGGAGACATCGCAGCCCACCTTTTCGCTGATATAGGCGTTCAGAGGCATTTCGGAGAAGTTGTAAAAGCTATAACTGTAGCCCGTATCGGGGTTCACCCGGCCCGAGATATTGATGTTGACGTTGAGCACTTTCTCACGAGGTACCTTGATATGTTCGATGAAACGAACGATGCGATCGCAGAGTTCGTCGAGCGACGCCTGTGTGTTGTCGGACGAGAACGGCTCATCGTCGATGAGGTCGACCAAGTCTCCGCGGAAGTTCATGAGACCGATGCTGAGCGAACTCTGCTTCATGTCGACTCCAATAAAATAGCCCGAGTCGGGATTGAGCCCGTAAAGATTGGGCCGTCGGCCCTCTCCCGTCTCCAACTTGCCGTATTCCAAGACATATCCTCCTGCACTCATCTCGTTGATTGTCTTGGCCATTGTGGGGATACTCAGGTTGAACTCCTTGGCCAGATCGTTCGTGGTAGAATTGCCATTCTGGATAAAATAGCACAGAATATTGCTTTTCAAAACAACATTCTTGCTATCTTTTTCTTTTTCAAAAAGGTTCGTCATATAACGCAAGACATTTACTTATGGCCACAAATATACGAAATAATTTGCTGAATCAAAATAAATCAGCGAGATTCCACGTCGTTATCGCGGAGATTTGGGGTATGAGCGACATGGCGATTTTGCACTGTCCCTGGTAGTTGGGATGATGGTCTGACCCCGTATCGGCCGCCTGGGTCACGATGCCGGCCATCGGATTGGCCATATAAACGCCGGAATACTTATTCATCAGCCGTTCGCGCAGATAGTCGAGGGCGGCCAATAAATAGCGGCTGGCGCTGTGAGGCGTGACGCAAAGCACGGGCACGTTGCCGTAATGGCTCCTGATGTTGTCGATCATCTTCAGGTAAGCGTTCACAAACTGTTCGGGCGTGGGCTTCACGAGCGTGGAGAAATCGTTGCTGCCGAGGTTGATCATCACGAGGTCGGGCTTGCGACAGTTACTGAAATCGTAGGGCGTGCGGTTGAAATCGTCGTAGAGCTGCGTGCTGCGGGTCGACATATTGTGGCGCGACAGCTGAACGGAGTCGTTGTAGTTGCGTACCATCCCCATGCCCGAGTGGGCAATGAGACGATAGTCGGCGCCGAAGTAACGGGCGATGATGCAGGCGTAGGCCTTGTCGCAGTTCTCCGTTTCCAGCCTGAAACGCTCATGGGGACTCTTGCCCTCGGTGCCATAGCCACACGTATAGGAGTCGCCATAGACCTCGATGAGCCGCTCCCGGGGCGCCACGGGCAGCAACCGGGCACCGGCGGCCACACGGACGGCGCTCACGGTCGTACAACCGAACTCGCCTTCGGTGCACTTCTGGAGCTTCAATGTGTGGGGCCCCTTGCTCAGGTCGGCGGCCAGCGTGACGAATTGGCGGTCCTTACCCGTTATCTTAATCTTGCGAACGAAGCGGTCGTCGATATATATATTATGGTAACTGGTGCCCGTTTCGGCCACCTCTACGGCGATACGGCCGCCCGTGAAGCGCGTCTGCATGTAGACACCGACCCAGTCGTAGCGCACGCTACCGTCGTCGAGGGTTTCCGTGCGCCCCGTAAACGAGATGGCGGGGTCGTTGGCTTTCACGATTCGATCGGCTCCCGCCATCAGCAATGTCTGCGTGACGAGGGCCATGAGCAATAGAATTCTTTTCATGTCGTGTATCTGTAAATTTAGGTTAGAATACTTGGGGGCACTTTGCCGCCCACACTATAGGCGGCAAAGATAAACATTTTTTCCGAAAACGCCGTCATTTTTCCGACGTGCGGGTCCAATAGCGCTCAATGTCCTCGAGCGACATGCCGGCCGTTTCGGGCACGAGCCGCCACATGATGAGCATATAGGGCACGCACATGACGGCAAAGAGCAGGAATGTTCCGGCCGGCGTGAGGTTGGCCAACATCCACGGCGTGAGCTGCCCGATGAGGTAAGTGCCTACCCACAGGGCCAGTCCGGCAATCGACATGGCCAGTCCGCGCACGCTGTTGGGGTACATCTCGGACAGCAATACGAAGACGACGGCGCTGATACTGACGGCGCAGCAGAAGACATAAAGCAGGAAGAAGGTCAGCATGAAGCCGACGCCGAGGCGCAATGACGCCCCGAAAGCGAAGTAGACGGCGATGAGAACGAGACACGCGATCATGCCCGACACGCCGTAGTAGATGAGCTTCTTGCGGCCTACGCGGTCGATGATGAGCAGGGCGAGGACCGTCGTCAGCGTGTTGACTATGCCCACGAGCACCTGACAGAAGAGCGGATCGTCCATACCGGCGTCCTTAAAGATGGACGGACCGTAGTAGAGTACGGCGTTGACACCCATAAACTGGCCCAGGATGGCGATGCAGACGCCGATGACAACGGCCTTCAGAATGCCCGGCCGCAGCAGGCTGCGCCATTCCGATTTGGTTTCGGCCGACAGTGTAGAGCGTGTGTCGGCCATCTGCCGCTCCACGTCTTCCGGTCGGCGGTAGATGGCGGAGAGGATGGCGGAGGCCCGACGGTCACGGTCGCGTGTGATAAGCCAACGCGGACTCTCGGGAATGAAGCACAGCGTCAGCACGAAAAGCAGGGCCGGAAGGGTTTCCATGCCGAGCATGCCACGCCACACCTCCGTGACGAAGACGAGTTGCAGCCAGCCGGTAGAGAACGAAGCGGCGCGCGAAAGGTCGAGCAGCAGGTAGTTGACAAAGTAGGCCGCGAGGAAGCCTACGGTGACGGCGAGCTGGTAGAGCGACACCATCCGGCCACGATAGCGCGTGACGGCAATCTCAGAGATATATACCGGGGCCACGACCGACACGATGCCGATACCCAGTCCGCCAATAATGCGATAGACCACGAGCCACCCGAAGTCGGGGCTGACGGCGCAACCGGCGGCCGAAACCGTGAACAGCATGGCCGAGACGAACATCGTGGGACGTCGCCCGAGCTTGTCGCTCATCACGCCGGCGAAGGCTACACCCACGATCGAACCCGTCAGCGCGCAGCCTACGTACCAGCCTTGCCGGATGACATCAAGTCCGAACTGGGCCGTTACCTGATCGATCGTGCCCGAAATGACCGCTGTGTCATAGCCGAACAGCAAGCCTCCGATGGCGGCCACGAAGGCCAGAAAAAACACATATCCTAATTTTACTTGTTCCATAGTTTTGAGGTTGTTTTTCATTCGTTATGCTTTTGCTTTGCGAAAGCAGCCCTTTTAGCGTGCAAAAGCATAGCTTTTGGAAAGCGGGAAGCCAAGGGCCTCCGCAAGTCGGTCTGACGGGGCCGACCGATCGGCCCCATCAAGGCCGTGATTCTTCATATTCCGAAGTATTCCCGATAGCGGTCGTAGAGGTGACCGGCCTGCAGATAGGCCGACTGCGGGCTCATGAAATGAGAGAACTCGAAGGTGATGGCTTTGTCGTAACCGCAGCGTTTGGCCGCCTCGAGCTTCATGCGGAGTTTGTCGAACTTAATGGGCAGGAAGCTGATGGGCATGTCGCGGTCGAAGGTTTCGGCGTTGGTCCAGCACTGCATGCCGTAGCGGTCGGCCAGTTTCTTGTTGACGGAGAAGAAGGCGTCGAGCTCGTCGTAGTCGATATGCCCGTCCTGGAAGGCGCAGGCGTCCACCACGTCGTGTATGCCATCGAAAATCTCGTTCCATTCGCGCTCATGCTCCTGCACGCTCACGGCCTGGTCGTTGGTGAGCTTGCCCGTTCCCTGCACAGCTTTCTTGCCGTCTATCCACGGCGAAATGAAGACCGGCAGACCGCCCGACACGTCCTTACACTGCTTGCCCATCGTGTGGAACGTGGGAATGCAGCCTCTCGTCTTACGGCTTATCTCCGTACTGATGTACCATCCCTTGAAACTCTTGTGATGACCGTACATCTTCCACGCCTCGTCGATGACATATCGGTTGTCGTCGATTTCCTGTTGCATGTCGCCCGTGTCCCAGTAGTGGCCTGAATCGTAAAGTCCGAAGTAGAATTTCATGTCGTATTTGTCGGCCAAACGCAAGAACATGTCGATCAAATCGACCGAAGGCATGTAGCAACCCTTCTTTAATAAATAAGGTGAAGGGTAGGTGATGAACTTCCGGTAGCCCGACCTGATGTCGATGACGGTGTCTATCCCGATGGCCTTCATGTGCCGGAAATCCCGGTCCCACTCCTTCTCGCCCCAGTTCTGATGAGGTATGTCGTGCGAAATCTCGTCCAGAAAGGTTCCCGTGATGCGCATGCCGGCGGCCTTGGGCACGATGAGTCGGCTCTCGCCGTCCGTCACTTGGGCGCGGCTGTTGCCCACCCGCCACTTTCCACGGCCCCGTGGACCTTGCGTTTCACCTCTTAACAACTGTGGCGACACTACTGTGGCAGCACCGGCCAGCAGCATGTTCTTAATAAAAAGTCTGCGATTTAACATAAAAAAGAAAAGTATTACATGGATTTTAAGGGTAAATTTATACGTAATCGGCCGCAATTTACAAAATATTTAAATAAACACAAAAAGTTTTGGCAAAAACTTTTGGAACTTATCTACTTTTTCTTTACATTTGCAGCAAATACATATAAAAACGCAATCAGCATAATCAAATATCTAATCAAACATCTTTTAACGGCCATGATGAATAAAAACCAATTACTCAGCTTCCCGGTCATCCTTCTGGGTGGCTTGCTGTTAGCGGCGACACAGCCGGCAAACGCCAATCCCGTGTCACCCGATCCAACGGAGACCCAGCAACAGGCGAAAGCCGTTGCCGGCATCGTTCTCGACGAGACGGGCGAACCCGTCATCGGAGCCAGCGTCTTTGAAGAAGGCACGAGAAACGGCGTCGTAACTGATTTGGATGGAAAATTCTCCATCAACGTGAAAGCGAACGCCCGCCTGACGGTAACCTATGTGGGCTATACCCCGCAGACCGTAGCCGTGGGCGGCAGGAATACACTACGCATCGTGTTGGCTCCGGCCAGCAACGAACTCAACGAAGTCGTCGTCACCGCGCTGGGTATCAAGCGCGAGAAGAAAGCGCTGGGCTACGCCATGCAAGAGGTGAAGACCGACGGACTGACCGAAAACAAGTCGTTCTCCGTGGCCAACATGCTCCAAGGCAAAGTGGCCGGCGTGCAGATCGCCCAGTCGGGCACTGGTCTCGGCGGTTCGACGCGCATCGTCATGCGTGGCCTCAACTCGCTGAGCGGCAACAACCAGCCGCTGTGGGTGGTCGACGGTTTCCCCATCAACGACAGTTCGGTGGAACAGGCCGATCAATGGGGCGGTTCCGACTATGCCGGCGCGGCGTCGGAAATCAACCCTGAGGACATCGAAAGCATTTCCGTGCTGAAGGGAGCCAACGCCGCGGCCCTCTACGGCTCACGCGCGCAGAATGGCGCCATCGTCATCACGACGAAGAAAGGCCGCCGCGGACAGCCGCTCCGACTGGAATACAACGGCACGCTGGACGTCACGACCGTCTATTCGCCCTACGACTACCAGAACATTTACGGCCAAGGAGCGGCCGGAGCCTATGACAGCAGCGCCAAAGCCAGCTGGGGACCGAAGATGACGGGCCAGACCGTGGAGAACTGGCGCAAGCTTTTCTACGGCGACGACCGCTACTCTTCCTACGCGCTTACACCGCAGAAAGACTACATCAAGGACTTTTATCGCACGGGAGTGTCCTACTCCAACACGATAACGGCCACCTCCGGAGGCGAGAACATCAGCGGCAGACTGTCGTTCACAGACACCCGTGCCGACGACATCACGCCCAACTTCAACCAGAACCGGCAGTATATCGACTTCCATACGGAGATGAACAACAAGCTCATCACTGTGGGAATCAAGGCCAGCTACATGCACCAGAAGACCAACAACCGCCCCGGACAGGGTGAATACGGCCAGATGGTGCAACTCGTGAAAATGCCCCGCGGCATTCGACTGAGCGACTTGGAGAACCCGAGAGGTATCGGGGCCTACATCAACAATGCCGAAAACTGGTCGGGACCGAGCGACAACTTCTCCAACCCCTACGCCCTCTGTGCCACAGAAAACGGCAACAAGGCCGTGCGCAACCGCTTCATGGGCCAGCTCAGCGCCACCGTCAGGTTCACCGACTACCTGCGGCTGACGGGCCGGGCAGGCATGGACTGGTACAACGACGCCATCAAGAACTACAACACGTTGCCCGATCCGACGTCCACGGCGTCGCAATATATCAAGAGCAGTCAGACCAACCAGGAGTTCAACGCCGACCTCATCCTCTATTTCGACAAGCGTTTCGACGACTTCTCCGTCAACGCCAACCTCGGAACTTCGGTGGAGAACACGAAGTACGACGCCCTTTCCAGTTCGTCGGGACGCTTCGCCATCCCGGGCACCGTCACCCTTGCCAACGGCCTCACGCAAACGACGAGCGAGGGATTCTCGAAGAAAGAGATTCAATCCGTGTTCGCCCAAGCCACCTTCGGCTACAAGAGCATGGTCTACCTCGACCTCACCGGCCGCAACGACTGGTCGTCGACGCTGCCTGCCAAGAACCGTTCCTACTTCTATCCCTCGGTCAGCGTGTCGGGTATCATGAGCGAAATGTTCAAACTCCCCGACTGGATGAACTACTGGAAGCTGCGCGCCTCGTGGGCCATGGTGGGCAACGACACCGACCCCTATCAGCTGGCCACCCTCTATTACCTGTGGACTACGGGTGACAAACTCGACGCAGAGGGCGACAAGGTGAACCCCAACATCATCAAGGAGTACCTCAGCAAGACCAAGGCCCTGGCCGACTTGAAACCCGAAAAGACCAATTCGTTCGAGATAGGAACCGAATTCCGCTTCTTCAACAACCGTCTCGGACTTGATTTCACCTATTATAATACGAACACGAAAGACCAGATTCTCAGCGTCGGCATGCCCGGTTCGTCGGGCTATACGGCCAAGAGTATCAACGCTGGTGAAATCAAGAGCCACGGATTCGAGCTCATGCTCAACGGCACCCCCGTGCAGACGAAGGACTGGCAGTGGGACTTGAACCTCAACTGGGGCATGAGCCGCACCACCTGCGAGAGCCTCACGGAGGGCATTTCACGCTTCACGCTGGGCGAAACGCGTATCGCCAAGGTTGTCGTTTCGAGCGGCGGCAAGTATGGCGACATCGTGGGCAAGGCCTTCAAGCGCGACGCCAACGGCAAGATCGTCGTCAATGCGAGCGGTCTTCCCGAAGCGGTTGAAGACCAAGTGGTCGGCAACATGACTCCCAAGTGGACTGGTTCCGTGGGCAGTTCGCTGCGCTACAAAGACCTCACATTCAGCTGTCTGGTCGACATTCGGCACGGTGGCGAGTTCGTGTCGGTGACCGACGCCTACGCCTGCCAGCAGGGAACGTCGTCCCGCACGCTGAAGGGACGCGAGGCAAACGACCTCATCGTGGTTGACGGCGTGACCGAAAGCGGACAAGCCAACACCGTGGGCGTCACCTCCGAAGCCTACTGGAACGCCATAGGAGGCCCCACCGGCGTGGCCGAAGCCTTCATCCACAGCGGTTCATACATCAAGATGCGCGAGCTGTCGCTGGGCTACATCCTACCCCAGTCGTGGTTCCGCAACACGCCCATCAAGTATGCCAAGCTCTCATTGGTGGGCCGCGACCTCTTCTATTTCCACAAGAATGCGCCCGTCAATCCCGAAGGCGCCTTCTCACGCAGCGACTACGCGCAGGCTTTCGAGCTGGCTTCACTGCCTCCTACACGGAGCTTCGGCCTCGCACTCAACGTTAAATTCTAACCAAACCGAACCGACTATGAAACGTAATATCATCAAAACTATAGGACTTTTCTGCATCGCCGGCATGGTCATGGGGTGTACGGGCGACTACGACAAGATCAACACCGACCCCACAGGACTCACCGACGGAGACCCCGGCTACATCCTTCCCTACATGATGGAGCAAGGAAGCCGCATGGGTTCGTGGGAATATCAGGTGGGCGACAACCTGCACACCAATCTCTACGCGCAGTATTTCGCTAACTCGGCCGCCTACTTCAACTCCGACAACTACACTTTCCGAAGCGATTGGGTGACCGACGGCTTCTGGAACAGCTACTACGTGGGCGTGCTGAAGCAGTTCAAGAACGTGAAGGAAATCGTGGTCGAGAAGCCACAGTACGACAACATCTACCAGGTGATGCGTATCTTCACGGCCCGCTGCACGGCCCAGACGACCGACATGTTCGGCGACATCCCCTACACGGAGGCCGCCACGGGCACCAGCAACGCCAAGTATGACAGCCAGCAAAGCATCTACACCGACCTGTTCAAGGAGCTGACCGAGGCCGTCACGGCCCTCAACGCCCACAAGGACGACGCCGCGCAGGCGAAACTGGCGACCACGCAGGACCTCGTCTACCAGGGCGACCTTGCCAAGTGGATTCGTCTGGCCAACTCGCTGCGCCTCCGCTACGCCCTGCGGCTGGCCTACGTCGACGCCGCCACGGCCAAGAAGGAGGCCGAAGCGGCTCTCGCGGCCCCCGGCGGACTGCTCTCCGGCAATGCCGACAACGCGGGGGTCTACATCTCGGGCACCGGTTCCAACGGCTTCCCGCTCTTCCAAATCTCCGGATGGGGTGAGTTCGCGATGAGCAAGACGATGGAGAACATGCTCAAACAGACCGGCACCGTGCTCGACCCACGCACCACTTTGTGGTTCGGACACACGCCCGGCTCTACGGCGGCGGCGCCCAAATTCCAGGGCGTGGCCAACGGACTGCCCTCCGACAACATCCCGGCCGGCGACGAACGCTCCTACGTCTGGGGCTACCAGTACATGCCGGAATGGAACAGCGCCGACAACAGCGAGTCATCCTTCTGCATCTCACGCCCCATGAAGCTGATGGACTACGCCGAAGTGTGCTTCCTCAAGGCCGAGGCGGCCCTTCGCGGCTATACCGGAGCGGGCGACGCGCAGCAGAACTACCTGGCCGGCATCCAGGCGTCGTTCGACAACGAGCGGACCGGCGTCGACGCAAAGTACTACACGACAACCTCCGACAACACCTACAAGACCACGGGCGGCGTGGCCTGGACGGCCGAGAGCACCATGGAAGGCCACCTGAAGCAAATCCTGACGCAGAAGTGGCTGGCCCTTTATCCCGACGGCGTAGAGGCCTGGACGGAGTTCCGGCGCACAGGTTACCCTGCGCTCACGCCGGTGGTGCAGAGCTTGGAGAGCACGTTGCCGCTGGGAACGTTCGTCAAGAAGCTTAAATACGTGGACGACGAGACCCGTGACAACCCCAACGCCAAGGACGCTTCGCTCAACGGCGGCAAGGGCGACGGCATGGCCGTCCGCGTCTGGTGGGACACCGCCCGCTACAACTGACCCCATCGACACTCCCCGTTGCGGAGGAAAAGCGACGGCTTCAGCCTCCGCAACGGCTTCTTCCATAGAGACTTGACCACGACCGCACGCCTGTTTTCGCCCAACGCGAAAGCCATCGGCACGCCACCGTTTTCCAAAAGGGCTGCTTTCAGCAGCTGAAAGCAGCCCTTTTACCTTGCAAAAGGACAGCTTTTACACGCTAAAAGGGCTGCTTTTGCAACACGAGGGGACTGCTTTGGGAAAACAGCCGCGGCCCGGCCTGACTACAACGAAAAAACATTGTGAAGCCGAAGAGGCTTCATCCAACTTAAACTATCAACCAACCAACCTTTAATGTCCATGATGAATTTCAGCTTATCAACAGGAAATTCAGTCTTTCCGAAGACTTTGACGCTGACACTGGCCCTGCTGTTCGCCCTCGTTCTCGACGCGGCGGCACAGACGGTCAGGGGCGTCGTGAAAGACGCAGCGGGCACATCGCTCCCCGGAGTGACCGTGCTCAGAAACGGAGACGTCAAAAACGGTGTCATCACCGACCTGGACGGCAACTACAGCATACAAGCGAACAGTGCCGACTACTTGACGTTTTCGTATGTAGGAATGAAGACCCAGCGTGTCAGGGTGGGCAACCGCCGCACCATCAACGTCACGCTGGCCGACGAGTCGTCGACGCTCAACGACGTAGTGGTCGTGGGCTACGGCACGGCCAAGAAGCAGTCGCTCACCGGAGCCGTCACGGCGCTCAAGGGCGACGAGCTGCTGAAGGCGCCGTCGACCAACGTCGCCAACATGCTGGGCGGCCGCATGGCCGGTCTGACCTCCGTGCAGACCTCGGGCGAGCCGGGCAACGACTTCGCCGCGCTGCGCATCCGCGGCTCGCAGTATGGCGCGCTCTACATCGTCGACGGCGTGGCGCGCTCGATGAACGACATCGACCCCAACGACATCGAGAGCATTTCGGTGCTGAAAGACGGGGCCGCGGCAGCCGTATATGGCCTCAACGCCGCCGGCGGCGTGGTCATCATCACCACCAAGAAGGGGCGGCAGGGCAAGACGCGGGTGTCCTACGACGGCCAGTACGGTATCTCCGTCAACGCCAACTTCCCCACATTCATGAACGGACCGGAGTACGCCGACTACTACAACATGGCCGACCTGATGGACAAACTCACCGGAACGACCCTCAAGTCGCGCGACCAGTACACGCCCGTCTTCACCAGCCAACACATCAAGGCCATGCTCAACGACGACCCGACGGACGGCTGGGACAACGTCGACTACATAGGAAAGGTGTTCGGAACGGGCCACAACCAGAAGCACAACGTGACACTGGAGGGCGGATCCGACGACATCCACTACTTCCTTTCGGGCGGTTTCATGAGCCAACAGGGCAATATCGCCAACTTCAACTACCGTCGTTACAACGTCCGTGCCAACATTGACACGAAGGTGGGACGCGACTGGAAGCTGACGTTCGGGGCCGTGGGCACCGTGGGCCGACGCCAGACACCGGGATATTCATCGGGTGGTGCCGACGACGGAAGCCAAAGCGATGAAGAAGAAGTAGGATGGCTTTCTATCGGGCACCAAGCTATTATGATGCACCCGTTTCTGCCCGAAAAGCACAAGGGACTGTACACAGGAACACTGCCCAACAACGCCGGCGTTTCCTATAGCCCCCTCGCGGCTATCTACGAGTCGGGCTACGGACGCACCCACAGCTTCGAACTCAACTCCAACTTCAACCTGCGTTACGACGCGCGCTGGCTCCGGGGGCTGTCGTTCGCCTTCACCGGCGCCTACGACTACCTGAGTTCGCAGAGCAAGAACCTGGCCACGCCCTACAAGACCTACACGATGTCGATGGCGTCGGACAACTTCGGCACCTTCATCCTCAACGACGACCCGCGCAACTCGGCCGAAACGCTGAACCACGTGAGCGACGGACAGTACACCACCCAGAAGCTCACGGGCCAGTTCCGCCTGGAATACGCCCGACAGTTCGGCCGACACAACGTCGACGCGATGGGCCTGCTGGAAATCAACGACTACAAGAGTTCCAACTTCGCGGGCTACGTCGACCACGTGCCTTTCCCACAGATAGCCGACCTTTCCTACGGCCAGGCCATCACGAGCAGCTCCCCCGTCTCGGGCGTCAACAACCACACGCGCACGGCGGGCTACGTGTTCCGTCTGAAATATGACTACGCCAACAGATACTTGGCCGAGTTCAGCGGCCGCTACGACGGCTCCTACCACTTCAGCGGCTCGGGCAAGCGCTGGGGCTTCTTCCCCTCCTTCTCCGCCGCCTGGCGCGTTTCGGGCGAAGACTTCATGGAAGGCGCCCGGGGATGGCTCGACGACTTGAAGGTGCGCGGCTCCCTCGGACTGCTCGGCAACGACAATGTGGCGGCCTATTCCTACCTCAGCACCTACGCCTTCGCTACGCAACGGGTGTTCGACGGCACGGCCTACAGCTCCATGTACACCAGCGGCATTGCCAATCCCGCGCTGACCTGGGCCAAGACCCGCACGACCAACATCGGCCTGAACGCCACCTTGTGGCACGGACTGCTGGGCCTGGAGTTCGACTGGTTCTACAATCTGAACTACGACCTGCTGGCCTCCAACAGCGGCGGCAAGGCCCCCTCGATGGGCGGCTACTACCCCACCTACGTCAACAACAACCGCTACAGCAACTACGGTATCGACTGGACTGTCTCCCATCGCAACCGCTTCACGCTGGGCGGCAAGCCTTTCGACTACAACGCGAGCGTCAACATGACCTATGCCAAGAGCAAGTGGCTGCGCTATCAGGACGACCCCAACGCCCAGGAGTGGCGCAAGGTGGTCGGCACCAGCGTCGATGCCTACAGCGCCTGGGTGGCCGAGGGGCTCTATCGCTCGGAGGAGGAGATCACCAAGTCGGCCTGGTACGGCTCAAGACCCAACCTGGGCGACATCAAGTTCAAGGACTTGAACGGCGACGGCGTCATCAGCGAGCAGGACAAGGCCCGCATCGGCCGCAGCAACCGCCCGCAGATCATGATGGGTCTCAGCCTCGGCGCGCAGTGGAACGGCTTCGACTTCAATGCGCTCTTCACCGCCGGACTGAAGTTCGACGTGTCTTTGCTCGGCACCTACTACAACGGTTACGACGACAACACGGTGTGGAGCCAGACCTTCAAGGAAGGCGCCAACTCGCCGTTGTGGCTCGTGCAGAACTCCTACAGCCTGGACAATCCCGACGGAAAATACCCCCGCTTGACACTGGGGAACGTCAGTCACGGCGGTGCCAACGGCCTGGCGTCCACCTTTTGGATGAAGAAAGGCGACTACCTGCGGTTCAAGGACTTCCAAATAGGCTACACCCTGCCCGCCACTTGGCTCAACGCCGCCGGCATTCAGAAGGTGCGCTTCTTCGTGGAAGGCTCCAACCTCTTCACCATCGACAATCTTCCGACAGGCGTCGACCCCGAGTCTCCCCGCGTCAACAACGGCTACTACCCCCAGCAGCGCACGTTCCTGGGCGGTGTCAACATCACTTTCTAACTTTAAAAGGATACATCTATGAAAGCTAAATATTTAGGTCTCTGCCTGCTGGGAGCCTCTCTGGGCCTGTCGTCCTGCAACGATTTCCTGGACCTGAAGCCTTCCGACAAGGCCACCAACAGCCTTGTGTGGAGCTCGTCCACCAACGCGCAGATGGCCATCGACTATTACTACTGCCTGCTTCCGGCACTGAGCAGCTTCGGCACGTACCAGTGTTCGGTGGGCATGGCTGAGGGATTGACCGACGAATTCAAGTACGGCAACATGACATTCAATGCCTTGATGTACATTCCCAACGAGATTTCCTACGGCGGACTGCCCCTGACGGCGGGCTACACGGACACCTATCTGGGCGTGTGGGAAAGCACCTACGAGAACATCCGGCGCATCAACGAGTCGCTGCAGTACCTGCATCGCAGCAGTTTGGGCGAGAATGACGTGAAATACTTCGAGGGACAGCTGCGCTTCTTCCGCGGCATGTGCTACTTCGAACTGCTCAAACGCTACCACCAGGCCATCCTCTACACCGAGGACTTGTCGCAAATCAGCACCAACAAGAAGCTCGACAGCGAGGAGGAAGGCTGGAAGTTCGTGCAGGCCGACCTGAAGTTCGCCGGCGAGAACCTGCCCGTCAGCGCGTCGGCGACAGGCCGGCTGACCAGCGGAGCTGCCTACGCGCTGCTCTCCAGGGCCATGCTCTATTGCAAGGACTGGACGGCCGTGAAGGAAGCGGCCGAGAAGGTCATCGCTATGAAGTACCAGCTGACCGACAACTACGCCGACGCCTTCACCGGCGGCAACTCCGAGGCCATCTGCCAGTACACCTACGACTCGAAGATAAGCCTCACCCACTCCTTCGACACCTACTATGCGCCGGGCGGCGACAAGGCCCTGGACGGCAACCAGGCCGACGGCGGCTTCGGAACGCCCACCCAGGACATGGTGGAGGAATACGAGATGACCGACGGAAAACGCTTCGACTGGGCCGCATGGCACGAAGCCGCCAAGACGGGAACGACGCTGGCGCCGCCCTACGACAAGCTGGAGCCGCGCTTCAAGGCCACCATCCTCTACAACGGAGCTACGTGGAAAGGCCGCAAAATAGAGCCTTTCGTAGGCGGAACGGACGGCTGGTGCCGCTGGGAAGCCGACCCCAAGACCAACGGACGCACCACCACGGGCTACTACCTGCGCAAGCTGGTGGACGAAAACCACCACTTCACGACCGTACAAAACTGCACACAGCCCTGCATTGTCATCCGTCTGGCCGAGGTATATCTCAACTATGCCGAGGCCTGCTACCGACTGAACGACGCCGCCAAGGCCCTGGAATACCTCAACAAGGTGCGCGAGCGCGTCGCCCTGCCCAAGCTGACGGGTCTCAGCGGCGACCGCCTTTTCGAGGCCCTGCGCCACGAACGCAAGGTGGAACTGGCCTTCGAGGGACTCTACTACTGGGACATGCGCCGCTGGGAGCTGGCCGACCAGACCTTCACGGGCATTCGCCGGCACGGCCTGAAGATTGAGAAGATGGGCGACCTGTACCGCTACACCTACGTGGACGTCGACAACCAAGACCTCAACTTCCCCAAGAAGCTCTACCGTCTGCCCGTTCCGGTGGGCGAACTGAACAACAACAAGGAAATCGACCAATTCCCCGAATGGAAATAGAACTGTGTCATGAACCCGCAAAACATCAACATTTCAAAGTTATGAAAAAGCAATTCCTATATATCGGCGCCTTCGTGGCGGCACTCCTCTCGCTCGGCAGCTGCGCCGAAGAGGAGCACGTGGACGCCACCGCCGACCGGGCAGGCATCTCAAGCCTCACGGCCTACTTTACGTCGGGCACCTATGTGGACAAGGCCGTCGTGACCTGGCAGCCCCAGAACAGCAACGACATCACCGACTACGTGATTCCCGTGCCCTGGTATTACCCAGAAGAGAGCGACAACACCACAGAGAAGGACATGTCGCAGTTCAAGATTGTGGCCACACTGGAGAACAACTGCAAGATCGACCCGCCCATCACCGTGCTCGACTTGACCCAGAAGAACGCCTTCACCTACACCAACCCGTATGGCGAAAGCAAGCAGATCACGATCTCGGGACAGCGCGTCAAGTCGTCGAAGTGCGCCATCAAGTCCATCCTGGTGCAGCCGGGCTACTTGCAGGGCGTCATCGACGAAGACAAGAAGACCATCTCCCTGCTCACCGCCGCCGACCTTTCCGACATGACGGCCGAAGTGGTGCTCGACCCGCACGCCACGATTTCGCCCGACCCGGCCCAGCCCCACGACATGAACGACGGCTTCCAGTTCACCGTGACGGCCGACAACGGCACCGACAAAAGCGTCTACAAGGTCATCAAACACATACCGACCAAGATTCCATCGGGCATTCGCACGGGCAGCGAACTCAAGCTTTTCGAGAACGACATGACGATGTTGGGCGTGGCCACGCCCAACAACACCCACCCGACGCTGGCCTCCATCGGCAGCTTCGTCGTCCTGAACCTCGGCGACGGCTCCGCGCCACAGTACTTCCGTAAGGTGACGGGCACCAAACTGGGCGCCATCAACCTCGGAGCGGCCAAGGCCGATGGCGCCATCACGAGCGACTGCGCCGGCAACATGCTCATCTGCAACTACGCCGCCAGCGGTTCCACGCTCAACATCTACAAGACCAACGACGTGACCAAGGCCCCCGAACTCTTCATCAGCTATGCCAACAACCTCGGAGTAGACATCGGCGCGCGCCTCCACGTGCAGGGCGACCTGGCCCACGACGCCATCGTCACCGCCACGCCGAACGCCTGCCAGAACGCCATCCGCTGGATTGTGAAGGACGGCAAGGCCGGTCCGGCCGAGAACATCCTGTTCGGCAGCGTGCCGGCATGGGGCGGTCTCGACGGAATCAGCAAGGTCTGTGCCGCCGGCACCGACGTGAAGGACGGCTGCGTGTTCAGCTATTACGGCGACGGAAATTGCCCGGCATACTACGCTCCGGCCTGGAGCGGCGCCAAACAGATACTCTCCGCCAACTCCGGAGGTTCGGGATGGGGCTACAATACGGGTGCCGCCGACATCCGGGCGTTCAACAAGAACCGCTACTATGCCATCTACGAAATGGGCTATTGGCCCAACTGGGGCTTGCCGGGACATGTCTACATCTACGACGCGGGCGACCTTTCATCCATCAGCGGCAACGTCAACACGAGCAGCGCGCTGGCCTCCATCATCTCCACGCCCGACCTCTACGGATCCGTGGGCTACGCCGGTGACAACCGCTTTGCCGACGTCCTGGTGACACCGTCCGAGGATGGCTACTTCCTCTACGTGTTCTACGCCTCCAACACCCACCTTTCCTTCGGTGGATATCAATTCGACTGCTTTGACAAATAACCAATATGAAACGTATGAAAAGACTTCATTGCCATATTCCGGTGCTCCTCTTGCTGCTCGGGCTCTCCGTTCTCACGGCCTGCAACAGCGACGATCATGAGGACACCATCGCCAACTGGAAGTGGGACAAGGGCCTACAGCCCGAGGAGAACACCGACATCACCCGCCTGGGGTGGACCAACGTGAACGCCGACTACGGCCGGTTGCCGGCCTACATCAACGTGTACAAGGCCGTGAAGATGCCCGACGACAAGCCCGCCGTGGCCTTCATCGCCATTGCCGAGCTGGGAACCGACAAGGCAAAGTTCAGCGTCAGCAACGACATTCACTGGAGCAAGAAGGCCGGCGCCAACGGTAATGAGAAGCTGTTCACGCCCACCGAGTTCTACAACAACTACGAATCACCGGTCGTTGTCATCAACGGTGGCCTCTTCTTTGAGTCCGGTGGCTTCTACTACTCGCAGAGTTCGTGCTACAGCGAAGGCTCCATGCTCAGTCCGAACCAGAACTATTGGTCGGAGAACTGGACCGACTTCTGGTATCCTACGATAGGTTTCTTCTACCAGGACAAGGCCGGTGAGTTCCACGCCACGTGGACTTACTACGCCAGCGACGGCAAGGACTACAGCTACTCGGCCTGCAAGAAGATTGACAAAACCAAGCCCGAGACGACTGCCCCCGACGCCAACTCGCCCTCGAAGGGCACCGTCATGAACGACGGGACGGCCGTCTACGGCATTGGCGGCGTCAGCGTGCTGCTCCATGAGGGCAAGGTGATGAACACGTGGGCCGACGAACTGCTCGACGTGGCGGCCAACTCGGCCCAGCCCCGCACGGCCATCGGCTACGACGCGGCCAAGAAACGCCTCGTGTTCTTCGTGTGCGAAGGTCGCCGGATGACGCCCGACGTCCTGGGAATGACCACCGCGCAGGTGGCCGACATGCTGAAAGCCATCGGCTGCACCGAAGCGCTCAACCTCGACGGGGGCGGTTCGAGCTGCATGCTCATCAACGGCAAGCAGACCATCAAGCCGAGCGACAAGAAAGAACGCGCCGTCATCGACGCCTGTTTCATCAAATGATAAGTTTCTTCTGTAACCTGGGGAGGGTGGCCGCATGAGCCGGTCGTTCTCCCCTTTGCCTCCTTTTTATATGAATATGCTATCCATGATTCAGACACTACTGCTCAGTTCACTGCTTTTGTTCAGTTCCTGCGGCTCGGGCGACAAGCCCGACAACGGCGGAACGACACCTCCCACCCCCACGCCGGGCGGCGAAACCGTCCATAAAGCGGCCAAACCCCGCTACATCTGGATAGACGCGCCGGCCAACTTCAGCCGCTTCGCCAACAGCAAGGAGAACATTCGGGAAGACCTGAAGAGGGCGAAGGAAGCGGGATTCACCCACATCGTGGTCGACGTCCGCCCCTACACGGGCGACATTCTCTTCAAGAGCGCCGCCGGCCACGCCGTGGAACAACTCGACTACTGGGAAGGTTCCGCCTACAAATACTACAAACGAACGGCCGACTGGGACTATCTGCAAGCCTTCATCGACATCGGTCACGAGCTGGGACTGCGTGTAGACGCGGCCATGAACACCTTCGTGGGCGGCTCGATGAACCCCTACGGCCTCGGCGGACAGGGCATGCTCTTCCGTGAAAGCGGCAAGAAGGGCTGGGCCTCGACCTACTATCTCGGCTCGGGGCTGACCAACGGCATGGACCTACCGGTCGACGCGGGCAACTACTACGCCACGCGCTTCCTCAATCCGTGCAACGACGACGTGCAGGCCTACCTCCTCGACCTCATCGGCGACCTGGCCCGCTACGACCTCGACGCCATCATTCTCGACCGTTGCCGCTACGACAACCTGCAGGCCGACTTCTCCGACGACGCCAAGACGAAGTTCCAGGCCTACATGAAGGCCAAGGGTGTCACGTCGTTCGCCTTCCCCCAAGACGTGGCCAAGGCCGGTTCGGAGGGCTACGCGGGCCAACCTGCCTACTTCAAGGACTGGCTGGCCTTCCGTGCCAAGACCATCTACGACTTCATGGGCAAGGTGGTGGCACGCGTGCGCGGCGTCAACAGCAATGTGAAGGTGGGCGCCTACGTAGGTGCCTGGTACTCCGACTACTATCATTCGGGCGTCAACTGGGCCAGCCGCGACTACGATCCGGCAGTCGACTACCCCGAGTGGGCCAACACAGACTATCGTAAATACGGCTTCGCCAACAAACTCGACGTGCTGCTCTTAGGCTGTTACGCGGGGGCCTCGTCGGTCTACGGCACCACCGAATGGACCATGCAGGGCTTCTGCACGCAGGCCGCTGCGAAGCTGAAAGGCGACGTGAAGTTTGCCGGAGGTCCCGACGTGGGTAATCCCGACGGTTTTCCGCAAGGCAACCAAGCCACGGCCGTCACCAACTCGGTCGACGCCTGCATCAACGCTTCCGACGGTTACTTTGTCTTCGACATGGTTCATGTCCGCCAATTCAACTACTGGAACGCCCTGAAAACG
Source organism: Prevotella illustrans (assembly GCF_017426725.1). Lineage (GTDB taxonomy): Bacteria > Bacteroidota > Bacteroidia > Bacteroidales > Bacteroidaceae > Prevotella > Prevotella illustrans. The sequence continues at coordinate 236,482 of NZ_JAERMS010000001.1, read as the reverse complement.
GGTATCGACAGATATCTGAACAGCCTGAAATAAACCATGCAACTCCGCTCTCTCCTCTTTTTTCCTACGCTTTGGCTGACCGTGCTCGCCGCTTCGGCCGCCATCAAGACCTACGACGTGCTGGTGATAGGTGGCGGCACGAGCGGCGTTTGTGCCGCCGTGCAGAGCGCCCGGCTGGGCAGTCGCACGCTGTTGGTGGAGCGAACGCCGTGGCTGGGCGGCATGTTGACGGCGGCGGGCGTGAGCGCCACCGACGGCAACTACCACCTGCCGAGTGGTATGTGGGGCGATTTCCAACAAGCCCTCATCCGGCATTACGGGTCGGCAGAGGCCCTACGCACGGGCTGGGTCAGCCTCATCCAGTTCGAACCGTCGGTCGGCAACGCCATCTTCCGGCAGTGGGTAGACCGAGAAAAGGACTTTCTGACCTACCTGCCCGAGACCGAATGGACCGACCTGAAGCGGCTGAAAGACGGTTGGCGGCTGACGCTCACGCGCCACGGCCGGCAAACACGGGTGAAAGCCCGCTATCTCATCGACGCCACCGAGCTGGGCGACGTGGCCAAGGTGGCCGGACTGTCATACCGTTTGGGCCTCGACGCCCGACAAGACACCCATGAGCCGATGGCCCTTGAGCAGCGACAAGACATCGTTCAGGACATGACCTACGCCATGACGCTCAAGGAATATGCCGAGCCAAGGCCGATGAAGCGCCCCGAAGGCTACACGCCGTGGGAGTTCCGCAACTGCTGCGTCTGTGCCTACAACGACTCCGTGCTGCCCCGTAAGCCTTGGTCGAAGGAGATGATGTTGAGCTACGGCCGGCTGCCCAACGGCAAATACATGATCAACTGGCCCATGTGGGGCAACGATATCTACCTGAACGATATCGAGTACAGCCCCGCCGAGCGCGACAGCCTGCACCGCGAGGCCAAGGCCAAGAGCCTGCGCTTCCTCTATTTCCTGCAACACGAGCTGGGTTTCGACCGACTGGACTTGGCCGACGACGAGTTTCCCACGCCCGACCGGCTGCCTTTCCTGCCTTACTATCGGGAGGGACGGCGCTTCGATGGGAGGATTCTCTTCACGCTGAACGACATCATCGAGCCTTACAATCGCCCCACGGCACTCTATCGCACGGCCGTCGCCGTGGGCGACTATCCCGTTGATCAGCACCATAACGAGCGGCCCGTAGACAGTCTCAGCCTGCCGTCTATCCCCTCATGGGGGCTTCCCTTGGGCGTATTCTTCCCAAAAGGAGAGTCGAGATTGCTGCTGGCCGAGAAGGCTGTTTCCGTGACCAACCTCGTCAACGGCACCTCACGGCTGCAGCCCGTGGTCATGCAGATAGGGCAGGTGGCCGGAACGCTGGCCGCCATGGCCATCCGACAAAAGACACTGCCCGAGCGACTGTCGGTCAGAGCCGTGCAAACCCAGTTGCTCCGCACGGGCAATTATCTGCTACCTTTCCTCGACGTGCCGAAGGACGACCCGCGCTTCAGGCCTTATCAGCGCATTGGCGTGACGGGACTGCTCCACGGCGTGGGGCGCCACGTTGACTGGCAAAACGAGTGTTGGCTTCAGGCCGACAGCCTGTTGCGCCGCCGCGACCTGCAACCGCTGGCCGACTTCTACGGTCTGAAGGAGCGTTTCGGTGGCGATCGCCCTGTGGCCGTCCAAGAACTACTGCTCTTGTTCACCCGCATCGCCACGCAAAATCACATCCTCCTGTCAGCTCCCATCGAACAGTTGGCGGCCGACTGCTACCGACAATACGCCGTGGGGTCACCCGAAAGGCCCGTCACGCGCGGCGCCTATGCCCTCCTGCTCGACCAAATCCTCCACCCCTTCGAGAGCGTCGACGTAGACCTCGAAGGACAATTCATCAGAAAATAAACCATCAATCATCACCTATGAGAAAAATACTGGCCCTCGTGGCCTTCTTCGTTGTTTGTTGGAATGCCTCGGCACAGGAACTGCGGTTCCGTGCCGACGGCACTTTCAAGATCGTGCAGCTCACCGACCTCCACTATCAGCTCGACAACCCCAAGTCGGCCCCGGCCTTGCAGAACATCGACAACGCGCTGGTGGGCGAACGCCCCGACCTGGTGGTGCTGACGGGCGACATCATCTACTCGTCGCCGGCCAAGGCCACGTTGCTCAAAGTGCTGGAACGGCTGGCCGCCCACAACATTCCGTGGGTCTATGAGTTCGGCAACCACGACTACGAACAGGGGCTTTCCAACCGCCAGCTCTACGACATCGCCCGAGAGGTGAAGGGCTGCGCCATGCCACCCGTCGCCGCCGGGCAGGAACTCGACTTCGTGTTGCCCGTGCGGTCGCACGACGGCAGCCGTGTGGCGGCCAACCTCTACTGCATGGACTCCCACGCCTACGCTCCCAAGGGCTACAAGACCGACGGCTACGCCTGGTTCACCTTCGACCAAGTGACGTGGTATCGCCGGCAAGCTCAGGCCGTCAAGGCGACCAACGGCGGCCGGACGATTCCGGCCCTGGCCTTCTTTCATATCCCTCTGCCCGAATACCACGACGCCGTGAAAGACGAGAACGCCATCCTGAAGGGCACCCGACAGGAAGCCTGCTGCTCGCCTCGGTTCAATTCGGGCATGTTCACGGCCATGTATGAGGGCGGCGACGTGATGGGCGTCTTCACCGGTCACGACCATGACAACGACTATGCCGTCATGTGGCACGGCATTCTGCTGGCCTACGGACGCTTCGGCGGCGGCAACACCGAGTACAACCACCTGACACCGGGCGCCCGAATCATCGTGCTGAAGGAGGGCCGGCGTGCCTTCGACACCTATATCCGGCAAATCGACGGCACCATTGTCGACCGCTCTTCCTACCCCTCCGACTACGTGCAGGACGACTGGCGTAAACGCTGACATTATCCTCTTGTTTTTCAAAGCAGTGCTTTTAGCGTGTCAAAGCAGCCCTTTTAGCGTGTAAAAGCTATGCTTTTACACGCTAAAAGCATAGCTTTTGAAAAACGGCGACCGACAGTCGTGCTCCGACATGTCCGCAACCTCGTCATACCCGGGCGTTTACCACGTCGTGACGCGTGCGCCATGTCGCCATTTATCCGTCTTATTTATTCAAAGAAAACTACTCTTTGAGGGAGGGTTTTTAACATTGTTTGCTGATTATCGGGCAGATTTATTAAAATATTTAATTAAATATCCTGTTTTATCTAAAATATTTTGTTACTTCGTTTCCTTTGTATTATATTTGCAAAAGTTAGCATCTCAGAACCTAAAAGTCTATCAGTTTGAGTAAAAAGCAAATGAAACATTTCTTCCTCATTACCTATCTATTGCTCATAACCGGCCTTGTTCAGGCTGCCGGAAAAATCAAAGTGGCCTGCGTCGGCAACAGCGTGACCTACGGATACGGTATTCCCGACAGGGAACAACGCAGCTATCCCGCCGTCTTGCAACGACAACTGGGTCCCGATTACGAAGTAAGAAACTTCGGACACTCGGGCACGACGCTCCTCAACCAAGGTCATCGGCCCTATCGGCAACAGCCAGAATACAAGGAAGCCTTGGCTTTCAAGGCCGACCTTGTGGTCATCCATCTGGGTCTGAACGACACCGATCCGCGCAACTGGCCTAACTACAACAGCCGGTTCGATCGTGATTACCAGAAGTTGATTACTGATTTCAGAACCGCGAACCCCAACGCCAAGATATGGATTTGCATCATGTCGCCCATCTTCGACCGACATCCACGCTTCGAAAGTGGCACCCGCGACTGGCACGCTGCCATTCAGAAGCATATCCAAAGAATAGCCCGGGCCAACGCGACGGGCTTCATCGACCTGCACACGCCGCTCTATGACCGGCCCGATTTGTTTGCCGACGCGATTCATCCCAATGCCGAAGGGGCCGCCATCATCGCCCAAACCGTGTATGCCGCCATCACCGGCAACTACGGCGGACTGCGCCTGTCGCCCCTCTATGGCGACGGCATGGTGATGCAACGCCGGCACCCCGTCGTCTTCAGGGGCACGGCCAACGCCGGAGAGAAAGTCAACGTGGCCTTCGACGGGCAGCGACTGGCGACGACGACCGGCACGGACGGCCGTTGGGAGGTGGCTTTTCCGGCCATGGAAGGGGGTGGCCCTTATCAGGCCCGGATAACAACGAAAAGTGGAAAACGCGACATACGCGATATATATATAGGTGAAGTGTGGCTTTGTTCGGGCCAGTCCAACATGGAACTGCCTGTCAGCGCCACGACCAGTGCCGACGACGACCTGGCCAAGGCCGCTCAGCAGCGGCGTCTGCACCTGTTCAACATGCCCACACGCTATCCCACCAACGCGGTGGAATGGTCGAAAACGGAGCTTGATTCGGTCAATCGACTGAAGCTGTTGCGGGTGGGACCGTGGCAGAAAGCGGACAGGGAGTCTGTCGAGGACTTCTCTTCCATCGCCTATCACTTCGGCCGAATCCTGGCCGACAGCCTGCAAATACCCGTCGGTATCATCTGCAATGCCGTGGGCGGAACGACCACTGAGTCGTGGATTGATCGTCGAACACTCGAATGGGATTTCCCTGTTATCCTCTGCGACTGGTATCATGGCGACTTCGGACAGGCGTGGGCACGTGGTCGCGCTTTACAAAACATCCGCAAAGCCGCCACTCCCGCGCTGCAACGCCATCCTTACGAGCCCGCTTATATGTTTGAAGCCGGCATGCTTCCGCTACAAGGCTATGCCATAAAGGGCGTTACTTGGTATCAGGGAGAGTCGAATGCCCACAATATAGAATTGCACGAACGGCTCTTCCGCCTCCTTGAAAAGAGCTGGCGAGGCTTCTTCCGGCAGCCCGACCTGCCGTTCCTCTTCGTGCAACTGTCAGGACTCAACCGTCCGTCGTGGCCAGAATTTCGCGACTCGCAACGCCTGTTGGCCGCCGAGTTGCCCCATACGTGGATGACCGTGTCGATGGATAAGGGCGACTCACTCGACGTGCACTACCGCAATAAAAAGCCGGTGGGCGAACGGTTGGCCTGGCAGGCTCTCGGACATGTCTACAGTCATAGGCTCGTTTGCGAAGGTTCCGCCTGCGTCAAGGCCGTCCGCGAAAGGCAGGGAGTGCGCCTCTCGTTCGACAACGCCAACGGACTGAAGGTGCAAGGCACAAGCCTCATCGGCTTTGAAGTGGCCGGAGAAGACGGCGTTTACCATGAGGCCGAAGCGCGTGTGGCCGGAACCGACGTGACGCTAAACTGTCCGCGGGTGGCCCGTCCTGTCAGTGTCAGATACGGATGGCAGCCTTTTTCGCGCGCTAATCTCGTCAACGCGGCCGGACTTCCATGCAGCACATTCAAAAAGGAAATAGCCCAATGAAGCATATCAAGTTAATCCTATTTATCTGTATCGTCATGAATGAACTTACAAACGGGCAGGAAACATTCGCCCAATCCTGGCAACTGCAAACCATCGAGCGGGTCTTCGGCTTCCCGACGAACGAACCCGGCATTGAAAAAGGAGTATCAGCATGCTTTGCCGGAACCGCCGGCAACAGCCTGGTGATGGCCGGCGGCTGCAACTTCCCCGACACGCCAGCGGCCGAAGGTGGCAGGAAACGCTACTACCAAGGTATCTACGCCGCAGAAGTCACGGACAACAATCAGCTCGACTGGAGGCTTGTCGGCCGGCTGCCGCAGCCCTGTGCCTACGGCGTCAGCATTCAACTGGAGGACGGAATCCTCTGCGTGGGCGGCAACAATGCCGACCGGAGCTTTGCCGAAGCCTACAAAATCAGCCTCGAAGACGGCCGGGCCGTCGTCACACCATACCCCGCCCTGCCGGTGGCCATGGACAACTTCACGGGTTGCCGCTGCGCCAACACGGCGACGGTGAGCGACGGGCACCGCCTCTACACACTCGACCTGGCCCGGCCCGAACAAGGATGGAGCGAAGCGCCGGCCCACCATGACGAGAAACTGGGCCAGCCCGTCAGCGGCAGTATCGACGGAACGTTCTGCCTCTGGGGCGGCTGCACCGCCAAGACGGCGGAGCGGCTGAGCCGACTCAACATGCCGGGACGGAGCTTCGGCAACCCTTCCGCCACGCTGCCGCCGCCCACCAACACCGTCGGCACGGAAATCTATCTCGGCGGGGCAGCTGCCCTGAACCTGTCGGAAGACGCCATCGTCATTGTCGGAGGGGTGAACAAGGACGTCTTTCTCGACGCGGTGAACAACCCCAAGCCCGGCTACATGACGCACGCCGTGGAGTGGTATCGGTTCAATCCCTACATCTGCGTCTTCCAAGAGGGCCGCTGGCACATCGCCGGCAGGAACCAAGTGGGGGCGCGCGCCGGTGCTGCGCTGGCCAAGCAAGGCAACGCCGTCTACATCATCGGCGGCGAACTGAAGCCCGGTATACGCACCCCCGAAATCTATCGACTCAACTTCAACCGCTAAATCTCTATGAAACTGATTGACAAGAAATCATATCCCTGGCTCGTCGTGGGCCTCTTGTGGATCGTAGCCCTGCTCAACTACATGGACCGCCAAATGCTTTCGACGATGCAGGAGTCCATGAAGGCCGACATCCAAGAACTGAATCAAGCCGAGGCTTTCGGCGCGCTGATGGCCGTATTCCTGTGGATCTACGGACTGGTGTCGCCCTTCGCCGGCCTCGTGGCCGACCGCGTGAGCCGCAAGTGGCTCGTCATCGGCAGCCTCTTCGTGTGGTCGGCCGTCACGCTGGCCATGGGTTTCGCCACCAGCTTCGACCAACTGTATTACCTGCGTGGGATCATGGGCGTGAGCGAAGCCCTCTACATCCCCTCGGCCCTGTCGCTCCTGGCCGACTGGCACGAAGGCAAGAGCCGCTCACTGGCCATCGGCATTCACATGACGGGTATCTACGTGGGTCAGGCCGTAGGCGGCTTCGGGGCCGTGGTGGCCGCCATGCTCTCGTGGAAGACCACCTTCCACTGGTTCGGTATCATCGGAATAGCCTACTCTCTGGTGCTGATAGCCCTGCTGCATGAGAAGGCCGGCCACGCCGCGAAGCCCTCCACGCAAGATCAAAAGCCCGGGGCGGGCGGACTGCTGCAGAGCTTCGGCGTCGTATTGTCCAACTGGGCGTTCTGGATCATCCTCTTCTTCTTCGCCGTTCCCAGCCTTCCGGGATGGGCAACGAAGAACTGGCTGCCGACGTTGTTCGCCAACAACCTGGGCATACCCATGGAAAGTGCCGGTCCGCTCTCCACAATCACCATCGCCGCCTCGTCGTTCATCGGCGTCATCTTCGGCGGTTACCTGTCCGACAAGTGGGTGCGGCACAACCTCAAGGGCCGCGTCTACACCAGTGCCATCGGCCTGGGCCTCACCATTCCGGCCCTCGTGCTGCTGGGCTACGGCCACAGTCTGCCGGCCATCGTGGGCGCGGGGCTGCTCTTCGGTGTAGGTTTCGGAATGTTCGATGCCAACAACATGCCTATCCTCTGCCAGTTTATCTCTTCTAAATACCGTGCTACGGCCTATGGTATCATGAACATGACGGGCGTGTTTGCCGGCGCCGCCGTCACGCAAGTGTTCGGAAAGTGGGCCGACGGCGGTAGCTTAGGCACGGGTTTTGCCCTCCTCGGCGGCATCGTGGCCGTGGCTCTCATTATCCAGCTGACTTTCCTGAAGCCCAAAACAGATAACATGAACTAACTCAAATACTGTAATTTAAACTATAAACATTATGGAAAAGATTATCGGCCTCATAGACGCGCCGTTTACACCGTTCCACGCCAACGGTGACGTAAACCTCGAACCTATCGCTGCTTATGCGGCTATGTTGCAGAAAAACGGACTCAAAGGCGTATTCATCAATGGTTCTTCGGGCGAAGGCTACATGCTGACGACCGACGAACGCAAAGCTCTGGCCGAGAAATGGGTGAGCTGTGTGCCCGCCGGTTTCAAGGTAATCGTACACGTGGGCAGCTGTTGTCTGCGCGAAAGTGTCGAATTGGCCCGCCACGCCCAGCAGATCGGAGCGTGGGGAATCGGTTCGATGGCACCTCCGTTCCCGAAGATTGGTCGCATCGAAGAACTCGTGAAATACTGCGAACAGATTGCCGCAGCCGCGCCCGAGTTGCCCTTCTACTACTACCACATCCCCGCTTTCAACGGCGCTTTCCTGCCTATGCTCGACCTGCTCAAGGCTGTTGATGGCCGCATTCCTAACTTCGCGGGTATCAAATACACCTTCGAGAGCCTTTACGAGTACAACCAGTGTCGCCTCTATGCCAACGGCAAGTACGACATGTTGCACGGGCAGGACGAAACGATCCTGCCTTCGCTGGCCCAAGGAGGCGCTCAGGGCGGCATCGGAGGTACCACCAACTACAACGGCCGTGAGCTTGTGGCCATCATCGACGCTTGGAAACGTGGCGACATCGAGGCCGCGCGCGACCATCAGAACTTCGCTCAGGAGGTGATAAACGTCATCTGCCACTTCCGTGGAAACATCGTTGGCGGCAAGCGCATTATGAAACTCATCGGCTTCGACTTAGGTCCGAACCGCGTACCGTTCCAAAATATGACCGACGAAGAAGAACAACGCATGAAAGCCGAGCTGGAAAGCATTCACTTCTTTGACCGTTGCAACCAATTCTAAAACAAGACTTATGATAGATATAAAAGCATATATCAGCGAATGGGCACGTTCTTACAAGGACGACCTGACCCAAAATATCATGCCGTTCTGGATGAAGTACGGCCTCGATCGTGAACACGGAGGTGTCTATACCTGCGTAGACCGTGACGGAACGCTCATGGACACCACCAAGTCGGTATGGTTCCAAGGCCGCTTCGCCTTCGTTTGCGCCTACGCTTATAATAATGTAGAGAAGAACGAGGAATGGCTTCAGGCCGCCAAAACGACCATCGACTTCATCGAAAAATACTGTTTCGACAAGGACGGGCACATGTATTTCTCCGTCACTGCCGACGGCCGGCCGTTGCGGAAGCGCCGTTATGTCTTCAGCGAGACCTTCGCCGCCATCGCCATGTCTGAATACGCGCTGGCCACAGGCGACATGCACTATGCCGAACGCGCTATGCAGGTGTTTGAAGACACCCAGCGTTTCTTGGCCACACCGGGCTTCCTTGCGCCTAAATTCGAGCCAGAGGTGCAGTTGCAGAGCCACTCCATCATCATGATTCTCATCAATGTGGGCAGCCGTTTGCGCGCCGTGGTGGACAATCCCAAACTAACGCTGCAGATCAACGACTCTATCGACAAGTTGCGTCGCTACTTCATGCACCCCGAATTCAAGGCTTTGCTCGAATGCGTAGGTCCTAACGGCGAGTTCGTCGATACCAATATGACCCGCGTTATCAACCCCGGTCATTGCATCGAGACCAGCTGGTTCCTTATGGAAGAGGCGCGGCAACGCAACTGGGACAAAGACTTGATGGACACCGCGCTCACCATCTTCAACTGGTCATGGGACTGGGGATGGGACAAAGAGTACGGAGGCATCATCAATTTCCGCGATTGTCGCAACCTGCCTCCACAGGATTACTCGCAGGATATGAAATTCTGGTGGCCGCAGAGTGAAACCATCATCGCCTCGCTCTACGCTTATCTGGGTACGGGCGACGAGGAATACCTCTATCGTCACCGCCAAATCAGCGAGTGGACATACGCTCATTTCCCCGATAAGGAGTATGGTGAGTGGTACGGATACCTGCATCGCGACGGCACGGTGGCCCAACCGGCCAAGGGAAACCTCTTTAAAGGGCCTTTCCATATCCCACGCATGATGATCAAGTCGTTTACGTTGTGTAATGAAATTCTTGAAAAGTTCTAAACGAAACCCATCGGATGGAACAACGAGAATATGATTTAATCATGGCCAACTATGGCATTACCCGGCAGCACAGCTACGATATCGTGCTGCTGCCGTGGGGTGCCACAGAGCCTCACAACCTGCATCTGCCTTATCTGACCGACTGTATTCTGTCGCACGACCTCTCGACGGCCTATCCCGACTTCTTCATCGCCTGCGGTGAGTGGTTTAAGATGGCGCCGGTGGCCGAATACTTCGACCAACCGGGCGATCATGCCGACGAAGTAGAGACATCTGTGATGATGCACTACCATCCCGAGTGGGTCAACCTGTCCGAAGCCGGCCCGGGCGAAGGCCACGGCTTTGCCGTCAAAGCCTTGCGACAAGGCAAGGTTTGGTTGCCTCGCCATTGGAATTTGGCATCGCCCGACGACACGGGTATCGGCAATCCGGCCCTTGCTACGGCCGAAAAGGGTAGGCGTTTTGCTGAGGCCGTCGTAGCGGAATACGCCGATTTTCTGCGTGATTTCAAGCGGATCCGGCAACCGCAGGATCTCTACGAATAAATAAGATCAAACCGACACTTTTCCAAGAGGATAGCTATTGCCCGCCAATAGCTATCCTTTTGTGCGTTATAAAAGCGGGCCGGTAGAAAGAAGCTAATCACATTTCCCATTTTCCATTAGTTTTATGTCTTTATTCCCCACAATCTGAAAACCTATCCTGGCCCTCCCAAAGGGACTACTCTTTATACACATCTCTGTTTAACAAAAAACTCTTTAAAAAATAGCGTATGCTATAAACAGAATTTAAGTAAGATAATCTCGAAAAGTCAATGATTTCAACATCAAACAACAGAGTTCTTATCACAAATTTTAAGTTAATCGAGATGTGTATAAAGAGTAGCCCAAAGGGAGGGTGAACTAATTGAAAAGAATGGGAAGTGTGGAATGTAAAATGTAGACAGCTTACCTTTTTGCACTTCACACATCCTATTTCACACTCTACATTTCCTATTTCACGCTTCACATTTCCCACTTAGCTTTATGTCTTTCTTGACCGCTTGCGGCCCTTATGTCTTTGTTCCGACAATCTGAAGAATATGTTTTTATGTCTTTATGTCTTTAAAAACAACATAAGAAAAATATGTCTTTATGTCCTTAAAAACAACAATGAGAAGAATATGTTTTTCTGTCTTTACTCTGAATAATCTTTACATATACCATCAAAAAAGTGGCATTATTTTGAAAAAGAAAAGACTTGGGCGAAAATAAGCGATTGTAGAGCGAGTTTATAAAATATTGATTATCAGTGCGTTGTGATCAACAAGGCGTTTTGCTGTCGCTTTTTTGCCTTTAATAGCTATACTTTTAGGCTATAATCGCGGCCCTTTTACCGGCTAAAAGCTGTGGTTTGGCGGGGTAATCGCTATGCTTTGAGCCGATAAAAGCATAACTTTGGGCATAAAAGAGGATAAAAATCGGCAAAGCGAAGGACTTTTTCGGCGTGCCGGCACTTAGATGATGTGTTGCGGAAGTGTTAAAATAATGCGATTTTTTCTAACAAAATCACGGGAGAAGGTTAAAGTCTTATTAGTGCAATGTTATGTAGAGAAAACTTAATTAATTTGGAGACTTGGCAAAATATGGTTATATTTGCAACATTAAATTAATCATGCGTAATGGCATCTGATAATCATATTGTTACAAAGCAGTGGTCTAAACTGGAGAAAGCTCCGGTTGTTGTAGCTATGTGTCAAATTAAGTTTGACGAAAGCAATGTTGCGATAGATGATTTTTTACGTTTTGATGCTAATCTGCGAAGGTATCTTCCGGAAAGGAATCATAATATTGCCGCAAGTATTAGTTTGAAAACCAATACACCTATTCCACTTGGTAAAGCTCCTATTAAGGGAATTTCTGACACTAAGGTTACAGGTTACTTGTATTTTTCGAAGGATCAAAAAGAAAAATTGGAAATTTCAACAGATGGAATTACCTATACAAGTGAGGCGGCATATATGGGGTGGGACAATTTTAAGACGACAGTACTTAAATATACAGAATTGTTTAAACCTATTTTGGAAACTGTTGCGATCAAACGTACTTCTATCCGATTCATTAATCAATTCGAAATAACTGAATTTGATGACCCTGCGGAGTACTTTAATACCGTCATATCCTCTACTGGAGATGAGCGCCATTTACCATATCCATTGCTAAAATATGGTTTTAGGATGACAGTAGACGTAAAAGAAGGTGTTTATTCTATCATCAACCAAAATGTTGATAAGAAAACAGATAAATACACATATATTTTTGATATAGATGTACTGAACAGAAATAACCTTTTATATACGTCTGACTCATTAGAATGCGTGCTTGAAGACTTGAGAAATATTAAGAATACTATTTTCTTTAATAATATAACAGATAAGACCATCGCATTATGCAACTGAGCAATATAAAGAGAGGATGGATGCCTCTTACACTTGCGGCAGGTTTAATTACCGTCGCAAAAACTCCTGTCTATGCCGATATTGATCAGTTTAGTAAGATTGTGGCTGTAATAAATCGGACCGACACAGCTGAGTATATTCAAGAAGTTAATAATGAAAATGATATCATTTTAAATGATAAGATAAGTTTTAGAAATCATCTTACCGCATGGCAATCCAAAACGATGTTTTTATCATCGATTCAGCGAATCATTGATTTGCCTGATTTTAAAGCGATTGTTGCTATGGGCAGAAATGCGGTTCCTTTCATCTTAGAGGAGATTGAGGCAAAACCATCCAACCTTGTATGGGCTTTGAATTTGATTTTTAAGAAAAAAATCACCGATACTCCCAATACAACTATTGAAGAGGCATGTAAGCTATGGGTAAAAGCGCTGAGATCATAGAAATTTTGAAACAAGCCTTTCCCGGTCTAAATGATGATAAAGACTTTGAGATTACCAGCCCTGCCACACCAAATTATAATTGTATTGCATGGGCATATCAGATAAAAGACAGGTGGATGTGGCCGGCTTCTGAAGCGTCTTCTTTAGATGGTATTTATTATTGGCCTGATAAAATTATAAAGACTCCTGATGTCAGAGCTTTTATTGAAGCTTTTCGTTTAAAGGGATATGAATGTTGTGATACGGAGGATTATGAAGAGGGATTCCAGAAAATAGCTTTGTATGTCGTCCGCAACACAACGGAATGTACACATGCGGCAAGACAACTGAGAAATGGAAAATGGACCAGTAAATTAGGTCAGCAAAATGATATTCAACATGGTACCCCTTATACTATTGAAGGTGATAATTACGGAGTTGTCTATTGTATAATGAAAAGGAAAGTTAAATTTGAGTAGCGCAAAGAACTTTTTCAAGCTTTGGGTAAAGTTCCGCAGATAACTTCGCCTTGTCAGTTTATAGAGATTAGGGACTGACGTTCCCGTTCAATTGATATCTGTCCGATTGACTGGAAGTATGCCGGATATTACAAGGTTGTGATGATAGTGGTGTCACTTTATCATTTATTTTTTACCTTTACAATTCCATCTCACGTATAACAGTTTACACATGGATTTATCGGAAACTTTGATCGTTCAAAATCTGAAGGAGGGTAACGAGCATGCTTATAAGTATGTGTTCGATGCCCACTATGATGTGTTGTGCGTCATCGCGGCCCGTTATCTGCATGATGATTTTGTAGCCGAAAGTGTGGTGGGCGACGTGATTTTCCACCTTTGGGAAACGCGTGAGAACATCGATATCCAAACGTCCTTGCGTCAATATCTTGTCAGAAGCGTGCGCAACCGTTGTCTCGACTATCTGAAGTCGCGTCGGTTTCGCCATGAACAGACGCTTTCGACCCTATCCGATGACAGCCGCCTGCTCGAACGACCTGCCAATCACGACCATCCGTTGGGCTATCTGTTGGAAAAAGAACTCGAACAGACCATCAACGACGCCATCGAAAGATTGCCGGACGATTGTCGGCGTGTCTTCAAGATGAGTCGACTTGAGGGCAAAAAGAATGCCGAGATAGCCCGGGAGTTAGGCATTTCGGTCAATACTGTGAAGTATCACATGAAGCATGCCTTGCGACTCTTACAGCAGCAGTTGGGTAAATACTTCGTTTTTTTGCTGATGGCGTATTTTGCTTGATGGCCTAATGCGTTGGAGTCAGGCAGGCATCGCGGCCCTATCAGACAAAAAAATAATTTTCTCACTACCCCCTTGTCTTTTTTTATCGTCTCTCTAATACCTAAACTCAAATGATGACAGAACCTACCAGCCACATTGACGACCTGATCGTCCGCTTTTTCACCGACGACCTCACCGCTGACGAACGCCTCGAACTTGACAACTGGAAAGCCGAGAGCGAGGACAACCGTGCCTATTTCGGTCAGTTGGAAGAGATATGGTTTTCTGTTGCGGAGCCGGAGGTCGACAACCGGTTTCATAAGCAGCGTGCCTATGATGAGTTTCTAAAGCGTGTGGCTATGGCTCAGGAGGCCGAACAGCCTCGCGGCCGTCGCTGGATGAGCCTGCTGAAATACGCAGCCGTGGCCGTACTGACGGTGGGTCTGTTCTCTTACCTATCTTATAATATAGGGCGACAGGGACTGCTGAGCGCCTTTGCCGACATCCGCATAGAGGCTCCGCTGGGGTCGACCACCAAGATGCGGTTGCCCGATGGCACCCGGGTATGGCTCAATGCCGGTTCGACGGTGAGCTATTCGCAGGGCTTCGGCGTGGAAAACCGCAACGTGAAACTCACGGGAGAGGGCTATTTCGAGGTGGCGAAGAACAAGCAGCTGCCCTTCACGGTCAGCTCAAGCAACCTCAATGTGCGCGTGCTCGGCACCAAGTTCAACTTCCGCGACTACGCCACGGACGACGAAGCCGTGGTCGATCTGGCCGAAGGCAGCGTGGCCCTCGATGTAACGGCACGTCCCGATCGCCACTATCAGTTGCGTCCCAACCAGCGGGCCGTATTCTCCAAGACCTCTCGCCGGGTGTATATCGGCGACTGCGTGGCTACCAATGCCAGCCAGTGGACCGACGGCACCATCGTGCTCGACGGCAAGTCGATGAAGGATATCGCCCTGCAACTGTCGCGCAGCTATAATGCCGATGTCGAAATAACCAACCGGCGGGCAGCTTCCATGCACTTCTACGGTTCCTTTACCCGACGGTCGCAAAGCCTGAAAGACGTGCTCGACGCCCTCTCTTCGACGGGCAAGATACGTTATCGGATGGTAGACGAGCGAAAGGCCGTCGTTTATTGACATCAAAGATATCTGACCTGAATCCTATAAACCCTAAAACAAATAACCCCCAATGAACAGTAAATAATCGACAAAAGTACTTAACTCAGAAAATATCAACATATCTCTCCGGTTCCACGGCAAGACAATTCAAACCAAGCTGTGGGGCCGAAAGAAATCTGTGATTATCTTATTAACCAATTAAATTTATAAAGTTGAATGAATAGCAAGAGAAAAGGTCTGTTAGTGACCGCGTTCCTGTTATGTCTGAACCTGAATCTGGCGGCTCAGCACGTTTCGCTCAATCTGAAAAGCGTTACGGTGAAGAAAGCCATGACAGAGTTGAGACAGAAGAGTGGATATTCATTCGTGTTTGAAGCCGGCGATCTGGATATACAGAAGGTTGTCAGCGTCAACGCGACGAATATCAAACAAGCCATCGAACAGATTCTGCAAGGACAGCGTCTGTCGTATGAAATCAAAGGGACAAACATTATCGTCTCCAAGTCTTTACAGCAAAACACACAGCGACAGCAAAATGTCGGTGAGAAGAAAAAGGTGAGCGGCGTTATCAAAGATGAAACCGGCGAGCCTGTTGTGGGTGCCACCATCCGGCAGAAGGGTGTTCAGGGTGGAACCATTACCGATCTTGACGGTCATTTCACATTGATGGTTGACGAAGGATCCGAGCTGGAAATATCCTACATCGGCTATGATACGAAGACCGTGCGTGTGGGCAAGAACAACAGCTACAACATCAGTTTGTCGTCGGGTTCGGCCAAAGAACTGAATGAAGTTGTCGTTACGGCCCTCGGTATCAAGCGCGAACAGAAGGCGCTGAGTTACAATGTGCAACAGGTGAATGGCGATGAGCTGGTGGCCAATAAGGACGCTAACTTCATCAATTCGCTGAATGGTAAGGTGGCCGGTGTGAATATCAACGCCAGCTCATCGGGTGCCGGTGGCGCGTCGAAGGTAGTAATGCGTGGTACACGAAGCATTGAACAGTCGAGCAATGTATTGTATGTCATCGACGGTGTGCCCATGTTTAACTTCGGTGGTAGCGGTGATTCGTCATTCGGTTCTAACGGAACGACTGAAGGTATTGCCGACATCAATCCCGAGGATATCGAATCAATGTCGGTGTTGACGGGTGCGGCCGCTGCCGCCCTTTATGGTAACCGTGCGTCGAATGGTGCCATTGTCATTACCACTAAGAAAGGTAAGGCCGGTTACACCGAGTTTACTGTAACCCAGAGCACCGAGTTCTCGGAGGCATTCCGTCTTCCGGAGTTCCAGAATCGCTACGGAACGGGAAGCGGTATGCGTCAGGCCGGTGCGGATAGTTACAGTTGGGGCCGCTTACTCAATGAGGCCAATTACATGGGTTACGATCCGAAGAGGGATTATCTGAAGACCGGTATCATGACAACAGAGGCTTTCTCCGTGTCGACAGGGTCGGAGAAGAACCAGACTTACTTCTCGGCCAGTGCGTTGAACTCCGGTGGTATCATTCCGAACAACAGCTATAACCGTTATAACTTTACGTTCCGCAACACGTCGAGCTTGTTAAACGATAAGTTATTGCTCGATGCCGGTGCCAGCTATATCATTCAGAACGACCGTAACATGACCAATCAGGGTGTGTATGCCAACCCCTTGGTGTCGGCCTATCTCTATCCGCGCGGCAACGACTACAACGATATGGCCATGTTTGAGCGCTTCGACACCAGACGAAACATTTATACGCAGAACTGGAACAACCTGTTGAGCGAGTTCGTGGGACAGAATCCTTACTGGATTAACTACCGCAACCGCCGTACCAACAAGAAGTATCGCTACATGATGAATGTGGGACTGACCTATAAACTCACCGACTGGATGAATGTTTCGGGTCGTATCCGTATTGATAACGCTACGAATACTTTTGAAAAGAAGTATTTTGCCAGCACCAATACAACCATTGCGGGTGCCAACGGTCAGTATGCTAAGATTAAAACTGATGACAAGCAGACTTATGGTGACTTGATGTTGAATATCAACAAGCGTTTGTTGCAAGACAAACTCTCTGTGGTGGCCAACATCGGTGCGTCGCTCGCCGACAATAAGCAAGACCAGACGGGTATCGACGGGCCGATAGCCGACAACTTGATACCCAATGTCTTCAATGAATATCAGATTGATGTCAATCGTGAAAAGCGTGAACCCAGAGGTTATCACGAACAGACGAAGTCACTCTTTGCCAGTGTCGAACTGGGATGGAAAAGCCAATACTACATTACAGTTACTGGTCGCAACGACTGGCCTTCGATGTTGGCCGGCCCACACTCCAACAAAAGCTCTTTCTTCTATCCATCTGTGGGGGGTTCATGGATTATCTCCGAGACCTTGAAGATGCCTAAAGCCATTGATTATTTGAAGGTGCGCGGTTCGTTTGCTTCGGTGGGTATTCCTTTCGTTCGCGAAATTGCCAACCCGAAACATGAATGGGATAACAACACCAAGCAGTGGAAGAGCCAGACCATCTATCCTATTTATGACCTGAAGCCTGAAACAACCAACTCGTGGGAAGTGGGTTTGCAGGCTCGTTTCCTGAAACACTTCAATCTCGATGTGTCTTTATACTGGACTAAAACATTCAATCAGACGTTCAATCCCGACATTTCCGTATCGTCAGGTTACTCCGCGCTCTACATCCAAACGGGTAACGTGTCGAATAACGGTATTGAGTTGGCCTTCGGTTATAATAACAAATGGGGCCATTTCAGTTGGTCGAGCAACTATACTTTCAGTTCAAACCGCAACAGAATCAATGAGCTTGTGCGCAATTACGTTCACCCTGAGACGGGTGCCGTCATCAATAAGGATCGCCTCGACGTAGGTGGTTTGGGCAATGCTCACTTCATTCTGAAGGAAGGCGGTACGCTGGGCGACCTCTATTCTCTGACCGATGTGATGCGCGATGACAAGGGTCGCGTGTATGTTGACAAGGATGGCAAAGTGTATCGTAATAATAATGTAGGCGATGTCAAGTTGGGTTCGGTGTTCCCGAAGGCCAATATGGCTTGGCGCAACGACTTTACTTATAAGGGATTCAGCCTCGGCGTGATGGTCAGTGCTCGCTTTGGCGGTATCGTTTATTCAGCCACACAGGCCGCGCTCGACCTCTACGGCGTATCGGAAGCCAGCGCGAAGGCTCGTGATAATAAATATGTGAAAGTCAATGGTAACGACTATCTCAACCCCGAATCGTGGTATTCGACCATCGGTGCCAGCGATGGTATTCCGCAATTCTATACCTACAGTGCCACCAATGTTCGTTTGCAGGAAGCCAGCTTGGGCTATACCTTCAAGAAGAAGCATTTCTTCGGACTGGGCGATCTTACGCTCTCTTTCACCGGACGCAACCTGCTGATGTTCTATTGCAAAGCGCCGTTCGATCCAGAGACAACAGCTACCACGGGTAACTACTATCAGGGCATTGACAAGTTTATGACACCAAGCACACGCAACCTTGGTTTCAATATCAAACTTAAATTCTAACGAGAAGTCATAGAATTATGAAACAATATAAAAATATCATATTATCAACGGTATCGGCCGGCCTTGTACTGGGCTTCGCGGCTTGTACCAACAGTTATGAGGAATACAACCAGAATCCTTATGGCGTATCGAAGGAGGAAATGCAGCGCGACGCTTACTCGCTGGGTGCTGCCATGGTGAACCTCCAGAGTTGGGTAGTTCCAACCGATGTCAATACCAATCAGTTCACAGAATGTCTGTGTGGCGGTTCTTACAGCGGTTATATCTCTGATTCAAATGCCGGTTTTGCCGGAAAGAACTTTGCGCAGTATAGTCCTGAAAACGGATGGAGCCGCGTGCTGTTCAAGGATATTATCCCGAAGCTTTTCATCTATTTCAACGAAGTGAAGGGCGCAACCGATAATCCGGTGCCACTGGCTGTGGCCAATGTTGTGCAGGTTGCGGGTATTCATCGCGTTACCGACGCTTATGGTCCCATCCCTTATTCGAAGGTGGGCGTGAACGGTGATATTACCGCCGCTTATGATTCGCAGAAAGAAGTCTATACGCGGCTCTTCCAAAAGCTTGATGAAGCGGTCAAAACATTGACGGCCAATCGCACAGCCAACTTCTCTCCCAAGGCCGACAAGGTATATGGTGGAAATGTAGAGAAATGGATTAAGTTTGCCAACTCTCTGCGTCTGCGCCTCGCCGTTCGTATTTCAAAAGCTGATCCCGCAACGGCTAAACAGCAGGCTGAGGCTGCCGTGAACCACGAAGTGGGCGTTATGACCGGCAATGACGACAATGCTTTCATGACCTTGTCGAGCACCAATCCTTTTGAAGTAATCATGTACGAGTATAATGGTGGCGACTCGCGTGTCGGAGCCGATATCACTTCCTATATGAACGGGTATAACGATCCGCGTCGTGCCGCGATGTTCACTAAGTCAACCTTTGCCAACGGAACTAACGGATACTATGGACTGCGTTCCGGAATACAGATTCCGGGTGGCGAGATTGCCCATGCCTATTCTAATTATAACGTGAAGACAGACACCAAACTGTTGTGGATGAATGCGGCAGAGGTGGCTTTCCTGCGTGCCGAAGGCGCGTTGAAGGGCTGGAATATGGGCGATAAGGCCGGCAATTTCTACGCGAAGGGCGTTAAACTCTCTTTCGAACAGTGGGGCGTAAGCGGAGCGGAGAAGTATCTGGCCGACGCTGCCAGCACACCGGCGCTTTACAATGACCCCGTTGGTAATAATTCTTATAGCGGCAAGACGTCGACCGTTACCATCGCGTGGAACGACGGAGACGCATTGGAGCGTCAACTCGAACGTGTCATCACGCAGAAATGGCTGGCCATGTTCCCACTCGGACTTGAGGCTTGGGCCGACTATCGCCGCACCGGTTATCCGTTGCTCATGCCCGTCAAGGTCAATAATAGTGGCGGTATTGTCAACACGGAGCGTGGCGCACGTCGCTTGGCGTATCCGCAAGAAGAGCGTACCAACAATCTCGACAACTATAATGCGGCCGTAGGAATGCTCGGAGGAGCCGACAATATGGCTACCGACGTGTGGTGGGCCAAGTAAGTTGAAGGTAAGAATACGGATATATAAATAATGATTACCGAATTAAATAGAATAAAAACAATGAAACATATCATCAAGAGTCTGACATTTTCAACGGTCTGCGCGGCGGCTCTATTCCTGTGTAGCTGTGATACGGACGTTGAACCTGTAGACATCAATCCAGCAGGTATTGAACGGCAGAATGCCGAACTCTATCAGAATTACCTTACAAACCTCAGGGCTTACAAGGCAGGTCATCATAAAATCATGATGGCATGGTTCGACAACGGCCAGGCCATTCCTTTCAGTCAGGCCCAGCATATCAACGCCGTGCCCGACAGCGTGGACTATGTTGTGCTGACGAAACCGGAAATGCTCACCGAGCAGATGATGAAAGAAATTGAGGAAGTGCGGAGCCAGAAAGGCATGAAAGTGGTGTTCCAAGTAAGCTGCGAAGACATTAAGGTGGCTTATGACGCGCAGAAGAAGGCCTTCGGAGAGAATCCAGATAACGCGGGGAAAGCGTTCAAGGACTTCAATACCTACCTTGTCGATTCGCTCAATACGCAGATGAAGCTTGTCGATAACTTCAACTACGACGGCGTCATCATGGGATTCAATGCCAAACTGACCCTTTACCTGACCGAAGAGCAGAAGGCTGAGGCCATGGCAGTGGAGGCTGTGTTCCTCGGAATTGCCAAGGATTGGGCCGCACGACATAAGAATAAGGAACTCATTATGATGGGTCGTCCGCAGTACGTAACCGATAAGACGTTGTTGGAACAGGCCCGCTACATCATCATTCCTACGCAGGCAGAGAAGTCGGTCTATGGAGTGGACTTTCTCGTACGCAAGGCTTTGGATGAAGGCGTGCCTTCCGACAAGTTCATTTTGCTGGCCAACAACAAGTCGGCTGATGAAACCGATACTAAGACAGGCTACTGGGGCAAGACGTTGGCCATGCACGGCATCGCTAAGTTCGTCGCTTCAGATCACACCGGCTACACCTGCGCCGGCATGGGACTGCTCAATGCCAACATAGATTACTACAACGCGTCGTTCACTTATCCCAATCTGCGTAAGGTAATCTCGACTATCAATCCAACCGTTAAAGAATAAAAGGAAATGAAGAAGCTATTTAAATATATGCCGCTTGTGGCTGCCGCATTTCTGATGACGGCCTGCCAGAACAACGATGAAGCCAACTTCAAGAGCAAGGCGTTCATCGACGGCAAGACATTCACTTCGGAAACGATTATCAAGGGCGAGACAAACATCGTGAAGTCGCTCACGCTTTCGACGGCACGTCCGGCCGAAAAGGAACTGAACGCCACATTCAGCGTGGCTGCCAATCTGGTAGAAACCTACAACCAAGCCTACTATGCCAAGGCCGTCATGTTGCCCGATACCTGCTATAAGGTGGTCAAGGGCGACGTGAAGATTAACCAAGGTAGCGTGAACAGCAACGAAGCGCAGTTTGCTTTCTTCAAACTGGCCAATCTGGATCGTGCCATTACCTACGTGTTACCTGTAACAGTGAACTGTCAGGACATTGAGGTGTTGCAGTCGGCGAAGAACTATTACTTCGTGTTCCGTGCGGGCGCGCTCATCAATGTGGTAGCCGACATGAGCAAAAACTACCTCACTGTGAAATGGGCAACGCCCGATTTGGTGAACAATATGAACCAGATTACGATGGAAGCGCTCATCTATCCGCGCGAATTTGGTAAGCTCATCTCCACCGTTATGGGTATTGAGGGAAACTTCCTCATGCGTATTGGCGACGCCGGTTTCCCTGATAACCAGATTCAGATAGCCACCGGTGCGGGCAATTTCCCCGACGCCGACTCTAACAAGGGCCTGCAAACCAACCGCTGGCAGCATGTAGCCATGACCTACGACGCCGATACGCGCGAGGTAAAGGTCTACGTCAACGGCAGCTTACAGTCGGAGGGGATGCTCCGATGTGGCAGAGTTTCCATCGTAGGGAACGGTACTGACCGCGACTTCCTCCTCGGCAAGTCGTACGATGATGCCCGTTGGTTCGAGGGCAACATGTCCGAGGTGCGCGTTTGGAACGTAGTGCGCACGCAGGAAGAAATTGCCGCCAACTTCTATAGTGTCGATCCCAAGTCGAAAGGCTTGGTAGGCTACTGGAAGATGGACGACAGCACAAGCCCAAACATCGTCAAGGACGCCACTGGTAACGGCAATGACGCTACGGCCAACAAGCCTTTGTCATGGCATAACGTGTCGCTGCCCGAAAAGAAATAACCCTTTAACTTAAATCACATGAAATTTATGAATATCAATAGCATCAAGATGCTGGCTCTCTCGTTGGCAGGACTGGCCATAGCGGCAGCCTGTACGAACGATATAGACGTGCCCGGCGTCGACGAAAGTAACTATCGGATATCGGAAAACAGCTTCGCCTTTATTACCGATAAATATGGATGCAGCCATCAAGATTCGCTTATCTTTAACGAAAAAGGCTCCATCGACTTCTATGTCAACCTATCGAAGGCTGCCACTACCGATCAAGAATATACGTTGGTGTACGACACCAAGGCCCTCGAAAACTACAATAAGGCTCACGGAACCAACGTTAAGGCCCTGCCCGAGAAGCTCATCAAGGTAGGCGGAGCGGCTAAAGTGGCTGCCGGAGCCATGAAGTCGTCAAAGGTGACGGTGGAATATACTTCGGCCGAAGAGCTTGAGAAGAACGGCATCTATGCCATTCCCGTGAGCGTGAAGGGTGCCGCTCAGGCGTCGAAGGATAAAGGCGAGTTCGTACTCATCGTGCGCGACATCACCAAAATGCCCAACTGCCACAAGGAAAACGGCCTGCAGGTGATCAGTTGCATGGAAGTGAACGACGCCAATCCGCTCCATAATCTCTGCTATACACTGAAAGAGTCGGGTAAATTCGTTATCGATCAGGTGATTCTCTTCTCAGGAAACATCAACTATAACGTAGAGACCGGCGAAGTTTATAACTATAACAACGAGAACGTGCAACACCTGCTCGACTATCGGGAAAAATATCTGAAGCCATTACAGCAGAAAGGCATGAAAGTTATTCTGGGAATTCTGGGCAACCACGATCGTTCAGGTGTCGCCAATTTGTCGAAAGAAGGAGCCAAAAGATTTGCACAAGACCTGAAAGCAGTGGTTGCTGCTTACGAACTCGATGGTATTTTCTTTGATGACGAGTATTCCAGTTACGGCAGCTATCCCGGTTTTGTCAGCCCGTCGAATGAAGCCGCATCGCGTCTTTGCTATGAATGCAAGCGTGCTATGCCCGACAAACTCATGGAAGTGTACGTCTACAGTCGTACCGGAAGCTTGTATGAAGTAGATGGACATCAGCCCGGCGAATACATCGACTACGCTATTCAGGACTACGGACGCTACAGCAACCTGAGCCGCAACTATCCCGGATTGGCCAAGAAAGGCATGATTCAGGCTTCGTCCGAGTTTGCTCAAGGACGTATTATTAGCTCATGGGAGGCCGAAAAGATCAAGTCTGACGGCTACGGTGGCACAATGGTGTTCTCACTGAATCCCCGTAACGGTTATGCTTCTCGTTTCAGCACGATCACAAAAGCCTTCTATGGCGAGGAAACCATACGGACGGGTAACTACGCAAAAGATTGGTAACACGCTAAAAATATAAAAAGATGAAAGTAAAATATATATATTCGGCTATGATGGCAGCCGTTTTCGCCGTGGCTCTTACAGCCTGCAGCAACGAGAATGATATGCCCGAACCAGAGCAGAAGCCGAAAGAGACGACGCCCATCACTTTAAGTACAGACACGGTGAAGGTAGGAGTGGGCGAGTCTTCCACCTTTAATATCACTGCCGGAGGCGGCGATTACAAACTGATTGTAGAGAATCCGGACATCGCTTCGGCCACGATAGCGGGTAATGCCGTGACCGTCAAGAGTGCGGTGAAAGGAAAAACGGGTATCATAGTTTCGGATGCCACCGGCAATTATAAGCGTGTCATCGTGAAGTCGATGTACACCAAGATTTCGCTTGACAAAGAAGAGGTGAAGGTCGGCATGAAAATCGGCCACACCGATGGCCTTGCCGAGGTGACCGTCATTAGCGGAAACGGTGGTTACGAAGCGGTCAGCGACCATGAAGACGTGGCCCGCATCAAGTATGTTCGTGAGAATGTAGTTACCATTACGGGCGTGAAAAACGGTTCGGCAACCATCACCATCACCGATATGATGGGCCTGACCAAGACTGTGAAGGTAACGGTCGAAACCACCGACGTAGCTTATAGCGAGGAGGAAAAGGCCAAAATCATGCAGTCTACACAAGAAACCATCACTTTCGACGAATCTCCCACTCCCTCCTGGGGCACGATGGATATAAGCGAAGACGACGGTAAGTGGCTTGCGCAATGGAGTTATTACGGCGAGTCCTACCTCAAGTGTTGGTTTGAAGGCGACCTCACCGTGGGCAAGAAGACCGGCGGTAGGGTGGAAAGCAAAGATAGTTATTGGAATCCTCTCAAAGCTTATGACAACGTAAACGTGGAGATCCTCAAGGTTACCGATACCCACGTGTGGGGCATCATGTCCGTTCTCAAAGACGACTACCTGCACTACGGTTACTTCTGTTTACCGAAAGTCGAAGCAAAACCAGAAGATTAGCTCAAAATGTTTTTATTTTTTCTATCATACGTTGAGTAATGATTAGTTATACTGATTGGGAAAGGTCTGCAGTGATGCAGGCCTTTTCTGCTTTTTGTTTCGGCTTGTCTGAATGCTTATTTTACGTATTCTCTTTCTCAAGGAGTGTCGAAATCGCGTGTCCGCAGGCTGGTAACGAGGCTCGAAGAAGCGGATAAAAACCACACGTGAGTGAGCGGGGGCGTAAGATCGGGGGCGAAACCATGTTATAAAACTTTAAATATATAACCTTTTTATTCCATCTTGCGCCATATCATCCTACTTTTGTAGACACGACATGCCATTTTCGTATGGCTGGATTTTCAATAACAATAATCAATCATATAACAACAGATGAAAAAAATCATTCTAACAATGGCTGTGGCCCTGACCGCTTTGTCAGGTTTCGCGGCCCCCAAAGGTAATTTCAACTTGAAGGTTGACCTGAAGAATTTCGGCGACACCATGATCGTAGTCATCCCCGGAGCCGCTCACAAAAGCCCTAAAATGGAAACGGTGGTGGCTAAAAACGGCAAGTTCGAGGTAGACTTGGATATTGCCAAGCCCACAACGCTGCAGCTCGTGACGCCCGGCACCATGCGTCAAGAGGAAACGAAGTATACTACTGTCGTAGCCGTACCGGGCGAGAAGTGCGAGCTGAAGGGCGATTTGAACGATCGTTACGACATCAACGGCTCTACGTTCTATCAGCAATACCACGAGGCCGACCTGGCGATGGAGAAGGCACATCACCCGCTGAAGGAACTGCAGAAGGCTCTCACGGACCGCATGAAGGCCGGTGAGAACCAGGAAACCATCATGAAGGAATACCACGAGAAGGCTCCGGCCCTGCAAAAAGCCTACGCCGACGCCATCATGAACTTCATCAAGACTCATCCGGACAGCGAAGCCAGCGCCGCCATCATACTCAATCTGGACGAGCTGAGCCTCATGGAGCAGGCTGTCGGCTTGCTCTCGCCCGCGGTGAAGAACGGTCGCATGAAGAGTTTCTACAATGATCCGATTGAGGAAATCAAGCAACACCGGGCCAAGGAGGCGGAGAATGCCAAGAAACAGGCTGCCGGCGTCGTAGCTCCCGACTTCACGTTGAAGGACATCAACGGCAAAGACCTGACGCTGTCGAGCTTCCATGGCAAGTACGTACTGCTCGATTTCTGGGGCTCATGGTGCGGATGGTGTATCAAGGGTATGCCGAAGATGAAGGAATACTACCAGAAATATGCCGGCAAATTCGAGATTATCGGCGTAGACTGCAACGATACCGACGCCAAGTGGAGAGCTGCCGTGCAGAAACACCAGTTGCCCTGGCTCCATGTCTACAACCCCAGAGACAGCAAGGTGCTGGGTGACTATGGCGTATCGGGCTTCCCCACGAAGATACTCGTAGGTCCCGACGGCAAGATCGTGAAGACTATTGTGGGTGAAGATCCGGCTTTCTACACCTTCCTCGACGAGACTTTCGGGAAATAACCGACGTCTGACGACATTACATTTATCAATCAAAGGCACGGCTGTGAGCAAACGTTCATGGCCGTGCCTTTGTTTTGTGCTGCTCCGGAGGCTATCTGATAATTTGTGAGGGACAAGTCTATAAGTGATTTTGTTATAAAAAATCGCATTATTTTAACACTTCTACGACACGTCATCCGGGTGCCGACATGCCGAAAAATCCCTTCGGTTTGCCGATTTTTATACTCTTTTATGTTCAAAGTTATGCTTTTATCGGCTCAAAGCATAGCGATTACGTCGCTAAACCATAGCTTTTAGCCGATAAAAGGGCCGCGATTATGGCCTGAAAGCATAGAGATTAAGGGCGAAAAAGCGAAGGGGAAAAGCCTTAAAAATCGTAATATGCTGATAACCAATGTTTTATAAACTTGCTCTACAATCGCTTATTTCCGCCCAAGTCTTTTCTTTTTCAAAATAACGCCACTTTTTGGAGGGTAGATGTAAAGATTATTCAGGGTTAAGACATAAGAAAACCTACCCCGGCCATTGCTTTGCCTCGCTCCGCGAACAGCGACCTTCGGTTCCCAAAGGGAGGGAGAACTAACTGAAAAGGGGGTGAAGTGTGCAATGTGATAGCCTATAAACAGGGCTTTTGTATAGGGGTGATAGATTTTTGTCTATGAGTCGATAGATAATATCTGTTGTGATAAATGTATATAGATACTACCTTTGCAACATCAAAATAAAATAATAATAACGATTAAAATATTCAGATTATGACAATACAAATGCCCGTACTTCCTTACGCAGAGAATGCTTTGGAACCCGTTATCAGCCAGCAGACAATAGCTTTCCATTATGGCAAGCACCTTCAGAATTACGTCAACACCTTGACTTCACTTGCGAAAGATACCGAGTTTGCTGATAAGAGCGTAGAAGAAATCGTGGTGTCGGCACCCGAAGGCCCGTTGTTCAACAACGCCGGACAGACCCTCAACCACGCGCTCTATTTCGCTCAGTTCAAGTCGCCCGTGCAGAACAATGTTCCTTCGGGTCGTCTGGCCGAAAGTATCAACGCGGCCTTTGGCAGTTTCGACAACTTCAAACAACAGTTCGCGCAGGCCGCTACGACGCTCTTCGGCTCCGGTTGGGCTTGGCTCTCGCAGGATAAGGACGGTAAACTCGTCATCACCAAGGAACCCAATGGTGGCAATCCGCTGCGTCATGGGCTTAATCCGCTCTATGGACTCGACGTGTGGGAGCACGCTTACTACCTCGATTTCCAGAACCGGCGTGCCGATCATGTTGCGGCCAGCTGGGATATCGTAGACTGGGACATCGTGGCAAGCCGTCTGAAATAAACGCCTCAACGTATTTTTTCAATAGAAAAGAACATTAAACAATAATAAAGTAAACATATAATGGAACCAATTATCAATCAGCACGCGCCTGAATTCAAGGTTCAGGCATTCCAGAACGGTAGTTTCAAGACCGTAAGTAGTAAAGACATTGAAGGCAAGTGGGCTTTATTCTTCTTTTATCCCGCCGATTTCACTTTCGTATGTCCTACGGAGTTGGAAGACTTGGCCGATCACTACGAGCAGCTTAAAAGCATGGGCGTGGAAGTGTTCTCGGTGAGCACCGACACTCATTTCGTACACAAGGCATGGCACGACGCTTCCGAAACCATCAAGAAAATACACTACACCATGCTGGGTGACCCCACAGGTCAGTTGAGTCGTGGCTTCGGCGTGTACAAGGAGGATGAGGGCGTGGCTTACCGCGGCACCTTCCTCGTAAATCCCGAAGGTCTTATCAAGTTGGCCGAGATACAGGATAACAGTATCGGTCGCAATGCCGACGAACTCGTCCGCAAGGTAGAGGCTGCCCAGTTCGTGGCTGAACACGACGGCGAGGTGTGCCCCGCACGCTGGAAGAAGGGTGATAAGACCCTCAAACCCGGTATCGACCTGGTAGGAAAAATATAATACAAAGATAAGAAATAGAGAGCCGAGGAGACGTGATCGAGCAGATTACGTCTCCTTTTTCGTTTCTCCTGTATGAGATTCTCCGAATAAATCATACGCCCTCAATCCCGAACTGGCAATTATGAGTTCTAAAATCGGAAGATGAAAGAATGAGCGCGGCGGGATGGGAGGCGTTGAAAAGAATGGTATTGCCCTGTGAATCACCTGTTTTGGGTATTGCTTTGCATGTTTTTTCCTGTTATTTTTGACTGCATGAAAAGCATGACATATCGCCATGTTTCACTTTAACGGTTTATTAAAATGGAAAAGAAGACGATTATCGGTATCGTGTGTGTTGTCGTTGTTTATGTACTTAGTGTGCTGGGAGCGTCGCTCTTAGGCTTTCTTTCTGCCTATTTCTGGGTGGGCAGTCCTATTTTGGCCTCGCTGCTGTGTGCCTTTTCTTACGCGTGGTTGGCCCGCCGGTGGCGCAAGAGCGGCCTGGCCACCGTGTTGTCGTTAGCTGTGGTGCTTTTCTTCTTGGCTTGCGGAGAGATCGATTTGAAAACGGCCACCATCGCTGTGATGGTAGGTGTGCTGTCCGATGTGGTACGACAGATGATGGGCACCGACACGGCCGAAAGCTCTTTCTGGGCCTATCCCATCCTGGCATTGGCTCCCATCGCCTGGTTTATTCCCCTTTGGACAAATCCACAAAACTATTACGAGGCTACCATCGAAGAGATGGGGCAGGACTATGCCAATGTCATTCTTACGCTGTCGTCTCCCTGGAGCTTTGCCTTTGTGGTAGGAGCCACGGCGCTGTTGGGCTTTGTGGGAATCAGATTGGCAAGAGTTTTAGTTGGCAAGTAGACAAGTTGACGAGTAGACGAGTAGACGAGTTGATAGTAAGCCTAATGAAAGGAAACTATCAACTCGTCTACTCGTCTACTCGTCAACTTGTTAACTTCAACGCCTATCGTGCGTTGATTTCCTTGATGAGGCGGTCGGCATGGCCCCACTTGTCCATCATGTAGAGCACGTAGCGGATGTCGACGCCGATGCAGCGGGCCAATCGCTTGTCGAAGTTGATGTCGCTCGACAGGCTGTCCCAGTTACCGTCGAACGCCAGACCGATGAGTCGGCCCAGACCGTCGAACATCGGGCTGCCTGAGTTGCCTCCCGTGATGTCGTTGTTGGTGAGGAAGCACAGCTGTAGCTTGCCACTGGCCTTGTCGGCGTAGCGTCCGTAGTCGGTAGCGCTCATGAGTTGGTGCATGATGGGCTCGGCCCGGTAGTCGAAAACGCCCGCGTCGCCCTGCTTCATCTTGGCCAATAGGCTCTCGGCCGTGGTGTAATAGCCCGACGGACGGCCGCCTAAGTCGAAGCCACCCACCTGTCCGTAGGAGAGCCGCATGGTGAAGTTGGCGTCGCTGTAGTGGGGCATGTCTTCCTCCATACGCAGCTTGGCGGCGCAGAGCCAGCGTTCCTGGTCGGCGATGGAGTCGGCATATTCGCGCATGCCGGCCACGAGCGCGCCTCGCGTCTCCAGCAAATCCAGTCCGAATTGCACGCCGGGATCCTGCTTATAGCTCTTCTTGTTGACGTAAATCTTCGTGCCGCTCTTCATGAGAAACGACTTTTTATAGAGATAGTCCACATAGGCTTGGTAGTCGTCGCCGAACTTCCGGTCGATGGTCTTGTAGAAAGCCGGCAGATATTCGGCGTCGGCATGCGCACGATAGTTCTTGAGCAGCGTGGCCATCACCTCCTTGTCGAGCGCCTCGTCCCATTCTCCACTGTTGTCCTTGAACAGGATATACTGTTTCTTCGGATTCTTTTCGGGTCCTTGCACCTCTATTCGGTCGAGCTTGGCGGCACGGGTAGCGAACTCGCTCGTGCGGCGGAAGGTCTCGTTGAAGTACGTGAGGTTGCGCATGATGTCGAACCGTTGGGCGTAGAACCGGCGCGTCTTGTCGAAGTCGAGCTTGCCCTTGAGAAAGCCGGTGCTGTCCTGCCAGGCCGCGATACGGTCTTCATAGGCTTTCTTCTGGTTGATGATGCCGATGGAGTCGATACACTTGTTCATGCCGATTGAGTTCTTCCAGTAGTTGGCGCTCTGGGCGAATTTCGAGTCATACTTGATTCTGACGGCCTCGTCGGCCCGCATGTGGCGCGTCATCACCTCCTGTTTCACGCCCCTCACCTGTGCCCGTGGCGCATTTTGGGCGTCGCGCATCTCGCGGATACCATAGCTGGAGAGGTAGCGGCTGGTGCTGCCGGGATAGCCCATGGTCATGGCGAAGTCGCCGTCCTTGTAGCCCTGCAGGCTCACCTGTGCCCAATGCTTCGGCCGGTAGGGCACGTTGTCCTTGCTGTAGTCGGCCGGTCCGTTGGTCTTGGGGTCGGCATAGACGCGGAACACGCTGAAGTCGCACGTCTGGCGGGGCCACATCCAGTTGTCGGTCTCGCCGCCGAACTTGCCCATCGACTTGGGAACGGCGAACACTAAGCGCAGGTCGTTGAAGTCCTGATACGTCGTGGCGTAGAATTTGTTACCCTCGTAGAAGGCGTCCACGTTCACGTGATAGCTCTTGTCACGCTTTCGGGCCTCGCGGGTCAGCGCGTTTTCGAGCGAGTCGACCAGAAAGGCCTGTCGCTCTTTCGACAGCACGTTGAAGCCCAGCTTGTCTAACTCGGGCGTGATGTCCTTCTGTTCCACCATGAAACTGACGAACATGTTCTCGTTCGGTAGCTCCTCGGCATAGCTTTGGGCCACGAAGCCGTTGAGCATATAGTCGTGTTCCACCGTCGAATGGCTGCGAATGCCCTCGAAGCCGCAGTGATGGTTGGTGAAGACCAGTCCGTCGGGACTCACCACGACGCCCGAGCAATGGCCCGAGAAGTTGACCACGGCGTTCTTGATGGCGTCTTTGCCGTGATAGAGGTCGTCGTAGGGCAACTTGAAACCTTCCGTCCGCATCTGCTCATACACGGCTTGCGGCAGGTTGTAGAGCGTCCACATGCCTTCGTCGGCATGAGACGGCAGGAAAGAAAAAAGGGAAGAAAGTAAGAAAAGGGTTACTCTTGATTTTCTCATAGTCTATGTTTTAAAAATGAATGATCGGTGGGTTGAAAATGAAGTGTGACAAACGGGTTTGCGAAAGCTATGCTTTTAGCGCCTAAAAGCATAGCTTTCATCGGCTAAAAGGGTAACTATTAGGAGCTAAAAGCATAGCTTTCGCAAACTACTTGCGGAACCTTCTGCCGATGACGGGCAAACTGCCGAGCGGAATGTCGCGTTTGACGATGACACCGGCGAACAGCATTATCAGTATCGTATTGAAGCCCATGGCCGGCCATGAGCCCCATTGGCGGTTGGCAAAGATCATGCCTAAGAAGAGCGCCGCGGCCAGAACCACGTAAAGGAAGATATCTTTCAGCGGATAGTTCACGGGATAATATTTCTGTCCGAACACGTAGCTGGCCACCATGCTGACGCCATAGGCCGCGAAACCGGCCCAGGCACAGGCCATGTAGCTGAACCGCGGGATGAGCAGCACGTCGATAATCAACAGTACCACGCAGCCCAAGCCCGAGAAATAGGCGCCCCAGATGGTGCGGTCGGTCAGCTTGTACCAGAAGCTGAGGTTGAAATAGACGCCGAACATGATTTCGGCGGCCATCACGATGGGGATAACTTTCAGTCCTTCCCAGTAGTCGGGGGCCACCACGTGGCGCAGAATATCCATGTAGCCGATGACGCAGAGAAAGGCCAGCAG
Source organism: Prevotella illustrans (assembly GCF_017426725.1). Taxonomy (GTDB): domain Bacteria; phylum Bacteroidota; class Bacteroidia; order Bacteroidales; family Bacteroidaceae; genus Prevotella; species Prevotella illustrans. The sequence goes on along the minus strand of NZ_JAERMS010000001.1, from coordinate 204,376 downwards.
CGTAAAGATGATGTAGTATTTCATCACCTTGGCATACGTTTCTTTCTTGTCGGCGCTCTTGTTGGCAAAGACGAACGGCTCGTAGGCGAAGCGGAAGGCCTGCGTGATGATGACCATGATCATTGCGATCTTGATGGTGCTGCCGTAGATACCCAGCTGCGCACGGGCCTCCTGCATGCTGCCGTTGTAGAAATAGGGGAAGATGAGCGTCGAGGCGCTCTGGTTTAGCTGCCCCGCGATGCCGAGAATGAGCATGGGCCACGTGTAGGAGAGCATGCGGCGGCACATCGCCCGGTCGAAGCCGAAGGTGATTCCCTTCATCTCCTTGAGCAAAAGCAGGGCCGTGATGACGCTCACCACGAGGTTGAGATAGAACACAATGCCCACGTCGGGTATGAAGTTGGCGTCGTAAATGCCGAACGCGTTGACGCGCAGGAAGGGGAAAACGATGAGGAAAAGAGCCACGAGGGCCACGTTGATAGCGATGTTGAGGCACTTCAGTGTGGCAAACTTGACGGGGCGGTGTTGGTAGCGCAGGTAGTCGAACATGATACACGACCACGCGTCGATGGCCACACAGATGGCCATAGAGCCGATATACCAAGGATGATCGCCGTAGCCTATGAACGTGGCAATGGGCTTCAGAAAGAGAATAACAAGCACGGCGAAGGCCAAAGCGACGGCTCCCACCATGCGCAAAGCGGTGGAATAGACCATGCGGGCGTCCTCTCCTTCCTTGTTGGCAAAGCGGAAGAAGGTGGTCTCCATGCCGAAAGTGAGGGCGATGATGAGGATTCCGATATAGGAATAGACGTTGGTGATGATGCCGTACTGGCCGCCGCTGGCCACCCACGAGTACGATTCGATGGGCACGAGCAGGTAGTTGATGAACCTGGCAGCAATGCTGCTGATACCATAGATGGCGGTATCTTTCAATAGAGGCTTCAGATTTGCCATAGTTTTAAGTGAAGTGTGAAGAACGCAGCGTGAAGAATCAAACTGATTTTAAGTGAATCGTGAAGAACGAAGGGTGAAGAATCAAACTGATTTTAAGTGAAGTGTGAAGAATCACATAGCAAGGCTAATCATTCATCCCGACAACACAACACCCTGACACCCCATCAATACCTGTATTTAGAAGAAGATGTAGCATATCGTGATGGCGCTAATCGTACCGATGAGGTCGGCCAGCAGTCCGCAGGCCACGGCGTGGCGCGTGTATTTAATACTGACGCTGCCGAAATATACGGCCAGGATATAGAAGGTGGTGTCGGTCGAGCCTTGCAGAATGCAGCTCAGACGGCCCACAAAACTGTCGGCGCCGTAGGTCTTCATGGCTTCGAGCATCATGCCTCTGGCGCCGCTACCGCTCAGCGGTTTCATGAAAGCCGTGGGCAGACCGCCCACGAAATCGCCGTTCAGCCCCAGCAGTTCCACGCCCCGGCGAATGTCGCCGATGAGCATATCCATCGCGCCCGACGCCCGGAAGACGCCCACCGCCACGAGGATGGCCACGAGATAGGGGATGATGCGTACGGCAGTCGTGAAGCCTTCCTTGGCTCCTTCGATGAAAGCGTCGTATACGTTGACGCGCTTCCACAGTCCCGCTAAGATGAAAGCGACGATTACGCCCAACAGAATTAGGTTGCTCGCGACGCTCGTCACCGTGCCCATCGTGTCTTTGTCCATCCGTCCGAAGCCCCAGATGAGCAGTCCCACGAAAGCCACGATACCGCCCAAAGTGGCCAAGAGGGCCGGTTGGAGCAGGCTCGTCTTCTGCCACAGCAGCGTCAGCACGATGCCGGCCAGCGTGGCAATGGTGGTGGAAAGCAAGATGGGGATGAATACATCGGTGGGCATGGCCGCGCCATACGACGCACGGAAAGCCAGAATGGTGGTCGGAATGATGGTCAGTCCGCTGGTGTTGAGCACCAAAAACATGATCATGGGGTTGGTGGCGGTGTCCTTTTTCGGGTTGAGTTCCTGCAACTGGGCCATCGCTTTCAGTCCCGTCGGCGTGGCGGCGTTGTCGAGTCCCAGTATGTTCGACGCTATATTCATGAACATGGAACCCATGGCGGGGTGGTTTTTGGGAATGTCGGGGAAGAGTTTGGTGAACACCGGGCTGAGCATGCGGGCCAACGCGTTGACGGCTCCGGCCTTTTCGCCGATTTTCATGATACCGAGCCACAGTGCCAGTACGCCTGTCAGGCCCAGGGAAGTCTCGAATGCCGTCTTCGAAGAATCGAAAGTGGAATCGACAATCTTCTGAAAGACGGTCGTGTCGCCCATCAACAGTCCGATGACCGCAAAGATAAAAGCGATGATAAAAAACGCAATCCAAATGTAGTTTAACACCATAATCAGACGCAAAGTTAAGCTAAATGGCGCAAGTTTAGGGTGTTAATGAGTTAAAGAAGTTAAATAGGGGGGAGTTGTGAGGGTGGAGGGGTGGTGGAAGGTAGGTCTTGATGATTTGCTTTGAGCCTAAAGGTTAAGTAAAAAACTTTTAGAATAGATAAATCTAATTACTCTTATCTAAAGGATAACCTTTGGATGAAAAACGTTTTTCAAGCTTTTAACTTGAAATAATCTTTCGCAACGTTGTTAATTGTAATATTTAAGTTAATAATTATCATTATTTATGGTAAAATTCTTATAAATTTAAAATAACATATTATATTAGCAACATTAAACTTTTATAATAACCAAATGAAGACCATAAAGATTTTTGTAATATTAGCTGTTGCTTTTGGTGTGTTAAATTGGCTGCTTGATATTATATTTTGTGTGGAGATTGAGCATTGGGGAAGGTTGATTTTAAAGAGTTTAGGTTTTTCAATACTAACACTTTCTTATTAAAATTACTCAAAGTATGAAAAAGTTTCGGCTCACTGGATAATTTGTGGGGACAAATTGATTCAGCGCTTCCGTGATTTTTGTCAGAAAAAACTACCAGATTTTAACACTTCCGCAACACGTCATCTAAGTGGCGGCACGCCGAAAAAGGCCTTCGTTTTGCCAATTTCGACACCCTTTTATGCCCAAAGTGATACTTTTATCGGCTCAAAGCATAGCGATTACACGGCCAAAGCATAGCTTTTAGCTGATGAAAGGGCCGCGATGACGGCCTGAAAGCATAACGATTAAGGGTAAAAAAGCGAAGGGAAAACACCCTTAAAAGTACAATGTATTGATAATCAGTGTTTTATAAATTTGCTCTACAATCGCTTATTTTCGCCCATCTCTTTTCTTTTTCAAAATAATGCCACTTTTTTGAGGGTATATGTAAAGATAATTCAGGGATTTGCAGTCTTATAAATCGGGAAGAGTTGTGAGGGTGTTGGGGTGTAAGGATGAATGTTTAGTCTGACTATCTGAACGAACGGAATCGATTTCTGAGACCATGCTAACTATTCATCCCACCACCCCACCACCCTCACAACCTCTATAGATTCATCTGAATGGCTGCTCCCGCCACGATCCAAAGGCCGGGCTGGGGCACGTTTCCTATGTCGACAAACTTACGACAGGTAAGGTTGTTGCCTTCCAAATACACGTTCCAAGCGGGCGTCGTCCACTGCAGTTTGCCGTCGAGCAGGCCGTAGGTGCCGTAGCGATGGCTTTCGCCGGCGAGGTCTTTATAGCTTCCGGTGCGGTGTTGCAGCCGATAATGCAGGCTCAGTTCGAGCTGTCGCCACAGTTGCAGCCGCGCGTTGGCTACGAATTTGTTCTTCAGATACTCCAAGGCGTAAAGACTTTGGATGTCGGAAGGCTCGTCGTGGTGCTGTTGGATATAGCAATAGCTGAGGCTCAACTCGCGCAACAGTCGCTGGCCACGCAGCAGTTGCCATGTATCGAGCTTCATCTGTGCTTCCAGGCCCACAGCGTTGATCTTGCCGAAGTTGACCGATTTCCACACCAACGTGCCCGTTTCGTCCTTCGTTCCGTCACTGATCCAGTCGATAAGGTTCGTGTGGTGGTTGTGGAAGACCGACGCCGACGCCGTCACGGCATTGGAAGCGTAGCGCACACCGGCCTCCAGCGCGGCCAGTTCTTCGGGCTTCAGGTTGGGATCGGCCAAATGACCGCCCTTGCTGTAATACAATTCCGTCACCGAAGGCATGCGCAGCGACGTGTTGTAACTGGCGTAAACCTTCAGTCCGTCGGCCACGCGCAGACTGGCGTCGAGGCTCGGATAGACGTGCATAGGCCGTTCGCCCCAGCTATTTTTCGCCGCCACGATGCCGCCCGAAAGCGTCAGACGGTCGAGCAGCACGTTGTGTTCCAGAATAAACTGCGTGCCGGTGCGGTTCAATCCCTTCTTGTATAGGCGGCCGGTGCCATGTATCGGGCGCGGCTGGTGCAGCGGTTCGCCCAGATTCGTGCTGACAAGGTCTTCGTTGCGCAGCTCGGCGGCCACGGCCGTGCGGCCCAATGACCAGTCCACATAGGCGTTGAGGTTGACACCCATCACGTCGGTGCGGTGATAATTGAATGGGATTTTGCCCGTCCGGGCGTCGTCGCCACGCAGCAACTCAAAGCGGTCGTACTGGTGGTTCCAGTAAACAGCAGGGCGGAAGCGAACCCGTCCGTGGCGCGTTTCGGCCTGCAGGGCGGTGAAACTCTTGAAAGTATGTTCAAACTGATTGTCGAATTTCGGACTGTAAAACGTGCTCGAACCGAAATCCTTCAGGCTCATGCCGGCGTGCCAGCTGACGATCAGGTCGTCATCGGTGTAATTGCCTTGGTAGAAAGCTCGCGTTCTTTCATAGTCGGTGTTGAGCTTTCCTTGCTTATTGCGGGTGTAACCATCGCTGCGGGCATACCCTGCCGATAGCTGGTTGTTCCACTTTCCTCGTGCCATATTGGCCCTTCCGCCTACGCTGAGATAGCCAAAGCTGCCCCCTTCGGCATGGACCGAGAGCCCCGATTGCCGTGGCGTCTTCGTCACAATGTTGATAGCACCCAGCAACGACGACGTTCCGTAGACCCGTGCGGCCGGCCCTTCCAACACTTCGATGCGCTCAATCTCACTGATATCGACAGGGAAATCAGCCACATTGTGGCCCGTCTGCGGGTCGCAGATGTTGATGCCGTTAAGCAAAACCGTGATCTGTTCGTGGTTGCCACCGCGCACGCTGATGTCGGTTTGGGCACCGATGGCCCCTCGTTGTCTGACATCGACGCCTACGGCGTACTTCAACAGATCGTTAACACTTTGCACCGGTGCCGCTTGAATGTCCTCGCGGCTCAGTACAGTTACCATTCTCGCTTGCTGACTAAGGGTCAGCGGCGCCCTTGAACCGGTGACCTGCACCTCGTCGAGCGTCTTCTGCCAGCTGTAAACAGAGTCAGAGGTCACCTTGGCCATGTCGTTGCTGATGCCGTCGGCCTTCGCGTAGGTCAACGTAGCAACGCTCAACGTGCCGACGAGAACCTCTCTGCCTAAGCATGAGAAGAGAGCGTAGCCGTGGTTCGAGAACTGCTTGAACCGCAAGCTACCGCGCTTGTTGAAAATCGTTTTGTACATAAAATAAAATAATAAAAAAACGCCTTGCTTCCTGCGCAAGGCGAGTGCAAAGATAATAAAAAAAGTTGAAGTACGTCGTAAAAGGGCGCTTTTGAAAGGTGATCGCGTCTCAACCTTGCCGTTTCAGGTATTCCGTGGGCGTCATGCCGTAGGCCCGTTGGAAGCATTTGGAGAAGTAGCCCGGATTGCTGAAACCCACCATGAACATCACTTCCGATATGCTGTACTTGCCTTCACGCAACAGCAATGACGCCTTGCGCATGCGGATGTTGCGGATGTATTCGACGGGCGACATGCCCGACTGCTGCTTGATCTTGCGATAGAGGAACTTGTCGCCCACGCCCAAGGCGGCCTGAAGGCCTGTCACGTTGAAATCGGCGTCGGCAATATGGGTCTCGATGACGGCCGTGGCCTGGGCGAAGAGCTTGTCGGCGACGGGCTGCCTGTCGGGAAGCGACGCCGTCCGATGGTTGTCGATGGGCAGCACGACACGGAAATGCCAGCTCCCCGAACCGCCCTGATCCAAGGTGAGACTGCCCTTACTCGTCTCTACGTATTGCCTGATGACGAACAGTCCCGTGTAGGCGGGTGGCTCGTTGTCGGCCGACGCGGCATAGAGCATGAAGAGCTGGTTGCGCTCGATGTCGCCGATATGGAGCGTTCCGTTGCCTATCGTCAGTGTCAGCCTTTGCTTTTCCAAGTCGCTGCGCAAGGTAATGACGGTCTCGCCGGTGGGTTGGGCGTGGCTTCCGACAAAATCGACGAGTGTCTGAACGACGATATCCCACCGCACGATGTCGACACAGACGGTCAGCGAAGCGACGTCGGTGTCGAGCCGCAATGGTCCCGCTTGCTTCTCCGCCTTGCGCCGTGCCACCACACGACGCAGATAGGTCACCACGTCGACAGGGGTCGGGAAGGGCTGCTGCCGCGTTTCGGCAGCCTCGCCGTCACTGTCAAGCGACTCGTAAATCATCCGATTGAGGGCGGTGGCGTTGCTGCGGATGTCTTCCAGCAGCTCGTCGCCGCGGTCGGCGGCCAGCAGTTGATAGACAGGCGCCAGAATATGGGCCAGCGGTTGCTTCAGACGTTCGGACAGAAGGGCGAAGAAAGTGGCCCGGGCGTGGCTCTGTTCCAGCAGCCGGCGGCGCGCCGTTTGCTCCTGCCGAAGGTTTTTTCGCATGGCGTAGAAGTTCATCACCCAAAGCCCTGCGCCCATTGCCAGCAGCAGATAGACCAGCTTGGCCCACAGTGTGAGATACCATGGAGCCTTGATTCGGATGTCGAGCGTGTAGGCATAGCGTTGCGAAGGCGCGTCGATATTGCGCACCAAAAGCCGATAGCGACCGTGGGGCAGTCCGTTGTAGGTAACAGCTTCGGCCAGGTTGTCGAGGTCATGCCACGCCCGGTCAATGCCTTCGAGCCGATAGACGTAGAGCGAACGCAGGCCGCCGGCATAGGGCAGGTCGGTGAATCGGAAGCTGAGATTATTGTCGCGGCTGCGTAGCTTGACGCTACTTTCGGAGAGAACTGCCTGCCGTCCGCCCGCGTATTCCCGCCCGTTGACGAGCAGCGACGTCAGAAAGAGGCGATCGGAGGGCATGCGGGTCGATGGAACGGGAGCCGAGAGCGTGACAAAACCATCGTTTCCGCCGATGTAAAGACTTCGGGTGGCGGGCACGTAAAGCGACGTAACAGCCGATAGCAGGGGCACGATGAAGTGGCGTTCTATCTTTCCGTCGTGGATGACGCGGCACACCGATCCGCTGAAAACATACATACGTCCCGCTACGTCGGCCATGGTGGTGACACTACGCTTGCCGATTCCGTCGTTGAAACGGATGTCCACAGGGCTTGTCCCGTCCGCGTCGACGCGCAGCACGCCGCCGTCATAGCCTGCCCACACGTTGCCCCGCCCGTCGGTGGTGACGTAGCTGAACGACGGCCGACCGATCATGCTGTCCGGGCGCAGCGTCTGTGGATCGACGCGGCAGAGTCCTTCGTCGTAAACCATCGCCCAGACGCGTCCCCGACGGTCTTGCGCCAGCTGTCCCACATGAATGCCACGCAACTCCCGAGGGCCGCCGGCCAGGTGATGATCGGCCCTGACGACACCTTCGGAGCGGAGCAATCGTCGCTTGTCGATGATAAAGATACCACCCATATAGGCCGATACCCACAGGCGTCCACGCCCGTCGAGCAGCACATCGTAGGCCCAATTGGAGTTGTAGTGACCCGTAGGCTCGGTCAACACGAAGTTGCGGAACTGTTGTCGTTGCCGATCGTAGTAGTTGATGCCATGGTCGGTGGCCACCCAAATGTCGCCGTCAGCGTCTTGAAAGACCGAGCGCACACGATTGTGGGACAGCGGAAAACGGGTGGAATTTTGCCGATACCACGCCACGTCGCTGTAACCGGCGAACGTCGGTCGGAAACGCAACAGTCCATTCGTGCCTCCCATCCACATCGTTCCGTCGGTCTGACGATAGATGTTGTGCAGGCTGTTACCGTCGCCGCTGCCCGTCACGTCGGCCAAAGGCGTATAGACGAACGCCGAACCGCCCTTGTGGAACGACAACCCGTTGTCGGTGCCGACCCACACGTTGCCCCGACTGTCGGCGTCGAGCGCCCAGACGATGTTGTTGGCTAAGCTGGAGGCCGACCGGGCGTCATGGACGAGGCGGCTGACGGAGCCGTCAAGGGCGTAGACAAAGAGTCCGTCGTCGGTACCGATCCATACGTCACCCCCTTGCCTGACGGCCAAGGCCTTGATGGAATTGCCGTGAAGTGGAGCCAATGGCACGATTTCCTTGAGGTCGGTGTGATACAACGCGCCCTCCGTTCCGATCCAATAGCGACCACGGCGACCGTCAAAAGCCAGCGCGTTGACCAGCGGCTGACGCCCGTGGGTGACGGCCAGACGCCGTATTCCGCCACCTTTTAATATATACAGCCCTTGCAGTGAGCCTATCAAAAGGCCGTGAGGAGACGGCAAAAGCGCGTAAACGGCCTGCCCACGGAGGGCCACTGACCGGAAGGTTTCTTGTCGAACATCGTATTCGTACAGGCCGTCGGAGGTGCCGAGCAGTAGTTTTCGCCCGTGGAGGGCCATGGCCCGTATGTCTTTGGGTGAGCGGCGCGGAGACGGACGGTAGTTGCCGGCGGCGGTGTCGAAGACGAAAAGCCCGTTCTCGGAACCCAGGTAAAGCAAATTTCTGTGTGCCACAAGGCTGTGTACGCGGCAACGATAGGGCGAGTGGCCGTCGAAATGGGGGTAGCAACGGTAGCCGTCGTAGCTGTAAAGACCGCTTTCGGTGCCCAGCCATACCATTCCCTGTCGGTCGTGGGCAAAACTGCAGACGGTCGACGCGCCCTCCGGCTGAATGTTGTTGAAATACGGTTGCGTGCCCCCGGCTTCCATCAAGCCGGAAAACCACAGGGCTATGAATAAAAAAACGTGGCGCGAAAGACTTTTCATAACGAAAGATTGACGTGACAAGGGCAAAGATACACATTTTAGACGGGCCTTTGTCCTTTTTGTAACCTCGTTAAGATTAATTGTCTGTTTTGTATTTTCCTTTGTCCGATATGTTTCTCTCCCTCTTGTTTTCAAACCGTATCTTTGCCTCCGAAAATCGACAAACTATCAAATCCAAATACCTTTTAACAAATGAACACCAACTTAAAGAATCTATCCCGAACGAGGTTTCTACAGCCTCTCGTGGCCCTGCTGACGATATTTTCGCTGTCGGCGGCCGCGCAAAACAAGACTGTCACGGGGACTGTGACCGACGCGGCCGATGGTGAACCGCTCATCGGCGCGACCGTTTCGACCGGTCGAAACGGCGCGGGAGCCGTAACCGACTTCAACGGAAACTTCAGAATCAGCGTGCCCGAAGGCACGCGCCGACTCACGTTCAGCTATGTGGGCTATACGTCAAAGACCGTCGCCATCGCGGGAACGCGCCTCGATGTGAAGCTCGAGTCCGACCAGCGGTCGCTCGGTGAGGTGGTCGTTATCGGCTACGGCGTGCAGCGCAAGAGCGATCTCACGGGTTCGGTGAGCAGCGTCAGCGGTAAAGACTTCAACCAGGGAGTCGTCAACTCGCCCGAACAGCTCATCAATGGTAAGGTGAGCGGCGTGCAGATTGTCAGCGGCGGCGGTTCGCCTTCGGCTGGAAGTACCATCCGCATTCGCGGCGGAGCGTCGCTCAACGCCAGCAACGACCCGCTTATCGTGCTCGACGGCGTACCCATGGAGGTGGGCGCGAGCGTCAGTGGCAGCGGCAACTTCCTATCGCTGATCAATCCCAACGACATCGAGAGCATGACAATATTGAAGGATGCGGCTTCCACAGCCATCTACGGATCGCGCGCTTCCAATGGCGTGATCCTCATCACGACCAAGAAAGGCACGGCTACCAAGCGCCCGTGGATCAGCTTTTCCACCACCAATTCGGTGGCATACAAGACCAGAACACCCGATATGATGGCGCGCGACGAAATGTTCGGCTTGGTGAACGCGCAAGGTTCCGACGCCCAGAAGGCACTGATCAACGCCGACATCAATACCGATTGGAACGACGTGATCTACAAGAAGGCTTTCGCTACCGACAATAATATAGGTATATCCGGGCAGTTGGCCGGTCTTTTGCCCTATCGTCTGTCGCTCGGATACAGCAATCAGGACGGCATTCTGCGCACCGACAACGTGACTCGCTATACCGGAAGCCTCACCCTCTCGCCCTCACTGCTCGACAATCACCTGAAATTAGTGGTCAACGCCAAGGCCACACGCAGCGATAACCGCTTCGCCAATACCGACGCCATCTGGTCGGCGGCCACGCGCAGTCCCTTCTCGCCGGTTCACTCGGGCCGCGAAGCGTTCCTTGGATACGAAGAGGCGGCCGACGCTGCCGGCGTGCCCATCACCGGAGCCACGGGCAATCCGCTGGGACTGCTCTGCAACTACCGCTCCACGAGCGATGTCTGGCGCTACGTGGGAAGCCTCGATGCCGACTACAGCCTGCACTTCCTGCCCGAACTGCATGCCCATGTCACCGTGGGACTCGACAACTCGCGGGGCGAAGGCCACATCTACGTGCCCGCGGCAGCCTACCAGTACTACCTGACCAAGGGCCGCGACTACGACTACGGGCCACAGAAGAACACCAACCGCCTCGCGACGGTCTACTTCAACTACAACAAATACTTTGAAACCATTAAGAGCAACGTCGACGTCACCGTGGGCTACGACTACCAGTACTGGAAATATACCAATGCCGCCTATCGCGAACTGAATGCCGCCGATCCGCAGGAACAGCAGGCCGCGTCGGCTGCCGACGACCAACGTCACGTGCTGCTGTCGTACTACGGGCGCCTGAACTACTCCCTCGCGTCGCGCTATCTTCTGAGTTTCAGTCTCCGCCGTGATGGTTCTTCCCGCTTCGGCAAGGCCAACCGCTGGGGCACTTTCCCCTCGCTGGCTCTGGGTTGGCGCGTCCACGAAGAGCCGTTCTTCGAACCGTTGCGGCGCGTAGTCGACAACTTGAAGCTCCGGGCCAGCTACGGCGTCACGGGACAGCAGGACGGAATAGCCAACTACGGCTACTTTCCGCTCTATACCTTGAGCCAAAGCGGCGCCCACTACATGTTCGGCGGCAAGCCTATCGCTACCTACCGGCCTTCCGCCTACAACGCCAATCTGAAATGGGAGACCACGCGCTCTTTCAATATAGGTCTTGACTTCGGTCTCCGGGGCGACCGTTTGTCGGGCTCCGTCGACTACTACCGCCGTAAGACCGAAGATCTGCTGGCCACCGTTCCCGTAGCGGCCGGCACCAATTTCGATAAGCAAATACTCTCCAACGTGGGCAACATCAGTAGTAGCGGCGTCGAGTTCTCACTGAAGGCCACGCCCGTCAAGACCGAGAACTACACCTGGGACCTGGGCTTCAACGCCACTTACCAACACACGAAGATAACCAACCTTCGCCTCAACGCCGCCGCCCAGTCGCCCAATACGCCGGTCGGCGCCATCGAGTCGCACTACGTCCAGGTGCTCTCCGAGGGCTACGCGCCCTACAGCTACTACGTCTACAAGCAGATATACGACGAAAAGACAGGCCGACCCATCGAAGGACTCTACGCCGATCTCAACGGCGACGGCTCCGTGGACAGCCGTGACCTGTATCACTATCACTCGCCGGCACCCACCTGGATCTTCGGTTTCACCACGTCGTTCAGCTACAAGAAGTGGACCGTCGCCACCTCGCTGCGGGCCAATGTGGGCAACTACCTCTACAACGGCATGGCGATGAATACCGGCGCGTGGGAAACAATGTCGTACAACAGCTACCAGCTCAACCGCCTGCACGCCAGCTATCTCGACACGGGGTTCAGGAAACGGCAGCACGAGTCCGACTATTACGTGGAGAACGCTTCTTTCCTCAAGATGGACAATATCCAGCTGGCCTACAACTTCGGCCGAATCTCGAAGTGGTTCAGCCTGAACGCGTCGGCCATGGTGCAGAACGTATTCACCATTACCAAGTACACGGGTGTGGGTCCGGAGTGCGCCGGCGGCATCGATATGACCGTCTATCCCCGTCCCCGCGTCTTCTCGCTCACGCTGGGGCTTGAGTTCTAACCCGCCAAACCTTCATACGAACATCCTAAAAATACCTGAACAATGAAAAGAAACAAACAATTATATGCTGTCGTGGCACTGCTGCTGACCCTCACGGCCTGCACTGCCGACCTCGACCAAATGCCCCACACGAGTTCGCAGGCTACCGAACGGGAGGTCTATGACTCGCTGAAAAACTACAAACAGGTGCTGGCGAAGCTCTACGCGTCGTTCGTCATCACCGGACAGGAGCAGGGAGGCGGCAACGCCGACCTGAAAAGCAACAGCGGTTACGACTTCCTGCGCGGCTATTTCAACCTGCAGGAGGCGCCCACCGACGAGCTGGCAGCCACCTGGTTGTCAGGTGACAAGATGGAAAACCTGACCTATATGACCTGGGACGCCAACGACCCGTGGGTGGCCGACACCTACTACCGGGCCTACTACACCATCTCGCTGTGCAACGAGTTTCTCCGTCATGCCACCGATGAGGCAGTCGCGGCCTTCGGCAAGGGTGCGTCCGACGAGGCAAGACAGCTCAAGGCCTTCCGTGCGGAGGCCCGGTTCCTGCGTGCTCTGTCCTACTACTACGTGCTTGACCTCTTCGGTCAGGGGTCGTTCGTTGACGAGACGATGGGCGTGGGAGCCTATACGCCGCCCGCCTATACCGGCAAGCAGCTCTTCGACTTTATCGAGACAGAACTCAAAAGCATAACCGACGACGGCCTGCTCGACCCCGCCGAGTGTGAATACGGTCGAGCCTCGAAGCCCGCCGCGTGGACTCTGCTGGCCAAGCTCTATCTCAACGCCAAGGTCTATGGGGCCGGCGAACGGTTCACCGATTGCGTGGCGGCTTGCCAAAAGGTCATGGCGGCCGGTTACTCGCTCGAAAGCGACTATTCCAAACTTTTCAACGCCGATAACGACAAACGCGTCAACGAAATCATCTTCCCCTTTGTGGTCAGTGCCGTGAACACCGTTTCATGGGGCGCCACCACTTATATCGTCTGCGGACAGTGTGGCAACTCCAGCTCACAGTCGCCCGCCGCCTATGGACTGACAAACGGATGGGGAATGTTTCGCGTGCGTGGCGAACTGCCCCATCTCTTCAATGACCTGAAAGATAATGGCGACCGCCGGGCCATGTTCTATACCGACGGCCAACAGCAGTGGCTCGCCAAAGCCGTCGACGACCAGAGCCAAGGCTTCTTCGGCGAGAAATTCTCTAACCTGAACGACGCCGGCGAGGCGGCCTCCAACACGGGAGCCGTGGGCGCCGACATAGACTTCCCCGTCTTCCGGCTGGCCGACGTCTATCTCATGCTGGCCGAAGCGGTGCTCCGGGGTGGGCAGGGCGCCACGCGGGCCGAGGCTCTTGAATGCGTGAACCGGTTGCGCCGGCGGGCCTATGGCAACGCCACGGGCCTCATCACCGACGCTCAGCTCACGCTGCCTTTCATCCTCGACGAGCGTGGCCGTGAACTTTACTGGGAGGCTACGCGCCGCACCGACCTCATCCGTTATGGCCGCTTCACGGGTAGCAGCTACCTGTGGCAGTGGAAGGGTGGCGTCCGCGACGGCTGTTCCACCGACGACAAATACGCCGTCTACCCCATCCCCGCGGCCGAGCTCTCCGCTAATCCCAACCTCAAGAATGTCAACTATTAAATAAGAGAAGCAAGATGAAAACACTCAGACATATCCTTTTCATGGTGACAGCCCTTGTTCTTGCCGTCGCCTGCACGGCCGACGGCGACCTGACCGCCACCTCCGGCCCCGACGCTCTTACGCTGTCGGGTTCGGGCGACGCCGTTCTCAGCGCCAAGGCCAAGGCTTCCCTGGCCCTGACGCTCCACTGGAACGACAACAGCAAGATGAAGACGAACGACCGCCGCGTGCTCTTGCCCGACTACGCCACGGTCAACACGCTGCAGTTTTCGGCATCGGACAACTTCGCCGAGAGCGTGGACCAGCCGCTCAACAAGGGCGAGACGTCGCGCCAATACACGGTAGAGGAACTCAATTCCATCGCCGGCCGGGTCGGCCTTGAGGGCGACAAGGCCTCGCCACTCTATGTGCGCGTCAGGTCGACGCTGGCCGATAACATGCCGCCGACCTACAGCAACACCTATACGATGCGGGTGACGCCCTACACCATCGACATGACCCGGGGCGTCGTGCTCAACTCCGGCCGGGAAGATACGGGCCTGCTGCTGGCCTCCAAGGCGTTCGACGGTGTCTACAGCGGCTTCCTCGGCGTCACGGGCTGGTGGAACTACTACCTGCAAGAGGGCAACGGCGTGGTCTGGGGCAATGATGGCGTGACGGGAACGCCCTTCGCCATGAGCAGTGCCGACAGCAAGTGGAACTTCTGGTATCCCGGTCTCGAGGGCTGCTACTACACCGTCGTCGACACGCGGAACGCCCGCTGGAGCGCCCTTCACGTATCGTCGCTCGACGTCAGCGGCGACATTACGGGCCAACTCGTCTACAACCGCAAGGCCAACCGCTGGACACTCGCCTTCGACGCGGCCGCGTCGGGCACGATAACCATCCGTATTGCCGGTAAGGGAGAGGCTTACAACTTCACCACCGGTACCGACGACGCCAAGGCTATCGCCCGGACCGTGGCCTTCGCGCAGGAAAACGACGGTCTCGTCTTCGGCTCCACGCCCGGCGATATCATGGTCGCCATCGCGCAGAAAGGACCCAACACGCTCACGCTCGACTTATCCGACCCCTACCGATGGACCTGCGTGGCCGAGACAGGAGGGGCCGTACAGCCCGAAACGTCCCGCCGTCTCTACCTCTCGGGCATTGACGACGGCGTGTCGGGCAAATGGACTTTCGACAATTATCTGACGCTTTACAACGAAGATGAGTTGAGCTACGCGGGCCTCTGCGATGTCAACTCGAAGTGGGGCTACAAGTTCTATCCCGAGAAAGACGTGTGGAATCCGTGCTACGGACTGGGTTCGGGCGACGCCGCGACGGGGACGCTGGTCCTCGACGGCAACGACAACGTGCCCGCCCCACAGGCCGGTCTCTATCTCGTCACGGCTTCGCTGAAGAAGCTGAGCTACACCACGACGCCCGTGACGTCGGTTCAGCTGACGGGCATTGGCGACGACTGGAGCCTCGTTCAGATGGAAGCCACCGCCCGGCCAGGCGTCTATCGGGCCGTCGTCAAGCCATCGGCAGCCACGCCTTGAGGCTTCAAGTTCGTCGTCAATAACAACTGGGACACGTTCTTCGGCGGTTCCGACGGCTCCACCGTCTACGCGGGCAAGAACATTCCGCTCGACGACAGCCTCATCGGAGCTACGCTCACCATCGAAGTCGACCTCTGTAGAGCAACCTATTCCATCACCAAATAAATAATCGTTATGATGAAGAAAAATATCATTTCCTTTCTTTTCAGTATTCTCGCACTGAGCGGCATGGCCTCGTGCGAACAGGAAATCAACCCGAAGAGTATCGTCGGCACCGACACGACGCGTGTCGAGCGCGGAACCTTTGCCAAGGGGGCCGACGTCAGTTGGCTCACGCAGCTGGAGCACGAGGGCCAAGTATTCTACAACGGACAGGGACAGCCGCAGGAGTGTATGGCGCTGCTCAAGGAGCAATGCGGCGTCAACGCCATCCGGCTGCGTGTGTGGGTGAATCCCGCCGAGGGCTGGAACAACATGCAGGACGTACTCGTCAAGGCGCGGCGGGCCCACCGTCTGGGCTTACGCCTGATGATCGACTTCCACTTTAGCGACACTTGGGCAGATCCTGCTCACCAGGCGACGCCCGCCGCCTGGGCCGACTACGATCTCGAACAGATGAAAACGGCCGTGGCCGACCACGTGAAGGCCATGCTCTCCCTGCTCAAGACCTACGACATAGAGCCTGAATGGGTGCAGATAGGCAACGAGACGCGGGGCGGAATGCTCTATCCTCTGGGTAAGATTGAGAACGGGGCCAACCTGGCTCAGCTCTTCAACGCAGGCTACGCCACCGCCAAAAGCGTCTTCGCCGACACGCAGGTCATCGTGCATATCGATTGCGGCGACAGGCTCGAACTCTACACCCGCATGTTCGACTACCTGAAACAACAAGGCGGCAAGTACGACATGATAGGCATGTCGCTCTATCCCGAGGCCTCCAACTGGCAGGCTATGGCCAAGGCCTGCGTGGAAAACGTCGCCAAGCTCTATCAGACTTATGGCAAGCCCGTCATGCTTTGCGAAATCGGTATGGGCTATCAGGAAGCCTCGGCCTGCCGCCGGTGCATCGCCGCCATCATGCGCGACGGCCGTGCCACGGGCCACTTACAAGGCATTTTCTATTGGGAACCCGAGGCGCCGGCCGGCTATAACGGCGGCTACGACAAAGGATGCTTCGACAACGGGCGGCCCACTGAGGCTCTTGACGCCTTCCGACAGTGAGAAGCCGGGTCGGGCGCACGTCTTCGCCGGGCTTTTCTTCCTTTCCGACAACACCAAAAACATGATTCATGAATATTCAAAAATCAATTCTCTTTTTAGTCTTCGCCTGCTGCGCCATGTCACTGCAGGCGAAGACTCGTATCGAACGCGACTTGCGCCACTGGTCGTTCAGCCGCGACAGCGTGCGCTGGCAGACCGTTGAGGTGCCCCACGACTGGGCCATCGACGGGCCGTTCGACAAGCGGTGGGACCTGCAGCGCGTGGCCATCGAGCAGAACGGCGAGCGGCAGGCCACCGAAAAGAGCGGCCGTTCGGGGGCGCTGCCCTGGATCGGACGGGGCTATTACCGCACGACCGTCAGCGTTCCGGCCGACTGCCGGCACGCCGAACTCCTTTTCGACGGGGCCATGAGCGAACCCGTGGTCTATGTCAACGGCCGCAAGGCGGGCCGATGGGCCTACGGCTACAACGCTTTTCGGGTAGACATCACGCCCTTTCTGAACCGGAACGGGCGGAACATGATCGTCGTCAGCCTGAACAACCGCGAGGAGAGTAGCCGATGGTATCCCGGAGCGGGTCTCTACCGCCCCGTGAAGCTCATCACGACGGCCGCCACGCGTCTCGACGACTGGTCGGTCTTCGTGCGCACGGTCAGCCTGACGCCCGCCGAAGCGCAGCTCAGGATAGACTGGAAAGCCGTGGGACCGATGAAAGGCAAGCGGGTGGAAGGCCGCGTGATCGACGATGAGGGCCATGTGGTGGCTGCGTTTCGGGCACCGACGGGTCAGACGGCCGAAAGCCGACTGCTGACTGTAGCCCGGCCCCGGCCTTGGAGTCCCGAGTCGCCCGCCCTTTACCGTCTTTCCTTGGACATTCGGCAGGCCGACGGCCGCCGACAAGCGATCGATCGCCACACGACGCGCTTCGGTATACGCACGGTGACGGTCGGTCGTGAGGGCGGTTTCATGCTCAACGGCCGAAGCCGTAAGTTCAAGGGCGTGTGTCTTCACCACGATCTGGGACCGCTCGGCACGGCTGTCAACAAGGCGGCGCTCATTCGCCAGATCGAGACGATGAAGGAGATGGGCTGCGACGCCATTCGCACGAGCCACAATATGCCGTCGACGATGCAGATGGAGGTGTGCGACTCGCTGGGCATGATGGTCATGGCCGAGAGCTTCGACATGTGGTTCTATCCCAAATGTAAGAACGGCTACGTCCGCTTCTTCGGCGAATGGGCCGACCGCGACATCACCAACTTAGTGCTCAATCACCGCAACCACCCGAGCATCGTCATGTGGAGCATCGGCAATGAGATACCGGAGCAGTGGAGTGAGGAGGGCCGTGAGACGGCCCGAAGGCTGCAGGACCTCTGTCATCGTCTCGATCCCACACGTCCCGTGACGCAGGGTATAGACCGTATTGACGAGGCCCTGCGCAGCGGTTTCGCCCAAGTGATGGACGTGCCGGGCTACAACTACCGCGACTACAAGTACAGTAGCGGCATCGGGCGTCTGCCTCAAGGCTTCCTCTTAGGGTCGGAGACGGCCTCTACGGTGTCTTCGCGCGGCGTCTATAAGTTTCCCGTGACCATCAGTGACCACGCCGTCTACCCCGACGGGCAGTGCTCGGGCTACGACACAGAGTTCTGCTCATGGAGCAATCTGCCCGACGCCGACTTCCTGATGCAAGACGACCGGCCCTACACCATCGGGCAGTTTGTATGGACGGGCTACGACTATCTGGGCGAACCGACGCCCTACGACGAGTACTGGCCCAGCCGGTCGAGCTACTTTGGTATATGCGACCTGGCCGGACTGCCCAAGGACCGCTACTGGCTCTACCGCTCGGTGTGGAACAAACGGAAACATACGCTGCACCTTTTGCCTCATTGGACGTGGCCCGGACGTGAAGGACAGACCACGCCGGTGTTCGTTTATACGGACTATCCCGAGGCCGAACTCTTCATCAACGGCAAGAGCCAAGGACGCCTGCGCCACACCATCTACTCACTGCCGCCGGCCGATGAGGCCACGGAGAAGCGACAGATGG
Source organism: Prevotella illustrans (assembly GCF_017426725.1). Classification (GTDB taxonomy): domain Bacteria; phylum Bacteroidota; class Bacteroidia; order Bacteroidales; family Bacteroidaceae; genus Prevotella; species Prevotella illustrans. Next base: position 185,730 of record NZ_JAERMS010000001.1, on the reverse strand, counting down.
AGACCATGGACTTGCTTCGGCGCTATCGCCTGATGTGGACCGACGTGACCTATGAGCCGGGTGAGGTGAAGGTGGTGGCTTACGACGCCACGGGCAAGGCTGTCGACAGCACGCTGGTTCGCACGGCGGGAAGCCCCGCACGCCTGCGGCTGGAGCCCGACCGCCCGGTGATTCATGCTGACGGCGACGACCTCTGCTTCATCACCGTGTCGATGACCGACGAGGCGGGCAACCTCGTTCCCACGGCCGATGACCAACTGATATTCGACGTGGAGGGTGCGGGCGCTTTCAAGGCCGTCTGCAACGGTGACGCCACAAGCCTCGAATCGTTCACCCGTCCGCAGATGAAACTCTTCGCCGGACAGCTTGTCCTCGTTGTGAAGAGCGGTACGGCAGCAGGTGACATCCGTGTGACTGTGCGCGCTCCCCGGCGTAATCTGTCCGCCACCCTACGACTGAAGGCAAAATGAAGGATTACTTTGCTTTTTCCTCCAGCCAGCGATTTACAATTATCTCGCTCCGCGAACAGCGACCCAAAGGGAGGGAGAACTAACTGAAGAGTGTGAAATGCGAAATGTAGATAGCTTACCTTTTCGCATTTCACATTCTATTTTACATTCCACGCTTTTCATTTCTCATTTCTGATTTCCCATTTCCCACTTAGCTTTCTGTCTTTCTTGGCCGCTTACGGCCCTTATGTCTTTGTTCCTCGCGGCTAAAAAATATGTTTTTATGTCTTTATGTCAAAAAAAACAGCATAAGAAAAATATGTCCTTATGTCTTTATGTCAAAAAAACAACAATGAAAAAACATGTCTTTATGTCAAAAGTTTTTCTAAAATTATCAATGTTTAATGCCTGATTGCCAAGGCGGAACGTAGTATTGGATTTTGTCCTATGAAAGAAAATTCTTAACTTTGAACCCTGATAAAGCACGTTTTGGTATGATGCCGAAAAGCTGATGTTTAATCGCTTGATAATCAACAGTTTAACAATCGCTTTTTAAAAGCAGCCCTTTTACCTTGCAAAAGCAGCCCTTTTACCTCCCAAAAGCTATGCTTTTACCTTGCAAAAGTAGCCCTTTTGGAAACGCAAAGCAGCCCTTTTGAAAATCCATTCATATATACCGATTATGCAACATCCGTTAGAACGTTTTCGCTACTGTCCGCTGTGCGGTTCTTCCCACTTCTCGGTTCACAATGAAAAGAGCCGGCAATGCGCCGATTGTGGTTTCACTTATTATGCCAATCCTTCGTCGGCCACCGTGGCCCTGATTGTCAACGACCGTGACGAATTGCTCGTGGCACGGCGCAAGAAAGAGCCGGTTCGGGGCACACTCGACCTGCCGGGCGGTTTTGTCGACATGGAAGAGACGGCCGAAGAGGGAGTATGTCGCGAGGTGAAAGAGGAAACCGGCCTTGACGTCGTGGCGTTGGAATATCTCTTTTCGTTGCCCAATATCTATCCTTATTCAGGCGTTGACATCCATACGCTCGACCTGTTTTACCGTTGTCGGGTGGGCGACACGAGCCATGTCAGCGCGATGGACGACGTGGCCGAAGTCATGTGGATTCCCATTGCCGAAATAGACCCCGGTCAGTTTGGCCTGCGCTCTATCCGTCAGGGACTTATGCGGTTTTTAGAAGTCCGCAAACAGGCTATTCCTTAAAAAAAGTCAAATTATTACTATATAAATAAGGTATAAACAAAAGAATGACTACATTTGCGCCCAAAAATCAATAACATCAGCTAACATGCAGGAAAATTTAGTCATCGTCGAGAGCCCCGCCAAGGCCAAGACAATAGAGAAGTTCTTGGGAAAGGACTATAAGGTCATGTCGAGCTACGGTCATATACGCGACCTGAAGAAGAAAGAGCTCAGCATAGACATGGAAACGCTGGAGCCCGACTACGAAATTCCGGACGAAAAGAAAAAACTGGTTTCGGAACTGAAGTCATCCGCAAAGAAAGCGCATAAGATATGGTTAGCGTCCGATGAGGACCGTGAGGGAGAAGCCATCAGCTGGCACCTTTGCGAAGTGCTGGGATTGGACGAGGAAAAGACCAACCGCATCGTCTTTCACGAAATCACCAAGCCGGCCATTCTGGAGGCAATCAAGAGGTCTCGCCATCTGAATATGAACTTGGTGAACGCCCAACAGGCCCGTCGCGTGCTCGACCGTCTGGTGGGTTTTAAGCTCTCGCCGGTACTCTGGCGCAAGGTCAAGCCGGCGTTGTCGGCCGGTCGCGTGCAGAGCGTGGCTGTCAGGCTGATCGTGGAGCGTGAACGAGAGATTCAGAACTTCAACAGTGAGCCTTACTATCGGCTCAATGCCATCTTCGGCATGGAGAACGCCGACGGTTCGCAATCGGAGTTGAAGGCCGAACTCGATACCCGTTTCAAGACTCATGAAGAGGCTTTGGCCTTCTTGGAAAAGTGCAGGGAAGCACGGTTTTCTATCGATTCCATCGCCAAAAAACCGTTGAAGCGGTCGCCGGCACCTCCTTTTACCACTTCGACACTGCAGCAGGAAGCCGCCCGTAAACTGGGTTTCACCGTAAGTCAGACCATGATGGTGGCCCAGCGGTTGTACGAAAGCGGTTTGATCACCTACATGCGTACCGACTCGGTCAACCTTTCCCGATTGGCCATCAATACGAGCAAGGATGAGATTATTCGTCTTTATGGCAAGGAATACAGCCGTCCCCGTAACTTTACCACCCATTCCAAGGGCGCTCAAGAGGCTCACGAGGCCATCCGTCCCACCGAGATGGGGCGCGGAATGATAGAGGGAACGGCCCAGGAACGCCGCCTCTACGAACTCATTTGGAAGCGCACGGCGGCCAGTCAGATGCAAGACGCGGAGATCGAGAAGACCACTGTCAGTATCAACGTGTCAGGTACGACGGAGCGTTTCGTCGCCACGGGCGAGGTAGTAGCCTTCGACGGTTTCCTGAAAGTATATCGCGAGTCTACCGACGACGATGACACACAGGAGGAATCGGGCCACATGCTGCCCGCCATGCGTAAGGGACAGTCGCTGCAGCGGCGTGAAATCGTGTCGACCGAGCGTTACAGTCAGTGCCCCGCCCGCTATACGGAAGCCAGCCTGGTACACAAACTTGAGGAACTCGGTATCGGTCGTCCGTCGACCTACGCGCCTACCATCTCGACCATTCAGCAGCGCGAATACGTGCAGAAAGGCGATAAGAAAGGGGTGGAGCGTACCTATACGGTCGATTCGTTGAAAGGAATCAAAATAGCGAGCCGCACGAAAATGGAAATGGCCGGCAGTGAGAAAGGTAAGCTGTTGCCCACCGATATCGGTATCGTGGTGAATGATTTTCTGATGGAAAACTTCCCCGGAATCATGGATTACAACTTCACTGCCAAGGTGGAGCGGCAGTTCGACCGCATTGCCGAGGGCAAGGAGCAGTGGACAACCATGATGAAGGACTTCGACAAAGGTTTCGAACCCACGGTGGAAAACGTGATGAATGCCCGTTCGGAACATAAGGCCGGCGAGCGTGAACTGGGTATTGATCCCACGACGGGAAAACCTGTGTTCGTGAAGATCGGCCGGTTCGGTCCCGTCGTGCAGATCGGTACGGCCGACGACAAGGAGAAGCCCCGCTTCTCGCAAATGCCCGCCGACAAGAGCATGGAGACAATCACGCTGGAAGAGGCTCTTGAACTCTTCAAGTTGCCCCGTACCATAGGCCGGTATGAGGGCTCCGACGTCGTGATTGGTGCAGGAAGGTTCGGCCCCTATGTGCTTCACGATAAGAAATACGTGTCGCTTCCCAAGGGCGAAGACCCCATGACGGTCACCTTGGAACGTGCCGTCAGCCTCATCGTCGACAAGCGCCAGCAGGAGGAAGAACGCCATCTGAAGACTTTTGACGAAGACGCCAAACTCGAAGTGCTCAACGGTCGATACGGACCGTATATCGTCTATGACGGAAAGAACTACCGTATGCCCAAGGCCATGCACGAACGAGCCCGCGAACTGACCTATGCCGAGTGCATGGACATCGTGAACAACGCGCCCGAACCTAAGGCTAAGCGAGGCAAAAAGTAATTGACCGCCATGCGTCGTATCATCATTCTCGGCTACATGGGATCGGGCAAGACTACCGTCGGCAATGCTCTTTCCAAAGACTTGGGCCTGCCTTTCTACGATCTCGATTGGTATATCGAGAGCCGTATGCGCCAAAGCGTGAAGCAGCTCTTCGACAGAGTGGGCGAGGAAGGCTTCCGGAAAATCGAGCGCAACATGCTGCACGAGGTGGCCGAGTTTGAGAATGTCATCGTCAGTTGTGGTGGCGGCACCCCCTGTTTCTTTGACAACATGGACTATCTGAACCGCCAAGGCGACACCATTTATCTGAAAGCAACGCCCGAGGTGCTCTTCCGACATCTGAAGATGGGCAAGACCGTCAGGCCTCTGTTGCTCGATAAGACACCCGAAGAGGTGCAGACATTTATCGGAGAGCAACTCCGGGCTCGTGAACCTTATTACGCCCGGGCCAAATACACGCTCGACGTAAGCCTGATGGATAATTACGAGAAAATAAAATTTTCAGTAGCAAGTTTAAAACAGCTGTTAGCAATCGAATAGAAGTACCGCAAATGAAGAAGTGGACAATAGAAGACTCCAAGGAACTTTACAACATCAACGGATGGGGAACCTCTTACTTTGGTATCAACCAAGAAGGTGATGTCTTTGTGACGCCTTGTAAAGACAACACGCAGATAGACCTGCGCGACGTGATGGATGAATTGGCGTTGCGCGATGTGGCCGCTCCTGTGCTGTTGCGTTTTCCCGATATCCTCGATAATCGTATCGAAAAGACGGCCAGTTGCTTTCAGCAGGCCAAGAAGGAATATGACTATAAGGCCGAGAACTTCATAATCTATCCTATTAAGGTGAACCAGATGCAGCCCGTGGTGGAAGAGATTATCAGTCACGGACGCAAGTTTAACCTTGGATTGGAAGCCGGATCGAAACCCGAATTGCACGCTGTGATCGCCGTGCAGTGCCAGAGTGATTCGCTCATTGTCTGCAACGGATACAAGGATCAGAGCTATATTGAGCTGGCGTTGTTGGCCCAAAAGATGGGAAAACGTATCTTTATTGTCATCGAAAAGCTCAATGAGCTCGATATCATTGCCAAGGCTGCCAAGAAACTTGACGTGAAACCGAATCTCGGTATTCGCATTAAATTGGCTTCGAGTGGCAGCGGTAAGTGGGCCGAAAGCGGTGGCGACGCCAGCAAGTTTGGCCTAACTTCGGCTGAGTTGCTCCAGACTTTGAAGAAGCTCGACGCCATCGGCATGCACGATTGTTTGCGGCTTATCCACTTCCACATCGGTAGTCAGATTACGAAAATACGGCGTATTCAAACTGCTTTGCGTGAAGCGGCCCAGTTCTATATCAATCTTCACAAGATGGGATATAACGTTGACTTCGTTGATTGCGGCGGTGGCTTGGGCGTGGATTACGACGGCACTCGCTCATCGAGTAGCGAAAGTTCGGTCAATTACTCCATACAGGAATACGTGAACGACTGCGTTTACACCTTCGTAGACGCGGCCAACAAGAATAATATCCCGCATCCCAACCTCATAACAGAGAGCGGTCGTTCGCTGGCGGCTCATCATTCGGTGCTGGTCATCGACGTTTTGGAAACCGCTTCGCTGCCCGAAATGCCCGAAGAGTTTGAAGCCAAAGAGACCGATCACCAGTTGGTGAAGGATCTTTATGAGATTTGGGACAACTTGAATACCCGCAACATGCTCGAAGATTGGCACGACGCGGAGCAGATTCGCGACGAGGCGCTCGAACTGTTCTCGCACGGTATCGTCGATTTGAAGACTCGTGCCGAAATCGAAAGTATGTATTGGAGCGTGTGTCATGAAATTAATATGCTGGCCAAGCAAATCAAGCATGTGCCCGAAGAGCTGCGTGGACTTGACAAGATACTGGCCGACAAATACTTCTGTAACTTTAGTCTCTTCCAAAGTCTGCCCGATAGCTGGGCCATCGACCAACTTTTCCCCATCGTTCCGATACAAAGACTCGACGAAAAGCCATCTCGCAACGCTACGTTGCAGGATATTACGTGCGACAGTGATGGCAAGATTGCCAACTTCGTGACCGGCGGTCACATCGGCCATGTGCTGCCCGTGCATCCGCTGAAGCGCAATGAACCTTACTATTTAGGCGTGTTCCTCGTAGGCGCTTATCAGGAAATACTGGGCGATATGCACAATCTCTTTGGCGATACCAACGCCGTTCACATTTCGGTGAAAGACGGTAAGTATCATATCGACCAGATTTTCGACGGCGAGACGGTGGAGGACGTGCTCGACTATGTGCAGTATAACCCCAAGAAACTGGTGCGCCAATTGGAAACCTGGGTTACCAAGAGCGTCAGACAGGGTAAGATCAGTCTGGAGGAAGGCAAGAACTTCCTCAGCAACTACCGTTCGGGGCTTTACGGTTATACCTATTTAGAGTAGGCTTTTCGCTGCGGGGGCTTACTTTTTCAGTTTAATCTCCCCTTTTTATGGAATCTATTTACATTGTCAAGGTTGGCGGAGCCATTGTTGAAGACGAACAACGGCTCGGCCAATTATTGCGTGATTTCAGCGCTTTGCCCGGAAGAAAAATCTTAGTGCATGGCGGTGGACGCAGCGCTACGAGCCTGGCCGAACGGCTCGGGCTTGAAAGCAGAATGGTGAATGGTCGCCGCGTTACCGACGAAGGCATGCTCCGGGTAGCGACGATGGTTTATGGCGGGCTGGTGAACAAGCGAGTGGTGGCCCGGTTGCAGGCTGAGGGCGTCAATGCCCTTGGACTGACAGGAGCCGATGGCAATGTTATCCGCGGTCACCGTCGGCCCGTGACGGCCGACGGCACGGATTTCGGTTTCGTAGGCGATGTGGAGTGGGTCGACGCCCGGCTGCTCTCGACATTGCTGGAAGCCGGCATGACGCCCGTCATGGCTCCCCTTACGCACGACGGCCGTGGCCAACTGCTCAACACCAATGCCGACACCATCGCCTCGGAAGTGGCCAAAGCTCTGGCCGATTGCTACGACGTGACGCTGCTCTATTGCTTCGAGAAGTCAGGTGTTTTGCGCGATCCTAATGATGACAGCAGTCTGATTTCTGTCATAACCCCTGCCGATTTCGAGAGGTTTGTGGCCGACGGAACCGTCTCGGGCGGCATGATTCCGAAGCTGAAGAACGCCTTGCAAGCCGTAGCCACAGGCGTCAAGCAGGTCATTATCACCCGGGCCGACGCTATCGACGGCCATCATGGCACCGTCATCAAGGCCGAGCAATAACATGCCGGTATTGTTAATGAGCTTTAAAAATAGAAGAAAGTAGAAGCAACTTGTAACTTCTGTCCGTATCAAACGTCATTTAATCAGAACGAGGATGAAAATCATCAGTTTTCAAAACGACATACTTCCGCTCAAGAACCAGTTGTATCGACTGGCGCTTCGTATTACGGTGAATCATGCCGAGGCCGAAGATATTGTCCAGGAGACGATGATTAAAGTCTGGAACAAGCGTGACTGCTGGAGTGAAATCGACTCGATGGAAGCATTCTGCTTCACGATCTGTCGCAATCTGGCACTCGACAGCCTTAAAAAACACGACAATCAGAACGACTCGCTCGGCGAAAATGGCAACGAGCAGTTTGACCATAGCTTTGACCCCTACGAGCAAACGAGTCGGAACGATAAAGTGGAAACCGTCAGAAAGATCATCGATCAGTTGCCCGAAAAGCAGAAATCCTGTATGCAACTGCGTGATTTTGAAGGGAAATCATACAAGGAAGTGGCTCAGATACTGCAGATCAGTGAAGAGCAAGTCAAGGTGAATATCTTCAGGGCACGGCAGGCTGTCAAGCTTAAATTTCAAGAATTAGACAATTATGGATTATAAATACATCAACCAACTTGTAGAGCGCTATTGGCGTTGCGAGACTTCTCTGGAGGAAGAAGCGATATTGCGAGCTTTTTTCAGCCAGGAAGATATTCCGGCCGAATTGCTGAAATACAAAGAGATTTTCTGCTATCAGCAGCAGGAGACCAAGGAAGATGTATTGGGCGAAGACTTCGACAAACGAGTGCTTGCCAAGATAGCAGGCCCCGTTAAGGTCAAGGCACGTATGATAACCATGACCGATCGTCTCAAACCGCTGTTCAAGGCCGCCGCCATCGTAGCCATTGTGCTGACTTTGGGTAATGCCGCTCAGGTGCCGTTCAACGACGATTCCTATCCTACCGGTGAAATGGTGAAGACGCATCAGAGTGGTGTCAGCGTGGCATTAGGAGATTCTGCCGTCATCGACTCGATGCAACACAGTAGTCTTGATGTCGTAGAGACGCCCGATCCCCATCTTATCAAGTAAATATTTCTATGCTTTCTCTATAAAAATCATGTTTAGTAAAACAAAAAAAATGAAACTGTGAAGTTTCTATTCTCTCAAAAATTTCATAACATACTAACGTAAGTAAGCCCGCTTCTCAAACGTGAGAAAGCGGGCTTCATTTTGGTCTGACCTGCCAACGGGGCAATAGAAAATTAATGGAGACAGGTTTACAAGTATCAATCGATATCTGCCGAGCCCTGAATAATCTTTACATCTACCCTCAAAAAAGTGGCGTTATTTTGAGAAAGAAAAGACTTAGGCGCAAATAAGCGATTGTAGCGCGAGTTTATAAAACGCTGGTTATCAACGTTTTTCGTTTTTCATGGTCTTTTTCCCTCGCTTTTTCGCCTTTTAATAGCTATGCTTTCAGGCTATAATTGCGGCCCTTTCACCCGCTAAAAGCTATGCTTTGGCCGTGTAATCGCTATGCTTTGAGCCGATAAAAGCATAGCTTTGAGCATAAAAGGGGTTCAAAATCGGCAAACCGAAGGCCTTTTTCGGCGTGCCGGCAGCTAAATGACGTGTTGTAGAAGTGTTAAAATCAGGTAGTTTTTTCTGACAAAAGCCGCTGTCGGCGCTACCGTATGGCCGATTAGAATTCAATTTTAAGCCCCTGGCGAATGCTTTGCCTATCGGCATTGACTACGTAGCATTTCAAGGTCGTGTCGTAGTTAGGTTTCACGCTGCGGCCATTGACTTTCACTTGTTTGATTTTGTCGAATCCGAAGAGTCGCAACCGGTAGGCGCGTTGTGTCGTCTGCTCCTTATATTCGCCTTTAGTGGGATGAATTTTTACGATGGAATGGGCGTTTTTAGCGGTATATTGCAGTTGGGTCGTGGCATAGTGACCTTTCGTGTAGTCGAGCGTCAGGCCGTCGTCTTCGTAGAGCGTGAAGCTGTTGTCGGCGTCGTGGCCGGGAGAATAAAGCCGCATGACGAGTGTGTCGAGCCGGGCCGAGGCCGGTCGGTTGGTGTAGGGCTGCATGGGCAGCAGCCAACCGCCGCGCACGTACATCGGAAACTCGTCCAACGGCTTCTCTATCCGGCGGGTCTGACCGCCTTCGAAGCGTTCGGCCGTGAAATAGTCATACCACGTTTCGCCCTTGGGGAACCACACGGTCTGCGTGGCTCGCTTGTCCGCGCCCATGCCAGGCGACGTGATCGGGGCTGCCAGGATGAGGTCGCCGAAGGTGAACTCCTGCGCGTTTTCGAACGATTCTTTCTGTGCTCCATAGTCGATGAAGAGCGAGCGGTTGAGCGGCAGCATGGTGTTGTGTGTCTGCCACACGCAACTGTAGATGTAGGGCATGAGCCGCGATCGCATGTGATACATGCGCCGCATGGCGTTGGTGTTGGCCTCGTCGGCGAGCCAGGGTCGTCGGTCGAGCTTCGGGTCCTTGGTAGAGTGGACGCGCAGGGCTGCCGAGAGCGCTCCGAACTGCGTCCAGCGGGTGGTCAGCTCGGGATTGGGTTGCCCCCGGAAACCGCCGATGTCGTGAGCCCAGTAGTAACATCCGCCGTTTCCGCTGCCGGCAGTGAGCTTCACCTCGAAAGCCAATATGTCCCAGTTGGCCTGGGCGTCGCCCGAGAACTGGATGGGATGGCGATGGTCGCCCCATCCGGCCCAGCGACTGTAGCCGCAACCACGCAGTCCGTTGCGCTCGGAGTCACGGTAATAGAGTTCGTTAATCCAGGCCAGCGTCGTCGTGTTGGTGCCCCTCACGTAGGGATAGAGGTAGTTTTGTTGCCAGTCGAGCCACCAGAAGTCCACGCCCACGCGCTCCGACGGATGATGCGCGAACTCGAAGAAGCGTCGCATATAGACGCTGTCGGCCGGGTTGAAGAGCAGGTTGTCGCCCGGCTTGGCTCCCATGGCCCGCATGAAAGGCCCGTAGCATTCCTCGTGAGAGCGTATGCCGTCGTGCGGGTGGTCGTTGAGGGCCACGTAGACGTGCTGCCGGTGGATGGCGTCGAGCAACGCCCGTGGGTCGGGGATGAGTTTTCGGTTCCAGGTGTAGCCCGTCCAGTTCCGTAGCCCGTTGTGGCCGGCGCCTGTCGTGGCGTCGTTGGTGTGCCATCCCATGTCGAAGACGAGGTTGTCGAGCGGGAAGTCGTGCTTGTCGTAGCCCCGGATGATGTCGAGAAACTCATCCGACGTGTAGTCCCAGTAGCGGCAGTACCACACGCCGTGGATATATTTGCGCGTCATGGGCACCCGTCCGCTGATGGCGCCCAGCGAACGGAGAGCCGCCTTGTAGTCGTTGCCGTAGACGAAGCAGTACTGGTCTTGCAGATGTATCTTGGTGTCGCGCGGCCGGAGCCATCCGTTGACAATGAGATCGCTGCGGGCGTCGTCAATCATATACCAGCCGTCCTTGCTCAGAATACCGTCGTTCATGGGAATCTCGTGGGTCACGCGGTCAAGCGTCTCCACGGGTCCGCCTAAGTTGTTGCGTAGGATGAAACGGTTGGTGAACTTCGCTTCCTTGCCGTTTTTCAGGTAAAACACGTTCAGGTTCGACGTCGAGAAAGGGTAGCCGTCGTGCTTGTAGCGAATGCGCAGAGCCTTCGTGCGAATCTCATAAATGTCATCGCCCAGCTCCTTTACCTCGATTTCATCGGGCCGAAGCAGGCTTTTACGGTCGTAAGCGAAGTACGTTGGCGCGTCGACGAACGTGCCGTTGGTGGAGTATTCTAAGCGGAAGAGCGTCGGCGTGATGAGTGTAAGCCGATTGTTGCCCAGCACAATCGGGTTTGTTACGGATATGGCGGCAGCCTGAAGCAAGCTGCCCCATAGAAGAATACAGAGCAATGATAGTTTTTTCATAAGAAAATGGGCGACAAATTATTCGTGATTGGCGGAAGCGGTATATACGTTTCCGAAGGGGTCGGTGGCCCTTGCCGTGACCGTTTTCCAAGCGTCGTTGGAAGGGCGGTAGAGGAATACGTGGTCGGTATAGCCCGGACCGGCCGAGGGACGCTGTTCCCAGGGATTGCCGTATTGCAGCAGGCGCACGGCCAGCGGGTCGTAGCAGAGCGTATTCTGCTCGAGCACGGTCCATGGACCGTCGTCTTCCTTCACCTTCACCTTCCATGTGGTGTGCCAGTTGAAGACATTGATGAGCACGTGGGCGTCGTCGGTCAGCAACGGAATGGCGTCGAAAGGCGACGTGAGCGCGCCCTGGGCACGGCCGAAGCGCATGGAGGCCTCTTTCGGCGCGTAGACCTTTAGCTGATAGTCGCGGGCCGTCTCGTCGCCGATGTAATACTCGTTTTTCAGCTCGTTGCCCGAGAATGAGAACACGCCATAGCCGCGCGGGCTGCCGTCGTTGCACACGCCTAAGTGCTCATAGTGGTTCCACCAGGCTCCCATGACGGCTCCCAGACTGTATTCCGTCATGTTGGGCGCGAGGGTCGTGGTGCAGTTGTTGTGCACGTGGCCCGAAAGGATGTTCACCTGATGATAGTCCTTGATGAGCGCGTAGAGCCGATCACGGTTGGAAATGCCGGCCTCGGAGCTTCCGCGGCGCGAGGTGGGGATGTGTAATCCCACGATGAGCGATTTGCTCTTGTCGACAAATGCCAAATCCTTTTGCAGCCAGTCGAGCTGCTGTTGGGTGATGCTGCCTTCGTAGTCGTTGTGACTTGTCATGCCCCGATAGAAGATGTCGTCGAGCACCACGATGTGCCAGTCGCCGATGTTGTAGGAATAGTAGGTGGGACCGAAAGCGTTGCGGAAGTCGATGTCGGACTCCGTGTCGTTGTGGTACTTCTCGGTGTGGTCGTGATTGCCGATGACCGAGAACACGGGAAAGTCGTTTCTGACGATCTGGCGCTTGTAGTCGGCGTAGAGGTCGGGATTGTTCCAGCAGATGTCGCCTAAGTTTATGCCGATGACGGTGCCCTTGAGCGTGCTCGTGTGGCTCAGTATGCCCGGCATGACGGGGTTGGTCAGCTCGGCAACATCCTTGGAACTACCTATCTGGACGTCGGCGAAGGCCACGAGCGTGAAGTCTTTTGACGGCTCCCTGCTCTTGAGATTGAAGTTGCGCTGTATGATATGGGTCTTACTGAAGTCGAGCGTTTTGTAGAATTTGGGCAGCCCTTCCTCTACAGGCAGCTCGCAGTCGGCCGGCACGGAGATGAAAACGTGCTGTCGGCCGCTCGACCGCATCTGGTATTCGCCGTTCTTGTCGGTGGCTACAACGGTGACACCGTCGCTCACGACGACACCTTCGCGGGCTTTTCCGTCGACCGTCACCCGTCCGACAACATTCATGCCGACATGATGTTTGATGGTAAGCGCGTCGTCGTCGCCCATCCGTTCGGCGAATTTCTCTTCGCCGCAGGCGGCAAGCGTCATCAGTGTGAGCAGCAAAGAGATATAATAAAGAGTCTTTTTCATAAGAGTCAAAAGCGTTAGGAGGTTAATAACCGGGATTTTGTTTGAGCAAAGGATTGGCCGCGATGTCGACCGACGGAATGGGGAAGCGCTTTTTGTTGTCGTCGTTCGACGCCTTGTGGGTCCACCAGTCTTCCGTGGTGAAGAGTCCGAGGCGTATCAGGTCGGTGCGTCGTCGCCCTTCGCCCAGGAATTCCGTCATCCACTCGTCGGCCACACGGTATATATCGAAGTCGTCGGGCACGGGCTTCGGGTCGACGTTGTCCTTGAAATTGCGCTTGCGGACGGCGTTGATGAGCTTGGCGGCTTCGGCCTTCCGGCCCGCACGCCATCTGCATTCGGCCAGCATATAGTAGATTTCGGTCAGTCGCATGGCCGGGAAGTCCGGGTTCCACAGCAGGTTGATGTCGTCATTGGTGGGAATCGGCATTTTCACAAGGCGTATTCCTGACTCTTCCGAGCCGTTGAGCATGCTCGACCCCTTGCCGTCGACATTGATATAGTCGCGGAATACAATCGTTTTTCCGGCCCGGTCCTTGATGCCCAGCACCTTTTCATGGGTATTGGGATTGACCTGTTCGCCTACGAGGAACATGCCTTCATACTGTCCTTTGCCGTTGTAGAGATAAGGTTTCTTGCGCAAATCGGTGGCGGCGAACTTCTCATAGGTGTTGCCCAGCTTCCATTGTGTGTAGATTCCCGACGTCTCGCTCTCGCGCGAAGGGGTCAGGCAGAAGCCGTTCCAGCACGAGGCGGGGAAGGAGGTGTTGAAGTATTTGGGCGAGTTGCCATGATAGAAGTAGCGGTAGAACCAGTTGAACTCCAGCTTGGTGTTCTGCGAAGGCACGTTCCAGATGGCCTCCGGACTCTCGTCGTTGTTGAAACAGTGAGGGCCGTACCACGTCTTGTCGAGCGCGTAGGGGCCGTAGACGCCGTTGATGATGTCCTCGCAGATCTTGGCACATTCCGTGAAACGCTCCTCGCCGATATAACTTTGGGCGTTGAAGTAGAGTTCGGCCAGCATGGTGGCGGCCGCCGCCTGCTTGATATAGCCGTCTTCGCTCGCGCCTAACCGGGCCTTTTTCTTCAACTGCGGGATGGCTTCCTTGAGCAACGACTCGATGTAATCGTAGGTTTCGCGGGCTGTCGAGCGGCCTACTACGGGGTCGTTGTTCGACTTGTAGATGGGCATGCCGCCGAAATAGTCGAGCCCCCGCATATAGAAGTAGGCTACGATCGACTTGAGTTGCATCAGGTGGTCGGCCTTGTCGGCGTCGGTCATGCCCAGCGCCTTGTAGTTCACCTTCGACAAATCGTCATAGGCCTCCCACGCACGGGCTATGCCGCCGGTCGTTCCGTCGTAGGTGTTGACGACAAAGCGGTCGGTGGGCGACCAGGTATGCTCGTGCAGGCGGATGTATTCGCCGTTGTTGTACCAGTCGTTGCCGCGGGTGGGACAGGTCATCTCGTCGGTCGTGAGTTCCTGAAGATACCATCGGTCGTTGCCTAAGTACCACTTCCAATGGGTGAAGGGGCGGCAGAGAATGGCGTAAGTGTTCTCGGAAGTCGTGATAAAGGTGTCGGGTGTGACGCTGGAATAGAACTTCTCGTCTAAGTTGCACGCGCCGAATACGGTTGCGCCTGCCAGCGCAAGGAGGATATATTTGGTTTTCATATAGCTGAAGATTAGAATGTTAGCTGCACGCCCAGTGTCCAGTGAGCGGTCTGCGGATACATGGTGTAGGCGCTTCTGATGTATTCGAATCCGGGTTCCAAGCCGTTAATGTCTACCTCGGGGTTGTAACCTTGATACTTAGTGAAGCACGCCAGGTCGCGGACGGTGAGATAGAAGCGGGCTTTCGACAGATAACGCTGCCACTTCGAGGTGTCGAGCGTATAACCGAGGGTCACGGCGTCGATCTTGAGGAAGGAGCCGTCGCTCAGGAAGTAGTCGGTCAGGATGCGGGTATCGTTGATATTCTTGTTGTCGGTATAGGCTATCCGCATGACGTTTTCTTCAGAGTTGCTCTTCAATCCGTGGTAGAGATTGAGCTGACTGAACACGTCGAAGTCGATCCAAGAGCGGAGCGAGACGCCCAAGTCGACGTTACGGTAGCTGAACTGGTGCTCCCACGAGGCGATGAGGGTGGGTATGGCGTTGCCCACGTAGTGCTTGTTGGCGTCGACGAGGTTGTTGGTCGCGCCGTCCTTGGCATGCACCACGTTGTTGTCCTTGTCGTAAATGAGCCATTTCCCGTCAGCGTCGAGGCCCGCGTACTTGAACAACCAGTATTGTCCTATCTTCGAACCGTTGACAATTTTTGTAGCGTAACCCATGGAATTGGGAAACGCGCCGCCGTAAAGATAGGAGTTGGTGTCGCCCAGGTTCTTGATTTTCGACGTGTTGTGCGACAGTCTTATCGTCGAGCTGTAGTTGAAATCGCGGCTGCTGACGACCTGTCCGGTCAGCTCGAACTCCCATCCTTTGTTGGTGAGTGTTCCCACGTTCTTGATGATATTGTCGTAAACCATCGGCGGCATGGGCGCGGGCACGTTGAAGAGCATATCGTCCACGTTGCGGACATAGTAGTCGAACTTGCCCGAAAGGCGGTTGCCGAGCAGCGAGAAGTCGACGCCCAGGTCCAATTCCTTCTTCTCTTCCCATTTCAAGTCAGGATTAACGTTCTTCGTACTGCCGTAGCCGGGCTGCCAAATGCCGTTGGTGGGCCACATGTCGTTGGCCTTGTAGGTGCGGACGGTGTTGCCGCTGCTGAAGTCGTTGTTGCCCGTCACGCCGTAGCCGACACGCAGTTTCAGGTCGTTCACCCATTTCAGGTTCTTCATGAAGGCTTCCTTGCTCAAGCGCCAGCCCGCCGATACCGACCAGAAGTTGCCCCATCGGTTGTTTCTTCCGAACTTGGAGCTGCCCTCATGGCGCAGACTTAGGGTGGCCATGTACTTGTCGTCGTAGGAATAGCTGCCCCTGGCGAAGAGAGACAGCAGCCTTTCGCGCGGGTCTTTGTTCGAACCCATCGAGGCCTTACCGTCAGAGAGGTCGGTGCCGGCGCCCATGTCCCATGGTCCGATGCCGTCGACGGTGAAGTTGCCGTTACCCATGTCGAAGGACTCGCCGTTGGTTTCGTAGAAGCTCCAGCCCGCTACGGCGTCCATCCGGTGTAAGCTGTTGAGGTCGCGGAGGTAGGACAGGTAGGCCTCGAAGCTCTTGTTGTCGGTCTTGGAGAAATAATGCGTGGCGTAGCCGCGGCGGTTTGCCGTGATGCAGCTCAGGTGTTCCTGGTGCAGGTAGGTGTATCTCTGGTACTGACGCTGGTCTATTCCCATCGTACCTTGCAGGGCCAGACCTTCCATAAGGTTGATTTTGAGCGTGGCATCGGCCTGCAACCACTTGTCGGTGCCCTTGAAATCCTGCAGCGCGATGTCGGCCACAGGGTTCCACGACGTACCTCCCACACCCAAGGTGTTGACGTTATATTTGGCCGGATTCTCCGGATTCATCACCGGAATGGTGGGGTTGAGCGTCAGGGCCTGCTGAAACGACGACGAGCCGTTGCGGCGGTCGCGGTCGGTCTGCCTGACCTGCGCCTTCATTATCACCTCTACCTTGCCGTCGAACATCTTGTATTTGCCGTTCAGTCGGCCCGAATAGTCGGTACGGCCGTCACCGATGACGATACCTTTCTGGTCGGAATACATCAGCGATGTATAGATCTGTAACGCCTTGCTGCCTCCCGAAAGACTCAGCACGTGGCGTTGCGAGAAGGGATGGTCGCGCGTCAGGGCCTTATACCAGTCGGTGTCGTAACCATAGTCCTGCCCTATACCATATTCTATATAGTCGCGCGAGGAGAGCATATCTAAACTTTTGCGCACCGACTCCGTAGAGAACTCGGCCGTATAGGTGGCCTTCACCTTGCCTTCCTTGGCCTGTTTGGTGGTGACGAGGATGACGCCGGCGGCAGCGCGTGTACCATAGATGGCGCCGGCCGACGCGTCTTTCAGCACGTCGATAGACTCCACGTCTTCCTGGTTGATCATGCGGAGGTCACCGCCGGGCACGCCGTCGATGACGACGAGCGGTCCCTTGCCGGCCCTGACCGAAGCCACGCCACGCAGCTGATAGCCGTTGGAGGCGTTGGGACTGGCACTACCCGAGATGGTAAGGCCCGAAACCTTGCCCTGTAAGGCCGTGGCGATGGTCGAACCGCCCAGACCTGTGGTGAGATTGTCGCCCTTAATGGAGGTGATGGATGAGGTAACCCGTTTCTTTTCCATCGTGCCGTAGCCCACGACCACCACGTCGTTCAGCGTTTGCGAGTCGTCTTTCAGCACGATACGCAGCTCATGGTTTCTGCCTACCTTCACCTTTACGGTCTGAAAGCCGATAGATGATATTTGCAGGGTCTTGTCGTCTTCCACGTCGAGCGTGAAGCGCCCGTCGACGTCGGCCGTCGTTCCTATCGTCGTTCCGGGCACTAAGATGGTCGCCCCCACGAGCGGCTCGCCCTTACTGTCGGTCACGGTGCCCTTTATCTTGACGGGATTACCCGCGTAAACGCCTGCGGAGACGAGGCACAATACGGCTGTCCCTATGCTTCGATGTAGGCTTCCGCCCATTTTATTCCAAAGTTTTTTCATCGTTTTTACTTGTTTGTCGTGATACGAGTTACCTTGATGTTATCCAAGAACCAGCGATAGTAGCCCTTGAGGCCCATCTGTCTGGAGTGGATGGAGATGCGGGTGTCGGCCGTCACGCCCTTGATGCGCACCTTCTGGTCGCGCGACCACTGCCACGGCTTGCCGGGATCGGTATTCTTGATGGGCATGATGTCGTGGCTCTTGGTGGCCGACACGCCGTCGACGATCTGTCCGTCGCCGCTGATTTCCACCACGACGACCGTCGGGTCCTGCTTGTTGTCGGCGATGTCGAAGCTCACTTCTACGTCGGCCATGCGCCCTTCGGGTATGTCGAGCGCCTTTTTGATGACCACGCCGGTCTGGTTGTTGCCGCGACCCAGCTTGATATAGCCGTCGGCGATGTAAATACATTTGCCGCCCGGGACGAGGTCTTCAAGCGTCTGGTCGAAGAGATGCTTGGCGTCGGCGTTGGAATAGATGGGGATTGTGTTGCCGGCGCTGCCGCCGATGCTGCCCACCTGGTCCTGACAATGATCGGGATAGAGTAGCGCTATCTGGTGTGCCCAGTCGAAAGGCTCGCTGAAATAGACGTGCCCCTCGGGCTTGTCGTCGGGCTTGAGCGTCACCTTATTGTCCTGTTTGATGACCAGCGTGGCCTCTACGCCGTGTTCCGACCGGAGCGTTATCGTGCCCTCGCGTGGCTCTCCCGTGTTGAGGGTGGCCGTGACGGTCATCTTCGTTTTGCCGGCCTTGCCCGTCATGGGACTGCAGGTCAGCCAGTCGGCCTTGTCGGTCACGCTCCATTCTTCGAGCGCGTCGATGTCTATCACGCCATTGTCGCCGCTGATGGTCTCCTTACCGCTCTTACTGAGCGTCAGCGTGGCTATGGGAATGTCGAAGGCGACGGCAGCCTGACTCACGATAATGCCGATAACGGTCTTCCCCGCCTTGAAGGTCAGCCGTCCTTGGCGGTCAGCCTTCGTGTCGTTGGCTTTCACTTGCAGCGTTACGGTGGCCTCTCCCGCGTCGCCGGCTTTGGCCGACGGCTCTATCCATTCGGAGCCTTCGTCGGCGGTCAGCGACCATACGTAGTTGCTGCTGATGGCCACAACGGACGCTTTGCCGTCCTCGCCGAGTCCCAGAAGATTGACGGCAAACTCGGTTTTGTCCACCTTTATCTTCTCCGCCAGGCGATATTGATACACGGCTACCTGCTCTGGCTGGCCGTTGTCAAGCTCAAATTCCAAGAATCCCTGACGGTCTTCGCCGGTCGTGTTCTTGGCGGCCGACACGTAGATTTTCTGTCGTCCGCGCACGCCGCTCTCGTGATTGAGCGTCACCCACTCGGGTTTGCTCGTCAGTTTCCAACTTCGGTTGCTGCCCAACTCAAACTCGCCGGGCTGTCCTTTGTCCGTCAGACCGTCGGCCTGGAGCAGGATGTCGGCTTCGCTGGCCGTGAGAAAGGTTTCCATGTCGGTCTCGTTGCGGCATGCGCAGAGCCATGTGGAGGCTGCCAGAAGGAGGATTCCCATGAGGCAGGTGTTGATATTGATTCGATGTTTCATGATGCGCGTGTCTTTACTTGATTTCTTTCAGCAACAGGTTGTCGAGGAACCAGCGGCAGTACTTCTGCGTATTCGGGGCTGTCGTGTGAATGGCGATCCGTGTGTCGGTCGTGATTCCGTACAGGTTGAACGAGAATTCCTTCCACTGTCGTCCGTATATCAGGGAGAACGCTTCGGCGACGGGCTGGTCTTTGTCGGCCGAGAACGAGCCGGGACCGGCGATAATCTCCACCACGGCGGGCACGTTGTCGGGTCCCGAGCCATCGGGACACATCCGGAAGGTGAGCGTGGCGTCGACGTCCTCGCTGCCACCGGTCGTTCCTTGCAGAGCAGGCAGGATGACACCCGTGTTGAAATAGCTGTTGGAATTGAAGTGCAGGTAGCCCTTCTGAATGCTGATCTTGTTGGCGCCACTGTGATTCACCACCGTCAGATACCAGTCGGTCAGTCCACTGGCTTTCCAAGCGTCGAGCACTTTGGCGTCGGTCACGCTCATGCGGGTGTAGCCGTCGTCGCCGCCGACGGGATCTTTCAGGCCGTTGGCTTCGGCGATGGGCAGCGACCAGTCGAAGTCCTCGCTGTAGAACGTGCGTGGTTCCACAATGTTAGACGGGTCGTAAAGCGTCTGGATCACATGAATGGTCTCTTGAAGGTCGTGGCTCGTCACGGTGAGATCGCCCTCGCGCACGCTTCCCGTCAGGTTGCTGTCGCACAGAATCTTCACGTCGGTCAGTCCGGTGCCCTCTGCCTTGTCCACTTTCAGCCACGGTTGGCTGCTCATTATCCGATAGCCTTTGTTGGCTATCACGCGGATTTCGGGCACGCTCCCGTCCCGCATCGTGCCGGGGAGTGCCACTTCATAGCGCGCCTGGCTCACCTGGAGTCGGGGCAAGGCCTCGTCGGCCTTGTCGTCGGCAGTGCAGGAAACTCCTGTCAGCAGAGCGAACAAGCAGGCAAAGGCCATGGTCAATTTTGTTTTGCTCATTGTCAATAATATGAATAGGTTTTTAGAATGTACGCGTTGGTCGTCAGTAACAGCCTTTGAGTATGTCGGATGTTTTTCCGGTTTCAAACGAAAGGGTTGTTTTGCGTTCTACAAATATACAAAAATAGCGTGTAGCGCGAATATGCTGGTAACGACTTGGTAAATAGAAGATGTGATACTGATTTGTGAAATATTGGAAATCAATCAGTTATAAATTTTATAGAAAAATGTAGGTAGGTAGTATTGAATTATAAATTAATCATTATCTTTGCGTCAATAAGTTTGTTACGTAATGAAAAAAGCGGTTTTGTTTCTTTTCTTATTTTCGTTTTCGCGGGTTGGTTGGGCGATAAACGAAAGTGTATTGCTTCATCTTGATCAGACGTTGGCTCGTAAAAACGTAATCGTGGCGCAGAAAGAAGAGCGCGTCAGTCGGCAGCGTGCCCATTTCTTTCTCTCCCGGAATGTTCGTTCGAGGCTGGACGATTGCCGGCGCTTGGTGCGGGAATATCTCTTTTTTCAGTATGATTCGGCCAAGGCCTATGCCGACCGAGGCATTCAGTTGGCCGGCGAATCGGGCGACACCGATTATCTTCACCATTTCACGATAGCCAAGGCACGCATTCTGTCGATAGGGGGCTTGTATGACATTTCATACCATCTGTTGCTCCGGATGCGTCCCGATAGCATGAGTTTGGACAACCGGAAGGACTACGCGCTGGCGATGGCCGATCTGTTTCGCTTTTGGGAGAGCTATGCTCGCGACCCTGAATTTACCCCATTTCATCGGGAAAAATCGCATGAATGGCTTGTTCGCTACATTGCTTATTTGAAACCGGGTACGCCCGAGTATGATTTTTATCAGGCTAAATATAATATCGAGGTGCTCCATAACGTAGCGGTGGCCAATCGTTATTACTTGAAGTGTATAGCCGGTTTCCCACCCACTGATCGCTACTATGCTCGCAGCTGCTTCACTTATGCCAAGAATTGCTGGAAGGCAGGCCAACGCCAACGGGCTATCCGCTATATGACAGAGGCGGCCCGCAGCGACCTGTTGGCCTGTACACGGGAGAATTCGGCCATCAAACAGTTGGCCGAATACCTCATGGCGATGGATTCGAGCAACAGTATCGTGGCAGAGAAATATATCAACGCGGCGCTCAACGACGCCAAGAGCTACAACAACCGCTTGCGGCTCATCGAGGTTTCGCAGTCGCTGCCACCCATCCTTGAGGCTTACAAGCGTCAGCTCAACGCCCGAAAGGAGAATTTGGTGATGGCACTCGTCGGTACAATCGTATTGCTGTTGGCATTGTTGCTGGCGGCATGGCTCATCTATCGCAAGAATCAGCAGCTGAAACGCCATCGCCGTGAGTTGGCCGATTATAACCGGCAGCTCACTTTGCTCAATGAAAAGCTTGAGCATGCCAATGGCCGGCTTCTTGATACAAACGATAAACGGGAAGACCTGGCCACCCTCTATATCGACCTTTGTGCTCAATATATTGAGAAACTCAACCGGCAGCAGACGCTTGTCACGCGTAAAATTAAGGCCGGGCAGGCCACCGACCTGTTGAGTCATTTCTCCTCGGCACGGGTCAGCAGCGAGGAGAGCGCCACCTTTCTGAAGCATTTCGACCAGGCTTTCCTGGCACTTTATCCCACGTTCCGTGAGGAACTGAACGCGCTGTTGCTGCCCGAGCACCGCATACCCGTCGCTAAAAAGGCCACGCTGACCACCGTGCAGCGTATCGTGGCGCTCAACCGTCTGGGCGTGAACGACAGCACGGAGATCGCCTATCTGCTCTTCGCTTCCACACAGACCGTCTACAACCGTCGTTCGGAGTTCCGCACCAAGGTGATTTCGAAGGATACCATCAAGGAAGATGTGAGGGGGCTGTGTAAAACCTATCAAAAAAAATGACAATATTTTAACACTTCCGGACCATGCCATTCAGGAAATAAAAAGGCTGTTTATGAGCTGTTTGAAGGTTAAATCGGCTTGGCTGTGGCCATTTTCTGTGCTTTTATCTTGTAAAAGCATAACTATTAGCGGGCCAAAGCACTGCTTTTAGCCGCTAAAAGCAGTGCGATTGCACGGTCAAAGGGTTGCTTTTAGGCCTTTAAAGAGTCGTATTGATTGCTTTGGAAAATATAGATAGTTGATAATCAATGCTTTATAAAATCGGTCATTTTCCCGATTTTTCGTCCCGATATCTTTTTGTTTGAGAATAACGCAGCCATTCGCAAGCATTTGTCAAGATAATTCCGAACGTTTTAACATTCTTCATTGAAACGTAAGCAAAGCTGCCAAAAACAGAATATAACGGTCAAGAAACATTCATTCTTTGTTCTATTTTTAGCAGTCTAATCAGATACAAGTAGATAAAGACGCGGAACGTGATGAATAACGCTCTGGTGGAATGAAGAGGTTGGCTGTTCGTTTACCGAAAGCTCGTAACTAAATTATTCGTCTTTGTCGGTGCGGAAGGGGAAGAGCGGCAGCAAAGCGCCGTTCTTCATGTTGCCGTAGCCCCAGTTGCGGAAAGCATAACGCACGTAGAGCGGTTGCCGCACGTCGGGCGAAAATACGGCGATGGCATCGTTGCGAGGGTCGGGTTGCGAGATCCAATAGTGCCAGGCTTTGGCCTTGTGGAACACTTTATCGGCGCCGGCCACCTCAAATCCATCGATGTCGTTGAAGCGACTGATGGCTCCGTAGAGGTTTTGCAGGCGCACATAACACGTGTCGTTGTAGATGGTCATCGACTTGAACGACGGACTTTCGCACCATATCTCTTTCATTCCGTAGGTTTTATTGAGGGCCTGAAAGGCCAATCGCTCGCCCACCTGCCGTTTCCGGGCGGGATGAATCTGCTTGCTTTCGTAGGGATAAACCAGATCGTCGGTGCAGATAATGCCGCTATTGGGAATGACGAGCGACGCGTTGTATTGCTGTTCGCGCAGTTTCGCTCCCCAGTCGCCGTCGCGGTTGTCGTACCAGTGGGGAGCAATCTGCACGAAATAGAAGGGCAGCTGCCCCTGTCGGAAGTCGCGGCGCCACTGCTCTACGAGGGCTTGGAGCCGTTGGGTGTACTGCCCGGCAGGGTCGCCCACGTTGGAACAGCCCTGGTAGTAGAGTATTCCTTTGACGGTATAGTTGAGGATGGGGGCGAAAGTGCCGTTGCCCCAGAGCAGCGGACGGTGGTAATCGCTCGCAAAACGCTTGACCATAGCCATGGAATCGAGTGGCTCCTGCGTATGTTTTTTCAGATAGTCGCGGTCGAGCCAGCTCTCGATACGCGTGCCGCCCTTGTTAGCCAATACCAGTCCCACGGGGATATCGAGGGTCCGGTTTACCGTTTGGGCAAAGAAATAGCCCGTGGCCGAGCAATCACCGATGGTCTGCGGATTGATTTCGGACCATTGGCAGTCGGCGTCGGCCTGTGGTGTCATGCTCATTCTGCCGGGTATCTTGACGTAGTGGATGGCCTTGTGCCGGCGTGCTTCCACCACCTCTTGGTTGTAACCTTCTATCGGGCAGTTGACAAAGCCTTTCATCGGCATTTCCATATTGCTCTGTCCAGCGCACACCCACACCTCGCCCACCAATACGTTGCTGACGGTTGTAATGCTCTGCCCGTCGTCGAAAGTGATGGTATAAGGCTTGTAGCCCGCTTTGGGCGTCTTCACGCTGACGAGCCACTGCCCTTTGGTGTCGGCTTTGGCCAGTTGCGTGACCGGTTTGCCGAAGAAACGCGTCGTCACTTTAACGGTTTGTCCCGGCTGTGCCCAACCCCAAAGGCAGACGTCGGTCTGCTGTTGCAGAATCATGTGGTCACTGATCAGATGGGAAAGTCGCACTTTAGCTGTCGACATAAGGGCTGCCAAAGCGCAGAAAGAAAGCATTAAATAACGTCTTAACATGGTCGGTTTCGTTTATTTAGCTATGCAATATTACGATTTTTTATTTATCTTTGCAACTAAATGATTGAAAATGAGACTAAAAGCTAACAGAATATGAAGAAATTGAAACAACTGATGATGATTTGCGTTTTGCTTCTGGCGGTCTCTCCGGCCCTGGCTCAACGTTCTTTCGAACTGAATTTGTGGCCCCAGGGCGCCCCCGTCATGAGCGGCGACGCTGCTGACACGGCAAAGGTGTACGTCTTTTTGCCCCGGAAATCTACGGGCCGGGCCGTACTCATCTGTCCCGGCGGCGGCTATGCCAGTCTGGCGCTGGCGAAGGAAGGTACCGACTGGGCCGGCTTTCTCAACAACATGGGCATTGCGGCCGTCGTCTTGAAGTATCGCATGCCCCACGGCGTGAAGGAAGTGGCCATCGGCGATGCCGAGGAAGCCATGAAACTGATACGCCGCAACGCCACCCGCTGGAATATAAACCGTGACGACGTAGGCATTATGGGCTTCTCGGCAGGAAGCCATCTGGCGTCGACGCTGGCCACACACAGCCGTGGTGACGCCAAGCCCAATTTCCAGATACTTTTCTATCCCGTCATAACGATGGATCCGGCATTCACCCACAAGGGCAGTCATGACAATCTGTTGGGTAAGAGCGCTACGAAGAAAGACGAGCGCCTTTACAGCAACGACCTGCAGGTGACGCGCGTGACGCCGCGGGCCTGGATAGCCCTGAGCGATGACGACCATGTCGTGATGCCCGCCAATGGCGTCAATTACTACACGGAACTTTATCGCCACGACGTCCCGGCCTCTCTTCACGTCTATCCGTCGGGCGGCCACGGCTGGGGCATTCTGCCCGGTTTCCGCTACCATAACCTGCTGATGCTTGAGCTGGAAAGCTGGTTGCGCGCCTTCTGAGCCAAGACATCAACGGCCGCCAATGGCATTTCGTAATCTATACCGTCGACCATGGGCAATGAAAAACGACATCGACAGTTGGAACTTTATTGGAAGATGTTCCTGAACAGCGCGGACGAAGAAGTTAGAGACGAGGCCTTTTCGTCTCTCTATTTCCTGTCCGTAGACGGGTTGATGGGCTACGGCCGCGGCATGGGCTTCGGCCCGCAGACTTGCGAGGACGCCGTTCATGACGTGTTCTGTCTGATTTACATGAAGCGCCGGCGGTTGGCCGGAGTGACCGATTTCAACGCCTATCTCTTCCGGTCGTTCCGCAACGCCATGCTCAACGTGCATAAGAAAGCCGCCAAGCTGTCGGACCGTGAAGTGGGTCAACTGCCTTTCACCACCGAAGTGACGGTTCTCGACACGATGATCGGCGACGAACAACGTCGGGAAGTGGCCGCTACGATTGCCGGTCTCATGGCCATGCTTACCGACCGGCAACGCGAAGCCGTTTATCTTCGTTATATGCACGGCATGGATTACGAGGAGATAGCCGCGCTGATGGGCCTGCAGGTAGGGTCGGTGCGCAAGCTCGTCTATCGTGCCATCATGGTTTTGCGTAAAAAAGGCGGCCAACTTCGAAATCCATTGTTTTCGATGTTGGCCGCCTGGTGGGGCGCCACGTGTTGACGTATGGCTACTTGAGCATTTCCTCGACGGCGCGGCGGAGCTGGGCGTCGTTACCGCTGAGGTAGTCTTCCGGGGTGTTGTAGACCTCAATGTCGGGCTGTAAGGTGTTGTTTTCGCCATACACCCCCTTCATATCCACACAGCCTACCTGCGGAATACCGAAGACCATTTGGTTGTCGAGCAACGACTCCCACCACACGGCCGTCATCGTGCCGGCTACGGGCGCGCCGATGAGCTTGCCTATGCCCAGTGTCTTATAGACAAAGGGGAAGCCGTGGCCGTTGGAATAGTCGTCTTCGCAGATGAGTACGCAGCTGGGCTTCACCCACTTGTTCCAAGGATCCCAGCCGACGAACTGTCCGCGGGGCACGAAGCTCTGATACTGCTTGCCACCCAGAAACGTGCAGAGGTCGTCATGGAGCCATCCGCCACCATTGTGGCGCTCGTCTACGATGACGGCTTTCTTCTGCCGGCAGCTGTCGGAGAGAAGCTCACGGAAGACGGTACGGAAACTCTCGCTATCCATCGCCCGCACGTGGACATAGGCCAGCTGCCCGTTCGACCATTTGTCGACCAGCGCCCGGTTGCGATCTACCCAACGTTGATAGAGCAGGTTATTCTGAGCGCCCTTGCCGATGGCCCTGATGACGATGTCGCGTTGCTTGCCGCCACTTCTCACCGTGACGCGAACGGTTTTGCCCTCCTTGCCGTCGAGCATATAGTTGTAATCTTTTCCGGCCAGAATCTTTTCGCCGTCGATGGCCTCGATGATATCACCGGCTTTCACTTTCGTATCGCGCACCGCAAAGGGGCCGCGCTTGATGACTTCGGCTATCTTCAGGCCGTCGCCCGTATAGCTGTCGTCGAAGAAAAGACCCAACGCGGCTGTACGAAGGTTGGTGCCATAGGAATAGAAACGGGCGCCGGTGTGCGAGGCGTTCAGCTCACCCAGCATTTCGGAGAGCATGTCGCGGAAGTCGTAACGATTGTTGATATAGGGCAGGAAGCGCTCGTAGGTCTTCTTATAACCGTCCCAGTCGACGCCGTGCAGCTTCGGGTCGTAGAACTTATCCTTCACCTGCTGCCAGACATGGTTGAACATGTAGGCACGCTCGGCATAGGGACGATAGTTGAAACGGGCTTCGAAATCGACGGTCTTGATGGTGTTTGTGGCCACGTCGAACTTCTTGATACCGCCACCGCAGAGATAAATGTTCTTGAAATCCTTGTCGGCTATCATGCCTCCTCCGCCGATACCCTTGGCCACGATTACGGTGCTGCCCTCGCGCAGGCTGTGCTTCCAGAGGTCGGCGCTGCCCTCAAAACGGGCCTGGTAATAGATGGCGTCGCCCTCTTTGTTGAGCAGGAAGTCGCCTAAATGCGACGAGTTCACCGTCAGCCGAACCACGCGGTCGCGGCAATTCTCAAGGTCGAGCTGCAACGGCTCCACCTTTTCAGGTTTCACGGCGTTGGGATTTTTCTTCTTGTCCTTGGCCTGTTTGGCCTCCTCCTTTTCTCGTTTCTCGGCCTCTTTCTTCTCGGCTTCGCTCGTTTCCTTCCAACGCGCGTATTCTTCCTTGGTCATCTTGAACCGCTCATAGGCGTCGAGGTCGAAGAACATGATGTAAGCGTCGCGCTCGGAGCCCCACGATCCGTGGCTGCGATAGCCTGCCCGGTCGCTCTCGAAGACCATGGCCTTGCCTCCGAGCACCCACTTGGCATTGCCGTCGTTGTAACCGCTGTTGGTGAGATTGCGGATTTCACCCTTTCCATCGGCCGGCACCAAGGCCACGTCGCCGTGGTTCCAGCCGCCGTTGCCGATGTAGCTGGCCAGCAGCCATCGGCTGTCGGGGCTCCAAGAGAACCACTGGTCGCCATCGCTGTAGCTATACATGTACTTGCCGTCCATAAGGGTGCGCAGCGCGTGCGTCTTCACGTCGACGGCCCGCAGCGTAGTACGGTCTTCGAGATAGGCCACGCTCTTGCCATCGGGACTGTAAACGGGCTGAAAACTTGTCTTGTCGCTCTTGACGAGTTGCTCCTCTACTATCTCGGAAGCATAGGTGAAGAGATCGTCCTTCTTGTTCTTGATGGTGCTCTGGTAAATCTGCCACAGGCCATTGCGCTCACTGGCGTAGACCAGACTGCGGCCGTCGGGCGCGAAATCGACGCTGCGCTCCTGTTCGGGCGTGTCGGTGATCTGGCGGGTGGTGGCGTATTCTACCGACGTGACGTAGACGTCTCCGTGCAGGATGAAGGCGATCTCCTTGCCGTTGGGCGACAGGGCCATCTCGGTGGCGCCGCCGCGAAGCACCTGACGCTGCAAGTCACGGTCGTTGCGGTCGGCTGTCACGGTGACTTCCACACGTCGGGGCTGCTGTCCTTCGCGCAGGGTATAGAGCTCACCATCATAGCCGAAGCTCAGGATCCCATCGTTCGAACGGGTCAGGAAGCGAACGGGATTGCCCTTGAAATGTGTGAGCTGGCGCTTGGCCGTACCGCTCAGGTTATTCTTGAAGACGTTGAAGGTGCCGTCTTCCTCGCTTAAATAATAATAGGTGTCGCCCTCTCCCCACACAGGGTTGCGGTCCTCGCCGATGAAATGGGTCAGTTTGGTGAATTTTCCATCCCGTTTGAGCCATACGTCACGGCAGATGGGCGACGTGTGATGCTTACGCCAGACGTCCTCATAGCCTTTCACGTCGTGATAGAGCACGGCCCCGTCCTTATTGACGCTAAGTCCCGGCATGGAGATTTCGGAGAAAATACGGGGGCGGCAGCCGGCGGTCGTCTCCACCTGATATACCTGCGAGAAGGAGCCGCCGGGGAAAATGATATTCTGGGGCGATGGCATGCCGGAGCTTTCAAACAGCACATGCGTGTCGTCGGTGAAAGCCAACGGCGTTTCATTGCCACTGTCGGTCGTCAACCGAACGGGCGTGCCGCCCTCGCGGGCTATCAGAAAAACATCCAGACTGCCTTCGCGAGCCGATGAAAAGGCGATTTTCTGCCCATTCGGGCTCCATACGGGATAGGAGTCGTAGGCCGCGTTAGAAGTCAACTGACGGGCTTCGCCACCGGCGGAAGGCACCGTGTAGAGGTCACCCTTATAGGAAAAGGCGATTGTCCGCCCGTCGGGCGAGATGGCACCATTGCGCATCCAGAGCGGCCTCGATTGGCCCACTGCGCACAAGACGACAGCCGACAGGGAGACTGCCGTCAGGAATCGCTTGCCAAACAAGGATTCCTTGTGAGAAAGATGTAGTTTAGACATAAGTTTTTAGATATGATTAAAGGATTGTATTTTCTGACGGATATAAGCCTTGAGGCCTTCATCATCTAAGATTTCGATATCGTCGTAAAGGCCCAGGATGAAACGCCCGATGCCGACATAGCTGGCCAACTCGGCCTGAAAAAGCCAGTGGCCGTCGGCAGCAGGCGTAAAACAGTCCGATGAAATGGGATATTCTTCGAGCATGAGGTTATGCGAAAGCTGCCTCATCAGGAGCCGGACGGTCAGGTGTTCCGTGCCACTGAACATAAACATATCGGTAAAGAGCCGACGATGACGCTCCGTGTAAATCCATGGCGTATCGTAGATCTCCACGCTTCCGATACGCGACAGCTTGAAAGTCTTGCACATCTGCGTCTTCAGTTCGTAGCAACGAACATCGAGGTTTTCGTTCAGAAGCTGGTAAGGTTCTACCACACGGTCGGTGACGGTGTTGCTATGGGGCGACGAATAGTCTTTCAGGCAGACCACACATTGCTTCTTGATAGCCTCCATCAGCGTATGGAGCGTTTCAATATTGTGGGCCTTGAAACGGGTATCGGTAAACTGTCGCAGATGATAGAACCGTTCGAGCTTGCGCTTGATAGCGGGTACCATCGGATTCTTTTCGTCGGTTCCATCGAGTAGGCGATGCAGAAACGTGGCTTCGACATCCGTAAAGTTGACAGAGCGGGCCAAGGTCTGGAAGAAAGGAGAACCGGGATCGAGACGGTAGCATTGGTTCTCGTTGATAACAATGAATCCCATCTCACGAAACTTCCGCAGATAATTGTAGAGTTGGCGACGTGTCGTACCGATCTTGAGGCAGAGATCTTCTGCCGTATAATCAAAACCGTCGACCATCAGAAGGATGAGTTGGAGTTCTTTTGACATCATCGTATATTCTATTCTTCAAAGTTTATTTCGAGTTCGTTGGCGCCAAGGAGGTTGTAACTGCGCCGATGAAATGGGGAGATTCCATGCAAACGAATCCCTTCACGGTGTTTCGGAGTGGGATATCCTTTGTTATGTTGCCAATCATAATAAGGATATTGAAGGGCCAGCGCGTCCATGTAATCGTCACGATAGGTCTTAGCCAGAATGCTGGCAGCGGCTATCGACTGGTATTTGGCGTCGCCTTTCACGATGCAGGTATAAGGTAAAACTTTTCCTTCATCGGGTAATCCCGGGCCAACTCGATAGGGATCGAAACGATTACCGTCGATGATGAGCGCTTTGGGACGGAGACGTAATTGGTCAATCGCCCGGTGCATGGCCAGAAAACTGGCGTGAAGGATGTTTATTCGGTCGATTTCTTCGGGTGTGACGACCCCGACAGCCCAAGCCAAAGCGTCACGTTCAATCTCCGTTCGCAGCGCGTGGCGACGGCGATCGGTAAGTTTCTTGCTGTCGTTGAGCGCGGGGTTCTCATAATCGGGAGGCAGAATGACGGCAGCGGCATACACGCTTCCGGCCAGACAACCACGTCCAGCCTCATCGCAACCGGCCTCTACCACCTCTTTATAATAATGAGATAACAGCATAAAACAGATTCATATAGTTAACAAATGTTACGTATTAACAGTTTTAACAAGAGGAAAATATAGCCTGAAATAATACTTCTACAGACGCCGCTAATTTTGCATTCATCAATCAAAACAGAACCAAAAGAACAACATCATGGAGAAGAACGTTTCATTACCAAGCTTTTTAAATTCCTGTCTGCAGGATATTCGGCGCTTGTTGAGGCAGGTAGTGCAGGTCATGTGCATACCCTTTACACTGTTACGCCGATACTATGGCACTGTTCTGGATAAAGAAATCAGCACTCGTCAGACCTGGCAACTGCTGAATGTACAGGCCGCTTTCGTTCTGGCAGGATTCCCGATGGAATCGCCCGTTTTGATACGACTGGCCTGTATCGCATGGTTCGTGCAGGCCTTGCGTGTCTGTCGGCGGAGCCTCGCTTAGAACATGGTGGCAACTCGCTTGACGCCGGCTACCAACGCGTCTACCTCTTCATGGGTATTGTAAAGGGCAAAGCTGGCACGCGACGTGCCGAGAACGCCCAATCGGTCCATCAATGGTTGGGCGCAGTGATGTCCGGTGCGAATGGCAATGCCCAACCGATCAAGCAAAGTGCCCATATCCATGGGATGGATGTCGCGCAACTGGAAACTGATGACGGCGTCGTGGCGCAACGTCGTGAGGTCGGCGTCGGCAGGAATGCCGAATACGCGCATTCCGTCGATCTGAAGCAGTTGGCTGATCGTGTAGCGGGTAAGGTCTTCCTCATGCTTTTGAATGGCGTCCAGACCAACAGACGACACGTAGTCGAGAGCCTTGGCCAGTCCGGTCGTAGCGATGTAATCGGGCGTTCCGGCTTCGAACTTCAGCGGCGGACGCTCGAATGTGCTCTTTTCGAAACTGACATGCTCAATCATTTCGCCACCACCCTGATATGGCGGCAGGCGGTCGAGCCACGCTTCCTTGCCATAAAGCACGCCGATACCGGTAGGACCGTAAATCTTATGACCGCTGAATACGAAGAAATCGCAGTCCAGTGCTTGCATATCTACTTTGAAATGAGGGGCACTCTGCGCGCCATCGACAACGACGGGAATATCATACTGGTGGGCTATACGAATGATATCTTCGACGGGATTAACTGTTCCGAGTACATTGCTGACATGCGAAATGCTGACAATCTTGGTCTTCTGCGACAACATTCGACGGAACGCCTCTAAGTCAAGCGTGCCGTCATCGTCCATCGGAATGACCCGAAGCACGATACCCTTGCGGGCTGCCTGTAGCTGCCAAGGCACGATATTGGAATGGTGTTCGACCGTAGAAATGACGACTTCATCGCCTTTCTGCATGCAAGCCTCGCTGAAACAGGAGGCTATCAGGTTCAGTCCTTCGGTGGTACCGCGGGTAAAGACAATCTCCGTCGTGCTACGGGCGTTGATGAATCGGCGAACGGTTTCGCGGGCGCCCTCGTGCAATTCGGTGGCTTGTTGGCTGAGCCAATGCACGCCTCGATGGACATTGGCATTGACATTGAGATACTCGTTGCGCATGGCATCAAGCACACACAGCGGCTTTTGCGTGGTGGCGGCATTGTCAAGATAAATCAGCGGCTTGCCATAAACCGTTCGGGACAAGATGGGAAAGTCAGCCCTGATTAATTCCGTATTCATCGATGTTACTTACAAAGTTTACAACCTTCACACTTATTAAGCTCTCCACGAAAACGTTTCTCCACTAAATAGTGCAGACGGTCACGCAAAGGTTCGAGTTCCATCTTGTCGATGACTTCATTGACAAAGGCAAACTCGAGCAGCAACTTGGCCTCTCGTTCGCTGATTCCACGTTGGCGCATGTAGAACATGGCCGCGTCGTTGAGCTGACCGACGGTGGAACCATGAGCGCACTTCACGTCGTCGGCGTAGATTTCGAGCATGGGTTGCGTGTACATACGGGCCTTTCGGGTAACCACGAGATTCTGATTGGTCTCTTGACTGGCGGTCTTTTGGGCGTCCTTGCGCACGAGAACGAGGCCGGCAAAGGCTCCGACAGCCTCATCATCAAGTACATATTTATAAAGCTCGTTACTGGTGCAATGAGGCACTTGGTGATCAATCAGCGTATTATTATCCACATGCTGATGCTTATCGGCTATGACACAGCCGTTGCACTGACATTCCGCACCCTCGCCCCTGAACACCAAATCGAGACGATTACGGGTGACGCCATTGTGCAAAGTGATAACGTTATGATTGACGTGGCTGCCGGATTGCTGCTCGATATAGACATTGCTAACGCGTGTATTCCTATAATGCGTCTCTTCCAAGCAGTTTAGTTCCAGACCGGCATTATTGCCTACATAGGCCTCGATAACCTGTGTGGCCAGGAAACGGCGGTCGTCGGAAGCGTGATCGCAAAAAAGGAACTTGGCTTCAGCTCCTTCTTCGAGAACGATCAGCACACGGCGGTTGACCATCAGGTCGACATCGGAACGAAGGATATTGATGACCTGCACCGTTCGGTCTATCTTCACGTTGCGCGGAACATAAACCAAAAGGCCGTCTTGGGCTAACATTGTGTTCAACGCCGTGATGGAGTCTTCGCCCGTTTGGGCGATTTTAGCATAGTATTTTTCGATGAAATCGGGCTTTTCCGCAGCCACATGACTCAACGAATCTACGATGACGCCCTCGGGAAGATAGGCTTGCGGCAGCGACTTCGTGTAAAAACTGTCGTTGACGATGAAGTAAAGAGAGGTGCTGAGATTAGGTACGTCGCACTTGAAAGCCTGATAAGGGTTGACGGGAATTTCGAGACGATTGAGATTCAGGCCGTAATCAGGCGCAAACAACCGGGCCATGTCGGTGTATTTATACCGCTCAACCTTGCGTGAAGGGAAGCCCTGCGCCTTGAAATCGGCAAAAGCCTTGTCGCGTACGGCATTGAGTACACCGGCAGAATGTCGCTTGATCAGGTCGGCTGCTTCGGTGTATAAGTCTATGTATTGCTGTTCGCTGCTCATAACATCCTACTTTTATTCTCCAAACGCCGCGTCGGCGGCTTCCTTTATCCAATCATAGCCACGCTGTTCTATCTCCCGGGCCAGCTGCGGTCCGGCAGTCTTGACAATCCGTCCGTTGTAAAGCACATGCACGACGTTGGGCTTGATCATGTCGAGCAGGCGCTCATAGTGGGTAATCACGATGGCCGACGTCGTGTCGTTGTGCATCTTATTGACGCCGTCGGCTACGACACGCATCGCGTCAACATCAAGTCCAGAGTCGGTTTCATCGAGAATACTGAGCTTCGGTTCGAGCATCGCCATTTGGAATATCTCGTTCCGCTTCTTCTCACCGCCCGAGAATCCCTCGTTCACAGAACGACGAGAGAGTTTGCTATCAAGGTCTACCAGCTTGCGTTTTTCACGCATCAACTTCATGAAATCGGCCGCATTGAGCGGTTCTTTACCCTCATATTCGCGCTTGGCATTGATCGCCGCACGCATGAAATTGGTCATAGAAACACCGGGAATCTCAACGGGATACTGAAAAGAAAGGAACAAACCCGCACGCGCACGATCTTCGGGCTTCATCTGAAGCAAGTCCTGCCCCTCGAAAATGACCACGCCATCGGTCACTTCGTACAGGGGATTGCCGGTAAGCACGGCACTCAACGTGGATTTTCCTGAGCCGTTCGGACCCATTATCGCGTGGATTTCGCCGTCACGAACGGTCAGGTTGATACCTTTTAATATCTCTTTGCCAGCAATCGTGGCATGCAAATTGCGAACTTCTAACATATTTTCTCGATTATATTATCCTACAGTTCCTTCCAAACTAACGTTTAACAACTTCTGCGCTTCTACGGCAAACTCCATCGGGAGTTTGTTGAGCACCTCCTTGGCATAGCCGTTGACAATCAGACCGACGGCCTGCTCGGTGGGAATACCGCGCTGGTTGCAATAGAACAACTGGTCTTCGCTGATCTTGGAAGTCGTCGCCTCATGCTCTATCACGGCGCTTTCGTTATGAATGTCCATATATGGGAAGGTATGCGCGCCGCATTCCGAGCTCAGCAAAAGGGAGTCGCAGGAGCTGTAGTTGCGGGCGTTATCGGCATTGGCTGTGGCCCGGACAAGGCCTCGATACGAATTTTGGCTGTGGCCGGCGGATATACCTTTGGAGATAATCGTCGACTTGGTGTTCCGGCCCATGTGAATCATCTTCGTGCCCGTGTCGGCTTCCTGGTAATGGTTGGTGACGGCCACGCTGTAGAACTCGGCCACGGAATTGTCTCCCCGCAGGATGCAGGAAGGGTATTTCCACGTGATGGCCGACCCCGTTTCTACCTGTGTCCAGCTCAACTTGGAGCCTACGCCCCGCAAGTCGCCCCGCTTCGTCACTAAATTAAACACGCCGCCCTTTCCGTTTTCGTCACCCGGATACCAGTTCTGAACCGTCGAATACTTCACTTCCGCACGGTCGTTGACAATGATTTCTACAATGGCGGCATGCAGTTGGTTCTCGTCTCGCATCGGTGCCGTGCAACCTTCGAGATAGCTGACGTAGGCATCGTCGTCGGCAATAATCAGGGTACGCTCAAACTGTCCGGTGTTACGGGCGTTGATGCGGAAATACGAGCTCAGCTCCATCGGGCAGCGAACGCCCTTCGGTATATAGACGAAAGAGCCGTCACTGAACACCGCGCTGTTGAGCGCCGCGAAGAAGTTATCCCGATAGGGCACCACACTTCCCAAGTACTGGCGCACCAAGTCGGGCTGTTCCTTGATGGCTTCGCCGATGCTACAGAAGATTACACCCTTCTCGCGGAGCTTCTCCTTAAAGGTTGTCTTCACCGAAACGGAGTCCATGATCGCGTCGACGGCCGTTCCGCTCAGAGCCAGACGCTCCTCCAAGGGAATGCCCAGCTTGTCGAAAGTCTTCTCCAGCTCGGGATCAATCTCCTTGTTGACCGGCTTCTTGGCCAGCGGATCCGCGTAATAAGATATTGCTTGGTAATCAATTTCGGGGAGATGGACATGTCCCCATGACGGTTGCTTCAATGTCTTCCAGTGATTGAAAGCCTGAAGACGGAAGTCGAGCATCCAACCGGGCTCACCCTTCTTTTGTGAAATAAGGCGCACAACGTCCTCGTTGAGTCCTTTTTCTATAATCTCGGTATGCACGTCGGTGGTGAATCCGAACTCATATTTCTGTTCGGCCACCTGCTTTACATACGCGTTCTTTTCATTTTTTTCTTCCATGAATTTATCCTTTACTGGGACATGGCAAACATTGTGCCACTCTCTGAAGGTTACAATGTCAGCAATAATTGTAACCAACTACCCAAAGAACGCTTGTAATCACCAACGGTAGAAGTGCCTAAGAGGGACCTCTACCGTTGGTGGAATGTGCAGATATATCCGTAATGAAGACGACATGTTGGCAAAGCATGAGCCTCAATGTTCTCCTTTCATTAAGGATAACTTTTAAAGTTTCTGTTCCACCTCTATCTCCGTGAAGGTCTCGATGATGTCGTTGGCCTGAATGTCATTGAAGTTTACGAGGCTGATACCACATTCGAGTCCGGTAGCGACTTCCTTGACATCATCCTTATAGCGCTTCAGCGCGTCAATATCGGCCGTGCGAATCACGATACCGTCACGAACCACGCGGGCCTTATCCTTGCTGTGAACCTTGCCTTCGGTAACCAGTCCGCCGGCAACGGTGCCGACCTTACTGATCTTGAAGACTTGCTTCACCTCGATCTGACCCGTGATAATTTCTTTCTTCACCTTGTCCAACATACCCACCATGGCGCTCTTCACGTCGTCGATGGCGTCGTAAATAATGGAATAGGTATTGATTTCAACGCCTTCACGGTCGGCCAGCTTCCGTGCGTCAGACGAAGGACGAACCTGGAAGCCGACAATAACGGCGTCGGAAGCGCTGGCCAGCATGACGTCGTTCTCACTGATCTGGCCTACAGCCTTGTTAATGACATTGATCTGAACCTTTTCGGTAGACAGCTTGATGAACGAATCCGACAGTGCTTCGATTGAACCATCGGTATCACCCTTCACGATAATATTAAACTCGTGGAACTCACCGCGAGCTATCCGATGCGAGATGTCGCCCAGCGTCAGGCGCTTCTGCGTGCGCAAGCCCTGCTCACGCTGCAACTGCTCGCGCTTGTTGGCGATCTCGCGGGCCTCCTGATCCGTATCGAGCACGTGGAAAGCGTCACCTGCCGTCGGCGCTCCGTTCAATCCAAGGATGATGGCCGGCTCTGCGGGAGCGGCACTCTCAATGCGCTGATTACGCTCATTGAACATGGCCTTGACACGTCCCCAACTTGTTCCGGCTATCACAACGTCGCCCACCTTGAGCGTTCCGTTGCTCACGAGCACTGTACTTACGAAGCCACGGCCCTTATCCAAGCTCGATTCGATGATATTTCCGCTGGCCTTGCGGTTAGGATTGGCTTTCAGGTCAAGCATGTCTGCCTCCAGCAAAACCTTCTCCATCAGCTCATCCACGCCAATACCTTTCTTCGCGCTGATTTCCTGACACTGGTATTTACCTCCCCATTCTTCTACAAGCAGGTTCATATTGGCCAGGTCTTCACGAATCTTGTCGGGGTTGGCGCCCGGCTTGTCTATCTTGTTGATGGCAAAAACCATCGGCACGCCGGCAGCCTGCGCGTGGGCGATAGCTTCCTTTGTGGTCGGCATTACGGAGTCGTCGGCCGCGATAATGATGATCGCGATATCGGTCACCTGGGCACCACGGGCACGCATGGCGGTAAAGGCCTCGTGTCCCGGCGTGTCAAGGAATGTCACCTTGCGACCGTTCTTCAGCGTCACACCATAAGCGCCGATGTGCTGGGTGATACCGCCGGCCTCACCGGCAATCATGTTGGTATTGCGGATATGGTCGAGCAACGATGTCTTACCATGGTCTACGTGACCCATCACCGTGACGATAGGCGCACGACCTACGAGATCATTCTCGTCGTCTTCCTCTTCGCTGACGGCCTCCTGAACCTCGGCACTGACGTATTCGGTCTTGAAGCCAAACTCATCGGCCACCATATTGATGGTTTCCGCGTCGAGACGCTGATTGATCGACACCATGATACCGACACTCATCAGCGTAGAGATAACCTGTGTCACGCTGATATTCATCATCGTGGCAAGTTCGCTGACCGTCACAAACTCGGTCAACTTCAATACTTTGCTCTCCTTGCGCTCCGCGTTTGCCTCCTGCTGGAGCTTCTCCTGAACGGCTTCGCGCTTCTCCTTGCGGTATTTGGCGCCCTTCTTGTTCTGGTTGCTCTTGCTGGTTAGCCGGGCAAGCGTTTCCCTAACCTGGCGTGCTACGGCCTCATCATCCACCTCTAAAGGCTTCTGATTGCGGTTGCGGTTTTTCTTCTTGCCTTGGTTATTCTTGTTGTTGTTATTGTTATTTCGATTGTTGCCGTTGTTACCCGACTGCTGGTTGGCTGCCGCGTTGATGTCTACGCGTTCCTTATTGATACGGACACGCTTCTTGCGCTCACCGCTGCCATGCTGTGCGGCCACTTTCTCTTCGCGCTCCTTCCGTCTTTCTTCCTTCGACTTCTTCTTGGGGCGTGTGCTTTGGTTGATCGAATCCAAATCAATCTTACCCAAAACGTTCACTTTCGGCGTGTTCAGAATCTTCTTGTCACTATTCAGTTGGAACACCTCTGTTTCTGTTTCCGACTTTGATGCGACCTGAGCTTCATCTTCCGAAGGCTGCTCCGTTGCGGTTTCTGCCGCCGGTTGCTTTTCAGCGGCAGGCTTTTCCGTGGGCTCTACGGCCTTAACATGAGCCTCGACATCTTTCTTTTCTTCTGTCTCCACCTCTTTGGCTTCGACCGTTTTTTCAACCTCCGCAGCCTTTTCAACAGGCTTGGGTTCCGGCTTCGGACTAACGGCAGTAGTCGTCTTCTCGGAAACATGTTTTTCTTCAGCAGCAACAGACTTGTCAGCCTCCGACTTCTTCTTTCCTACCTGATCGAGATCTATCTTGCCCAACGGCTTGAACTGCTGCTGGGTAGACGACGCCAGCAGGCTCTCCGCACGATTGTCAGAGGCCTGTACGCTCTTCTTTTCCTTTATTTTCTTCTGAAAGAGCTTCTCTGCCTGGCTACGAACTTCCGCGTCCTGCTTAAACGCGTTGACCAATGCCTTGTACTGGTCGTCATTAAGTTTAAAGCTGGGTTCCGGCTTCACTTCGCCCAATTCAGTTCTCTTTTCTAAGAATTCAACTGCCGTTTGAAGTCCTATGTTTAATTCGCGTAATGCTTTATTTAATCTGATGCTCATCTTTTACTTATTCCTTATTACTTCTTTTCTTTATTCTACTGTTCAAACTCCGCACGCAACACTCTCAGAACGTTATCAACAGTCTCTTCCTCAAGGTCGGCTTTCTCTACAAGCATTTCACGCGGCGCGTTCAGCACTGCTTTTGCCGTATCGAGACCGATACTCTTGATGGCGTCAATAACCCACTGATCGATTTCGTCAGCAAACTCTTCCAAGTAGATATCCTCATCGGCTTCGCCCTCGGCAATCTCACGGAACACGTCGATCGTGTAT
The DNA here is from genome assembly GCF_017426725.1 of Prevotella illustrans. GTDB lineage: Bacteria > Bacteroidota > Bacteroidia > Bacteroidales > Bacteroidaceae > Prevotella > Prevotella illustrans. Next base: position 146,729 of record NZ_JAERMS010000001.1, on the reverse strand, counting down.
TCTGTCAACATAGAAGCCAACTTGATATTCAGTCCTCCACGGCCGATAGCCAAACTTACTTCCTCCGGCTGAAGGAACACCTCTGCCTTATGGTTTTCCTCATCGATATTGATGCTGCTGATACGGGCAGGGCTCAAGGCACGCTGGATAAACAGTTTGATATTCGACGTAAAATTGATGACGTCGATATTCTCGTTACACAGTTCGCGAACGATACCATGCACACGGCTGCCTTTCACGCCGACGCAGGCTCCTACGGGGTCGATGCGCTCGTCAAAGGTCTCCACGGCAATCTTGGCACGCTCACCCGGCATGCGGGCAATCTTCTTGATGGTGATCAGACCGTCGTTGATTTCGGGCACTTCCGCCTCTAACAGACGCTCTAAGAATACCGGACTGGTGCGCGAAAGAATGATCTTGGGGTTGTTGTTCTCGTTGTCCACCCGCAGGATGACGGCTCTCAACGTCTCGCCCTTGCGATATACGTCAGACGGAATTTGCTCCGATTTGGGAAGGATAAGCTCGTTGTTCTCGTCATCCACAACCAGCACCTCGCGCTTCCATATCTGATACACCTCGCCCGAAACCACCTGTCCCACGCGATCTTTATACTTGTTATAAAGCGAATCGTGCTCCAGTTCAAGTATCTTGCTGGCCAGGGTCTGACGAAGGTTCAAGATGGCACGCCGACCGAACTTCGCGAAATCAACACGTTCGCTGACATCTTCGCCCACCTCATAGTCAGGCTCAATCTTCTGCGCGTCTTTCAGCGCGATCTGCTTATTCTCGTCTTCCACTTCGCCATCAGCCACAACCACGCGGTTACGGTAGATTTCAAAGTCTCCTTTGTCGGGATTCACGATAACGTCGAAATTCTCGTCGCTACCGAAGATCTTGGCAAGTACGTTACGGAAACTTTCCTCCAACACGCTCACCAATGTCGTACGGTCGATATTCTTCGTTTCCTTAAATTCCTTGAAGGTATCGATCATACTCACCTGCTCTTCTTCATTCTTCTTTGCTGCCATAGCTTATTTGAAACTTATTATGTATTTGGTATATTTCACTTGATCCATCCGGAAATGATGGTCCACATCCATCTTCTGAGGACGCTTCTTGCCTTCCACCATCACCTTCTCGTTCACGGCAACCACAAAATCGTTGCCGTCTACGCTCTTCAAAATGCCTTTCAGCTTCTTGCCGTCCGCGTCCAGCACCTCCACTTCTTTTCCGATGCAGTTGATGTACTGTTGCGCTACTTTGAACGGCTGGCCCAGACCGGCCGAGCCAACCTCGAGCTCATAATCCTCTTCATCGCGGCTCAAATGGTCCTCTATAAAACGGCTCAACTCCTCGCAATCATTGATCCACACCCCATCGGCATGGTCTATTTCCACTACGATCTTGTCATTCGGGCTGATCTCTACATCCACTAAGAAGTATTCTTTATCAGCCAACCATTCGTTTACAATCTGTTTAACGACGTTTTTGTCAATCATACATCTATTATATGCTAATATAACGAAAATGAGGAACTCTCTTAGAGCCCCTCATTCCTCTGAACGCTGCAAAAGTACGAATAATTTCCGTATCCGCAAAGTAAATACCGATTTTTCTTTACATCATCCCTTCAAATGGCTGCGATATTCCGCGTCAAAAGTTTTTTGCAGGCAAATACACGAATCTACAGCATGTTGTTAAATCGCTGAATAACAACAACTTACGGTTTTCTTGATAAATATTGCGTCGTTTTTAGGCCGTAATCGCTATGCTTTTAGCGTGTCATAGCAGCCTTTTTGCCCATCCATTGCGGTGCTTTTGGCTTGTAAAAGCATAGCAATGAGCCGGTCAAAGGGCTGTTTTGAGCTTTCCGAGCTCCATTTTTCAACTCACGACAGCCGGCAATCGGCTTTTTTTCTCTTAGATGACGACTGCCGGAAGTGTTAAAAAACGCTCTCTTTTCTTGACAAATCACTTGAGCGCACGCTGCGTCGAGGATGGTGTAAACCTATTTTTTACAGCCGAACGCGGGCTTTCTGTCGAATATCGGCCGATGAAGCGCCCACCAGAATGTCGAAATCGCCACGCTCCAGTACCCACCGATGGCGATGCTCGTCATAGTAGCTGAAGGCGTCGGCCTGAAGCGTCATCTCCACACGTTTCGTTTCGCCGGCCTTGAGCCATACCTTTTCAAAGTTCTTCAGTTCCTTATAAGGCCGATCCACCTTTGAAACGGGATCGTGAACGTATAGTTCTACCACCTCAGCACCTTCTTTTTGTCCCGTATTCGTCACGTCGAGAGCCACCTTTACCACGGCTTTCTTCCGGTCAACAACCGACACCGTGAGGTTTTCGTAAGTAAACGATGTGTAGGAAAGGCCGTGACCGAAGGGGAAAAGCGGCTTTATGCCCTTGTGCTCGTAGCCTCGGTAGCCCACGTAGATACCCTCACGATAATGCACTTTGCGTTCTTTGCGCGTCTCATCGTAGTTGCCATAGGCCGGCGAATCTTTCCATTCGCGCTCAATGGTAAAGGGGAGTTTGGCCGAAGGATTCACTTTCCCCGATAGAATGTGGCCCAATGCCGTGCCCCCTTCTTGTCCGGGATAGAGCAAATGAAGCACCGCGGGCACGCGGTCTATCCACGTCGACATACGCATGGCCCCACCCCCATGCAGTGCCACGATGATATTGGGATTGGCCTGTGCCAAAGCCATGATCAGTTCGTCCTGCCCATAAGGTAACTCAAAGAGCCTGTCGGTACCTTCAAACTCCAGACTGGCGTCCAGTCCACCGCAGAACACCACGCAGTCGGCCTGCTTTGCCAGTCGAACGGCTTCGGAATAATCTACGGCCGACGCGTAGTCCCAGCCCATTCGTATCTCGCCCGGATTGCAACGACGATTCCAATATTCCAGTCGAACGGCGTGCTTGCGGCCTTTCTGCGACGCTATCTTCACATAGCGGTTGGCAAACGATTGCGACATTCGTTCGTCGATGACGACCTTATCGTCCACAATCAGCCGATAACCGCCTTGCGCGTCGACGAAGAATAAAATGGAATCATTCTTCTCCGACGCCATCGTGCCTTCCCATTCTATTTGATAATCGAGTCCCAAAGACTGTATAGCCGATGCCCCTTCTTCCCATCTAAAATTGACATTTGGGTCGATACGACTTATCTTCGGCTCGTTGCTCATCCGGTTTTCCTGCGTATCGAGCGCATAGTAGCGAGCATATAGTCCTCGCTTTCCATCCTTTGTCCTGAACGCGCTTTGCTTGAACAGCTTACGCTTGTAGGCATTCGACACCCCTTCACTGTAGAGAATACGCGCTTCGGGGAATGCTCTGCGAATACCCTCCATATCATTTACTACGTACCAAGGGTTGACCTTAGAACTTCCTCCGCCCCCAAACGAACAGCCTTTTACGTCGAACGTATTATCGTCAACGATGTTGGGATTGGCATTGGGGCCTATAACCGCAATCGTCTTGGGCGACCGCAACGGTAGGATATGACGCTCGTTCTTCAGCAGGATGATTCCTTCGCAGGCTTCATCGTAAGCCATGCGATTGGCTGCTTCGTTGTAGGTGGGAATCGAAAGTTCCTTTGCCGTGGGACGATCGAAGAATCCTAACGCGAAGCAAGGTTCGAGAATGTGCCGTACCCTATCATCAATCTGACTTTCTTTCAGCTTTCCCGATTCAATCAGTGGTAGCAGTTTCTCCCGATTTAGATAGTCGAAGGTGCCTAACTCCATGTCAAGGCCGGCTTCAATTGAAGCCAATGTGCTGTGGGTAGCTCCCCAGTCAGACATGATATTGCCCCGGAAGCCCCACGCGTTGCGCAGAATGTCGGTCATCAGGTACTTGTTTTGGGCGCAGTAAACGCCGTTTACTAAATTATAACCCATCATTACCGCATGCACACCACCCCGCTGTATGGCCGCCTTAAAGGGGGGATAATAAATCTCATGCAAGGCTCTTTCCGACACTTCGCTGCTTACTTTGTAACGATCGAACTCCTGATCGTTGGCCACAAAGTGCTTGATGGTGGCCATGACGCCGCCCGCCTGTATGCTTTGGATGAACGGTACGGCCATCTCAGCTGCTAAGTAAGGGTCTTCGCCCATGTATTCAAAGTTGCGAGAATCCTTCGACGAGCGGTAGATATTAACGCCGGGACCATAGAAGACATGAATGCCGCGTGCCCGACATTCCTGCGCGTAGACGCCACCGAGGTGTTGGGCCAGGCTTCTGTTCCATGAAGCTGCCAATGACAGCTGACTGGGGAAAGCCGTGGCCCGCCCCTTCAGTCCCCAGGACGCTATCCCTAACGGGCCATCGGCCGTCTCGAAAGGGGGCAGTCCCAGCCGTTCGCAACCCCGATAGAAGAAGTCGCTTTCGAGCATATCAATCTTCTCGTCCAGCGTCATGTGGGCAATCAGGTCGTTGACGCGGGCTTCGGACGACAGGTTTTTATTTCTGAAGGGGTACTCCTGCGCGTTGGAGGATACACCGATATTGATGAGCAGGCAAGCGATTGCCGCAATCTTGTATAAGATTCGCATTGTATATATATCAGTATTTTGTGTTTACGAAAGTAAGGTGGCCTGCCTCTCGGTTTTCGGCAGCGATCTTTTTATCAATCGCTTTTCAAACCGATGGTTGCCATCACACGGTCGACCATCTTGAGATAGTCACCCGTAGGCTCGGTGGGATAAGTGTTATTGTCCTTAGCCCATGCTTGTTCCATGGCGAAAAAGTTGGTTTTAGGCGGATCTTGACCACGTAGTTGAAGGCTTAGTTCATTGAAAAAAGCAATCCAACGGGGCACGTAGAAATCGCGTAACAGTCCCGACCATTCTTTGTTGGCATAGTCGTGAACGCGTGTTGCCGGGTCGTCGGGACCCCAGTAAGTAATCTGCGTGCGAGCGTTTTCGAGCGACTGTCCCCTATCGGCTTCACTGTCGCCGTAGGATTGAGCCGCTTTCAGCCAGTTGCCCAAAAGGAAATGGCGATTGGTGGCAAGGAGACTATCTTGTAAGAGTACGAGATTGATGAACCGCCGTGACGCTTCAGTCAGCCGCAGCGTGTCTTTGGCCTGATAAGCCTCCATGGCCTGGCGGTAGACCACGCGCCCATGGTTGGCCATAACCTGACGGGCCAGATCGACAAGATCGTACTGATAGGTAGCTGAAGCCGCAAACTTATCGGCTGCTTGCCTAAAGAGCGTCAATGCCTGTTCGAGTAGAGCCGGGTTGTATTGCATCCGTTTCGGCCCCCAAGTAGAGACGCTGGTGACATTTGTGGATGGACGGGCGCAGAAAATAGACTCAAACGTGCCTTCGCCCTTGAACTCAAACTCGCCAAAAATCGACCGACTGAGCAGCTGCCATGCTTTGTAGAGCTGTTCGCTCCACCGTCCATAGCGATAGAGAATGTATTGGCAAAGCATTTGATTGAGGTCGGGCGCGTGGTCGTTCCACGCCGTTTTCAGCGCAAAATCGTAGACAATGGGATTGGTGAGAATACCTTCGGGCAGAATGCCGATGCCTTGCATTACGTGGTTGGAGGAGTTGCGGAAGGCCCGATGCGGTTCATTCACCAGCACGGGAAGTTGCCCACCCATATCGGTTTTGCCGCCGAAGTGGTTCACGCTACCCCAAAGCCATGGCGTTTGGCCGAACTCCTGCGACTGCTCCCATGAGGCGGCAATCTCTCCGGCCAGATTAATGAGCAACACATGGTGCTTGTCTAAGCCGGTAAGTAGTGAGGGCGGAGGATTGTTATTCCAGCCTTGCAACACCCATCGGGCCTGCGGGAAGTGGGTCAGCATACGTTGTTGTACCAGCGAAGCCGTTGCGGCGAGGTCTACCCCTTGCGCGTTTCCACCCTCATGAAACAAGTCGCCGCCGAGGAATCGGATATCGGATCCATAATATTTCTTGATGTTCTGATAGTAGAGATCGGCCACCCGATTGAATGTTTCATTGCCCGGCAGCAGAATATAAGGCCGTTGGAAAGCCCCCCAAAGACCTTGCGGAATTACCGGCGCGTTGGGAAACTTGTCCTTGAAGAATGAGGGTACGATGCCGGGGAAGCCCTGTAGCACGGGTTCGATACCCAATTGGCGCATCCTTTTCAGAATTTTGACTTGCTGCCGGTGGCGTTTCTCTATCATCGGTTGGCTCATCGGACCGCCCCAGCCTTCGAGATTACCCATCAACCACCATGCCGTGTAGGCAGGGCCGGGGATAAAACGGGCAATGGAGGCCTCGCTAAAGCCCAACGATTGTAGTGTCTGTTGCCATACAATTTCGGTTCCCAAGGGAGCCAACATGAGGTTAATGCCGTTAAGGGCCATCCAGTCGAGTTCGCGCTCGAAGTCCTCCCATTGATAAAAAGCGTAACTATAGCTATATGTGCAGTAGTTGAGCGCATAGCGATAACGGAATGGCGTCGACACACGGATAGGCCTTTTGATGGGAATCACCTTAACGGTGGATGGCAGGTTATCGGCAGCATGCGAGATACTACTGTGGCAAATGTGATTCAGGTAATGGTTCACAGCCGTTGAAGCCGCGGATATCGTATTGGCCTGAACAATAACTTTTCCGTTTCGGGTAGATAAAATAAATGTTTCTTCTGAAGATTTTGGGAGCGATTTGAATACGATATATCGATGAAGCGAGGGTATTCTGCGCCTCACGAGTTCGCTTACGCCGCTGAAATTCTGTGCCGGACAGAACTGCGCCAGAGTAAGAGCAATTAGTAGAAATATTGTTCTGAGTATGGAAGAAACCATAGATGGCATTATTTTACTTGGATGTCTACGAAAACGGGGTAATGATCCGATACGGTGGAAATATCCTTTTGGTCGCCCTCTATCGACAATCTTTTTACGACTTTAGTCTTCTTTACTGTGATATTTCCAGTGTGGGCCGTATCTAAGAGGATGTAATCGATGGTGGTTCCGGGCTGTCCGGGCAGACTGCCTGCGGTCTCGCTGACAATGGTAAAGGTCTGTAGAAGCATAGGAAAGGCTGATTGGTCGGGTGCCCAAGCCGGTGAATCGTTGAGGTCGCCGGCCAGAAATACAGGCTGTGTCTCTGCTTTAGCCTCCTTGTTGATGATATCCGCACTGTTCTTACGGGCCAAATTATTCAGGTCGAGATGAGTAGCGAGGAAGGTGAATTTGGGCAATTGCACTTTGATAAGGGCCCGTTGTTCGTTGCCCGGTAGTGGAATGATTTCGGTCTTCTTCACCTCCAGCGTCTTCTTCACCATCAGTCCGCAACCAATACGGCCACCATCATAGTTAGCCGCCGACCCGAAGAAAATCTGATAGTCGATGCCAGTGGCCTTCTTGATGTCTTCCAAGAGGTATCTTTGGCCGCGATGGATGCAGAAACTATCTAATTCCTGAATGGCAATGACGTCGGGTGACAGCGCTTTGATGACATCGGCAAAATCTTTGGTGTGGGCTTCACTGAACGACTGTGTTGCGCCGTTGCTCTTGCAATAATAAGAATTATAGGTCATCAATCGAATATCGCCCACAGCTTTCGTGTATTTGTAGTCTTCTATGACAATCGGTGGATTTTCGCCATTGTTATCCCCGTTATTGGAATGGCCACTGCCACCACCGCAACTTGTGAGCGTCAGTGACAAAAGTAGTTCAATTAACATATAAAAACGTAAAGTCTGATTCTTCATGTAACAAGATTTTTAAATCCATCGCGCCCCCTTTGACGGGTGACGCAATGGATACTAACCTATTTTAATGATGCTTACCAATTTGGATTTTGGGTGATTTTACCGCCATAGAGTGTAATCTGATCCTGTGGAATCGGGTAGAGATAATCTCTGTTTTCGTTCCATGAGCGGGGCTTTGTTTTGATATCGTGCACAATGATGTGCCCACCATTAGCGCCGTTTTCCAACGAAAGGTTCTCGCCCAGTTTGAGGAAGATGGTGATTCCACCCAATTCTGGATAGTTGGCAACGGTGGGTGCGGCCGTTCCTTCGTAGATGCAAACATCTTGTGCATCGCTGGTGCCGTTGCCGTTCAAGTCTAAGATGACGAACTTTTTCGTGGAGTCGAGGGCGGGAACATACATTCCTTTGAATTGTTTTTCAAAAACTTTACCCTCTTTCCAACGCATCAGGTCATCGTATCGGAAGCCTTCATCGAACAATTCTATCGTACGTTCGCGGCGAATCTCTAAAATAACGCCCTTATTGGTGCTGCTGACGTTTGGATAACCCGTTTCAGCGGCGGTCAGATAAGGGTCGGGATTGGCATTGGCCGCAGCCATATTGAGTGGGGGCATGCCCACCCTCGCCCGTATCTTCGTAATCGTCTTGTCGAGATCGCCTTGCGACAGCGTGCCTAATTCAGCCTTAGCTTCGGCTAAATTCAGGTAAACCTCGGCTGCGCGGAAGAGAATCATGTCGTTGTGCGATTTGTTATAACTGTCCTGTCCTGCGTCGGTCACCCACTTGGCAATCTGATAACCGGTGGTTGCTGATGAGAAACTGGGCGAGACAACGTTGTTTGATCCGATGCGCTTGTGGCCCGGTGCTACGATCGTTTGGGCCAGACGAGGGTCACGGTTTTGCATTTCGTCGTAGTAAACCATCGTTTGATAGTTGGCCTGATCGGTGAAACGGGAACCGTCTTTCATCAGATAGCTGTCGACAATCTTCTTGTTCATACCGGGCTTGGAGCCACCGGTGAGGAAGTGTTGATTGACGCTATGGACAATGTTGAGCCCCAAATTATAGTTGCGGGCTAAGATAACTTCGTCTTTCACCGCATTGTCAGCCACGAAGAGTTTGCGATAAGGCTCACCGGTAGCTGTATAAATTTTATACGGACTGTTCGTAATGAAGTCTTCAGCGGCCTCGGCAGCCTCCTTCAGATAGGTCTCGTAACCGTCTATTCCGTGATATTTTCTATAGGTTCCCTCGTACAGGAAGATTCTTGATTTCAAAGCCAACGCCGTCCATTTGGTTACGCGATAGAGGCTGGAGGTTGTCGGTAGGTTCTCAATGGCATAGTTAACATCGACCAATATTTTCTCCATGAGCGTATTGCGATCAGTCCGTGGGTCATACAGCTTGTTGTCGGTAGAGCCAAGCGGAGCGTCGAACCAGGGCACTTCACCAAATCGTTTCACTTTATTATAATAGAAATAAGCACGGAAGAAACGGGCCACACCGTCGTATTCCTTGCGTGCGGCCTCGTCGGGACAACGGGAAGAACGCTGCAGATAGGTATTGATGTTGGCCAGACTGCTCCACGACCAGCCGCCGCCTTTTTCGGGAACAGAACGTGTTCCCATCACTTCTGTGGTCAAACCGGTAGGGATAATGGCGTCAGCTGTTTCGCCATAGAGCGTTTCTGCCTTAGGGAAATCTGCGTAGAAGCCATTCGTAAAGGTCTGTAGTTCGGCCCGATTATTGAAATAATTCTCAGCCGCCAGCGTGTCCAACGGCTCTTTGTCCAATGAACAGCTCGACAAAGTGAGCGCCGCTAAGGCTATCGGTAGATAATATAGCTTTTTCATAGGATTCTTCGTTTACTAAAATGAAATATCAATACCAAAGGAATAAGTCTTCGAGAATGGATAAACACGACCATTGGCATCGGTCGTCATCTGTTCGGGATCCAGATAATCATTCTTCAACTTGGTCGTGACAAAAAGGTTTTCGCCGCTGAAATAGAAGCGAACTTTACTCAGACTGACTTTCTGCGTCAAGGAAGAAGGCAGCGTATAGCCGACTGTCAGGTTCTTCAAGCGGCAGTAGGCCAAATCTTGAAGGTAGCGATCGTTCGGTCGTTTCATGGCAAAGAAGCGGGCTTGATCGGCTCCTGCTCTTGGGAAATAGGAATCTGTCTTGGTCGGTGTCCACACTTTATCCACGAAATCTGACGGGATGAATGAGCTGTAAGAACGGGAATAAGGTCCCCAGAACAACATGTTGTTATCGCCGGGGTACAGATTCTGCTTACCGATACCTTGCCAGAACATCGCGAGGTCAAAGCCGTTCCACGAAAGGTTGGCAGAGAAGCTATAGTGATAACGTGGCTGACTATTGCCGATTTTCTTTAAATCGCCATGATCTTCCAGAGTTCCCTTGCCGTTGTCAATTTTCTTTGAATTGTCGAGATCGGCAAATATCAAGTCGCCCGCATTGGAAGTGAAGCGGTTACCGCCCAAGAATGTTTGGTCAATGTGACGGTTTGCGGCCTCTTCGTCGGTCTTATAGATTCCTTCGATATGGTAACCCCAGATTTCTCCCCATTCCATGCCTTCGTAGTTGCTACCCAAAGTCTTGGTCTCATTGCCAGCAAACTTCACTAATTTAGACTTACTGTCGGCCAACGATGCGGAAATACCGTATGCAAAGGGGTGTCCTGCCAAATTAAAGCGGTCGTTCCAACTCAATACGATTTCATAACCATTGGTACGCAACTGGCCGTTATTCTCCAACGGAGCATTGTAGCCATACACATTAGGTAAGGTAAGCGAGGCCGCCAGCATGTCCTTCGTGTCGCGACGGTAGATATCGATGGTGGCAGAAAGGCGGTTATTGAAGAAGCCAAGATCGACGCCGAGGTTCTTGGTGACGATGGTTTCCCAAGTAAGACTGCCCGAAACAGGGGCATCGAGCTTGATATAAGATGACTGTGCGTTGTCAAAGATGTAACCGATGGTCGTAGTATTGGCGATGGAAGCTCGACGAATGTAAGGATAATAGGCATTGGCATAGCCGTCTGTCACCTGATTTCCCAGCGAACCGAGAGAGCCTCTGACCTTGAAATTGCTGACAACAGCCTTCAACGGCTCGAAGAATTTTTCATCACTCATGCGCCAGCCAAGAGAGACAGAGGGAAAGAAGCCCCAGCGGTCGCCCTCGCGAAAGCGTGAAGAACCATCATAACGCATGTTCACCTCTGCCAAATACTTACCAAAGTAGTCATAGCTAACGCGACCGAAGTAGCCCAACAACGCGTATTCGTGCTGTCCTCCCTTCACGCCTTTGTTACCGGTACCCAGCGCCAGATCGTTCAACACCTCTGATTGGATGTTGTAGGACGAGGCTTCTACATTCTTATAATGTTCCGTTTCGTAGTTTGTTCCCACAACAACGTTCAGGTTGTGAGCGTTGTTGAAAGTCTTGGTATAGGTTGCGAACAAATCATAGTCAGAAACATCGTCGGTCGTCCGGATGTCTTTTAGGCGATTAGCAAAGAATCCAGAGTTAGCGGTTAGAATCTTTCCAGGGCGCTCTGAGTAGTCAAAACTGGCCGATCTGAATTGCTTGTCTTTGATAAAGGTGCGATACGTGTACTTTCCGACGAGGTCTAAGCCCGGTAAAATATGGATGGTAGCGCCCAAAGCGTAAGTATGCTGTGTCTTGTTCACGCCTGTAAAACCATTACCCGTGCGGAGCATAGCCGCAAAACCGTCGGCCGGCCGGTTGCCCGAATTGGGCAAAGTGTAAACATTGCTGCCATCGGGATTGATCGGACTGATCCACGGCATGGCATGAAAGGTAAGGTTACCTATATTACCTCCGTCTTCATAATCATATCCCGGTTGTTTGTATTTCGATTTGAAAAGCGACGCACTAGCCGAAATATCCAGCCATGGAGTTGCTTCCGCGTTGAATTTGGCCATCAACGTGCGGGTGTGATACTTATCGGTGCTGATAGCATATATGCCATTGTGGTCGTTAGCACTGCCACTAATCACGTAGTTGAACTTTTTATTACCACCGGTGATGTTCAAATTGTTATTCCAAGTAGGCTGACTATAGTCAAATAAGTAGTTGTACCAGTTGAAGTTACCATAATAATGATACCTGCCATCCGCGCCTGTTACGACCCACGGACGGGCCGGATTCTCAGTCGTGTCATTGCGGCGAGCTTTCAACTCGTCGTAGTCGGTCTGCGTAAAGTTGGTATAACTGCTGTTGTGGGTAGCTATATTGAACTCATCTACCAGCTTGGCTACATCGTAACCATTGGTCATGAAGTCGGTCTTACGGGTCGGAGCCGAGAAGCTATATCGTCCATTGTAGGTGATATGCACCAGTCCGTCGTTATTGGACTTTGTTGTAATGAGAATCACGCCGAAGCCCGCACGTGCTCCGTAGATAGCTGCCGATGCCGCGTCTTTCAGTACCGAAATGGATTCTATGTCGTTCGGATTGATTCGATCCAAGTCGCCTTCGACACCATCGATCAATACCAGCGGTGCACCGGAGTTCACAATAGATGTTGCGCCACGAATGTTCATTCGGGTTCTTTCGCCCGGTGTGCCCGACGAAAAGGTAATATTAAGGTTCGGAACCTGTCCTTGCAACATTTGCCCCACACTGCTGACAGGGCGATCTTTCAGTTCTGCTGCCGTCACTGTGCTCACAGCACCAATTAGGTTGGCCTTTTTCTTGGTACCATAACCTACGACAACGACTTCTTCAAGTGCTTCGCTGTCTTCGCGCAGGTTGACGACGACCTGTCTGCCGGGCGACTTGATGACCTGTGATTGATAGCCAATGTAAGATATTTCCAGATCTTTGCCGTCTTCCATGTCTATCAAGAAGTTACCCTCCATATCGGTCACAGCGGCCACGGCCTTGCCGTTCACACGTATGGTGGCACCGATAATGGGTTCGCCACGGCTGTCTACGACCTTTCCTTTGACGATACGCTTGCCCGTTTGCTGCGTTTTTGTGGGCGCGGGTTCGGGGCTTCGGCTGTCATGTCCGGCTTTGTTTGTTTTCTTGAATAAAGTGATTTGTTTACCTGAACGCTTATAGGCTATGTTCGTTTTGGCAAACAGCTGCTTGAGAACCTCGTCAATGTTGCGATTGGAGGCCTGCAATGAAACCGGCACATCGAGTTCCGGCCGGAGGTTATCATTGTAGATGAAGACGTAGCCCTCGGCCTTTTCAATCCTACTGATGGCTTCCTTCACTGTCGTATTGGTAACGTTCAGGGTTACTTTCAGGTTTTGTGCACGCATCGTACCGGCCGAAACGCACAGTACTCCTGCCAGCGAGAGCAACACAGATAGGGCCGTAGCCTTGACTATTCCTGTGCGGCTGTGCAGTGGATGCTCATGAAATTTAGATTTAAATGGATACATTTGTGTTCTGTTTAGTAGTAGGAAAAGATGATTTTTTATAAATTCAACAGTCTCCGGGCTGTATCAGAACACCCTTCGGCTGTAATGTAGGGTCAATCTGTTTGATTCATAAGCGTTATCTCCTTTCTTTTTCTATAAATTTTACAATGTTTTTATCTCGTTTATAAGTGGTTGCCGTCATGAGAGAGATAGAATTGAGCACGTCGTCTATCTGATTCGAGAGATAGAGTTTGCCCGATATCCGCTTGCCGGTGAGTATCGTGTCGGCTGTCGTGAAGCGAATATTATAATATTTCCCCACCTGTTTGAGCACCTTTTCTATCGGTGTATTGCTGAAAGAAAGGTAGTTGTCTTTCCAACTTACGTAGTCGGCCACGTCCACCGTTTGCTTCTCCAGCTTACCATTAGTCAAGGCCACGCGCTCGTCGGGCTGCATCATCATGCTGCCATTGCGGGGTGTCGTCACCATAACTTTGCCCCTGACGAGCACTACAGCCGGCGCAACCTCGTTCCGATAGGCCAAAACATCAAAGCTCGTACCATGTACCGTCACGTTTATTCGATCGGTATGTACGATGAAAGGTTGCGAAGGACGATGGGCCGCATCTATGAAAATTTCACCATCTACATATATATCGCGCGTACCTTTATTAAAGGTAGTGGGCACGTACACCGTCGTTCCGGCATTGATCCAGAGCCGCGAACAGTCGGCCAGCGTCAGCGAAGCGCGCTTGCCGTGCGGCACCGTTACGCGGCATTCCTTGCCTTTCAGCGCGGCCGCTCTCTCGTTTCCGTAATATACGCGACCGTCCTCGATTCGCATGTTGACAGGCTGCGGCAGCGTCACACTTCGGTCGCCGACCGTCAGCACGATATCTTTTGAATGGAGAATCTCGCCTGTCAGTTCCTTGCTTGCCTCTCCGTGTCCGAACCATTGGCGCATGCCGAGATAGGCCGACGGACTGATCAGCAACAGCAGAATGGCCGCCGCGGCCACCACGCGCCGCAGGAGCAGGCGACGGTGTTTCCGTCGGGTCGCGCTGTCTTTGATTCTGTTGAGTAAGGACTGCCGGTCTGCATAGCGGCAGTCATTGAGGCGCACGCTGTCGCATACGCGAATGGCTTTCTCAAACTCATTTTTCAGTTCCGGACGCGTGGCGATGAATTGCCGCCAATACTCGTCCAGTTCCTTGTCGTGGGTCAGTCGCCACATTACGAACCGGCCGTCCTCGAGCCGGAGAAAGTCCAGATAGGTTTTGATAGGTGGATGATGCGTCGTTTCCATTGTGGGCTGTCGTTTGTCAAAGGACAACGCAACTGCCCGTTTGTAGACACATCATGGAAAGAAATGTTCTCTTTTAACTTTTATTAAATCGGAGATAAAATATGTCGCTTCATCGCTCGAAAAACAAAAGCAGCCCTTTTATCGTGTAAAAGGACTGCTTTGAGCGTGTAAAAGCATAGCTTTCACGACGTAACTAATCAATGAAAATGAAGAAATATCGAAGTTGATGTAAACTAACTGATAATGAGGAGGAAATACACGAATTGGCATAATACTGCTCTATTTGTAAAGGGCAGAAACATGCAGATTTAGGCAGAAGTTCAGTTACCAGAGTGTTACCTTGTTTTGATGTAGGTAACGATGGTGCAGTATTCGGTAACTGAATTATTTTCGCTCGTGTGGCTGTTGCTTTGGTCGGCAGTTTTCTGCGTATGTGAGGAACGCTTTAATTCGGGTAATTTTGCCCACAAATATTAAAGCATATGAAAACAGAGAAAATGAAGGTGTTGCTCTACCTTAAAAAGAGCGGTTTGGACAAGTTGGGGAAAGCCCCGATTATGGGACGGATAACACTTGGAAGGAGTATTGCACAGTTCAGTTGTAAACTTTCCTGCAACCCCGACTTGTGGAATTCACGTGAGAGCAGGATGGACGGCAAGAGCCGTGAGGCGGTGGAGATTAACGGAAGGTTGGAGAACTTGTTGCTTTCCATTCAATCTACCTATCAGTCGCTAATTGCCAAAGGACAGCCATTTGATGCAACTGATGTAAAGGAACAGTTTCAAGGCTGTGTGCAGGCACGATGTATGCTCATCGAGAGATTGGATATGCTCATCAAGGAAAAAGAAAGCCATATCGGTGTAGACATCAAGGAAGAGTCTATGTCCGCCTATCATTCCACTCGGAAACGGTTGCAGGAGTTTATTCAGAAGAAATACCATGTTTCGGACTTGGCTTTCTCACTGTTGACAGAAAACTTTATCTACGAATTACAAGCATTTTGTCTTGGCGAACTCGGTCATCAGCAAAGCACATTTTTCAGAGTTGCAGCAGATTTGAAGACCGTCTGCAGGTTGGCTTATCGTGAGGGGTTGGCTGATACGCTTCTGTTTGATAAAGTACATATAGAACGGGGAGACAAGAAAGTACCCAAGGCACTCGACAAGGAAGCATTGGACAAACTCAAAGCACTCCGCTTTGATGAATTGGAAAAAGAAATGGAAACCGCTCGTGATGTGTTTCTCTTCGCCTGTTATACCGGTGCAGCCTATTGTGATTTGATGGAGCTAAGCAAGAAGCATCTTGTTCGTGATGATAATGGTAGCCTTTGGTTAAAGTTCAACCGACAGAAGACGGGCGTGCTTTGTCGTATCAAGTTATTGCCGGAAGCTGTTCGGTTAATAGAGAAAATGCACAGCGATGAAAGGGAAGCACTGCTGCCTTTCATCAAATATCCCACTTATCAGTCCTGTCTTAAAGCCTTACGACTACGGGCAGGTATTTCTTTTCCCTTTACCTCGCACACTGCAAGGCATACCTTTGCCACGCTTATCACATTGGAGCAGGGCGTTCCTATTGAAACGGTGAGCAAGATGCTCGGACATACGAACGTAAGTATGACCGAACGTTATGCAAAGGTAACACCACAGAAACTCTTTGAAGAGTTTAACCGTTTCCTCTCTTTCACCGAAGATATGCAGTTGGCTATCTAATCTTTATACTTTGTATATTCTTATGCATTCATTCCAAACATTAAAACAACAAGACAATGAGAAGTACATTCAAGACACTATTCTATATCAACAGACAGAAAACAAAGGCAGACGGCAAGACCACCATTCTCTGCCGTATCACCATAGACGGAAAGAGTACCGCCATTACCACAGGCGAGGAATGCAAATCCTCCGAGTGGAACAGCAGGAAAGGACTGACAACCGACAAGAAAACCAATCAAAGAATCGACGAGTTCAAAGAACTTGTAGAAAAGACCTATCAGGAGATATTGATAAAGGACGGAGTGGTAAGCGTGGAACTGCTCAAGAACCGTTTGCAGGGGATAGCCACCATGCCGACAACACTTCTTGCCATGAGCAAGGCAGAACTGCAATCCGTCAAAGAGTGCGTGGGGAAGTCAAAGACGGAGGGAACTTATCAGAACCTGTATTACTCTGACAAGATGCTCACGGAGTTTGTCAAGGACAGAGGAAACGAGGATATACCCATTACTGTCATTACGGAAGATTTGTTTGAAGAATACCGCTTTTATCTTAAAAAGCAGAGACTGGCAGCTGCAACCATCAACCGCTATCTTTGCTGGCTAAGTCGATTGATGTATCGTGCGGTCAGTCAAAGGCTCATTCGCTGTAATCCTTTTGAGAATGCCAAATATGAGAAAGCGGAACAGAAGATACGCTTTCTGCAAAAGAGCGATGTTGCCAAACTCATGGCATTGAGAGTAATTGATAAGGAAGCAGAACAAGCAAGACGGATGTTTATCTTCTCATGCTTCACGGGCTTGGCTATTGCTGATATGGAACATTTGCAATTTGGACACATTCAAACGGCAGCCGACGGACAAAAATATATCCGTAAAGAAAGGCAGAAGACAAAGGTGGAGTTTATTGTGCCCCTGCACCCGATAGCGGAGACCATCATCAATCAATACAAGAAAGAACAACCGAGCATGAAAGAAATGCAGACGGTGAAAGAAAAAGGTGACGACTTTATCTTTCACTGTGCCTGTAGCCGTAGCGTGATGAATGCAAAACTGAGCATCGTGGGCAAGGCGTGTGGCATCAGAGAACGGTTGTCCTATCATATGGCAAGGCACACGTTCGGCACGATGAGTTTAAGTGCAGGAATACCCATCGAGAGTATTGCCAAAATGATGGGGCATGCCTCTATATCCGGTACTCAAATCTACGCACAGGTGACAGACAATAAGATTTCGGAGGATATGGACAAATTGATAAGGAAACATCAAAAAGAAGAAATAAGGGAGGAAGCCGTATGAATGTCAATCACCATCAAACAAAAAGAGAGCGCAGCTATTTCGAGTGGGGCGACAAGATGCAAATCATTCGCAAAGGCAAAGGTGATATAGCCATGACCGAGAGTGAGCTCGTTGACTTCTTCGGTGTAACATGGAAGAAACTCAACTATCGTCTGCAGCAACTACTAAAAGTATCTTCCCTACGTCCCGATGAAAGGGATACAGGGGAGTTGGAAGTATTCGTAAATGGGCTGTTAAAAGGTTATGCCCCACTTTATCCGCTTTCAATCATCATCGCTTTATCTTATCAATTGGACAGCACGGAAGTACACTTGTTCAGGAAATACATCTGTCGAGAACTGCAACGCCCTGTACCTGTGAGGGAGCAGATATACCTAAACTGCAATGGCAGTATCAATTGATACACTTTTCTTTTTCATCGATATCAATCTACGACATAACTACAAAAGATATAAAATTGTGATAGAAAGAAAATTAGAATGTAGTTAGAGAAAGACAAGCATTACTACCCTATGACTACATTCTATTTTTCTTCTTTACTCACTTTCACAAGTTATTATTATTTTGAGTATAATCATTTCATGTATTAAAATGGAATCAGAAACTATACTTCATCTTCACCCACGCTTCGGAGTTCTTACCATACATGGCAAACTTGCCTTTGTTGGCATGGAAATAGTCGTAGCCGGCGGTGAGTTCTATATCGTCGTTGAGAGAATAGGAGGCGGAAAGGCGGTTGAAGATGCCGCCGCTTGCCACGTCGATGTAGGCAAAGGTGGAGAGTTTCAGCGTGTTGTGCAGCAGTTCCTTTGAGAGTCTTGCTGTGGCAAGCCCAGCATTGCGATAGACGGAGAGCGCTGCGAGATTGCCCGATGTGTATTTATGATAATACTGCACGCTGATGTTCCAGTCGTTACCCGGATACCAGTCTACCCCTGCAAGGGCGTTGAGGGTGTTGCGCCGCACGGCATTCTGCCCCAAGCCACTTCCTTGTGCCTCGCCTATGTACTCAGCGACTTCGGCGCGGAGGACAAACTGACCGACGGGCAATGAGCAGTCGGCACCCAACATCGTCATACGGCGGTACTGTCCGTTGATGTGGAGCGTCCTTCCATCGCCCGACAGGGCAGGGCAAAGGGCGGGTTGCTTGTTCCACGTCCGCAAGGCACTCACGGAGAAGTCTATTCCGCTGAGATTGACGCTTGCCCGTCCGCCAAACTCCATATTCTTGATTTTCTTCTCCGGCTTGCCGCTTTCCAAGTCGGTGGTGTAAGGCTGTGGTGCAGACGGCAGGCGTATCGCCCACGGATTGTGCTCGTCTGTCGGCAACACGAAGAAGTCTGCCACAGGATTGCACACGGCTTCAAGGGTGACCGAACCTCTTGTGTATTTTGCACGCAGCCCGTTGACGGGCATGCGAATGTCGTCGTAGTCTTGTGCGAGAAACTCTGTATAGTCAAACGGCGACACGCAATCGGTAACGCGCAGTGCATCCGCCACGCCCCATACGACAATCTGCCGCCCCACGCGCAGGTCGAAGTTGCCCTTTGCATAAGAGAGATAAGCCTCGCGCAATTCCAGTCCTGTGCGTTCTTTCAATATTCCGTTGTAGGTGGCGTTCAGAGATAGGAAGAGCGAAGCCGCCCCTTTCTCGAGTTTGAGTTCTCCCCGCGCCCGAGTCCGCGAAGCCATCCAGTCGGCACGTCCCTCCGTTCTGACGGCATGATAGGTGTCAAGAAAACCTTTCACCTGCACCTGCAAGGCATTATCGTCCGATGCTTCGACCGTTTCCTGTGGAGTGCATTCCGAACCGATGGTGTCGCTATCGGCCGGCAATGTATTATCGATTTGGGCCGCTGCCTGCACCGAGAGTATCGGCACAAGCAAGAGCATAAATAGTTTCATATCAGAGTCCTTTCTCCAGTTGGGAAACAGTGAAAAGATTAGGCGATAGCTTTATGTCGAACTTCTGATTGTCCATACGGATAATGGTTTTGTGTCCCGTCTGTACATTCTCCATCTGCATAAGGTGCATCGTCCAGAAGCCCTGCACTTTATTTATGTTGGAAATCGTGAGCCTACGGTGCAGCTTGTTCAGCTTATCGTAGTATTCCGCCTTTACCGCCATCAGGCAGTCCTGCCGAACCCAGGTGACGCGGCGTGTGTAAATCTCATCCTTGTCGTTGGGTACCGACTCTACCACCCAACATTTTTGACCGCCCAACATTTCTTCGCGCAGAAGCGTATGCTTCTCTTCGTCCACGCTGCGGGCGCTCATATCGTTGTAGGTAAAGTCGCTGCCCATGAAATAATCGGTTTTCGACGACTTCCCGCTGATGCGCCTCGTCTTTTTCATTGCCGGAAGGTAGAGCCACTTGTCGTCCACCTTGGCGGTATTGTCGTAGTCCCAAGTGAGGAATCCCGTACCCTTCACGTCGCCGGGATAGGTGAAGAACATGATTTTCTTCGTATCATTGCCTATGTCCATTGCCCACGATTCGAGTTTCCTCACACGCTTATGGCCGCTCTTCTGGATGAGCGTCATTTCGATGGTAGCATAACGTGTGTCGCCGTCTGCGCGGTTTCTTACTTTCTGCATGATGTCTCTGCCCGACAGCCCTGCTGCCTGCGCGCCGCACACCGCCAGTATGGAGATGAGCAGCAATGTGAAATGTTTTGTTTTCATATCGTTATATTTTATGGTGTTTTGTTGTTACTAAGGAAGTTCGTTTGTCGTTCCTTGGGAAGTTCATTTACCGCTTCCGAGGAAGTCCGCTTATCATTCCCGAACACACGGAGATACTTGAAAAGAATGGGCGTGAGGAAGAGGTCTGCCAGCAGCGCCGACATCATACCGGCCACAGCCAGAATGCCCCAATTGCGCATCTGTGTGCCGTCGGAGAAGACGAAGCCTGTAAACGTAGCCGAGATGACGACTGTGGACATGACGATAGCGAGTCCTTCGGTGCGGAAGGTTTGGTTGATGGCTTCTGCATAATTGCCACACCTGTCGTATGCCACATGGCTGTGGTTGATGAAGTGGATGGTGTCATCGACGGCAATACCCAAGACCATCGGAATGAGCGAGGCTG
Organism: Prevotella illustrans; assembly: GCF_017426725.1. Classification (GTDB taxonomy): domain Bacteria; phylum Bacteroidota; class Bacteroidia; order Bacteroidales; family Bacteroidaceae; genus Prevotella; species Prevotella illustrans. Next base: position 126,173 of record NZ_JAERMS010000001.1, on the reverse strand, counting down.
TCATCATATCGAGCGGATAGCCCAACCACCCCATCATACCGCCCACGATGATGGCAGGGGCAATATTCGGAATCATCCCTACAAGCCCCACTTTCCAGTTGCCGAAGACAAGCACGAGGATAACGCCTATGACCAAGACCGACAACAGCATCGACCACATCTGCCCACGCTCCACATACTGCTGCATCACGGTGAATTGCGGTATACTACCTACCACCGAGACGTGTGCGCCGGGAAAGAGCTTGCGCGCCTCCGCCTGCAAGTCGTTCATTTCCTTTTCCGCCTCATTGGAGTTGTAGTCTTTCATCTCCAATTGCAACCGCAGCCGCTTGTAGTCGTAATCCATCCAGTATTCCGACTCCGTACCGCCCGCATTCTCATAGAGCAACAGCAACTGCGCCACCATATCGGCATTATCGGGAATACGATAGAACTGCTGCTTGTTGCCGTTGAGCGTACAGTTCATATCCTTCACGATGTCGGTGATGGAATTGTGGCGTTTCGTCAGCTTGTAGCCACCCGCAATCTCCGCCAATCGGTCTAGTTTCTGCAAATTCTCCGGCTTCTTGGCGTCGTTGTCGTGCGGCAAGGTAATCATAAGATCGTAGGAATAAATCGAACCGAGATCGGTTTCGCAGAGGTCGAGGAATTTCTTTACGTAGGGAATCTTCCGCCCCATCGTCTTTTCGATGTCGAACGCAGGCTCGATGAAGAAGAGTCCGATACCGCAGAAGATGGTCAGCACAACCGACGAAACGACAATAGAACGATGGTTGCGCATCACGAAACTGCCGAACAGTTCGAATCGTTTGCCGATATATCCTTCAAAACTCTTCGACATATCGGCGGCAGGCTTGCGGTCCTTGCCGAACGACAACAGAATGGGGGTGAGCAGCAGGCAGGTGAGCAGCACGGTAAGCAGACAGAGCGAGGTGTTGATGCCGATGGCTCGCATCGGTACTATCTTCATTGACAGGAACGTCATCATGGCAGCCACGGTGGTAAGCCCCGACAGCAACACACCCCAACCGGTTTCGCCTACGGCTTCCTTGATTGATTCCCTGCGCTTGCCTGTTTCTACGAACTGCGTTTTGAAGAAATTGTACAGGTGAATGTTGTAGGCGATGGAGCAGGCAAAAGTCAGTATCACGGCAATCATTGTCGTGGTCATGTCGATGTAGATGCCCGTCCAGCCGATGATGCCGAAACTGATGAGCAGTCCGAACACGGACGTGAGCAGTGGTGCAACAACGCCGCGCAGCGAACGGGTTACGATGAGCATCACAACGATGGAGATGATGAAGGCAAAGAGGAACAGCCGCCCCAGTTCGCTTTTGAGATAAACGAATTTCTCGTAGCCCAGATAGGGCATTCCCGCGGCGTTGGGCGACAGTTCGGCGTATTTCGCCTTGCCGATGATGTGTCCCGCTTCTTTGCCCGTAATCATATCGGGCGCAATGTCGCTCGTCTTTTTCCACACGCTGTCTTCGGGGAACGGACGCAGTTTCACCATAATCCACGTCATCGTACCGTCGTTTGACACCATCTTCTTTGCCAAATACGGTTTGCTGTATGCTTTCTGCCGGATTGCATTCAGTGAAGCGGCATCAGACGGTATTTCGTCGGGGACAATCTGCTCGATGGTCATACCCTCCTCCGTACCTACGGCAAACTCAATATCGGTAAGCGACGTTACCTTGTCGGCATACGACAGGCTGTCTTTCAGTTCGTTGCTCAGTTCGCGAATGAGCGTCAGGCTGCGTTGGGAGAAGATGTCCTTGTTTTTCACCAGCACCGCCACATAGTAGTCGTTGCCGAAGATAGACTTGAATTCATTGGTCTTGAGCAGCATCGGGTCGTCGCTCACGAAATAGTCGTCGAACGAAGTTTTCATCACGATGCGCTTCGCTCCCACAAACGAGAAGGCGACGATGACTGCGAACAACGCACCGACCACAAGACGGTGGCAGAGTATCCAGTCTGCCAACTGCTTGAACTTACTGTTGATTTTTACGATTTTCATTGTTGTTTTATCTTTGTTGTTATTACTATCTCTGGACGGTTGTCTGTATTATCTCTGATCGGTCGTTATTACTACCTCAGAACGATCATTATTACTATCTCTGAACGATCGCCAAAAACCTTTAATACTTATGTAATTGAACCAATTTGTCCAACTAATTAGACTAATTTGTCCAGCTCATTGGACTCGTCTGTCCAACTTATTGGACAAACGTGTCCAGACCGTACGGTCACCATGCACTCCGTAAGCCATATACTGTTGCTGTTTTCCATAATCCTTTGCGAGCGATTGGTGTAGAGGTATTATTGCCGTTTTTCCTGTTGCAGACGAACCATTCGGGCGAACTCGCCGTTGCGGGTCAGCAGTTCGTCGGGCGTTCCCTGTTCGCTCACCGTACCACCACTAAGCACCACGATGTGGTCGGCATTGCGGACGGTGCGCATACGGTGTGCGATGATGATAACGGTCTTGTTGCGCACCAGTTCTGAAATACCCGCTTGTATTTTCGTCTCGTTCTCGGCATCAAGGCTTGCGGTGGCTTCGTCGAGAAGTATGATTGGGGCATTCTTCAGCAGGGCACGGGCAATGGAAATGCGCTGTCGCTCGCCACCCGAAAGGGTTTCGCCGTTTTCGCCGATAACGGTATCGTAACCTTGCGGCATTCGGCTGATGAAGTCGTCGCACTGCGCCAGTCGGGCAACGTGGCGCACTTCCTCGTCGGTAGCGTCGCGCTTGCCGATGCGGATATTGTCGGCAATAGAGGCATTGAACAGCAATACGTCCTGAAAGACGATGGAATAGTGTTTCAGTAGCGTTTCAGGGTCAATCTTCGAGATGTCGTTTCCACCCACAAGAATTTGTCCGTCATCGATGTCCCAAAAGCGTGCGGCAAGTTTGGCAGTAGTGCTTTTGCCTCCACCCGACGGCCCTACGAGGGCGGTAACGGTGCCTTGGCGTGCCGTGAACGAGACATTGTGCAGCACTTGCTTCTCGGTTTCGTAGGCAAAACTTACGTTGCGGAACTCGATGTCGTAGTTTTCGAGTTGTACGGCTGCACTTCCCTCCTGCGTGGGCATGCTTTCTATTTCCTTCATACGGTTGATGCGCACGTCGAGGAAGGAGAGCAGGGCAAGGTAGTTGCACACTTCGATAATGGGATTATAGACCATTGCCGATGCCAAGAGGTAAGCCAAGTAGGTGAATACCGACACTTCGCCCTTCTGCAACATCCATGCACCCACCAATATAACGGTGGGCATGCCGAGTTTGAGCAGCATTCCGGCGATGTTGAGTAATACTCCTGCCATGAGTTCGTTGCGCACAAGTGCGCGCTCGTAGCCCTTCAGCCGCTTGTCGAAGCTGCGGCAGTATGCCTGTTCGCCACTGTACGACCTTATTTCCTGCATACATTCCAGACCTTCCTGTATCTGTTCGGTTACGCCGCGCTTCACTTTATAGTGCTGAACGAAGGCTTTGTGGAACTGACGGCGCGACAGCAGCAGGGTGGTTACGGCGAGCGGAACGACCCAAAAGAGGGCTAAAGCCAATTGCCAATTGTAGGAGAACATGCCAATGGCGATGATGACGACGCTCAGAGCCGACGCAAACAGTTGGGGAACAGCGTGCGAGAAGGTTTGCTCGAGCATCGTGCAGTCTTCCATCACGGTAGAGGTGAGGTCGGAAAGGTTGCGTTCGCCGAAGAAAGCGAGGGGCAGTCGGCGCAGTTTTTCTGCCACTCCGATGCGGCGTTGCGCACTCTCGTTGTAGACGGTGGTGTAGGTGCTGTCGTACTGTCGGAGGGCTATGAAGAACATAAGCACTGCCAAGAGCAAAGCCACAAGCACATAGAACCACAGCGTGTGCGGCTCGGAGGGAGTCTCGGAGTCGATGTACTCCATGAGGAAGAAGAACAAATAGGTGGGCGGCAGCATCAATGCGAGGTTCATCAATGTAGAGAAGGTGATGCCTTTCCGCAAGTCTTTCGCTCCTTTTTCGGTGAGGGCGAACCGTTGTTGAAGATATTTTATCATAGTCTTGAATCCTTTCTGTTTAGGTTTATAGTTTCCATTCCACCGACTTCTGGTATTCGTTCCACATCTTATAATATAATGCGCCTTGCTCCATGAGTTGTTGGTGGGTGCCCTGTTCGGCTATTCTGCCGTCGTCCACCACGACAATGTTGTCGGCATCTTGCACGGTGGTCAGTCGGTGGGCTATCATAAGCACGGTTTTTCCGCGAGTCAGGTGGGCAAAGGCCTGTCTGATAAGGTGCTCGTTTTCAGGGTCGGCAAAGGCAGTAGCTTCGTCGAGCACCACGATGGGCGCATCTTTCAGAATGGCACGGGCAAGCACTATGCGCTGCTGTTCGCCGCCGGAGAGGTATGTTCCCTCCGCTCCTATCACGGTGTTCAGCCCCTGTGGCAGCCGCTCGATGATTTCCCGACTCTGCGAGAGGTCTACGGCACGGTTCACCTGCTCGATGGTCGCATCGGGATTGCCGTAGCGAATGTTCTCCAAAATGGAGGTCTTGAACAGTCGGGTGTTCTGAAACACGAACGACACGTTGCGCATCAGCGTTGCCTTATCCATGTGCCGAACGTCCACACCACCTATTTTCAAACTGCCTTCGCGCACGTCCCAGAAGCGTGGAATGAGCCTTGCGATGGTTGTCTTGCCGCTTCCGGACGCTCCCACCAGCGCAACGGTCTTGCCTTGCGGTATGTCGAGGTCGATGTGGCTTACGGCATCGTGCTCCGCCGCTTCGTATCGGAACGACACATTGCGCAGGCTGACGTCGAAGGCTGCCGCTTTCTCGGGCTCGGAACTCTCTGGAAGCGGCGGCGTGGCGGTGAGTTTCTCCAATCGGTCTACCGCTTCGTTTGCCAGAAAGAGGTTCTGACTGAGGTGCATGGCTTTCATTACGTTGGCTGCAATGATGGGGGCGATGAGCACATACAGCACCATATCGGAAACGATGATGGCAGTCTCGCCGCCGTGCCCTATCAGTATGATGCCCGTAGGTACAAGCAGAAAGGCGAAAGCATTGATGGCTATGGTGTAGGCAGACATGGGCGTGCGCCACAGAAGGGTGTACCTGATGACGAGGTCGCGGTAGTTGATGATGCTGTCGTGAAAGCGTTTGAACGAGAATACCGTCTGTTGGAAGACCTTCACGACGGGTATTCCGCGTACGTATTCCACGGCTTCGGCACTCATTTTCTCCTGTGCGTCGAGGTACATACGCTGAAAATCGTTGTTCTTAGGGTTCATCATGTAGCCCATGATACCGAAGGCGCACACTATCGGTACCATTGCGGCAATGCCCAACTGCCAATCTACGGCAAGCAGAAGTACTATGATGCCTATCGGAGCCACCACGCTGCCTGCCACATCGGGCAGTATGTGTGCCACGAAAGTGTGGGTCTGACTCGAATCCTCGTCTATTATCTTGCGCATGCGTCCCGTGTTCTGCGTGTCGAAAAAGCCCAATGGAACACGCATCAGCCGTTCCATGGCAGTGCGCCGCATATTGGTTTCGATGCGGAAAGCGGAAAGATGCGAGAGCATGAGGGCGGCAAAATAGAGCAGAACATTCGCCACCGACACCACGAAAGCCGCAATGGCATAGTCCCATACGGGCGTATCGGCAAGGTTTCCGTCGGCAGTGAGCAGCGTGCGCACCACCAACCACAGGAAAATAAAGGGTACGAGCGACAGCAGTCCGTTCACTGCCGACAGCACAACCGAGCAGGGCAGCAACGGCTTGCGCCCTCCCATGTAACGTCCTAAGCGTTTCAGTATTTTTATCATAGCTATTTATATGTATTGAAAAGTTATTGTTCTTACGGTTTTCGGTGTGCCCTGTAGCGGTCGAAAACAGCAGCAGAGGGGCAACGATAGTAGCGGTTCTTAGGGTTTCATTAGTTCCTTCCACCCTGCCATGCTGTAGGCAGTATACTGCCGAAGCGCACGGTTCACCTCGCTTTCGTCGTAGTCCTCATGCTCCACGATCTCGCAGAAGATGTTCACCCACATAGAACTCGCAATGTGCAGGAAGAAGGGCGAGATGTCAATGTTGATGTGCGGATAGCGCGCTTTCATCAGTCGCAGGTATTCCGAACCAACTTTCATTTGGTGCTTAACTATCCTTTCCTTGTACCCAGCAAGCGATGTGCCTTCGGCATTGAACAACAGCAGGCGCAGTTCGGGGCGGTAAAGCTTCACCATTTTCTTCATTGTGCCGATGTATTCGTTCTGAAAATCGAGTGCGTCGAACACCTCGATGCAGAGGTGCCGCTCCTCGTTGTGCGACAGAATGTAGCAGTTCAGCTCGTTGAGCAGCGGCCGCAACACCTCACAGAACAGCTCGTCCTTGCTGCGGAAGTAGTTGTACACGTTGCCAGCAGCAATGCCTGCACGCCGCGCCACCGTGCGGATAGACGTGCTGCGTGCGCCGTGAGCGATGAATTCCTCGCGCGCCACGGCAACGATACGCTGCCGAATGTCGTCTTTCAGTTTCTGCATACGCCCATGAAAACTTTAAATAATGAACTAAGTTCTGTTTTGTTCATAAAAAAATCGCACCGTTTCGTAATCGAACGGTGCGATAGATTGAACGAGCCCATTTGCGCTCTTACTATATAAATATTGTGTATTCGCATAGTTGCAATGTTTATTTTGCAAAAGTAGCAAAGATATAAAAACACCGCAATACCCAAAAATAAGTATTTTGCAATAAATACTTATGTGTGTGAATATCTAAATTTATTTTATAAGTCAAACAACATATTGTGGAATAGAATATGAAGAGTTTCAGTTATACAAAATCAATCCCCTCACTTGTAATTCTCCTCCAACATTCTCTCCAAGTCAGAAGCCTTGTAGAGTATCTTGCCTGCAAACTGCGTGTAGGGTATAATCTTCCTATCGCGATAGTCCTGCAAGGTACGGGGACTGATATACAGCCGCTCGCACACTTCCTTACCCGTGAGGAAAAGTTCTCCTGCAAAGAGTGGCTTGTGTGTATCCGCCACTTCCACAATCCGTTTCCCCACACCTCTCAATGCCGAGACGACCAACTGCATCTCGTCCGTCTCCATGTTCAAGTCTCTTGCTGTTTCCATCATATCTGTCTGTTTTTAGGTTTGTTCGACTTCGTAAGAAGCAGTGTTTCCACATCCTCACGCTTGTAATAGCACTTGTGTCCGATTTGCGTAAACGGCAGCACGCCCGTATCACGATAATGCTGCAGGGTGCGCTTGCTGATGTTCAGCAGCCGGCACACATCACCATTGTGCAGCCAGTCCGTATGCTTGCTTTTCTCTCCGAATGCTTTGTGACAACATTCTGCAAGGCTCAAGATTTCATCTCGAAGCTTTGCCCAATTAGTTTCTGTAATGATGTAATAGTTCATAATTTTATATTGTTATTGTTTGTTGTTTCAGGTCTTTCCAGTTTCCATCGGCAAAGATAATGGCGTGCGTACACCTCTCAAAGCCGTGGTGAACAGCAGGGAAATGCCGGGAAGAATAAGGAAAAGGGCAATCCGCATCATCGGTTCGCATTTGCGTTTTCCTGCCCCGTCTTTTTTCTTTCATTGCAAAGACAATGCAAGCGAGTGCAGAGGAAAGTTCACTTATCCTTTGCCGAGCGCAGCTTGTCTTATGCAAAATTAATATCGGGCATTTCTTATTCCATCACTTTTCATTCAAGTGGCAGCTTGTGGCGCTATGATGGGGACAAAAGAGACAGATTGATGTTCTTGCCACTGCACAAATGAGGTTAATAAGGTAATCAAAGCAAAAGACCGCATCTGAAAGCAAACAACGACAATCCGTATTTCTGTTAACCTTTCATTCCTGTCATCCGTTTTTTGCTTAATGAGGCTATAAATGCCCTTCTTGACAGCCTGTTCTCCTAAGAATTTTAAAGCGGATGAGCGCAACATTATGCAAGAGGGCTCTGAATGCTTGGAAGTTACGCATTCTCACCCTAACTTCACTCTTGGAAACTAATTCAAGGGAATAATGAAAAAGAACGCAGATGCAGGCAATACAGGCAGCAGGAGAAATCCTCATCGAATGAGGAGTTCCTCCAAGAACGCAGAGATAGAAACCTACCTCTCCACACATTACGAGTTCAGATACAATACTGTACTGGGCAGAACCGAATATTGCAGTAAGGGTAATAATCGTTTTGTAAAGGTTGGTCGTTATGAAATCAACACACTTCGCAGGGAACTTGATTGCGATAAAAACATAGCAACTTCTTCCGAGAACCTTTATTCCATCATTGAAAGCAGCTTTTCTCCCCGTATCAATCCTGTGCAGGAGTATTTCAAGGCATTGCCATTGATAGATATAGGTGATAGCAGTAGCTGTGATGATGCTGGTTGCAGGAATAGTAATGTATCTTCTTTTTCACTGAAAGCAATTTCCGATTTGGCCAGCTGCGTGGTTGTCCGTAATTCTAACAAATGGTTGCCGTATCTTACCAAATGGCTTGTGGCGGTGGTCGCTAATACGATGGACGACCGCGAGTGTCGCAACCATACCTGCCTCGTGTTGACAGGCGAGCAGGGAAAGTTCAAGACCACGTTCCTTGACCTGCTCTGTCCGCCAGCACTGCATGGTTACAGCTACACGGGCAAGATATATCCGCAGGAGAAAGACACACTCACTTATATCGGTCAGAACCTTATCGTAAATATAGATGACCAGCTCAAAGCCCTCAATAAGCGAGATGAGAATGAGCTGAAAAACCTCATCACCTGTCCGATGGTCAAGTACCGTATGCCGTATGACAAGTACGTGGAGGAGCATCCCCACTTGGCAAGCTTCGTGGCATCAGTGAACGGCAATGACTTTCTTACAGACCCGACAGGCAGCAGAAGGTTCCTGCCCTTTTGAAGTACTTTCCATAGACACAGAGAAAGCCAAGCGTATTTCAATGGATAATGTCTATGTTGAAGCCAAAGCCCTGTTAAAGTCAGGTTTTCGTTATTGGTTTGACGATGATGAGATAGCCGAGCTATATAGGGAGAGTGAAGACTTTCAAGTACAGATTGCAGAAATGGAGCTTTTGTTGCGTTGCTTTGAGAAACCAACGGAGGATAATCCTCGTAGCTCTTATATGACCACTACCGAGATAATCACCTACTTGGGACTTTATACGCACTATCCCTTATCCTTGAAGCACATGGGTGAGGCTCTAAGAAAGGCAGGCTTTGAAAAAATAAGTAAGCGACGGGAGGGCGGCAGCCCTATCTATGTGTATAAGGTAAGGAAAATACTCCCATGTCCTTTGCTCAATAGTTGTAGTAGCCAAATGTAGTAGAATGTGTAGTATCGTCCTACACTATCAAGCATTACTGATAATCAATCACTTATCACAAAATAGTATGTAGTAAGAAGAAAGATGAAAAAGTTTAGAAAGGAAAAACTTTGGAAAAGGACAATTCTTTCAAATACCATTCAAATAAAAAAGATTCAATCAATTCAATTAAAACATATCACAATGAAAGAAGAAGATTTATCAGCTATCAAGCGATATTCCATCGTGGACTATCTCGAAAGGAAGGGTATCAGGCCTGTCCTCAGGACACCAGCCTATGCCATGTACCGCTCACCGTTCAGGGAGGAAACTCATCCGAGTTTCAAGGTGGACAGGGAAAAGAACCTTTGGATAGACTATGCCGAAGGTAGGGGTGGAAGCATCATCGACCTTTATATGTGTTTGGAAGGCTGCACGCTCTCGGAAGCCATCTGCCGTTTGGGACAGAACGCTTTAGAGCATACAGCGCACAGCTACAGTTCTTCAAAGAGAGAAATATCTATCAGTCCAAATCAAAGAAAGGATGTAACAGCAAGCGGAGCAAGGAGACTGACAAGCATATCAGACACCTTGCCACCGCATTTGCAGGAGTACCTCAAAAAGGAACGCTGCATTGATTTGGAAAAGGCAACACCCTTTCTTAAATGTATCAGTTACGAGGTAAGGGGAAGAAGATATGAAGCCATCGGCTTTGCCAATTCTTCGGGAGGCTATGAACTTCGGGACAACAAAATATTCAAAGGAACGATTGCCCCGAAAGACATCACTCCGATATTTGAGGACAAGGCACAACCTGTCTGTTTGTTCGAGGGCTTTATGGACTTTCTCTCTTTTCTTTCAATGAAAGGGGAGATCTCCAACCAATGCCTCGTGATGAACTCCGTGAGCAATGTGGCCAGAAGTATTCACTACCTGAACGAGAGGAATATAACCTCTGTTCGTGCTTTTCTTGATAATGACTATGCAGGGCAGAGAGCAGTACAGGAATTTGTAAACGCAGGTTTTAAGGTCGAAGATATGGCTGTGTATTATAGGGTCTTCAAAGACCTTAACGATTATCACGTCAGCCGTGTCCGTGAGCCACAGAAAAAGTTGGAGAAAACTCCAAATACAAGTAACAAAATAAAACAAGTCAAACTTAAAATAAGATAGAGTGATGAAAAAGGAAAGAAGAAACATAGAAGAAATAGATCGTTTCATAGGAGAAACTTTTGGCGTAAGCCCGGCTAAAAGTTCAAATGAACAAACCGCCGCTGAATTTCGGGCAAGGGGAATGAAAAATATTCAAGAGCAAAAACAACAAGAAACAGAGCATGCCATAGAGCATGCCACGCCAGCCGAGTCTGCACAGCATACAGAGAACGCAACCGTTCAAAGACGCATCAGTGCTAAGATGAGAAAAGAGACACTCGAAGCATACAAGCAGGCGTTCCTTGTTCCAACAAAGCTAAGCGAGAGAAAGGCGGTCTATCTGAGCAGGGAGACACAGGAACGTGCGGACTTCATTGTCCGTAGGTTGGGTGACAAGGGTTCCAACGTGTCAAGCTTTATCGAAAACCTTGTGCGCATCCATTTGGAGGAATACGGTGAGGATATAGAGAAATGGAGAAAACTGTGAACCTCAAGAAAAAGGTCGAAGGCTTTCAGAAAAAGCTTCTCTTTCACTCAAAATCCTCGACCGTTTTTAGGATAGTACCGATAACAGTTTTTTGCTGAATACATTGAACGGTGGGAATACCACGAACGCAGTTAGATACTGAATGCACGGCATTCGTTTTTGGACGGCAAAACGCTTTATGCGTAAACGGTCTGTTAGGTAGCATTGCAAGACGTCAGTTTGTACCCACAAACTGCGCTTGCTCCCCTCATTCTGTTACCGGGGAGATTAGACAGTAATCACTCTGTTCTCATCGGTCAGTGTCCAGAAATTAAGCAACAACAAATCATCTATAATGATTAACTTTCAAGGAAACTTATATGAACAAAAACAAAGGAAAGACTGCCCGATGGCAGCAACAGAATAAGGAAGAGCAGCAGATGAACAAGACGGAGTTCATCAAGGTAAGATGCACTTTAGAGGAAAAGCAGCGTATCAAATCAAGGGCGGAAATCACGGGGCGGAAGTTCTCCGACTACTGCCGTGAGATACTCCTTAACGGAGAAGTTACAGCCGTTCCAAAAATGACCGACAATGAGAGGGAAGCCATTGCCATACTCCAGCATACAGGAAGGTTCTACGGGCAGGTTTCCAACCTCATCAAGGTCAAGGACGAGGATTGGCTACATATCACAAAGAACCTTTCCCTATGTGCAAAGGAAGCATTTAAGCGATTTTACGACCCTCATTTTCGTGTGGACGATGAGGTATATAAGGTCTTAAATCTGACAAGAGATGATAGGAAAATGTAAGGCGATAGCACACGGCAGCACGGCTTTGGACTATATTTTCAGAGAGGGCAAACTCGGTTATCGGCTTGCTTTTCACAATCTTTGCAGCAGGGAGGCAAAGACGATTTATGAAGAAATGAAAGTGGTCAGCGACCATAACAGCCGTTGCAGGAACAAGTTTCTCCGCATTGAAATAGGCATCGCACCGCAGGACGAGAAAAAGCTGCCTGTTTCCGAATTGATGAGGATAGCCCATCTGTTTGCCAAGCAAATGGGACTTGACAACCATCAATGGGTGGCGGTAACGCACAAGGACACCGACAACAGACATATTCACATCATTGCCAACCGCATCAGTCTGTACGGTGAGGTTTATGATACCACTTTTGCAAGCAACAGGGCTGCAAGGGTGGCGGAGGAAATAAGCAGAGAGAAAGGCTTGACCATCGCAAAGGAGGTCAAGGCGGAGAAGAAATATCAAAAGACAAAAGCCAGTCCAACGAGAGAGCAGACGAAGCAGCAGGTGCAGAAGATTTGCTATGCCTTGCTTGAAAAATACAAAGGTACAGGTATCACGGGACACTCCATGTTCCTCTATGAGCTGAATAAGAACGGCATCGCCATAGAGCGCATGAAGAACAAGCAAGGTAATGTCTATGGCTTGAAATTCTCATACGCAGGACAATCCTTCAAAGCTTCCGAGATAGGCAGGGAGTTCGGCTACCGTTCCTTGCAGAAGAACTTTGAACCAACCGAAAAGAAAGAACTACATGCTGCAGGCTATCAACTTGTTCCTCCAAGCCATTCCTCTATCTCACGAGACAATGACACTCCACGAGTACAGAATCCCATTGGTGCAGTGGCAGACGCCATTGTTGGCGCAGCCGATGAAGTGGTGGAAGGATTGGGCGATTTGATTACACCATCCACACATGGCGATGACTATACCGAAGCAGCATGGCAGCGTAAACTCAGAAACCAAGCCAACAGAAAGAAGAAGCGAGGACGAGGATTATAATCCCATTACAGTGACAAAAACAGCATTACAAAAATGCAGAATGAAGAATTTCTCATTAAAAACGCTTGTTATTCGCCAGCAAAGTATTATCTTTGCAAACAGAATAACAAGCGTTCTTTGTTAGGCAGAAAACAGCGGAGCCAAGTAGTTCGCTCGTTTCTAAATCGTTACCAGTTTAGTTGTATCAGTAAGGTAACTTCTTTATTTTCAATTAGATACACTTTAATAAATATCTTGCAAGGTAAAAGGGCTGCTTTTATCGTGTAAAAGCATAGCTTTCGCGATATCAAAGTTACCCTTTTAAAATACAATGGCTATGTGCTTGAAAATGAATAAGAAAGAGAGTCGGGCCGACAGCTTGTCAACTCGTCTGTTTGTCAGCCCGTCAATTCGCTTATTTCTTTACTTTCTTCCAATATTTGGCGCCTTTCTCTTTCAGTTTGGCGGTGAATTCGGCACTGGCCTTGTCTACTTCAGCCTCCTCTTCGGGTGTGGCGAAAGCGTGGCGATAGCCTTTCACGGTGTTCCACTGGCCGCGGGTGAAGTCGGGCACGGCCACCGGCATGCAGCCGTGGTCCATGGAGAGACTGCCGAGTTCGGCCAAGCAGCACCATTCGGCCAGGTCGTAGACGTCCATGTCAAGGGGAAGACCATGCTGGAGACAATAAACCAGGCGGCTGTCCATGATGAAGTCCATACCACCGTGGCCACCTACCTCTTTGGCTTTGGCCTCATAGCGCTTGATGATGGGGCTTTCATACTTTGCTTCCAGCGCCTTGCGGTCAACATTCTTCATAAAGCTGTGACCAGAAAGGTCGTCGGCAGACGGCTTCACACCGGCTTTCTTCATGTCTTCGCCCGACAAGGCATAGCCTTCTATAGGATATTTATTGGCAAACCCCGTTGTTCCCACCAACTGATACATACGGCTATAAGGCTGTGGAGTCATCGTATTGTGGTGGATTTCCATCATTTTACCTTCCTCAGTGCGTATCATCGTAACGGTGTGATCGCCGTTAGCAAAGTCCTTGCATGGCTTACCCGACATCTGCTCAACCCACTTTTTGCCGTTCACCGACTTGGTATCCATGGCCACAAGCGTAGTCATGCGGTCGCCACGGTGAATATCCAGTGCCTGCGCGATGGGGCCGAGGCCGTGTGTAGCGTACACATCGCCACGGAATTTCTGGTTATAGTCGAGGCGCCAGCCTAACTTATCGCTGGCGTCTTTTTTCCAATAGGCTTTCCAGAATGGAGAAAGGTCGTGACGATAGGCACCCGCAGCGTAGATTACTTCGCCGAAAACGCCGTGCTGTGCCATGTTGAGCGAGTTGAGCTCAAAGAAGTCGTAGCAGCAGTTTTCAAGCATCATGCAGTGCAGACGCTTGCTTTCGGAGAGGTTGATGAGTGTCCAAATCTCGGTCATACTCATGGCCGAAGGTACTTCGATAGCCACGTGCTTGCCCTGTTCTAAGGCATATTTGGCCACAACAAAATGGTGGAGCCAGTCGGTAGCAATGTAAACGAGGTCGATATCCTTGCGTTCGCAGAGCTTTTTGTAGCCTTCTTCCCCGCTGTAGATGTCAGCTGCCGGCATGCTGGCGTCGCGAAGGTATTTGTTGCAGGCTTCGGCGCGCTCGCGTTCGTAGTCGCAGAGAGCCTTAATTTCGGTACCATTGATGTGTGTCCAGCGGAAAACGGCACCCGGGCCACGCATGCCAAGGCCGACAAAGGCCACTCTTACGGTCTTCATCTTCGGTGCCGTGAGGCCCAAAGCAGACTGTTGGCCGGCCGGCCGTTGAGGAACTTCGGTAACGATTGTACCGTCTTTTACTTGATAAGGCCAGTTGAACGCAACCTCCTGGCCCATAACGGGCAGGATTGTGCTGAAGAACAAGCCCATGTAAACAAAGAATTTCTTCATGATTAAGTTAGGATTGTAATAATTGCGGATTGATAATGATTGTTCCCGAAGGGGGAAACAAGGTTGAATTTTCATGTGAAAAACCATGCATCGCACTCTTCCGGGCGATACATGGTTATACTTTTCGGCTGCCGTTGCTTATCGGGCCAACAGCGCTTTGATGTCGGCATCGATATCCTTCACCTGCGCGTCGCGCTTCACAAGCGTATTGTTGCGGTCTATCAGGAAATAAGTAGGAATCTGAAGGATGTTGTATGTGCGCATCAGTTGGCTGTCGCTACCGTTTTCGTCACGCACGTTCACCCATGGAAGGGCTGCAGTCTGTGTCTTCCAGAAGTGCTCATTGGGGTCGACCGACACCTGATAGATTTCCAATCCCTGCGCGTGATACTTATTATAGAGGTCGCGCAACATCATAATACGTTCCATACTATGATTGGCGGCGAAGAGATGGAAGTCGAGCAACACCACCTTACCACGCAGCGACGACAATTTGCGCACGTTACCTTTATTGTCGGGCAAGGCTATATCGATGATACCGGCCGATTGTACCTTCTCGGCGTCAATGTATCGCTCCTGCTGACGTGCTTTCACGATGCGCATATCCTTCATTCCTTCGATAGCAATGTTGTGGAGATTCTTACCGCGTTCGGCGTTCGGATAATAGGTATCCCAACTCGTTGCCACTGCCGCGTAGACCTTGATGTCGGCTTCATTGCTGCGCGGATTGAAGATAAGAGCCTGCTGCATGCCCAAAGCAACGGTCTGGAACAGGGCAAAGTAACTATACGCCTTCATGGGTTCCTTGAAGATATAGTTACGTTTCACGTTGTCCTTGTAGGCTGTCAGTTCCTGATTTATGCTATTTTCTACTGCGTCAACGCCCAGATTGATATCCTTGGCAATGGCGTTCAGCCTGGCCTGAAGGCCTTGTTGCAAGAGTGTTAGTTCCTTTATCTTGGCGCAGTTGTCCGATCCCGACACCTCATAATTCATAGCCATCGTAGGATAAGCAGCCTTAAAGGTGACGGTTTCTGTCGAATCGATGCTCACGTTAATAATCTGATTGGCGATTCTCAGTCGATAAAACTCAGGGTTATCGGCAATGCTTTTCTCGCTGAAAGCAAACGAACCGTCTTCGCCCAACTTCACGGAGTCCACCACTTGAGGGCCATTCAGCGACATGTTTTCAAGATAAAGGATGGAGTCCTTAGCTTCGGAAATCGTTCCGTTTACTTGGAAATTCTTGTTGTTACAGGAGGTAGCGCAGAGCGCCATCAGGAGAATGGCGCCCCCATAAAAGGCTTTGTTTATCTTCATTGTTTATCGTATGTATTTCAATTTTGCAGTAATGCTGCAAAGATACGTAATATATTTGGAAACGAGAACAGCATTATGCAAAAAACTTAGGAAGGCTTAATAGCCCTTGTTTTGTACGAGTTTGACATTCATCGCCCTGACATCGGCCGGTATGGGATAGACGGTGGTGTGTCCGTCGTCCTCTTTCACTCGATCGTTGCCATCATACAACGAACGGAAGAGACCAAACCGGATGAGATCCTGACGGCGCCAGCCCTCCCAAGCCAGCTCCAACAGTCGCTCGTCAAGGATATTCAACAGCGTTGCCTCACGATGGGCGCCGGTGGAACGGCTGCGCACACGGTCGAAATCCGACTGCCCCGACTGCCCCATCCTTACTTTTGCCTCAGCCCGCATGAGCAAAGCGTCGGCCAGACGGAACAAAACGATGTCGTTGTCCATCAGTTTTCCGTCCTTCAGAGCATTCTTGTCAACCTCATACTTACGCATTCTGGCCCCTGCCGTTTCTACATACGGGCTGCCGCTCAGATTCATTTCGACGGCTGTGGGATAGTAAACGAGCTGCTTTCCGCCACGATCCGCCACGGCATTGCCATTGAGATCGACCACCGGACCGGCAAAATAGTTTTCCCCGAAGCGTGGATCCTCTGCCTTAGTGGCATATCCAAACACCTCCAAAGCCTTGCGCGTGGCGCACGATCCGTTCTCGCCGGTGAAGCCATAGGCTGCCGCGTGGCGATAATGGTACGATCGGAAGAGGTTCTGTTGTTGCTGACGATAGAAGTTTTTGTCCATGGGAATGACGAAGATGTTTTCCGTTGACGTCTCGTTGTGCACCAAGAAATTGTCACGATAATTAGGCATGAGCGCGAAGGAGGCATCGAGCTTGTCGCAATAGTACACGGTTGCCTGCCAGGCGTTCATCGTTTGTCCGTCGACGCTGAACTTCATCCGGCTGCCGTCGGGTCGTTGCCCGTCGGTCCAGTCATCATCGCCGTACACTTCGGCATTAAGCATGAGCTTAGCCAGTATAAAACAGGCCACAGGACGCGTCACCCGACCATAGTAATAGCCCGATTTCACGCTGTTCTCGTCGGCCAAATCGGGCAGTACGGTCTGCAATTCCTTGACGATGAAGGCAAAGGTAATACTGCGTTTTTCCTGCGTCACCTGACTCATCGACACGTCTGATGACGTGATAAGCGGCACGTTGCCGAAGAGATCCATCAGATACCAGTAGTACATCGCACGACAGGCACGCACCTCTGCCTGATAACCGCGTAGCGTGGCCGCGTCGACAAGGTTGCCGTGGGCCTGCAATGTTTCGAGCGAACGGTTGCAGAGCGTGATGACCTTGTAGAGATAGAGCCACGCGTTCTTGCAAAGGTCGTGGCCGGGAGCCCACGAATGTTTGTACATAGCTTGCCAGAGGCCGCCATCATACCAGTCGCCGCCACGCGTGGGCAGCATGGCCTCGTCGCTACCAAAGGTATTCAGGTCGTAGACTCCACGGCAAGTACCCTGCAGTCCCTGACCGTCGGCGTCGCCACCTATATAATTATAGAGTGTCGCCACGGTGTTCTGATATAATTGTCGGGCCGTGGTGTAGGCTTGTTCTTCGGGAATCTGGTCTTTCGGATGCTCATTGAGCGAACACGAAACCAGCAATATCACCAGTAAGGAAGGAAAAAGAAAACGTTTCATGGGCGAGCGATGGTTTAGAATTTAATGCTTAATCCGAAGGCATAAGAGCGATAGACGGGATAGTTGCGCTTGTCATCGAGGCCCAGCGTGCCGTCGATAACCGAAGAGTTGATCATCGGAGTGAGGCCGCTGTAACCCGTGATGGTGGCCAGATTGTTGACCGACAGCGAGAGTCGGAGGCTGCGGATGTAGGTCGTTTTCACCGGTACAGTCCAGCCCAAAGTCAGATAATCGATGTTGAGATAGTCGCCGCGTTCGAGCCAGTAGTCGCTGATCGTCTGGTCTTGGATATTCTTCTGTGGCGCGCCTTTCATAACATTGTAGTTGGGCAGCGACAACATGTTCATGTAAGAGAGGGCCGTTCCGTTGTAAATCTTGTGACCGAAGGCTCCGTTGGTCTGCATGGTCACGTCGAAAGCCTTGTATCTGAAGGCGATGTTCGAGCCGAGTGTGGCCTTGGGCGTGGCCTGGCCGCAGATGTATTTCTCCTTGGTCACGTCGTAGCGATAGCTTCCGTCGTCATTGCGGATGAGGCCTTTGCAGTGGGGAAGATAGAAAACGCCCAGCGGTTGGCCCACCATCTGGAACACGGCGTCGCTCGCTCCGTGGAAGCCGGCGCCACCGAGGGCCGCGATTCCTTTGATATCGGGCGTTGTGAGGTACTCTCCGTTGAAGTAGCCGTTGAGCGAAACGAGTTTGTCGCGCACAAAAGCCATATTCATATTGACACTCAGTTCCATGTCTTTCGTGCGCAAGGGCGTGATTCCGAAACCGATTTCAAGTCCGCTGTTGCGCATCGAACCGAGGTTGGCCAGCACCTTATCGTAGATAAACGGCGGCACACTGGCGTCGTAAAGATAGAGCATATTGGAGGTGTGCGACGTGTAGTAGTCGGCTGTCAGCACCACGCGGTTGTTCCAAAAACCCATATCGAGTCCGACGTTAAACGTGCGTTTGATTTCCCATTTCAGGTCGGGGTTGGCGTTGCGGATGATTCCCAACGTCGTCGTTAGTGTGCCGCCCACCGACACTACGCCGTTGGGCATGACCGACTGTTGTGAGATATAGGCATCGATACCGCCCAGATTACCCGACACACCATAGCCCATGCGCAGCTTCAGCTTGCTGATCTGTCGCAGCGGCTGCATCCATGGCTCCTTGTCGATGACCCATGCGCCCGACACCGAAGGGAAGAAGCCCCACCGATTGTTGCGTCCCACCTTGGAAGAACCATCGGCACGCGCGTTGAGCGACAAGATATAACGATTGGCCAACACGTACTGGGCGTGTGCCAGAAACGATTCCATGTGAGAGTCTTGGTAATACGACCCCGTGCCTTCCCACAGACGGACGGCTCCGGCAGCCAGATTGTGATAGCCAAAAGCGTCGGTCGTGAAGTTGCTCACCTGCGTATGGAAACCCTTTCCTACGCTGTGCTGCACTTCCGCCAGTCCCAACAGCTCCAACTGGTGCGCTCCTCGGCTGGTTCGGTAGTTAATCGACAGGTTGGCAAGCATATCTTCGCTCTTGTCATCGCCCCGATAAGCCTCGCCGTGCGACCATACAAAGGTGGGATAGTAGTGTGAGAGGTTGCCCGTGTTGTAGGAATAAGAACCGAAAGCGGTCACGCTGAGCCCTCGTCCTAAGTCCATGCTCATTCGCAGATGGGCATTGAAGTGGCCGTCATCCTTATCGTTCTCCATCTTGAGCAGCGAGTTGGGGTTGGTAATCCACGACGCTTCAGGCACCTGATCCCATCCGCCGGCGGCGTTGAGCCCATTGCTGAACGTCGGATTGAACGCGGCAGCCGAGTAGAAAAGTCTCCCTGGAAACGGAATCGGCTTGCTCTTCTGAATGCTTCCGAAGATACCAAGGTCGACGGAGAGCCGTTCGTCGAAGGCTTTTTGCGTGATGTCGAGCTTGGCGATGTAGTTGCGATAGGCGTTTTCCTTCACGACCATCCGATGCTCCATCACGCCGACAGACGCCCGATAGTTGCTTTGGTCGCTTCCTCCGCCAAAGGCGACGTGGTGATTCTGCACCCATCCCGTGCGTTCGATGGATCGCCTGAAGTCGGTATCGCCACCATGGTCCGCGATCGTCATGCCCAGATTGGCCGCCGCTTGGCGAAACTCGCTGCCCGAAAGCATTCCGACGCGTTTGTAGACGGCCTCCCACCCTACGTTACCGTCGTAACTGATGTGGAATCGTTCGCCCTTTCCCTTCTTGGTGGTCACCTCAATAACGCCCGAAGCGCCGCGCGAACCGTATTGCGCCGTTTCAGAAGCGTCTTTCAGGATGGTGAAACGCTCAATATCAGCGGGATAGATGGTGCTCAAGGTGGCCAAGTCGGACGACACGCCGTCGATAATGACAAGCGGATCGTTGCCTCCCGTGAGCGACGTTGTACCACGCACGCGCACGCGCACCGCATTGAGCATGGCTTCCTGATTAGGGCCTGTCGATACGCTCACACCCGCGGATTGACCGTTCAGCGCACTCAGCGCGTTGATGTTCAGACCTTTATTCAGTTGCTGTTCCGTCACTTGGTCTACCGAACCCGTAATGAGCCCCGATATACCCTTGGTGTAGCCTATTTTCAAGGCCGTAGAATCCTTTTTGACGATGGTTTGGGCTTGTAGCGGAAGGGCTGTGCCCAAAAGTAACACGAGGAGAAGATTGTTTTTTGGCATGGCGGTGTAGGTAAAAAAGGATAATAACTGATTGTGAGGCAAATGATTAATTATCGCAAATATAGTGAAAATATCAATACACCATGTCAATATCCATTTTTTTAACGCGGCTTTTCTATATAAAAAGATGTATATTTGTAGCAGGACATAACCAAAAACAAATAAGTATGGGCAAATCTCGTTGGCTTCTGGCAGCCGTTGCTGCCTTTTTATTAGTGCAATTTCTCGGTTTTGTGGCCCTTTTAGTGCTGATTTTCCCACTGGCTTACATAGCTTTGCGCTGGAAGGAGAAGCGCAAAGGCAAGAATTTGACGATACAAACGGTCTATCATTCGTTAGCGGAAGTCGTAGAGGACATGGGAGAACCCAACGATACGATAACGCTCAATGCCGCGCTGGGCAACGAACTTACCGGTGTCATCCTCGTCTATACCGACGCCCGGCGGCTGATCGTGCAAGGCCGCATCTACCCTTTCGACACGATTCTTGACATTAGTTTCGTCAATAGTGCCACACCTTACACCATCGGCGAGTATCAATTGCTGATTTTCACCAAACAGGAGACGCTGCGTTTGCCTGTGGGTTACGACAACGAATACGCGCGCGACTTGGCCATTCGGCTGTGGCAGTTGGTCAAAGGATAATCGTTTCCGAGAACGAAAGGCGTAGAAAATGTAAAAATCCTATCACAAAAACGGCCTCTAAAAATGCTTCAATTAGAGCGAAAAACAAGGATGAAAAGCCGTTTTTTATCCTTTCATGCTGTCGTTTTTCGCTTTTTTCGGGGTCAAAGCATAGCTTTTGCATGGTAAAAGCAGCCCTTTTACACGCTAAAAGCTATGCTTTCGCATGGTCATAGTGATACTTTGACAAGGTAAAAGGGCTGCTTTGAGCCGTTTTTATTGATGTTTTGGGCCGCTTTTACTCAACTTTTGAGCTGCCATTTCTAACAAATCACTGATTATCAACAGCTTATTGTTTTTCTGCCAACTACCCAAATGCTTGGCTTATTTGCGAAAACTTTTTTCTTAACGCAAAATAAACGAGCGGTTTGTATAGATTTTTCATAGGGAAATTAGACAGAGACCTAAGAAAAATTACGAGTTATTTCTCTACTGTCAGCTTGCCGTTGAGTTTGATTTGGTCTGAGCTTGCTCCCACCATGATGGTGAAATCTCCCGGTTCCACCACGCGTTTCATCTCGGCATTGACTATGGACAGGTCATCGGCTGTCAGCGTGAAGGTGAAGTGATGGGTTTCGCCACGTTTGATCATTGCCCTTTCAAAGTGTTTCAACTGTAAGAGGGGCTGTACGGTTGAGGCCAGTTCATCGCGGAGGTAAAGCTGGGCCACCTCATCGCCGTCACAGTTACCTGTGTTGGTTACGTCGAAACTGACATCGAGCGTGTATTTATCTTTCTTCGTTATCTGTAGATTGGTGTATGCGAAGGTCGTATAACTCAGTCCGTAACCGAAGCTATAGAGCGGTTTGGCGCTCATTTCAACGTAGTTGTGGGCGGCAGGAGCCTTCTTGTTGTAGTACACCGGCAACTGTCCGATGTGGCGGGCCACGCTCACGGGCAGGCGTCCGGCGGGGTTGTAGTCGCCGAAGAGCACGTCGGCAATGGCCTGCCCGCCCTGCTGTCCGGGGTAGTAGGCTGTCAGGAGGGCGTCGGCATGCTCTGCGGCCCATGTCTTTTCGAGCGGTCGACCTTCGATATAGACCACCACTAAGGGCTTGCCGGTCTGTTTTAAGGCCTCGAGCAGTTCCTGCTGGCGACCCAACAGCGTGAGCGTAGCACGATCGAAACCTTCGCCGCAGTCCATATCGCCCAGACTTTTGCTATCGCTCACGGCGGCACCGGTTTCCTTATAACTCGTCTTGAAGTCGCGGGCGCTCGATCCGCCCACTGCTACAATAATGGCGTCGGCTCGTCGGGCTGCTGCCACGGCTTCATCAATGTTGCAGTCGTTGGTGTCTCTGACGGCGCAGCCTTTCACATATTCTATATTAGCAGTCGGCAGTTTGGTCTTTACGCCGGCCAAAATGGTTTTTACATTACCCTCCGGTTGTGGCGCGGTATAGTCGCCAAGAAGGTTGTAGACATTGTCGGCGTTGGGGCCGATGACCGCTACTCGCATGTCCTTGCGCAGCGGTAGCGTGTGGTTTTTGTTCTCTAACAGCGTAATCAGCTCCAAAGCCGTCTGGTGGGCCACCGCGATATTGTCGGCATTACGCACGTCGCGGGCTGCCTTCGGGTTAACGTATGGATGCTCGAAGAGGCCCATCTCGAACTTCATACGCAGGATTCGTGCGCAAGCCGTGTCGATTCTGGCCTCGATAGCTTCCCCTTTCTTCACAGCCTCGACCAGTCCTTCGTAGGCCAGTGCGCCCAAATCGACGTCTACTCCCGCATGGAGTGCCATCACGCCGGCCTGCTGTCGGGTGGCGGCAACGTGATGTGTTTGCCAGATTCCATCGATACTATAGAGGTCGGATACCACGAAACCGTGGAAATTCCACTCTTTATGCAATATATCGGTCAGGAAATAGCTGTTGGCCGTACAAGGAATGCCGTCGAGTGAGTTGTACGATGTCATGACTGAAAGGGCTCCGGCATCGATGGCCCGTTTGAAAGGGGGCAGAAAGTTCTCGTGTATCTCGCGCATGCCGAGGAATGTTGGGTTGCCGTTTTGGCCGCTTTCGGTGGTGCCGTAGCCGATGAAATGCTTCAGAGTGGCCAGTGTGGCGTAAGGATCGCTTAGCTTGCCCGCACCCAGTCCACGCACCATGGCCTCGCCCATGTAACTCGTGAGCGTGGGGTCTTCGCCATACGATTCCTCCACGCGGCTCCATCGTGGGTCACGACTGACATCCAACACGGGCCCGTAGCTGATATGCCCTCCTTGAAGGCGTATTTCCTTGGCAATGACGCGTCCTGCCTGCTCAATCAGAGTGGGATTCCACGTGGCCGCCATACCCAACCCTGTGGGGAAAACGGTTGTTCCGATGGCCATGTGCCCGTGCGGTGCCTCCTCGGCGAGGAAGAGTGGAATACCCAGACGGGTATTTTCCTTCACGTACTTTTGCAAGGCGTTGCCGCATTTGGCGGCCAGTTCTGGATTCAGACCATTGGTAAGCGACTTCCGGGTCCATGGGTCGGCACGGTAGGTGGCCCACAACATGCCGATGTTACCGTCCTTAATGTCCTGTTTGAATAGGTCGGTCGGTATCACGTTCTTATCCCGTATGTCATAATAGTTCCACGCCAGCGTACAGCGTAGTTGTCCGATTTTCTCTTCAAGGGTCATGCGGGAAAGCAGGTCGCTGACACGTTGCTCCACGGGAAGATTCCTATCTTGGTATGGAAGTACTTTTTTCTTGGCCGCGTTTGCCGACAATGTGAGGCAAAGTACAGAAAGAATCCACGTTAGTTTTTTCATTTGAAAAAGTTGATGGAGTTAGTTTTGAGAAAAAAAAGCAGCATGCCGGCCCATTTGCCGGCATGCTCCCTGATGATAAAAGTCTTGACTCGACTTTCTATAAAAACGTTGTCGGTGTAATCGTGAACGACCAACGATATTCTTGGTTGGGAGCGATTTGGAACCATTTTTCGGGCCGTGAACCCCAGCTGTCGTAACCTCCCACGCCCTGCATGCGCCAATCGAGGCATAACTCTACAAAGTTGCGTGGCTGGATGTCGTCGATATGGTGCTGACGACGCATGTTGTTCTTGGCCTTAGCCTCGTCGTGATTGGCGATTGCCTCCGCGCTGAAGTTGTTCCATTGGTACGGATGGGCCGTAGCTTCTTCGCTATCGAAGTCTTCGATGCTGTTGCGCAGGACGTTGAACTCCATCAAGTTATCGGTATAGAAGTTAAGACCTCGTCCCGAAGCGTCGGTCAGTTCGATCCATCGGGTGTCGGTGTGGTGTCCGTTTTCCTGTGGACGCACGTAGGGGAAGTAGAGTTGGTCGACCTTGGCTTTGTAAACGTCGCGGAATGTGCCGTGGTTGCGGTCGATATAGTTCTCCTGTGGGCCGCGACCCAGATAGGAAACGTTGTCGAATGTGGCCGGAAGGCGCATGCGCATGCCCACTCTTGGTACTTCGGCCAGACCTTCCTTGGTCGGTGTGAAGGTGACATTGACCTTGATAACGCCGTCGCCCATGAAGACGTAGTCCACTAAATAGCGATTGCCGGCGGGCAAATCATATACCACATGGAGCATGGTGCCGGTAGGACTCTTGATTACTTGGGCCGAAGAAACCTTGAATTGGCGGCTCGCCTCTTTCCATACGTGACCGCGAGAGGGCTGTCCGTTGCCGTAGTCGTTATCTGTCGGCGCACGCCAGAAGTTGGGTTGCAGTCCGAAACCATCGTGGGCATACTCCTGTCCGTCTACCCGATAGCTCTCGACAATGCCTTTTTGCTTGTTGAAAACGAAGCTGAAGCGTTCGTCGCTGACGGTTATCTTGCCGTCTTTCACCACGGTTTTCACGATGGTTGGCATGACATCCGCGAGATCGGCGTATTTTTCGGTGTCGTAAACAAGCTGTTCCCGAGCGATCTCGTAGCCCTTGGGCAAGCCGAGAGTGGCCTCACGAGTCTTGACAAAGAAGTTGATAACGACGGTTTCTTCTGTGGCCAGCCTGTCGGGATAGTCGATATGGAACGACGCCCACTGCTGTGGAGCGGCCTCGATATTGAGCTTTCCATGGGCCAAAACGGCAGGCTCGTCGCTGAGTCGCTTCACTTCGTAATAGAAGTCGTAGTCTTTCAGATTGGTGAAATAGAAGCGGTTGAACACGCGGAAGTTGCCTTTCTTCAAGTCTTTGGCCTCAAATTTCATGTCCTGATGTACGTATTTCACTTCGCTCATGGCCGGATGGGGCGTGCGATCGGGGTTCACTAATCCGTTGCAAAGGAAGTTTCCGTCGCTCGGCGCATTCGTTCCGAAGTCGCCACCATAGGCATAATAAGGAGTGGGCTTTTGAGCATTGGGTAACAAAGGATGGTTGGCCACGAGACCATTGCTCTTGCCATCGACGAGCAATCCTTGGTCTACCCAGTCCCAAATGAAGCCTCCTTGCAGGTTGGGATATTTATAAATGGCTTCCCATTGTCCCCACAGATTGCCTGTGGAATTACCCATTGCATGAGCGTATTCTGATGGCATGACGGGGCGATCGCTGCCTTGCTTGCCAATCGATTCGAGCCAGTCGGCTCCCGGATACTGCGGTACGAACATGTCGGTGTTCCATTCCCACTGCGCCCGCTCGTAGTTGACGGGGCGGTTCATCCATTCTTTGTCCTTGGCTTTGAGCCACAGATAGGTCTGATAGAAGTTATATCCGTTGCCGGCTTCATTGCCGAGCGACCAGAAAGTGACACAAGGATGGTTCTTATCTTGCTCATACATGTTCTCCGTGCGTGCAAGATGCTTCTTGAGCCACGCGGGATTGTTGCCCAAAGTACCTCCCTTGCGCAGGTTATAGTACATACCGTGGCTCTCAATGTTGGCTTCGTCGTAGACGTAGAGGCCGTATTCGTTGCAGAGTTCATAGAAACGGTGGCCCTGCGGATAGTGGCAGAGGCGCACGGCGTTGATGTTATGCTGCTTCATGAGCTCGAAATCGCGGCGCATCAGTTCTTCGGTCACGTAATGACCGGTCAGCGGATTGTGCTCATGAATGTTCACTCCCTTGAACTTAATGGGCTGTCCGTTGACGAAAAGGCATACGTCGTGGCGCCCGTTGGGCGACAGATTGGTCACGTCTTTCAGTTCGATGCGGCGGAAACCTACGTGATAAGGTACCGTTTCGCTGGTCTTGCCACTCGAAACGGTAATCAACAGCGTATAGAGATTGGGCTTTTCAGATGTCCAAGTCTGCACGTTGGGCAAGGTGGCGTCGAAGTCTACCGTAGCGGCAGTGTCCTTGATGAGCACCTGTTGACGGCCGGTGGCCACCTCATGACCATTTTTATCTAATAAGGTATAGTCCACTTGTGCCTTCTGACTCTTGCCTGTGAGGTTCTGCAAGCGGGTGCGCAGACCGAAAATGCCATTGCGGTAGCTGTCGTCGAGCGTAGATTTCACGTTGAAATCACAAAGCGAAACCTTGTCTTGTGCCCACAGATAAACGTCGCGTTCAATACCGCTCATGCGCCAGAAGTCCTGACATTCCAGATAGGAACCGGTGCTATAACGGAAGATTTTCAGCGTCAGCGTGTTGTTGCCTTGGCGCAAATAGGGGTTGATACGGTATTCAACCTTCGACTTGGAGTCTTCGTTGTAGCCTACTTCATGTCCGTTTACGTAGACGTAAACACCCGATTTGGCGCCGTCGAGGGCCAGATAGACCTCCTTGTCGGCCCACGCCTGGGGCACGGTGAAGGTGCGGCTGTAGACGCCCACGGGGTTTTTCTCGGGCAACTGCGGCGGCTGCGGGTTGGACGGGGCGAAGTCGTAGGGTTGGTTCGTATAGATGGCGGTGCCGAATCCCTGCACTTCCCAGTTGCCGGGAACGGTGATGTTCTTCCATCCCGCCGTGTTGTAGCCGGCGTCGGTCACACCTTCGGGCTGCTGCTTGTAGCTGTCGACGTAGAGAAACTTCCACGTTCCGTTGAGCGACTGGTAGCGTCGGCTGTTTTCGTAGCGCAGGGTGAGCGCGTTGTCCCTCGACTCATAGGTCATGAAGTCGGTGCGGGGACTCACCGCATTGACGCTGGTGACGTTCACGTCCTGCCAAAACGGAACGATTTGGAGCACGGAAAGGAGAGTCAATAAGATGTTCATAAGGTTGTGAAAATGATAGATTTGAATATTTCAGTTATGTTTTTGTTTGGAAAATGGGCCGCGGACACGCCGAAGCGGCCGGTCGCTGCAAAGGTAAACAAAATAATATGAATCTGTCGAAAGAACGCCGCAAAAAAACACGCGCACGGCAACCGCTTTCCAAAAGCTGCCCTTTCGGCCGCTGAAAGCACAGCGGTTGCCGTGCGAAAGGGCAGCGGTTGCAACGCAAGGGCACAGCGGTTGCAGGCTGAAAGGGCTGCTTTGGGAAAGCAAAGGGTGAAGGGTGGAGAATGAAGGGGCCGACGGCAGCCGAACTATCGCTGTCCGGCCAGCTTCTTGGCGGCCAGCAGCGCGAGGGCGACGGCGATATCGTTGTAGGTAATCTCGGGCGGACAGGCGGCCTTGATGTCAGCCTTTGGCGACATGGGAGGCATTTTATGTATCACGTCATAGATAACCGGCAGCTTGCTAAGATCCATCAATTCGTCCGGTTTTAGAACGCCACGGGCGATGAAATAAATGAGATGGTTCATCACGGTGGTCTCGGTCAACTTGCGTTCGCGAGCGATCAGGTCGGGCTTCAGGCCCTGACGGTACATGGCCAGCGTCACCCGGCGCGTGTCGGGCTTCGCCTCCTTCTTCTCCTTCTTGGCTTTGGGCTTGCTCCGTCGGGCCTTCTTGTCCATCGCCGCCAGGTAGGCTTCCTGCTTGTGGGTGAGGTAGGTGGTGGTCGTGAATGGCTCGTCGGTCAGGTCTTCCAGCAGATAGCGGCGCGCCTTGTAGCCCATCCGCAGGTCGGAGAAGAGCTGTTCCAGTCGTTTGGCACCCGTCTTGTTGTCGCTCGACACGCCTTCGGTGGCCGTAATGAGCGGATCGAAGATGGCGGAGAGCTGTTTGGCAAAGTACGAAGCGCTATTGTTGACGCGGTCGAGAAACGTTTCGCCGTGCAGTTCGTCTATGGTCATGCTCGCGATAAGGCCCATCCACTTGCGGCTTACCAACACGATCTCGGTGTCGAGCTTCTTCATGAGCACACGATGGAGTTGCTGTACCTTCGGAAACTTATAGCAATACTCCTGCAACACACGGAAAAGCTGACTCTCAAGCGTAGCTAAGTCGTTGAAATTAAAGGCATCGAGGAGCAGTTCCCGGTAGTATTCATCCTTCAGCGATGGCAGTTGGGCTATGCTTTGGCGTGCTGCCTCGGCCTGATGGTTGATGTAATCGTCCACCCGATGGTCGCCGATGATGGCATGTTGACCGATGGGCGACGAGAGAACCAGCCCTTCGAGCGTCTTGCAACGGCTCAATGCCACATACACCTGCCCTGCGGCAAACGACAACTGGGCGTCGATAATGGCGTGTTCAAAGGTCAATCCCTGGCTCTTATGGATGGTAATGGCCCACGCCAGTCGCAGTGGCAGCTGACGGAAAGTGCCTTCTACGACGGCGTCGATGGACTTTGTCTTGGTGTTGATTTTATATTTCGTGTTCTCCCATTGGGCCGGTTCAACGTCGATTTCTTTGTCGTCACCCGGACAAAGCACCTGCACCCGCTCATCGTCGAGGTAGACCACGTGGCCAATACGGCCATTATAATAAAGGTGTTCGGGTGAAGGATCGTTGCGAACGAACATCACCTGCGCGCCCACTTTCAGCTCCAGCCGATCGTCGGTGGGATAAGTAGATTCGGGAAAGTCGCCTTCCACATCGGCCAAATAGGTATGTGACCGGCTCTCCAAGCGCTTCAGCTCCTGCGTATTGTAGCGATTGGCCATGGCATTGTGGGTCGTCAGCCGGATGTAACCTTCCTCTGCCTGTGGGTGAAAGTCGGGAATATGGCGCTGATTGAGCAACGCCAGATCATCATCGCTCACCTGATTGTCGCGGATATGGTTGAGCAGGCGGATGAAAGTTTCATCTTGCTGGCGGTAAACGTGGCGCAGTTCAATGGTCACATAGTCGGTCATGGCCAGCGCTTTGGAGCCAAAGAAGTAGGGAGTAGCGTAATAATCGGCCAGCAGACGTTCGTCTTCGGCCGTCACCACGGGCGTCAGCTGTTGCAAGTCGCCAATCATGAGCAACTGCACACCACCAAACGGCCGGTTATGATCGCGATAGCGGCGCAGCACCGAGTCGATAGCGTCGAGCAAGTCGCTACGTACCATACTGATTTCGTCGATAATCAGTAGGTCGAGCGTGCGGATAATCTTGCGCTTCTCTTCGCTGAAGTCGTATCGACTCTCCATCTTCACGCCCGGAACGAAGGGCGAAAGCGGCAGTTGAAAGAAGCTATGAATGGTGACTCCGCCCGCGTTGATGGCAGCAACGCCTGTCGGTGCCACAATCACCATGCGTTTGGTGCTGTGGCGGCAGACGGCTTTGAGGAAGGTAGTTTTACCTGTTCCGGCCTTTCCCGTCAGGAAAATGCTCTTTCCGGTATGCTCCACGAAGTCCCAGGCTTGGCGGAGTTGTTCGTTCTTTTCCATATAGATCATATTAAATAAGCCCGTGGAATCGCTTTTCCATGGGGCGTATGGGTTATCGTGCGTGGCACGTCAGTCGATTCACCGAGCGTTCAATCTCCGCTTTCAAGGCAGGATTATCGCTTTCGATTTGCCGCAACCGGCGTGCAATCATGTCACGCTGGTAGTGGGTATCATACCATCCGAGCGTGTGAATGGCCGCGATTCTGACGTCCATATCTTCCTTTTCGTTGGCCGCTGATTGGAGAATCGTCTCAATCATCTTGGCCCGTGGCATGTTGCGGAAGCGCAAAATGGTGTTCTTTCGACGTGTAGGCTTACTGCCAAAGTCGTTGATTTCGTCCATGATTTCCTTGTAACGCAAAGGTTCTTGGCGCAAAGCCGTGCGCAACTTATTCACGATGGCGTCGCTATAAAGCGTGTAACGACTCTGTTGTTGGTCGAGTTCGTGCAGCATGGTTGGGCTGTCGAAAGCCTCAATGTTATTTAACAACTGGAAACTTAAACGGGGTTCGTGCCCCCGTTTCAAGAAGGTAGCGACGATGGCGGGTATCAGTTGGGGCGAACCGTTGCGCTCGGCGTAAATCGCGGACAAGCGCCGAACGAGCTCGTAACTATCATTGAGCGACTCTTTCAGCACCTCGACGCCGGCGTCAGGATAATAAAGACTGAGCAGTTTCACGGCTTCCATGCGCACAACGAAGTTATCTGACGTTTCATAAGTATGTTTCAGCAACGCAGGCATATCCTTTTCACCGGCTAAATGCAGCTGGCGCAGAGCCATGGCTTGGGCATCAGGAACAGGAGAACGGAGTATTTTGCGCCAGAATTTGGCGTCGCAGTAGTGGCGAGTAAGCCCCTGATTGATATCGAAACCTAAGTTGCTATTGTCTTGAAAGCGCAGCGTG
The DNA here is from genome assembly GCF_017426725.1 of Prevotella illustrans. Lineage (GTDB taxonomy): Bacteria > Bacteroidota > Bacteroidia > Bacteroidales > Bacteroidaceae > Prevotella > Prevotella illustrans. The sequence goes on along the minus strand of NZ_JAERMS010000001.1, from coordinate 95,578 downwards.
GGGTCGCCAACGACATGACTTTCCAAGTAACCGCCGAAGCGATTGAACTGCCCCACACGCATTCCGGCCGACAAAAGACCGATAAACTCGTCGGGCCACTTGTCTTGCAAGGCGTTGACGGTGCCACCAATGGTAGCCTGCGTCATGCCATCGTTGAAGATATAGGCTCCGGCAACATTGTCATCTACATGGAATGAGCCGTTGAAGCATGCGTCGAAAAGTACAAAACGGGCATTGGTCTTGAGTCGTCGCAGGTCGACGGTGTAGATATCTTGAGCCGCGTCGGCCAGAGAATCGGCCTTTTGCACCGCCGGATCAAAGGCTTCGCGGCACCAATGTTCAGGAACGTCGAGCCTTTGAGCGTAGTAAGTGACGGCACTGTCGCGCCCCGTCTTCTTCGAACGGTCTAAAACCTTGCCGTGCAGATAGCGTTTGATGTTGGCAATGCTGGCCTCCACCCCCGACACTTCGGGATAACCATTGAGATATTGCGTATCTGTGGCACCATGATGGTGAAACAAGAGCACGTCAAGATCTGGATTCATCACCTCGTTGAGATACAGATTCTTGACCGGATACATCATGTTGAAGTCATAAAACTTCACGGTATGACCACGTCGGAAGAGCTGGGGCATTTGTTCCCGCAAGGCTATCTGCTCGCCGGCCCAGGCCGATGGATCCTCTGAATTGTAGGAATGACCACGGGCCATGGTCAGGTTGTCGAGTACGTTGTGGGCTTCCTGCCGTTTCAGTCGGGCAACCTTGTTGAGATAATCGGCCAGCATTTTGTACTTATCGTGGCCTTTCAGTTCAAGCGGTTTGATGCGTCCGCTGTAGATATCGGGCGAAAGATAAGGTTTACTGTCAGCCGTCAGACTGTAATAGAAGTAAAGAGGCTTCTCCTTATCTTGCTTTAAGAAACTGAAACGCAGCCCAAAGTCATCGTAAAAGCGGTCACTGGGTACGCTTGAAACTTTCCAATCGTTCCCCTGATTCATCTTAAACGCGGAGGTAAGGTACTGCGCGTCACGTATCATCGGTATGGGAATATCGCCCACAAAGACTGCTCCCTCCAGGGGTTGCTGCTTGTCGGCGTGCCATTTTTGCAGCAGTTGTCGGATATCTTCGGGCTTTTGCCAGTCGTCGATGGCGATATAAGTGCCCAGATGATCAGCTTCTATACTATTGCGATAGGCCTCAACGGCCGTCTTTGCTTTATTGTAGCTCTGCCGATCGATGATGATGGCAAAGCTGGTAGGCGTCTTCACGCTCGGACGGATGATGATTTGGGCCATTGCGGCTACGTATAATACCAGTCCGAGGATAAGTAATACTCCTTTTCTCATAGTCTTTGTATGTTGGAAAATAGGACTTGCGCCCTATGTGAAGTTAGAAATTAACGCCCAAAGTCACGTTGACGCGACTGCGATGGTTGAACATTGCGGCGTTGGTATGGGCGTAGTCGAAGGCCAGTTGGGCAAAACCATTGACCTTAGACTGGCTTTTCAGCAATTGCGAATAAGTGATTGCGCCATTCGCTCCCCATGCGTCGGCCGTCAGATAGGCCTGATCCAGCGGTTCCATTTCGCGCACGGTGACGAGGTTGGCATTGGCTCCGGTATAACGATATTCGCCCCGCAAGGCATCTTTCCACATGCCACCGACAGCCAGCAGCAAGCGTCGGTTCATTGACCGACCTACGATGATGTTCCTTTCAAGGTTAAGGCGAAGATAGATATTCTCACTATTCTTAACCGAAAGCGGCAGCAGATACTTGTCATCCAGCTTCTGATAGGCGACGCTCAGGTCGCTTCGCCAGCTGTATTCGGTATCTCTGGGGCGCAACAGCGTGTAAGCTGCGCTCAGATCGGTAGTCTTATAGGTGGAGCGGATGTCCTGATGAAGCACTTTCCAACCCGCCTTTTCCTGCGTATTGTCATTCTGCGAGAGATACATAATGCCATTGACAGCACGGCGGTTGAAGCCTATGCGAACCTGATGGGTCAGCGAACGTCCCCACAGCATGGCCTGAATGTTGGCTCCGAGGTTCTTTTCTTCAAGCTGACTATCCTTCTTGGGGGTAGTGAAACTAATCTCATTATTCTCCACATACTTATCTGCGGTGAGTTCGGCCAATAGCTTCCAGCCCTTCATGTGGTGTTCGTATTGCAGTCCGAAGCCCCAACGGTTGCCGAAATAGTTGGTTTCCCGGCCCGTGCCAATGCCCCGATGAGCGGTTCCAAGGCCGTAGAGTTCAAAGTAATGAGGCTTTACTTGATAGTTTTCAAGCTCCATATTCGACTCTTCTTTGACGCTGGCATAGCGCAGGTTGACACCAATCACGTCGTTGTATGTAGGCGAATAGGTGACACCGGGCATGAGTTGCAGCATAAAGAAGCGGGCATCAACGCGTGGATCGCGCTGTTTGGCTGCCAACTGGGCCTTATAAGTGCCTTCCAAACCAAAGGTCCAGCTACGGAAAAGCACAGGCGTCGCAGCCCGGAATCGCAGGTGATAGTTCTGATTACGCCACTTACTTTGAACTCCTGAGTCAACAACGAAGTAGGGTTGTCCACGATATGGGTCATTGATAGAGGCATTGAAGCGGGCATTGCCCACATTCTCGTGCGTAAACTTGAACTCTCCCCACACGTAAGCTTTGCCCAAATTGACAAAACCTTCAGTGTAAATATTGGCGTCGCGCACCGTTTTTCCCGTGTAAACGCGGTGGAAGTCGCCCGACTGAACATCGTAGTTGACTTGCAGGCGTGAGTAGTTTCGAGTATTATCATGAGCCGTTCCTGCCGCGTTGCCTGTCTGAAGCCACAGTCTTTGGCCCTTCAGCAGCGACTGTCCGGCCACGGAGAGTCCCTCGTCGGCCGTCTGTGCCATCGTTGCGGTACCGCTGCCGAAGGCTAAAAACAACATGATAAATTGATAGAAACGTATGTTTGATTTTTTCATTGCAATCTGTTTAAAATATGAAAAACTCTGTTGAACGAAGTGATATCAATAGGTTTTGTTCCATGAAGGCACTCCGGTATGATAGCGATGCAGCACGGGCACAACACCTCGTTCGAAATCATCGGTGCTGTTGTTGGTATCTTGGAAGATCAGTGCGCCATTCTCGCGCTTCAGCGTGTCACCGTTTTCGATCATAAGCTTACGAACAACTCCCAATCCGCAGTACGTTGAGCCCACCCATGTCATGCCGGCGTCGATGGCGGCAGGGATACGCTTGGCGTCGGCGTAGGTTTCGTTGTTGATACACTCCACGGCGTCGAGCACATATTGAAGCGGTATCTTTGCCTTGAGGTCTTTTTTGTTCACCTCATGCGCCTGAAAAGCCGTGTTTTTAACAGGATCCCAGTCAACTCCCGCGGGCACTTTGAAGATTGCGAATGCTCCTCCAAAGACCGAGGTAAGGAACTGCGGTATCTTTCCGAATGCGCTTTTGCCGTCGTAAAATACGTGTTCCATGTTGATGGCAGGCATATCGGGCAAGCGATTATTGAACGGGAAGAACTCAAACTCCGCGTGCGAACAATCGACGGGTGAATTAGGATTGTATATTTCCTGTTTGTGGTTGGCGGCAAACTGCGCGATGACAGCGCTCTCGCCGGGTTGTAGCGGATATTCCGTGCCCGTTCCGGGGAATCGCCAGACGCGTTCGCCATAGCAAACGTTTTCGTCCAAGCCACCATCCCACACCGGCAGCTTACGAGTGGCGACGTTGGGCGCGAGTTGGGCGAAGTAAACGCCATCCAGATACTGCACTTCAGCAGAGTTGTTGTAAACTTCGTAGAACTGATCGCGGAAATAAGAAGTTCCCTTCAGAGGCTTACTGCCTGCGAAATAGATTTCCTTGAATACGAGCGGACTTACCTTTAGTCCTCTCATTGTGATTTGAACAGAGGCTACCCCTGCGTAAAGCGCCTTATTGACGGCATTGCCGTTTACGTAGAACTCGGCTCCGTCGGCATCGTAGGCCGTGCCTGACACGCTGACCGTATAGATACCGGGCACCACGCCGTCGATACTGGCTTGGGTATCGTTGAGCTTCTTACTATAATGATAGCCGTCGGTATAATTGTCGAGTTTGAGTGTAAGGTTCTTAACCGAGGCCAATTTTTCTACAGAAACGGTCAGATTGACACTCACTTGCAGCGGTGTCACCTTTTCCGACTTGGCTGCTTCGTCGAAGCCCGTGCAGGAAACGGTGCCCAAAGCGATGGCTACGAATAGCCCATAAATGATATTTTTCATCTTGAATACGTACTTTTAGAGTTTTAGCGTGAGCTCCATGCCGAAGAAGAAGTCGCTGTTTTTCCTATCGAACGTGCCGGGATAGCGGTGACTTTTCTTGATGGGATAGCTACGGAAGAAGTTATTGGCGAAGAATGAAATGCGAGCCACGTCGCCGATTTCCTTCGTTAGGTTGAGGTTGAATTGGAAATACGGGCTTACCGTTTCCTTGATTGCTTTGGCATGACTGACGTTTTGTAGCAGATAGTCGTAGCCTGCCGCCTTCACGTCGTCCACGGTCTTGAATCGTCCGGGCTCGAAATAATGAGGCTTACCGTCCTTCAACGACAGGTAGCCGATGGGGATAGAGTCGTTGTGGAAGGTTGTCCAGTCGCTCTCATTCCATACCGCTTGAGCCGTCAACGTAATGACAAAGCCGATGCGAGGAATATTATGGGTGGCCCGAAGGGTTGTAACGAACTGCTTTTGGTAGTCGTCCTGATCCTTTGGATCATAGATGGCGATGTCGGTACGACTGGCGGGAGCGCCGTTGGAGTTATCGTAGAAGTGGTATTTGCGCGACGCGTATTTCGACTCCATCCAAGCGCCGCTAAGCTGGAAGGCCGTGCGGATGGCTTCGATACGACCCGTATAGAACTCAAACTCAAGTCCGCGGGTGCGCATATCCTGACTGTTGAGCGCAGTATAATAAGGTGTAAGGATGGGATACGTGCCTTTGGTCACGATTTTATTGTCGCTGTTACGACCGTAAATGGTGTAGTTGAAAGGCAGGAAGCTACCCAGCGTGCTGCCCAAGCTATAACCGTTGCGCAGATGCTCGTTGAAAGCGGTGACGCTCAAACGAGTTTTACCCAACTTCAAATCAAGACCCACCTCGCTCTTGTAGTTCTTGGCCACCTTCAACGCTTTGTTCTGCGTATCGACAACGCGTGTCGTGGTGAGCAGCACTCGCTCTTCGGCGGGAATATTCTCCAGCGGCAACTCGTTGATATGAATGTACTCATAGTACGCTTTCTGCGGATAGAGATAGGTAAGGGTCGGCATTTTGGCCGTAATACCATAGCCGCCGCGCAGCGTCAGGACATCGGGAACCAGGTCGAAAGCCACATTGACGCGCGGACTGAACGTGCCGCCGACCACCGAAACCCGGTCGTAGCGCAGACCGGCCTGCAAGTTGAGCGTGTGACGGCCCAATGTCAGTTCGGCGTTATCTTCGGCAAAGAAGCTCAACATCTTGATATAAGGAATGTCTTTATAGCTCCGTGGGCGGTAACTGCTGTCGTAATCTCTGACCGAACGGAAAGGAGGATTCGCCATACTCCACTTGGTGCCCTCGCCTTCGTTACCATCGAGCTTGACCTCGCTACCTAAAAGCAATCCGTTATTGAACTTACCGAACGACTGAAAGAAGTTAGCCGTCAGTTTAGCGAAGAAGTTTACCTCACGACTGTCAATCTCGTTATGACTTGTATAGGCGTTGGGCAGGTAGTGAGCGTAGTAACCTGCGCGAACGTCGGCGTCGCTGAAGTGGGTCAGTTCCTTGCCATCGGCGTCATAAACACGGCGACCCGGGCGATTGCTCAACGTGGTTCCATCGGTCATCGTGCCCGAATACACGGAGTTGGCAGATGTTTCATCCCGCTCGGTCATGCTCTGTTTAGACGTATAACTGCCCTGAACGACGTAGCGGATGTTGCGCAACCAGCCTTTATCAAACTGCCATAGTCCGTTGGTATTGAAGCGCAGCCCCGTGTCTTCGCCGCGACTGATGTCGCGAGGCAGGTCGGGATTGTCATCCTCATGGTTCTTGGCGTAGTTAAGCGAGAGCGAAGTGTTGGTGCGCAGACGATTTCCGAAGAACGCATTGGAGTAAATGGCCCGAAGGTTTACGCGTTGATAAGTGAGGTAAGAGGCTGTTACCTTGTTATTACTGTAAGCATAGTCGCCGCTCAGATTGAGCGCGCCGGCTCTGCGTCCCAGCTCGAATCCCGTGCCGACGCTACCCTGATAGATGTTGGGATTGGCCTTGGCACTGACGCGGAGAGGCTCGCGACCGGCCTTGGTGTGCAGAATGACTGCTCCCGAAGTGAGGTCGCCGTATTCTACCGAAGGAATACCACGCACGATTTCGACCGACTCTATGTTCTCGGCCGATATGCCGCGGGCGTCGACACCCGTATTGGCCGACGCTCCTCCGGCCATGGCAGCCGTGCTTCCGTTGACAGATGGGTTGAGCGCGCTCAAGTTGGCGTTGTTTGAAAGGGGCGCGCCATCCTGTATAAGCGTCGCGCCGAAAGAGTTAAGCTCGTTTAGTCTATTGTTATCAACACCTCGAATGGTCACTAATCCCGCCTTATTCAGCGTTTGGTTGGACGAAATGGCGCCCGGTGCCAAAGCTAAGATGTCGGTCAGGCTGGTGGCCTGCAAGTGGTCGATGGCGTTGCGGTTGACGTAGGATGCGGTAGAAGTGCCGCCGGCCTTGGTCTGTGCCACGACCACAACATCGTTCAGGCGAAAGTTTTCGTCCTTCATGTAGAAGTCGAGTTGTCGACTTCCGGTGATCGTAACAACGGTATCAATCTCCTGCTTGCCCAGGTATCTGACGACAAGCCTCACTTTTCCCTGTGGCACATGGTTGAGTTGGTAGCGACCGTTGATGTCGGTCACGGCACCAAACTTAAAGTCGGTCACCGAAACAGTGGCGCCAATCAGGGGTTGTTTGCCGGCTTCGTAGACCGCTCCGCTGATTTTTACCGCTTGCTGGGCATAGCCATTCATGCCTACCAATATGAACAACAGACACAGGAAAGGTCTGAAAAGTTGCTTCAAATTTGTCATTTGGATAAAAGAAATGTTGATTCGTATTTATAATTAGCGTTGCATAAAAACGCGAAGGCACATGCCTTTCTTCTGCAAAAATACTTAAAAAAACAATGCTCAACAATACCATTTTATAGGTATTTAGCAAATATGAGGCTGCCGGCAAGCACTTGTCGCTCCGCTTCTGCTTTACTTTTTCTCGCGAAAATGTACTTCCTCGTCCACATTTTAAGTTATTTAACGCTCCAAAACTTACACGTATTCTCTTTTTTTGTTTATTTGCATACATTATTTTTCATAGCATCGGCCCACCCTATGATGGCTTTTGCTTTTTTAATCTTTAATGAAGTATTTGATCGTTATATATTTATTAAATGATGAAACTAATTCGACGCATTATTTATTTTATGGCTGTCGCATGGTGTCTGACGGCCTTTAGCTGCAGCAATGATGAAGATTCTTCGAAAACAGTTCAAGTATTGCCTACTTCGGTGGAGATAACGGACTTCTTTGAGACCCATTTGCCTGGTGCCGGCCAATCAGATTGCTTCTTTCAACGGAAAGAACAAGACCCTGACACGCTATCCGTTTGTGTTGTTAATTCGATGGCAGAACTTGAAAAGCTTTGCTATGCGCCGGTGCAACTACCCCAGATTGATTTCAGTCAGCGCACATTGATTATAGGATGGTACATGATGCCTAATTCATATTACCATGTGGGTAGCCAGAAGCTATACATCTCGTCATCGTCCGCGCAACTATATATCGAGACCCTGCCGCAGAACTTTGTTCATCCCACGTTTAGCAGAATGTTCTTCTGGGGTTTCTATCCCAAGACAAACGTAAAAGACATCAAAGTGAAGGTCAAAATCAACTAAGCAAAACGGAGAGATTCCATTGAGCCGTTGCCCTTTGGATTCTGCAAAAGCTGTGCGCTCAGAATATGGTAATCGCACGAGCACCAGCCGTAGGGGCATGATTTATCATGTTCCGCTCATACATCAAGACAATACCATGCGTGATTGAGTATCTTCAGATATAAAGTTTGTTTCTTGTTGTAACGTGGATTTTCGCCGAATTGCCTTAAACAAGATGTATTCCGATTATGCGGAACGTGATAAATCACGCCCCTACGGCTCACGCCATCACATTTCTAAACACGAAAATGAATAACTTGGTAAATGTAAATCAGTAGCCATGCGCCAGCCGTAGGGGTATGATTTATCATGTTCCGCTCATACATAAAGACAATACAATGAGCGATAAATGTAAAAATACGGTCACAAAAACGACCTCCGAAAATACTTCAAATAGAGTGAAAAACAGCGTTGAAAAGCTGTTTTTCACTTTTTTATGTGGTCGTTTTTCGCTTTCTCTGAGGTCAAAGCATAGCTTTTAGGTTGTCAAAGCAGCCCTTTTGCCTGCTCAAAGCTATGCTTTCGCGTGGTCATAGTGACGCTTTTGCATGGTAAAAGCTATGCTTTCAGGTGCTTTTTTCGATGTTTTGGGGTGTTTTCGATGCGCATAAACGCCATTAACTTTACCAAACCGCTGATTATCAATTACTTATTGCATTTACGCGAACTACCGAAATGCTTGGCTTATTTGCGACAAAAAAAATCCTGACGCAAAATAAATGAGCGGTTTGTACGAAATTTTCATGGCAAATTCATGCCTGTTTCGCCGTGCGAAACATCATAAATCACGCTCCTATACCGGTATATAACCATACGGACAGACATCTATCAAGATATCTGTCCGTATGGGATTATAGCTTGGTTTAGTCGAGCAGACATTTGTCGAGTTCGGCAGTGATGGCCTCCTTGTCGAGCTTCTGTCCGATGAAAACGAGCTTTTGCATCCGGTCGCCATACTGTTCGTCCCAGTCGCGGCGCAGTCCGGCTTGCACGGTTTTGAGCGCTTCGAGTTCCTTTTCGGGCATGGTGGCATACCACAGGCCGGCATTGCGCAGGCCGATTTGTTTGCCGGCTTGCTCGAAGACGTAGCAGGTGTCGGGCTCGCCCTTGAACCAGCAGATACCCTTACAGCGGATAACGTTCTTGGGAAACTTACGGGCTACGAAGTCGTCGAACCACGCCAGGTCGAACGGACGGCGGCGATAGTAGACGAACGTGCCGATACCGTATTCCTCGGCCTCACCTTCGTCGTGATGATGGTGGTGGTGATGGTGGCCATGGTGGTGCTCATGTTCGTCTTCATCATGCTCATCGTGGTGGTGTTCCTCGTCGTGGTGATGCTCAATGTGGTCTATCCAGGCGGCTGAAGTAGCCGTAGCCTCGAAGTCGAAGAGGTGGGTGTCGAGCAGTTTGGTCAGTTCGACGTCGCCATAGTTGCACTCGATGATTTCGGCCTTGGGCTGGATGGCACGGATGATGTGTCGGATGCGGGCCAGTTCGTCGGGCGTCACTTCCGAAGCCTTGTTCAACAGGATGATGTTGCAGAACTCTATTTGCTGAATGACAAGGTTTTCGATGTCTTCCTCGTCGATATGATCGCGCACGAGTTGGTCGCCGCTACCAAATTCATCGCGCATGCGGAGCGCGTCTACAACGGTCGTGATGCAGTCGAGGCGCACAATACCGTCCTTGATGTATTTCGGCCCGAGCGTCGGAATGCTGGAAATGGTTTGCGCGATGGGCGCGGGTTCGCATATTCCGCTGGCTTCGATGACGATATAGTCAAACTTCTGCATGGTCGTGATGTCGTGAATCTGTTCTACGAGATCCATCTTGAGCGTGCAACAGATGCAGCCGTTCTGCAAAGCCACGAGGCTTTCGTCTTTCTGTCCCACAACGCCGCCCTTCTCGATGAGGTCCGCGTCGATGTTGACTTCGCCGATATCATTCACGATGACGGCAAATTTAATGCCGCGCTCGTTGGTGAGAATACGATTGAGTAGTGTGGTCTTGCCGCTTCCGAGATAGCCGGTGAGCAGCAAGACAGGCAGTTCTTTCTTTGTCATGGATTATCCTTTACTGTTTTCTATTGCTTTCTTGACCGAGCCATGCATCAGCAACAGCCGTTTGGCGTGTTCATAGTCGAGTCCCAGTTCGTCTACAATCATGCGTGTGCCTCGGTCGATGAGCTTCTTGTTGGTGAGTTGCATGTTGACCATGCGATTGCCTTTGACGCGTCCCAGTTGTATCATGACTGATGTAGAAATCATGTTGAGAATCATTTTCTGGCCCGTTCCCGATTTCATACGGCTGCTGCCGGTAACAAATTCGGGGCCTACAATCATCTCGATGGGTACGTCGGCTTCGGCAGCCATGGGACTATCGGGGTTGCTGGTAATGCAACCGGTGAGGATGCCGTGGGCCCGTGCCTCGCGCAGCGCGCCGATAACATAGGGCGTTGTGCCCGAAGCGGCGATACCGATAACGGCGTCGTGCTCGTTGATGTGGTGCTCCTGCAGTTCCTGCCAGCCCCGTTGCTCGTCGTCTTCAGCGTTTTCGACGGCGTTGCGCAGCGCGGTGTCGCCGCCGGCGATGAGTCCGATGATGTGGGTTGGGGGCACTCCGAAGGTCGGCGGAATCTCTGACGCGTCGAGAACGCCCAGTCTTCCGCTCGTGCCGGCACCCATATAGAAGATGCGTCCGCCCTTTTTCATGCGCGGCACGAGTAGCGTTACGAGTTTCTCTATCTGTGGAATGGCCTGCTCTACGGCCAGGGCCACCTTCTGGTCTTCACGATTGATGTCGACCAGAAGGTCGTGAACGCTTTTCTTTTCGAGGTCGTCGTAGAGCGACGGCTGCTCCGATATTTTGACGAATGCCATAGCTTACTCCTGATTGGTGTGATAAGCGATGAGCCCTTCCATGGGAGCTTGGATGATTTTGCCCAATGTCATGCCTTCAGCCTTGAGCGCTTCTTCGAGCGGTTGCCTGAAGTAGTAGGCAATGGAGCCGTTAAAGCCGATGAGTAGCTGATTCCAATGGTCGTATTGCTTGACATTGCGCACGAGGAAACGGCGGAAACCATCGACCACCAACTGGCGAACAGCCGCGTTGTCGATATGCTTCGCGAGGAAAGGTACAAAGCCGGCGAGGAAGCGGTTGGGCAGTTTCTGGCGGTAAACACGGTCGATGATGTCGGCATTGGTCAGCTGATACTCGTCGTGGAAAGCCTTTACGATGTCTTGCGGCAACTGGTTCTTGAGCACGTCGCCCACCAATGTCTTGCCCAAAACAGCACCACTGCCTTCGTCTCCAAGAATAAATCCGAGCGGAGAAACGTTCTTGATAATCTTCTCTCCGTCGTAAGCACAAGAGTTACTGCCCGTGCCGAGGATGCAGGCAATGCCCGGTCGGTGGCCACAAAGGCTGCGGGCTGCCGCCAACATGTCGGTGGCTACCTCGCACCGACCCGTGATGTGGAGGTGCTTTCGGAGTGCGGCCTCCAGAATAGGCAGCTTTTCGGGCGTGCAACCGGCACCATAGAAGAATACGTCTTCGATGTCGGTCGATGGAAGTTCGGGAACGAGCGCGCTATTGATTTCCTGCGCGATTTCTTCTTCGGTCTGGAAGAAGGGATTTGTGCCTTTTGTCTTGATGGTCAGAACGGCCTGACCGTTGTCTACCACACACCAATCGGTTTTGGTAGACCCACTATCTGCTAATAATATCATAGTTTGATAAAGATTTTTTTCTTATAAAGATAACAGCCGAAGCCCCATACGATGATTACGAAGAGCAGCGCCCATGCCAACGAAGCAGCCTGCGTGCCGACGAGGGGCTGCATAACGTCATTGAACATACGACGTTGCAACGTTTGTCCGGCTATGGGAATGATGGATAACGGGATGAGAACAAGGTCGGCTAAAATGTAGAGTGCTAACGGATTGACACCAAAGGTCATGAAGAAACGGCTAAAATTGCCTTGATACCGACGTTTATCGATGAGCCAAGAGAGCAATGCCAGCAGCGTGGAACCCAGTCCGCACGTCACCATGGCAAAGGTCGGCGTCCATAGTTTCTTACTGATGGGGCAGCCATAGCTGAGCAGGAAGCCCGCGAAGGTGAGCAAGGCACCGATGATAAAGAGGCGCTCGATTTTGTCGTTGAGATTCTTCAGATTGGTGAGAACGCGTCCCACGCAGAAGCCGATAAGCACATGAGCCAGCGAGGGCAGCGTACTGAGCAGGCCTTCGGGGTCGGGGGTGTCCCATTTGTAGAGGTGTTGCTGCCCGACAATGCTGCTATCGAACACCGCAAGGATGTTGGTGGCATCGTGTGCCCAGCCATTGCCTGTTTCCAAAATAATGAAATAGCCAATAAAAATGAAGGCAATGAGCCATGGAATATACTTATGTTTCAGGCTGAGCGCGATGCAAGCGGCCAGTCCGTAGCAGATTGCGAGGCGCGGAAAGACGCCTACCAATCGAATCTCGGCAAAGCTGTTGGCCGACACCAGCATCCGTTCGAGGAGAGGAAGTGAGGCATTATCGGCACTGACCATGCCATAACAAAACTTCATGAGCCAACTGACGGCAATGCCGATGAAATAGAGCAGGACGGCTCTTTTCAGGATTTTGCGGGCACAGAGCCATGACCATTCAAAGTTGAACTTGCGCAATGAAAGGTAGGTCGTGATACCCATGATGAACATAAAGAACGGAAAAACGAGGTCGGTGGGTGTCAATCCAAACCATTCGGCATGCTCCAGAGGCGTATAAACGGGTTCGCCGCCGGGATTGTTGACCAATATCATGCCGGCAATGGTCATGCCACGCAGGATATCAATGGCCTGAATGCGGCTGCTTTTCACTTCAGTCATGATGCTTATTTGTAAAGGTAATACTGTCGGGATAGCTTTTTAAACTTGTCGGCATCCTTGTCCCAATAGGCTTTTACGTCTTTCCAACGATGGCGACGCAAGAAAAGTTCACGTATTTTCTTGCTTCCGCACACCTTGTCGAACATGCCGGCACGCTGTCCGGCTTGCTTCAGGATGTCGTGATTGGGATAGAGTTTGTAAAGCTCCTGTAAGATGTAGAACTGCACATCACACAGACGAGCTTTACGATAATTGGTGAAATGCACCTGAACGCCCTGCAATTGGCGTCCTTTATACTTGCTGTAGAAGGGCGAGTAATAGATGGGGCGGAAGGTATAGCCCGGCAGTCGCAGCGCGTTCATGCGATCGGCCAGCTCGGTAGCTTTGATCCAAGGTGCCGCGAAGGTCTGGAAAGGAATCGTATAGCCTACACCGATGTTGATACTATCAAGTTCGCCCACGATGCCCGACACGGTATAGAACGGTGCCGACGACGCTTCGGGGATGTGGGGTGACGAAAGTACCCACTTCAGACCGGTGTCGCCGTAGGTCATCGAGCGTTTCCAGCCTTTCATTTTCACTACTTCCAAGTCGCATTTCTCGCCCAACAGGCCTTCGTCGTTCAGCAATCGGGCGAGTTCGCCGGGCGTCAGACCATAAATGTATGGCACTTTGAACTGGCTGACAAACGAAATGCAGTCGTCTTCCGTGATGCAACCTTCCACCTTTTTGCCTCCCAATGGATTGGGACGGTCGAGCACTACCACTTTGATATGGTTGCGGGCAGCGGCTTTCATGATGTTGGCCAAGGTGCTGATATAAGTGAACGAGCGGCAACCGATGTCCTGAATGTCGTAGACGAGTACGTCGATATTCTTCAACATCTCGTCAGAAGGCGTGCGATATTTGCCATAGAGCGAATAAACGGGCAATCCCGTAGCCGGGTCGGAGTCGTTAGCCACCGCGTCACCGGCATGCACATTGCCTCGCACACCATGCTCAGGGCCAAACAAAGCCACCAACTTTACGTTCTTGGCAGCATGCAGAATGTCGACATCCGACCGCAAGTCATTGTCTACTCCCGTAGGATTGGTGACCAGACCGACCCGCAAGCCCTCCAGGATTTTGAAGTTCTGCTTTTTCAAAACCCCTATGCCGGTCTTCACTTTCTGTGCCGACGCGCTACCGAAGGCAAGCCACAGGGCACAACAGATGAATAGTAATCTCTTCATTGTTCGTAAATTATTTGCGTCCGTAGTTCTCGTCTATCTGCTTTCGGATGACAAACGTCACGCCAATGGTGGCCACACAGCAGAGCATTACCATCCAGAAGAAGTTCACATAACCAATGGCTTCTTGAATATAACCTGCTATAAAGCCCGGAAGCATCATGCTCAAGGCCATGAAAGCAGTACAGATGGCGTAGTGAGAGGTCTTGAATTCGCCTTCGGAGAAGTACATCATATAGAGCATATAGGCTGTGAAGCCGAAGCCATAACCGAACTGTTCGATGCAGACGGCCACGCTGATGACGGTGAGATCTGCGGGTTGGTAGATGGCCAGATAAACGAAAGTGATACAGGGAAGCGTCATGCAGGCTGCCATAATCCACAACGACCGCTTCAAACCAACGCGTGAGGCGAAGATTCCACCCACAATACCACCGCCCAACAAGGCCATCACGCCAAAGGTTCCATAGACGAGACCGACCATATCGGTGCTTAAGCCCAGTCCACCGCTGTCTGTGCTGTGAACGAGGAACGGTTGACACATCTTGATAAGGAATCCTTCGGGCAAACGATAGAGCAACATAAAGGCAATTGCCCAGAGCACATGGGGCTTCTTAAGGAACGTGACAAACGAGTTGATCAGTTCCTTTCGCTTTAGGTCGGCGGCTTCCTTGTCGTCGACAGTATCAGCAACGCGCGGTTTGTCTTCGGCCGAATGAGGAAGGAAAAAGGTGTGATAAAGCGTAATAAGGAAGCAAACGACCGCGCTCACGCCCAGCGTAATCTTCCACGAATAGGGTATATTGCCGGTATCGTTCTCGATACTGCCGGCGATAAAGACCAATACACCCTGACCGAAAACAGAGGCGATGCGGTAGAAAGTACTGCGGATGCCGATGAAAGCGGCCTGACTGCTTGGATTATGGGCCAGCATGTAGTAACCGTCGGCCGCAATATCGTGCGTGGCCGAGGCGAAAGCGGCGATGATAAACAGTACTAAGGTCAGCGTAAACATGCTGATTGGCGTCTGTCCGCTGTCAATAAGCTCTGGCGAAGGGTTAGGCAGCGTGACTGTCAGCAGAACAAGGAACGCGGTCATAATCATCTGCATGCAGACAATCCACCAGCGTTTGGTTCTGATTACGTCGACCAAGGGGCTCCAAATACCCTTGAGCAGCCACGGAAAATACAGCAGTGTCGTGAAGAAAGCCATATCGCCGTTGGGTACACCCATCTTTGTGAACATCATAACAGAGATGTTATTCACGACAAAATAGGGCACACCCTCGGCAAAATACAGCGTGGGCACCCACAGCCATGGAGATTTTATGTTGCTTTTCATTGATTTTTAGCGTATTGTTGACAACGAATAATCCTTATTTATTCATGGCAATGCGGGCCTGCAATTCCCATGTACGGACACGATCCTTATACGTATTGTTGCGATTTTCCTTCTCAATGCTGAGCGCGGCATCAGAGTTGTCGTCCCAACGACGGCAGCAATAGAGCACATCATAGATGCGACCAATCTGGTAATGACGTGAAATGGCCAGGCCCAAAGCATAGTCTTCGCCATAGTTTACATTGGGAAGGTTGACTGTCCGTATCACCGGTGTGAAGAAACCGCGTGGCGCACCGAGTCCGTTGATACGCAAAGCATTGTTGCGACCGTTGTCGGGAGTCCACTCGCGGTGGTCGATTTTGCCCGGCGGAAGCATGTTCTTATCAATATCTGTCAGCATATAAGAGCCGATAACCATAGCGCATTGCTGCTCATGGAAGGCGTCTACAAACTTCTGAAGCGTGTTTTCGTCAGAATATACATCATCGCTGTCGAGCTGAACGATGAAGCGACCGCACTTAGGATGGTGGGTAGCCATGTTCCAAGCACCACCAACACCGATGTCGCGACGGGTCGGAATGAGGTGTATCAGTCGCTCATCACTCTTGTATTCCTCAATGGCTTCGGTGGTACCGTCGGTAGAATGGAATTCAGGACCATTCTCAACAACGAATACATTGTACTTAAAATTAGTCTTTTGGCTCAACGCGCTGTCGATGGCATCACGGATTGTGCGGATGCGATTGCGCACGGGAATCATGATGGTTGCCTCATATTCAAAGGCTTCTTGATTGAAATCAACGGGCTCAAACTTAGGAGCGAGGTAACCACCGATTTCCTTCAGATGCTCGGTGCAGGCCTGTTCCATCTCAATTTGTGAGGCGCGGTTGCGTGGATCCACGTAGTCGAAAAGCTTTTCTCCTGTTTTGCGGTTGTCGAGTTCCACCTCGCTGTAGAGGTTTTCGTTGATATGAACAAGCTCTTCGCATTGTGATAGCTTCAGTCGGAGGTCATAGAAGCCGGCTGCCTGATAGTGAGAAGTCATCTTACCGGCTGCTGCCTTGAGAGCGTCGGTGCGGAAAAAGAGTACCGAACCGAAGTCGAAGTCGTCGCGCAAACTACCTTTCTGGTAGTCGATAACGGGTGATTCCGAGCGGATTCCCTCTGCAGATATTTTGTAATGGTCGGCATATACCATGCCGGCATGGGTGCATTGAGCAATGCCGGTCATACGTTCGAGCGCGTAAAGACCGATTTCCATATATTGCTCCTTCATATATAATAAGGTGAAAGGAGCCTCAGCAGCCTCAGCCACCTTACACATCGTGTCGCTGCTCTTCAGCGTATCGATGGTCAGAACGCCGTCAACACCTTCTACGGCTACCGGTTCACCGGACTGTAGGATAATGATGCGATTTACGATATCTTGCCCTTTCAGGCCTTCAAGGTTTTTTTTTAACTCTTCCTGGCCCGCCATGGGGAGGAAGCAATCTACCATTTTCTTCATGATTGTTATATTGTTAGTGATTATTGTTGATTGAAAGTTTTCCTAAAAAGCCGTCTTCGTCTGTATAGAGCACAATGTTGCGGCTTAAAGGAACCACCGTGTTGACGAGCGTGTTGCTCACTTTATGCTTCCATAGCAAGCGTCCGGTCTTCGCTTCGATGGCGAAAATCAAGCCATTCTTGGTGGAAGAGAATACCACTCCGTCTTTTTCGGGTAGCATGACGGTGGCATGTTCGTAACCAAAGCCTACATGGCAGGCCCATAGTTGTCGTGGATGATTGTCCAAAGCAGAATAACAGACTACACTATCACGCATGGTCTTGGCATAAATACGTTTCCGGTCTTTTGAAATACCAATGGATTCGCGCACCACACTCTGCTTGGTGGCGTAGATTTCGTGACCATCGCGAGCGTCGATGGCAGTCAGTACGCGACGTGGATCGACCACGAACACTTTCTGATGAGCCTCAACGGGCCACACACCGGCTGGCGAATAGTGCATATTTTGTCGTCCGGTGGTCCACTCCCACAATGGGTTTCCGTCTTTACGGCGCAGCGCGTATACAGTATTGGCCCAGTCGCCGAAGACAACCATGCGCCGATTGACCAGCGGTCGTGTTTCTACGTAGCCCCGAATGCCCTGTCGGCTCCAAAGGATTGTGCCATCTTTGACGCGGATAGCACGGAAAATATGGTCACCACTGCCCACGTAAGCTATACCGCCACGGATCGTTACGGCACTCACAACGGGTCTTTGCGTCCGCACTTTCCATCGTAAGGTACCCTGACGGGCATCAAGTCCATAAATAAAACCATCGGCCGAACCAGCCACCACGACACCACGGCCGATTGCGGGCGTACCAATGATGCGGGCACCGGTGGTATATTGCCAGCGTTGCCGGCCTTGATGGCCAAAGCAAGTGATGCGTCCGAGGTTGTCGGCCACCACAATTCGTTGCTTGTCAATAGCCGGTGATGAATAGATACCGGCTCGAAGAGCGACCTGCCACGTTTCTTTCACCATGGGATAGGCTTCGTTGACGCTGAAATCAGGACGCAAAGGCGACGTGGCTGCTGCAGCCGGGCCAAGTCGTTGACCAAGAGCGATAGCGGCCCAGCGATAACGGGGCAAACCAACGGGATGCGTATAAGCGATAAGCGAGTCCGCCGTTACGTCGTATTCGTTATATTGTCCGGCCGTACGGCCTTTCTGTCTGAGGTTGGTGATGTTGACAAAGCCCGGTATTCCATCGTATGTCTCAAATCGGTTGCGATGGTAATGGCCGTTCAGAAAGGCCTGAACGGGAAAGGATCGCACAGCATCTGTCACATCAAAACAATTGTCGACGTCTTCAGGGAGCATGGGCATGTGGCTCACAAGGAACACGGGCTTGTCGAATCCGTTGTGCCTCAGCTCCTCTTTCAGCCATTCGATGTCTTCGGGAGCCACGTGTCCCAGGGCCATGCGCATGAGCGGGCCGCTCGGGAAGCCCAGGAACAGGTAGCCGCGGTGCTCGAACTTGAAACGTTCATAGCCGAAAATCCGCTTGAAATCCATACATCCGCTCTCGCTCCACTTCTGGTCGTGGTTGCCTTGGACAATGTAGTAGGGGCGTTGCAGCCGGTCGAGTTCCTGCTTGGCCAGCCGCAGCGAGGCCCCGTCTCCTTTGTCGGCGATGTCTCCGGTGACGAGGATGAAGTCGATGGAGTCCGACGCGTTGATTTGGTCGACCGAGTTGCGGAGGTCTTGTGTGGGCCCCGGAGCATTGATGTCGATGTGGATGTCGGTGAGGAGGGCAAAGCGGAAAGGTTCACCGGCCTGTGCCGATACGCAGACGCGGAGAAGCGCCCACAGGATGGCGGCTTGTAGATACCATTGTTTAGGTTTCGTTATGAAATGCTTCATCTTTGTTTTACCTTTCCTATATCATGATGCAAAGATATTAAAATAACGTGATTCGTGCGCATTTTCTACTCTTTATTCCTCAAATACTCCATCACCATCTTCATCAACTCATCGCGTTGCGCCTCTCCCTTCACCGCTTCGAAGGGGAAGCCGAGCACCACCGTGCGCCATCGGTCGGTCTCGTTGCCGCCGAAGACGACGCCCGCGCTCTTGTTGTTTTCGGGATAGCGGAAGGCCGTGTAGGCGCAGGGGTCGGCCGGGGCGATGGCGTCGGGCGACTCTACGACGTAAGATTGCTCGTTGGGGCGGTTGAAATATTCCATCCGCAGCCGCTTGTCGGTCAGCGGCGACACCACGGTCGTAATCTCACCCTCGGTCGACGCCTTGTCGTTGCGCCACTGGTATTTCAGTATTTTACGTGCGAAGGCGATGTCTTCCTTGTCGGCCTTGGCGATGGGGTTCTGCCAAAGGTCGGTAGCCACGTAGGAACCGGAGACGAAGATGCGGCCTCCTGCCTGGCAATAGGTCGTGATGGCTTGCTGCAACGGTTTGGGGAAGGTCTTGAAGTCGAGTCCCTTTACAGCCCCGATACGGCCCATCTTGGTCTGCTTGTTCTTGCCCAGGATGAGGTCGACGGCACAGAAACGTTCGCTGTCGAAGAGCCGGAGGGCGAGGGCCGCGTCACGACCGGCCGACACAAAGCTGTAGCCTGCCTTCAGGAGAGACCGCCCGTGGAGCGCAGGGTAGTCGAAAGTATTGCCCTTCACCACAATCCGTTCGTAGTTGCTCTGGCTGTCGCCGTAGCCCGAAGCGTCATCGTCCGTCCAGGGGATGGCCCGCCTGAACTCTTTCATCTTGCCCGTGTAGGAAATCATTTCCCGATAGGGCACGCCGTTGTCGTCGTCGGCCAGGAAGCCCGCCTGCTCGTCGTCGGCACTGCGGAAGTCGTCGGGCGCGCTGATGCGGTCGAAGCCGTTGATCACCAGGACGGGCTTGGCCGTGGCCGCAGAGGCTATGCCCGCGCTCAATATTTCGGACGGGAAGCTCTCGCCGCCCTTGTTCAGGGCGCACACCTTGAAGCTCACCACCTGGTCGGGGGCTATCGTGACTGTGTGTTGCGGCTTCTTCACCACCACGCCATTGTCCCAATCGCCGTCGCCCTGACGCGTGTAGACGATGTATTTCTCGGCCTTGGCCGTCGCTTCCAGCGGGTCGTCGACCGGTTGCCACGTGAGCAGCACCTTGTCGCCCTTGGCCAGTTGGAGCGCAAAATCCTTGACAGGCAGCGGCTGAACCACATAGTCGGTGCCGTAGTTGTCGGACAGGAAGCGGAGCATGCCCTTGTAGATGGCGCGCGAAACGGTGAACTGGAAGCGCGGGTCGGCCCCGTAGCGCATGTCGGCGAAGTTCTCATGCGAGAGCAGTTCGAGCAACATGGCCGGCACACGGGGCGTCCATGCTTCGAAATAAGACTGGTTCCACATGCCGCGGCGCGTCCATTTGGGTTCGTAGAGTGTGCGGATGTCGTTCACGATCTGCGACTGGACGAGGTCGCAAAGGTCGTGGTTGATCTGCCGGCTGGTGCCGTCTGCGAACTTGCCGCCGTAGCGGTTGACCATGTAAATGCCCAAGGTGCCGATGATGGAATCGCCATAGACCGTGCCGGCGTCGCTGTGGAAGGCGAAGGAGAGGTCGATGGGAATGCGGAGCCCCTTGCCTTCGGGCCAGGCTTTGGTGCCTCCCAATAGGTAGTTGACCCATGGCCCGCGGTTCTTGTAGTCGTCGCGGTAGTCGTCCTTGCCGTGTGAAGGCGAGTAAACGCTGTCGGGAATGCCGGCCCACTGCATGTAGTAGCGTGCTCCTTCCAGGTAGCGGGGATAGCCGCTGGTCTCGTATGGGTAGTCCATTCGGGGCTGCCAGGCGTTGCGGGGATGGTAACCCGACTGGCGGTCGGTCTTTCCGTTGTAGGCGATACTGTCGCCATCGGCCCGTCGGGCGATGTTGCCCATGCCGCCACCGAAGCGCACGGCGTCGGCCGTCACGACGGTTCCTTTCTCTTTTGAATAGTTGGTGAGCGTGACACAGCCCCGCGTTCCCGCGTCAAAGTCGAAGGTGCCGAGGTAGATCCACGTGCCGCCACCCATCTGCTGGTTGACCGAGAAGCGAGTGCTGCCGCCCTTGTGACGCACGGTGTAGAGTGCCTGTGTGGTGCTGTTGGGCAGCGACTGATAGGCCACGTAGACCGCGTAGGGGCGGCTGACGGCTATCCGGGGACTCCACTTGATTTCGCCGGCACGCCCGCTGTTGGTCGTCGTCTCCGCCATGCGGTAGGTTCCGTCGTGGAAAGGATTCTCAAACTCCTTGTATTCCTGCCGCATGTAGGCGAAGCCGGGGCCGTCGCCGGTCGTCCAAGGCTTGTCGCCGTCGGTCTCCGTGTAGGGCGATGAGGCCAGTTGGCCATCGTTGTCGACGATTACTTCATGGGGATTGGTGTCGCGTTCGCGGGGTGTCAGCACGTAGGCGCCCGCCTTTTCGAGCATGGGGATGAGGTAGGGCAGCACATACTGTTGCGTGTACTTGTCCTCGACGGTCTGGAACATGCGCCCCCGTTGCCACTGCCAGCGTTGCCGTCCCGGCTCGAAGTAGAGGCCATGGCTCTGCCACATGGCGATATGTCGGCCCTCAAGTCCTCGCGTCGGGGTGTAGGGACGGCTCAGGTTGCGCACCAACGGCACCGTCTTGTCCTGCGTGAAGACGGCCGGTTTGTCGGCTTTCGGCCGCAGATAGCGGGGAATCAGGTCGCGGATGTCTACGCCACCCGTGATGACATGCACCTCGTTGTCGGCGTTATTGGCGGGCAGGACGGCCTTAACGCGGCTGATGATGGCGTCGCATTTGGCTCGGTTGAAGGAAACGTATGAGAAGTTGGTGCTCGCGTAGACGAGGGTTCGGCCGCTGTCGGCCTTGATGGAGTCCACGCTTACGCGACCGGTGTTGATGCCGGCGGTGAATTGGTTCAGAACGCGTTCGACGGCGTCCGTCCCTTGCCCGAGGGCTGTCGTGCAAAAGGACAGCCCCAGCCCCAGGGATAAGGTAAAAAGTCTTTTCATAACAAATATACTAAACTACCGGGGCCTGCGTGTACAGGTCCCGGTAGTGGATGATGCAAGCGATTTATGTCTATTCGTTGCATGGGCATGAATCGTTACCAGCCCGGATTCTGCTTCACCTTTTCGGCGTTCAGGTCTATTTCGTTGCTCGGAACGGGGTACAGGTAGTATTTCGCTTCATACTTGCGGGTGGCCGTCGTTCCAACGAGGTAGTTGCCGTCGACGTTCTGTCCCTTCTTGTCGGGCAAGTTGGCGATGTTGGCTCCACGGTTGATGGCGGTGTACTTGTTGCTGTCGAGCTTGTCGAGCTGATGCCAGCGCACGAGATCCCAGTAGCGGTAGTCCATGTCGCACATCAGTTCGCAGCGGCGCACGCGGCGTATCTCCCACAACAGGTTGCTCACGCCCATGTTGTTGGCAGGGTCGGCGGCCGGTTCGAGCGTCATGTCGGGCAGTTCGGCGCGCTTCTGCAACAGGTTGATGGTCTTGTTGAGGTCGGCTTGGGTCAGCGTTCCCAACTCTGCTTTGGCCTCCGCTTCGTTCAGCAGGATGACCGAATACCAGAACAAGGGGATGTCGGTGTAGTTGGTATTCGTATTGGTGCGGTAGTGAAGCGCCAGCTGCGGGTTGTCATACTTGTAGATTGTGTAGCCCGTTGCCGCTGTCATCTCGGCCGGCAGCGGTCCGTCGGGCGACGGTTCGTTGCGGATCCAGCCGTGACTCTTGAAACAGATGATGGAGTCGACGAGCAAACTGAGGCGTTTGTCCTTCACGGCCAGCAGGTGGCTGATGGAGTAGTCGCCTTTGGCATTGGCCGCCGCCGCGTCGTTCTTGTCGAGTGTCGTCGTCGCCAACGGCTTTCCGTCCTTGAAAAGGAAGGCGTCGATGGCGTCCTTGGTGAGTCCGCTCTGTGTTGTAGAGCCAGAGGTGTAGTCGCAAAGGCCATGTGCCTTGACATCCTTCTCATAGTTGTCGTAGAAGATGACCTCTTTGTTGTTTGACAGGTTCAGCGAATTGTACACCGTGTATATCTTGCCGCCTGCTCCGGGCGTCCACTCGTTGAGCACGAACTTGCCGTCCATCAGTGCCTCCGAGGCTTTCACGCATTCTTCCAAGTATTTCTTGGCGCGGGCGCCGTCGGGTGCCTTGCCGTTGTCGGCCAGCGTGCGATACTTGCAGAAGGTGCCTTCGTAGAGGCAGATGTCGCTTTTGGCGGCCAGCGCCATCTCCTTGCCCCACGTCGTCTTGTCGGAAGTGTTGCTGGGCAGATTGGCGATAGCAAAGTCCAGGTCGGCCAACACCTTGTCCATCACTTGGTCGCGGTCGTCGCGCGGGCCATAGACAGCCTCTTCATTGGGGTCGCCTATCACCTTGTCTTCCCATTGTACGTCACCGTACATCTGCACCAGCTCGTAGTAGACCCATGCCCTGTTGAGGCGGCCGATGGCTTCGTACCTGGCCTTCTGCGCGTCGGAGAGGCTCGAAGTCTTGATTCCGTCGAGCATGTAGTTGACCCGGCGTATCTTGGTGAAGCGTCCCGACCACGCGGCGGCCTTGTTGGGAATCGTGCGGTAAGTCCAGTTGGCGAACGAAGGATTGGCCTGGTCGTCGTTCAAGGTGTTGAAATAGAAGCTGCTGGCGCTGCCGTAGAAGGAGTAGAAACCGTTGCTGTAGCTTTCCACCTCGTTGACATTGCTCCAAAACGCCGGAGCGTTGACGAACGTGTCGCGCGGATTCTTGTCCAGCAAATCGTTGCAACCCGTTAGTGTCAGGGCTGCAGTCGCAAGGATATATAGAATTGACTTTTTCATGATGCTTGATGTTTAGATGTCGCTTATAGTGTAACCTGTACGCCTACGGCAAAGGTGCGGGTGATGGGTTGCGTGCGTCCCCAACCGCCAAACTTGATACCTTGGCCTTCGTTGATTTCCGGATCGACCGGCAAATCGCCGTTGCCCTTGTGGAGCAAGAAGAGGTTGTTGGCACTGACGTAGACCCTGAGGTTCTGGATATAGGCCTTGCGTGTCAGGTCTTTCGGCAAGGTATAACCCAACGTGATGTTTTTCAGGCGCAAATAGGACATGTGGGTGAGGTATCTGCTCTGCGGATAGTAGTTGTGGCTGCCCTTGGATGCCGACAAAGCTGAAACGTTGCCGGCTGCCTCGTTGCCAGGCCACAGGCACGGATAGTCGTTGCTCTGCTTGATGTTCACCACTTTCTTATCCGGATCGGCGTCCCACGTGTAGACATTGTATTTCGTCTGGTGCTTGTAGAGGGTCAGGTCGGCGTTTCTCATGAGCGGGAAGTTGAATGCCGATATCGTCCAGACGTCGCGTTTGCCCACACCTTGGAAGAAGAGGTCGAGGTCGAAGCCCTTGAAAGTGCCGCCGATGTGGAAGCTGTATTCGTAGCGGGGCAGCGTGTTGCCGATGACTTTCAGGTCGCCGTGGTCTTCCAAGGTGCCCTTTCCGCCGTCGATCTTTCCGTCGTGGTTGAGGTCTTTGAACTTGATGTCGCCGGGGCCGTAGACGAAGTTGCCTGTCTGAATGCCCGTCTGGTCGGCTATTCCTTTCTTATATACCCAGCTTCCGTCGGCATTGCGGCTCTCGAAGTCGTCCTCCGTGAAGTAGCGGTCGGTCTCGAAACCCCAGATGTCGCCCCATGTCTGACCTTCGTAGGCGTAGGAAACGTCGTTGGTGTGGCCGATGATCTTGTTGGCGTTGTTCCACTTCTTCACCTTGATTTTCGAGTCGCCAATGCTGAAGTTGGCGTAGAGGCCGAAGTCTTTGCTGAACTGTTTGCGCCATGCCACCGACAATTCCCAGCCTCGTGCCTGGAGTTCTCCGCCGTTGGTGTAGGGTGCTCCGGCACCGACGGCCGACGGAATGGCGTTGCCCGGCGCGAGCATGTCCTTGGTGAGGCGCTCATAAACCTCGGCGGTCAGCGTGAACTCGTCGTTGAGGAAGCCGAGGTCGAGGCCCAGGTTCTTCGTCTGGATGCGCTCCCAGGTGAGTGATGGGTTCACCCATGTGGGCATGGTGAAGCCGTTGACCTTGGCGCCGCTGCCGTTGAGCCAGATGAACTTGCTGTTGGGTTCTACCTGATAGGGTGTCATTGTGGAGAGGAACATGTTGTCGCCGATGGCCTCGTTGCCGATTTCGCCGTAGGAGAAGCGCAGCTTACCGTTGGAGACGATGTGGCGGTAGTTCTTCCAGTAGGCCTCTTCACTGAAGCGATAGCCCAATGAGAAGCTGGGGAAGAAGGCCCAGCGGTCGCCGCTGCGGAAGCGGCTGGAACCGTCGTAGCGGCCGTTGAGTTCGAGCAGGTAAATGCCCTTGTAGTCGTAGTTGATTCGTCCGAAGTAGCCGGCCGAGGCGCGGTCGGCGGTCTCCGACTCGATGGTGGCGTCCTTCATTTCGCCATAGGCCAGGTTCAGTTCCGGATAATTCTCATCGTAGAGCAGTTTGCGGGTGGCGCCGAAGTAATCGGACGTGAAGCTCTCGCCGTTGACGCCGGCCATCACGTTGAGGTTGTGCTCGTCGTTGAACGAGTGGGCGTAGTTCAGGTAGGCGTTGGCCGTCCAGCGGTTGCTCTTGCGGTTCCAACGGTTGGTGCTGGTGTTGCTCGACGTAACGAAGTAGGTCGGCTTCTTGCCGCTCCAGTTCATGCCTTGTACGCTGTGGTCGGCCGTCTTCGAGTTGAAGTTGTCTATCTGATACGTGTAGTCGGCGTTGAGGGTCAGCTCCTTGGTGATGTTGGCCTTCACGAAGGCGTTCATGCGCAGCACGTCGTGCGCGATGACGTAGCGGCTGGCCTGCTTCTGCATGGCGATCATGCGGTAGTCGTACTCGGTGCCGTCGGCGTCCTTGTAGATTCCCGACGGAATGAAGTAGGAACCCCATCGCCACAGATACTGGTGGATGTCGGTCCAGGTGTCCGCCCTGCTGAAGTGGCGGCGCGTGTAGTTGAACCGAACGCCTGCCGTGAGCCAGTCGGTGATGTCGGTCTGCAGGTTCACCGTGGCGTTGTGGCGGTTGCGCTTGGCCGGGTTGAACTTCATGATGTCCTGCTTGTAGTCATAGCCGAGCGACGTGTAGAACGTGGTGCGGCCCGACGAGCCCGAGATGCTGACGTCGTGCGTCTGCGAGGGTGCGGCGTTGTCGTACCATATCTTGCGGATGTCGTAGTTGGCATAGTACATGGGGCTGCCTTCGAAGGAGTAGTCGCCCACTTCCTGGTCGCTTTTCCACGGTCTCATCAGGCTGTAGCCCTTCTTTCCGCCGTATTGTTTTTCCCAATCCTGGGCCAGCGGCAGCAACTTGTCGAAGTACATGCCGAAGAGTTCGGGCGTGGATTCGCCTGCCCGCTTCTTGCCGATGAGTCCGGCCTCAAGCTGTTCGGGCACCGTAGGGAAGTCGGGCAGCACCGTGGCCTGGTCCCAAGCCAGCTGGCCGTTGTACTTCACCGTCACGCGGTCGCCCTTCTTGGCCTGCTTCGTGGTGATGAGAATCACGCCGAAGGCCGCCCTGGCTCCGTAGACGGCCGACGACGCGGCGTCTTTCAGCACGGAGATGGAGGCGATGTCGTTGCCGTTGATCATCGTGAGGTTGTCGGTGGGCACGCCGTCGACGACGATGAGCGGCGAGGACTTCTGCTTGTTGGACAACGTGCCCAAGCCGCGGATGGAGAGGGAGGGCGTGGCGTTGAGGTCGCCGTTGTTGCTGAGTACCGTCAGACCGGGCACCGCGCCTTGCAGGGCCTTGCTGACGTCCTGCTCCGGTCGGCTCCCGAGCGTCTTGTCGATGTCCACGTTGGCCACGGCGCCGGTGAGATTCACCTTCTTCTGCTGGCCGTAGCCCACGACAACCACCTCGTCGAGCAGCGCGTTGTCAGGCGTCATCTGCACGTGCATGCTGCTTTTGGCCTTCAACTCAACGGTCTTGTAGCCAAGGAAAGAGATGCGGAGTTTGGCGTTGCCGGCTGTTTTCAGTTCAAAGTTACCGGTTGCGTCCGAGATCGTGCCACGAGTTGTACCCAATTCGGCAATGCTGGCTCCAATGATAGGGTCGCCATTCTCGTCGACAATCGTTCCTTTCACCGTAACGGTAGTCTTACTGTCCGTCACAATCTGCGGGGTAGGCGCTGCGAAAGCGTAACTTCCTGTTGCGCCACACGATAGTAAAAGCGCTCCTATTAGCGCTACGTGTCTTTTCATAAGCGTGTTATTATGAGTTATACGATGTTTAGATTAGCTATCTGAGTATGCGAGCAGGGTCTGTCGGTCTTCATGGAATAAATATAGGAACAGGCAGACAGTGTTTTCACGCTGCAAATATGATTAAAATAAATGAAACTCGCAAGTGTTTTCTTATTTTTTTTATCAAAAGACGAAAAAAATCTTATAAATCGTAAAGATCTATCCTTCCGATCGCGTTTTGAATGCCGCCAAGTGGCTGTTTTGTCTGATATTTTGATAGAATCCAAGCCCTCTGAAATAGGGTCATCTAAGTGTTAAAAGTAGGATAAATTTGTCATTGCTTCGTATTTTTCCACGTTTTCTTTCTCCATTTGCTGCCTTTTTGGGTTGTTTTTGTGCCTTTTTGGCCCTCAAAGGGCTGCTTTTACCTCCTCAAAGCTGCCCTTTCACACGCTAAAAGGGCTGCTTTTGCAAAGCGAAAGGATAGCTTTGGCAAGTCCGGAGCATGGAAAATATGAAGCGATAAACGCTAAATGGCTGGTTTTCAACGGATTAATAAAGTAGCGAAATTTCGCGTTATTTTCGTCCAACTCTTTTCTTTTTCAGAATAACGCCACTTTTTGAATGGTATATGTAAAGATAATTCAGGGCTTGACAGAAGTTTGTCTCTACGAAAATTTTACGGAATCGGGTAACGGCATCAAACAAAAAAAAGGAATTACCGAAGTAATTCCTTTGGCGCTTCAAGATGGGCTTGAACCAACGACCCCCTGATTAACAGTCAGGTGCTCTAACCAACTGAGCTATTGAAGCATAGCGCTATCAATTCTGATTTGCGGTTGCAAAGGTAAAGCAAGTTTTTGATTCTTCCAAATGTTTTGCGGTAAAAATTCGCAAATAGGCTAATTTTTTTTAATTACGTATGCTTTTTGGCATTTCAAAGCGGTAATATAGAACATAATATGCTATTTTTGCAGGAATAAAAGATAATCTTTCAATGAAGATGAAACAATATATAATAGGTGTGCTGCTCATGTTGGCGTTGCCGGTGGTAGCCCAGGACAAGGACGATCATCGTTTCGAGGTGATGAAAAATTTGGATGTTTTCAATTCCATCTACAAGCAGTTGGACCTGCTTTATGTAGATACGCTTGATCCCAAAGTGGCTATTGGCGCGGGCATCGACGCCATGCTGAGGTCGCTCGACCCCTATACGGAGTACTATCCGGCCGAGAAAAAGGGTGATTTCAAGATGATGGTGACGGGCAAATATGCCGGTATCGGGTCGCTCATACGCTATAACTTCGCCCTGAAAAACGCGGTGATAGAAGAGCCCTATGCCAACATGCCGGCCGTGGAAGCGGGCTTAAAGAAAGGTGACGTGATTCTGGCGATAGACGATCAGTCGATGGAAGGCAAGGATAACAGTTACGTGAGCGACCGCTTGCGGGGCGACGCGGGCACCACTTTCGTGATCAAGATACGCCGGCCCGCTACGGGTAAGGTGATGAAAGTGAAGGTAACACGCCGGGCCATACAACTTCCGTCGGTGCCTTATTACGGCATGTGGCAGGACAGCGTGGGCTATATCAATCTGAATCAGTTCACGGAAGGCTGTTCGAAAATCGTCAGAAGAGCCTTTCTCGACCTGAAAAGTAAAGGCATGAAGAAGCTCGTGCTCGACCTGCGCGGTAATGGCGGCGGCATAGAACAGGAGGCCGTGAGCCTTGTCAACATGTTTGTGCCCAAGGGAAAGCTGATCGTATCGAACCGTGGACGACTGAAACGCGTGAACAATGACTACCGGACGACGGTGGAGCCGATAGACACCGTTATGCCGATCGTGGTGCTGGTGAACGGCGAGACAGCCAGCTCGAGCGAGATAACGAGCGGCAGTTTGCAGGATTTGGACCGTGCGGTCATCATGGGAACACGCACTTATGGCAAGGGATTGGTACAGATGACCATGCCCATGCCCTACAACGGAAGCCTGAAACTGACCACCAATAAGTATTATATCCCCAGCGGACGCTGCATTCAGGCCATCAACTACAAACACAATAACGGTGGTTATACGGAGCACATGCCCGATTCGCTGACCAAAGTGTTCCATACGGCCGGTGGTCGGGTGGTGAAGGATGGGGGCGGTATCATGCCCGACGTGGAGGTAAAGCCCGACACTTTGTCCAATCTTACCATCTGTCTGTTGAACTCCAGTCCCTATATGACCCGCGACTCGAGTGAGCTCATGCTCAACTATGTGGTGGATTACATCGCCAAACACCCGACGATAGCGGCCCCAAAGGACTTTGAACTGACAGACGCGGAGTATGAAGCGTTTGCCAAACGGGTAGTGGACAGCGGCTATACCTACGCGCGTGACTCGGAGAAGTATTTGCAAAATCTGGAAAAGCTGGCCCGTTTCGAAGGCTATTATGACGAAGCGAAGCCTGAGTTTGAGGCGTTGAAGAAGAAGCTCAGCCACAATCTGGCCAAAGACTTGCGGCGCAACAAGCAGGAACTGAAGGAGATTCTGGCCAAGGAAATCCTGCCATCGTATTACTATCAGGCCGGAACCATCGAGTATGGGCTGAAGCATGACAAGGCGTTTGCCGAAGCCGTGAAGCTGTTGAATGACTCCGCCCGTTACCGAAAAATATTGCGTCCGTAATCAAACGGCAAGGATGAAAGGAGAGTAAAGATGATTAGATACTTAATTAGCGTATCTTCAGCAGGATAAAAAGATACTTTACGCTGTCCATACGCTAATCTGTAACCATACGATCAATTTGCGATCGGTTTATCAATAACCGACACCCCTCAGCCGGCTCTACGCTTCGCGCCGATAACAGACGATTCCGTCACGCTCAACGTTGGCAATAAACTGTGGATTACGCAGCTGATGAAAGATATGGATATCAAAAAAATAAGGGATGCGCGACTCATAAAGCAATGACTTCAGTCGAACGACGTGCTTGTTTTCAAGCCTTGTGCCACGTAACGAAAGGTCGATATCGGAAACATTCCGATAGTCGCCACGAGCTCTCGAACCATAAATCACAGCCTCTTCAATCTCCGGTATAGCGCGAAGGATGGCTGTCAGTTCATTAAAATACTTATCGTCAAGTCCAAATCGCATAGTAAAAAGACTCAATAAGAACGTTCTTAATTCGCTATCTTCAACATCTTGGCGTATAGCGAGTTCAATATCGGAAAATACGTATCGACAATTCGTTCTATCACTGTCAGCTCCGTATCCTCGTCATACACATGAGAGGTGAGGTTACGGCTTTCCAACATATCGAACCAAGGTTCGACATTTTCAATTAATCCCAGCCTGAAAGCCTGCCGAATTGTATCTCTTGAGCCTCCCAACTGTGCTTCGCCTTGGTATTCAATATAGTTTTTGAGTAGTTTCCATGCCAGTTCTTGGGTATACTCAAACCGTTGAATCATCCCGTCACACTCCAAGTTTGACAACTTGCGGCTACGCCTCAACGAAATAACCTCATCCATTCGAGACAGCGCCTTACCAAACATTGTCAAACGTTGCCGCCAACGTTCTGTCTTTTCCTCCATAACTTATCAATTTAATTTCATGAAAAGTCGTAATCTTATCCTTTGTCTTTCGAATTTCTAAAGACACTTGTTATAGACTTTTCTCCGCAAACTTACGATTTATTCATCAATACACCAAATGCAAATAACCGTTTTTCTCGTCTCTGCCTACAAACTTTCTATGAGCAGCCACACGTTGAGGGCCGTCACGATGGCGGCCAATGAATAGAGAAAAACTGTGTTCCAAGGGCGGTTGGCATACTTGCCCATGACGCGCTTCGACGACGTAAGGCTCACTTGCAAGAACACCGTGAGGGGCAGCTGAACGGAAAGTACCATCTGTGAGATGATCAATCCCCGGAACGGATCGCCGATAAAGAAGATGAGTAGCAGAGCGATGCCCAACGACAGCACGATTCCCACGATGGAATGGGTGTCGCGGGCGTTGTACGACTCTCCGAAAAGACCCGAGAAAATGCTGCCCGCCGCCATGCCACTCGTTATCGTGCTCGATATGCCCGCGAGCAAAAGGGCGATGGCAAAGATGTTGGCGGCGTTGTCGCCCAGCAGCGGTTGGAGCATTGCTTGGGCCTGAGAGAGCTCGTCTACGTGCTGACCGTGCGTGAAGAAAGCGCTCGCTGCCAGCAGAATCATGGCCGAATTGATGGCCCAACCCACAATCATGGAGAAGAGCGTATCGATAAACTCATATTTCAACATATACCGGATGCGCGCGTCACCCTTGAGATGAATCTCACGGCTCTGTACGATCTCGGAATGCAGAAAGAGATTATGAGGCATGACCACCGCGCCTAATACGCTCATGATGATGAGCAACGACCCCTCGGGCACGCTTGGAACCACGGCACTGCGCATAGCCGCGGGCCAGTCGATGTCTACCAAGAATAACT
Source organism: Prevotella illustrans (assembly GCF_017426725.1). Lineage (GTDB taxonomy): Bacteria > Bacteroidota > Bacteroidia > Bacteroidales > Bacteroidaceae > Prevotella > Prevotella illustrans. The sequence goes on along the minus strand of NZ_JAERMS010000001.1, from coordinate 63,936 downwards.
CGTAAACAAACGATAAGCCGATCATCGACACAAAACCGATAATAGCCCGCTCCATTTTCGCATAGCTATTGGTGAAGAGCATGATGAGCACGGCGGCTGTCGTCAACACCGAACCGGCAGGAATGGGGATTCCGAAAAGCATCTGCAGCGCGATGGCACCGCCTAATATCTCGGCCAACGACGTAGAGATACTGGCCAAGATGGCTGTCACGACAATAGGACGGCCCAGCCAACGGGGCGCAAACTTTACGGCAGCCTCGCTCAGACACAGCCCCGTGACAATACCTAAGTGGGCCACATTGTGCTGCAGGGCGATGAGCATGATCGTAGAGAGCGTCACCACCCACAGCAAAGCATAGCCAAACTCGGAGCCGGCGGCAAAGTTGCTGGCCCAGTTGCCCGGATCAATAAAACCAACGGTGACGAGCAAGCCCGGGCCGATATATTTGAAAATGTCAAAGGCACCCAGTACATGCGGATGATCCTTGCGCTTCAATTCCTTAATAATATTTTTCATACTTGATCATTCATTTGCCGCAAAGATACGATTTATCTTTGAGAAAGGGTCTATCGACGCCCAACAATACCAATAGATAGGTATGGACAAGGGAATATCGCACGTCGCAACACGTATTTTCATCTGTCGCAAATAAAAATAAAGAAAATGAAATCTTTTTCAGCAATTTTATTTACTTTTGTAATCGACATACTTTCAATACGGATGAAACACGATGTTTTTTTGATCAGGAAAGCTCGTTTCTTCTTGGCGCTTTCCACTTTTTTAGCAATCAATCTTACTTTACATGCCCAAAAACCGGAGGCATATAAATGGGCCGTGGTTAATGTTTCGGTGTGCAACATGCGCGTCGCGGGCGACTACGACGCGGGCATGGAGACACAAGGATGGCTCGGCGAGCCGGTCAGAATACTGAAAGACAGCATGTGGATACAAGTACAGACGCCCGACGGCGACCGTGCCTGGGTGCTCGGCAATTCGCTTCGTAAGATGACGCGCGAACAGCTCACGCGCTGGAACCGTTCGCCCCAGGTCGTCATCACTACGCAATACGGCTTCGTCCGCGAGCGTCCCGACAGCCGGTCATTGCCCGTGGGCGACCTCGTGCGCAACAACCGGCTGCTGCTCAAAGGGCGGAAGGGACTATATTATAAGGTGGAATATCCCGACGGACGACAGGGTTACGTGCTCCGGACCGACGCCATGCCGCTCCACCGGTGGCGCCAAAGCGTGAAGCGCGACGCACGCAGCCTCATCGCCACGGCCATGCAATACAACGGTATTCCCTATATGTGGGGGGCCAACAGCACCAAGGGTTGCGACTGCAGCGGCTTCGTGAGCAACGTTTTGCTGGCGCACGATATCATCTTGCCCCGCAATGCCCGGCAGCAGGCGTTGGTAGGACAGCACTTAGGGATAGCGGCCGACTTCGGCAACCTCATTCCCGGCGACTTAGTGTTCTTCGGACGCAAGGCCACGGACGGTCAACCGGCCCGCGTGTCGCATGTAGGCTTGTACATCGGCAATCGCAAATTCATCCATTCACTGGGCCGGGTGCACGTCAGTAGTTTCAATCCCGCCGACAAGGAGTACGACGAGTACAACCTCAACCGCCTGCTGTGGGCTACGCGTGTCCTGCCCGCCGTCAACAACGGCGGCGACATCATGACAACAGAAAACAACGATTACTTTAAATAAGGAGAAACCATGACCACACGACGCGATTTTTTGAAGAAGGCCACGCTGGCCGCCGTAGGCTCGGCGCTGGCTGTTGGCAAGGCCGAAGCCCTGACTCGCTTTGCCACACCACTGTTCAATATCAACAAGGAAGGTCGTCCCGGACGACTGAAGTTGCGCTTCTTCCCCTACGAACTGAAGCTGCGCCACGTCTTCACCGTGGCCACTTACTCCCGTACCACCACGCCCGACGTTCAGGTGGAGATAACCTACGAGGGCGTCACGGGCTACGGCGAGGCGTCCATGCCGCCATATCTGGGTCAGACGGTCGAGAGTGTCTGCGCGTTTCTAAGCAAGGTAGACCTCAATCAGTTCGATGATCCGTTTCAACTTGAGGACATTCTGGCCTATGTAGACAGCCTCTCGCCGGGCGACACGGCAGCCAAGGCGGCCATCGACATCGCCCTGCACGACCTGACGGGCAAGCTCTTAGGCGCGCCGTGGTACAAGTTGTGGGGACTGAACAAGGCCAAGGCGCCGTCCACTACTTTCACCATCGGCATCGACACGCCCGAGATGGTCAGGCGGAAGACGCGCGAGTGCGCCGACAAGTTCAATATATTAAAGGTGAAGGTGGGACGCGACAACGACAAGGAAATGATCGACGCCATCCGTGAAGTGACCGATCTGCCGATAGCCGTCGACGCCAACCAGGGCTGGAAAGACCGCCAACAGGCCCTCGACATGATTCACTGGCTCAAGGAAAGGGGTGTCGTGATGGTGGAACAGCCCATGGCGCGGGAGCGCAAGGACGACATCGCCTGGATTACGGAACGCAGTCCGCTGCCCGTTTTCGCCGACGAGGCCATTCAACGGCTCAGCGACATCAAGGACGTGGAGGGCGCCTATACGGGCATTAACATCAAGCTGATGAAATGCACGGGCATGCGCGAGGCCTGGAAAATGGTCAACTATGCCCGCGCCCGTGGCATGAAGGTGATGGTGGGCTGCATGACCGAGACGTCGTGTGCCGTGAGCGCCGCCGCCCAACTGGCCCCGGCCGTCGACTTCGCCGACCTCGACGGCAACCTGCTCATCAGCAACGACCGTTTCCGGGGCATGGAGGTAGTGAAGGGAAAGATTACTTTGCCCGACCGACCGGGGATCGGCGTGGTGCTTAGGTGATGGATCTTAGGTGCAGGGTAATAATGTTTTGTACCGCTATCTTACGAAATTCATGAAGAAACAGATTATTTTATCCATGGCCATCATGGCTTCGCTGGGCGCGATGGCGCAAACGGACGGATGGGCGAAGGAGCTGCGCCACCGCCTGCTGCTCGACTTCAACAAGAGTAGGGAGGAGGTGAAGGCGTATATCCGGCGGTATATTCCCGACGTGACCGACGACCGGTTGGACGCCTGGGAGCGCACGGGGGTCTTGGAGTGCTTGACGATCGATGGCGAGAAACGCTATTTTCATAACGCCGCGCCGAATCTGTTTCGCGTCGATGAGGATTGCCGACACGTCAAGGAGATCAAGGACGGGCCCTTTAGCGAGGGCTATGAAGACGTAGACCGAACGCATGTGCCGGCCATCATGCGGCAGGCTCGCAAGGCCACGGGCTGGCTGGCTGAGCCCAAACGTGTGCGGGTGACTTACACGCTGACGGTGAAGGCCGACGCCGTACCGGCCGGAGAGACGGTGCGTTGCTGGCTGCCGTTTCCGCGACGCGACGTCAACCGCCAGCGCGACGTGAGACTTATCGCCTCCACAGTGTCTGCCCACGTCAGTCCGCCGACCGATCCCCACTCGGCCCTTTACATGGAACAGGTGGCGCGATCGGGACAACCGACGGTGTTTCAGGAGACCTTTGAATATACCGCCGGCGGCGAATACCGGGGGCTGAAGGCGTCCGACGTGAAGCCTTACGACCGCCGAAGCGACGTCTACAGGCGTTTTACGGGCGAGGACGGACGGCATGTCGTCTTTACGCCACGGCTGCGTCAACTGGCCGACAGCCTGACTCGGGGCGTGCGGAATCCCTATCTGAAGGCCCGACGCATCTTTACTTACATTGCCGAAAACTATCCGTGGGCCTCGGCACGCGAGTATTCGACGATCGAGAACATCCCTACCTATGTCGTAGAAAACCGACATGGAGACTGCGGTCAGGTAACGTTGCTCTTCATGACGCTGTGCCGTCTCAGCGGCATCCCCACCCACTGGCAGAGCGGTTTCATGACACATCCCGGACACGACAACCTACACGACTGGTGCGAAGCATACTTTGAAGGCGTGGGTTGGGTGCCCGTCGACCAATCGTTCGGCATTCCTTCCTATGCCAAAGACGACGCCGAACGCTACTTTTTCTTAGGTGGCATCGACTCATGGCGTATGATTGTGAACAACGACTATGGCCAATCGTTCTTCCCTTCGGGCAAGGATGCCGAGGGAAAAACTATCAACGGACAGAAAAAATACCCACGCAGCGAGACCGTTGACTTCCAACGGGGCGAGGTAGAATGGAGTGGTGGTAACCTTTATTTCGACCAATGGTCGTGGAATATCGCTATCGACTATCTGCCATAACCTATAAATTACCCGAACTTCCATATACTTATAATCCTATATGAACACACTGACAATCATCATTACTGTAGCAACCTATTTTCTGTTGCTATTCTCCGTATCGTACTTAGCAGGCCGCAAGGCCGATAATGCCGGCTTCTTCGTCGGCAATCGCAAATCAAAATGGTGGGTAGTAGCCCTCGCCACCATGGGTTCGTTCATCTCTGGCGTCACCTTCGTGAGTGTTCCGGGAATGGTAGCAGAGAAAGGATTCTCTTATTTACAGATGGTAATGGGCTTCGTTGTGGGCCAATTTCTCATCGCTTTCATCCTGATACCGCTGTTCTACCGCATGAATCTTGTGTCGGTTTATCAGTATCTGGAAGATCGTTTCGGCCTGAAATCCTACAAAACGGGGGCTTGGTTCTTCTTCATTTCCAAGATGTTAGGCGCGTCGGTACGTCTATTCCTCGTCTGTCTGACGTTGCAGCTGCTCGTTTTCGACCCATTAGGACTACCATTCCTGCTCAATGTCGTTCTCACAGTGTTCCTTGTGTGGCTCTATACATTCCGAGGTGGCGTGAAATCAATCATCTGGACCGACGTCTTAAAGTCACTCTGCCTAATCCTTTCGGTGGGATTGTGCATCTATTACGTCTCCGGCCAGCTCAATCTGAGCTTCAACGGCATGCTCAAAGCGATTGACGACAGCAGCATGAGTCAGGTTTTCTTCTTCGATGACATCAATGACAAACGCTATTTCTTCAAACAATTCCTGGCCGGTATCTTCACAATGATTGCCACAACGGGCCTGGATCAAGACATGATGCAGCGCAACCTGAGCTGCCAAAACTACCGCGATTCGCAGAAAAACATGATGGTCAGCATTGTCTGTCAGTTCTTCATAAACCTGCTTTTCCTCATGTTAGGCGTACTACTCTATATGTTTGCCGTGAAGGTTGGTATCGATGCTAAAGGCGATGGCCTCTTTCCGACGGTGGCCACAAGCAATTATCTGCCCGGTGTTGTGGGCGTTCTGTTCATCGTGGGCCTATTTTCTTCGGCCTATTCGGCAGCAGGTTCGGCCCTCACAGCCCTCACTACGTCGTTCACGATTGACATTCTGGGCAACGGACATGCCGACAAGCAACAGGACGAAAGTTCACTGACAGCCACCCGTAAGCGAGTGCATATAGGCATGGCACTGCTCATGGCCGCCGTTATCTTTGTCTTTGGGCTGCTCAATAACGCCAGCGTCATCGACGCGGTCTACATTTTGGCCAGCTACACCTACGGCCCCATCCTCGGTCTTTTTGCCTTCGGCATTCTTTGCAAAACCAAAGTACACGACCGCTTTATCCCCTTGGTAGCCGTGGCTTCGCCCGTTTTGTGCTTCATTCTGGCTCAAAACTCCGAGGCATGGTTCAATGGTTATAAGTTCAGTTACGAACTCCTCATCTTCAATGCTCTCTTTACAATGACGGGTATGTGGCTTATCAGAAAGAAAAAGTAAATCTCTATACGCATGAAAACGCTTTTTTTCTCCTTCCTTTTCCTTACGCAGGCCCTTGTCTCAATGGCACAAGGACTGCCCTTAGTGACGCCGGCGGCCGTTGGTCTCGACGCCAAGCACTTGAAATATGCTGACAAAGCCATCGAAAAAGCCATTGCCCACAAGGATATTCCGGGGGCGGTGCTGGCCGTGGTGCGCCATGGCAAACTGGCTTATCTGAAGGCCTATGGCAACAAGCGGGTCGTTCCCTACACGGAGGCGATGACCACCGGCACCGTGTTCGACATGGCCTCGTGCAGCAAATCGATGTCGACGGCCCTATCCGCCATGATTCTCATCGACCAGGGAAAGCTGCGACTGACCGACGCCGTGACCACCTACATACCCGGTTTTGAGAACTGGAAGGACTCGTTGGGGCACAAGGAGACCATTCGCGTGGTCGACCTGATGACCCATACGTCGGGGTTGCCGCCCTATGCCGACGTCAATATGCTGAAGAAAAGATACGGCACGCCCACCCCCGACAGCCTCATCGACTATATCTCGCACTGCCGTCGTGACTTCAAACCGAAGACCGACTTCCAATACAGCTGCCTGAACTACGTCACGTTGCAGCGCATTATCGAAACGATCTCGGGCCTGAACCTGCGCGACTTTGCCAAACAGCATATCTTCGACCCGCTCGGTATGAAGCATACCGACTACTGCCCCGACACCGCTTTGGCCAAAAGCTGCGCTCCGACGGAGAAACAGCCCGACGGTAAATGCCTGCAAGGGGTGGTGCACGACCCCATCGCACGCATTATCAACGGCGGTATCTCAGGTAATGCGGGCGTATTCTCGTCGGCCGAAGACGTGGCCATCCTCTGTGCTTGCCTGCAAAACGGCGGCGAATGGAACGGTCGTCGCATTCTCAGTCCGATGGCCGTAAAGTGCATGCGCACCGTTCCGCGCCAGGTATCGACGCTGGGGCGCACGCCCGGCTGGGACATCTTCACCGACTATGCCACCAACAACGGCGATCTGCTGAGCCCTTCCACCTATGGACACACGGGCTACACGGGCACCAGTGTCGTCATCGACCCGGAGAATGACATCAGCATTATCCTGCTCACCAACCGCGTCCACCCCGACGACGGCGGCGCCTGTGTGGCTCTGCGGTCGTACGTGGCCAACGCCGTGGCGGGCAGTATCAGAAAGTGACGGCTGAAGAACAAGAACACCTCCAAAAACATGAATAGAATCACCTTATTATTCATAACCGTCTGCTGCGCCTTATGGTCGCAGATGGGTTTTGCGGGCGACGTTATCGTAGGTGCCGCCATGCCCGAACGTTATCTGAAACATCTGAAAGGACAGCGTGTGGCGCTGTTTTCCAACCAAACGGGCATGGTGGGCGACAGGCACACGCTCGACATCCTGCTGGCAAACGGCGTAAACGTCGTGACGATCTTCTCGCCCGAACACGGTTTCCGAGGCCAGGCCGATGCCGGCGAAAAGGTAAGCAGCGGCGTCGACGGGAAAACAGGCGTGCCCATTCATTCGCTTTATGACGCCAAAGGAGGGGTGCCCGACGAGGCTGCGATGCAGAAGATTGACCTCATCGTAACCGACATTCAGGACGTGGGACTGCGCTACTATACCTATTATATTACGATGGTGAAGCTCATGGACCGGTGCGCCCGCTACGGCAAACACATGTTGATACTCGACCGGCCCAACCCGAACGGCTTCTACGTAGACGGCCCCATCCTCGACATGAAGTACAAGTCGGGTGTGGGCGCGCTGCCCATTCCCGTCGTCCACGGCATGACGCTCGGCGAACTGGCCCTCATGGCCAACGGCGAACACTGGTTGGAGAGCAGTCGACGCTGCCGGCTGACCGTTATCCGCTGCTGCAACTACACCCACCGGACCCTCTACCGCCTGCCTATCGCGCCGTCGCCCAACCTGCCCGATATGCTTTCCGTCTATCTCTATCCGTCTCTCTGCTATTTCGAGGCCACCGACGTGAGCCTTGGACGCGGCACCGACAAGCCGTTTCAGCAGTTCGGCCATCCCGACATGCGGGGATATGACTATAGTTTCACGCCCGAGAGTCGCCCGGGAGCCAAGCATCCGCCCCAGTTGGGCAAGCGTTGTTACGGCCGCGACCTGTCGTCGCTCGACGAAGCGGCCGTCCGGAGCAAGGGAATCGACCTGAGTTATCTCATCGAAGCCTACCGCAATCTGAACGTCGGCGACCGGTTCTTCACCCCGTTCTTCGAAAAACTCATCGGCGTGGATTACGTCCGGCAGATGATTGAGGCCGGAAAAGACGCTGACGACATCAAAGCCAGGTGGCGGAACGACGTTGAGAATTTCAAAAAGCAACGCCGCAAATACCTGCTTTATAAGGAATAAAAGACGCATTAATTTGCTATTTGTTAAAATAATTTGGCGTTTCACTTGCATTTATCTTATTTTTTACCCATATTTGTAACCGAAACGCGAATAAAAACCTAATATCTTTTGGTTAGAAAGATGTTTTTACTAACCTATCATATCATAAAAAACTTCATCGCTATGAATGGAAATCACAAAGAAAACAACGTAACAGCAAAGACAATCTTTACTGCTATGTTCTTAGCTGCGCTATTTTTAAGCAGCGGTGTGCCTTCTGTGAAAGCAGCAGGGCCTGACAACAGTCCCCGCGTCGCCATCACGCAACAACAGAAAAACGTTGTGAAAGGCAAAGTCCTCGACCCTAATGGCGACCCTATCATCGGCGCCAGCGTAGTGGTGAAAGGTAGTCAGAAAGGCTGCTGGGATAACAAACTAAGATATGTAATGTTTTCTATCAGAGTTTCCTTTGGAACTTATAATTCGGTGGTGAACTATTCAATGATTTATAATAGCAATGACTAATGGAGGTAACAACAAACTGAGTATTAACAAAGAATACCTCACGAATATCAGATAATACTAAACATTATATTTAATATCATAACATTATGAGACACTATCTAACAATCAGCCTTTTTGCTCTATTTTTTTTCTCATGTTCTAACTATATCCAAGAGAATGTAGAATCTACAATAGAACTATCAAATCCTTCTACCGAATCCATATTAACTAATTCTCCATTAATAACAGCAAATCTAAATGGATTCAATACATTTACAGAGAAGATGGAGGCATGTCAAGTTCCAAATTCTATATTATCCCAACTACCTACAAAGAAATTAGTAGAATTATGCGCTCGACACCCACTTGCTGGCATATGCTATGCGTATGATAATCCTATTAATGGGGCCAAATATCTGATGAATAATTTTAACGTCTTTCAGGAATTAAAGAAACGACCGGATGCGGCTAGGTGCTTATTGAATTTCTACAACTCAATAGATTTCTCTAGAGCTTTATCAAAGCCTTACCCTATAACTTTAAAAGGAGAAGAAGGTAAAGAATATAGAGGACTTAATATAAACTTTATAGAATTAATTATTGCATCCGAAGAGATACCAGATATTTATAATAATGACAATATAAATCTTTTGAAACAAATAACTAAAAGAGTTTATGAACAAAAGATCGCACAACCAATCTTTGGGAAAATAGGATTAAGTACCCCCATTTTAATATCTTCGAAAATAAATCTTAAAGTAGAAAGATTGGATTCGTTAACCAAATATCATCTTCAAGAATTGATTAAAAGTGGTGGTTTTTCTAGGGAAATTAATTTAACTTCAATACCATCTAAATATGTAACGACAAGAAATGGGAAAAAAGTATTAGTTCATCTAACCCCAGAACTATCCAATTATGAGATTCAAGAACTACATAATATTTGTATGATATCTTATCCAAACGTAATAATACTTTCAGAAGCGTCATCAACATACAATTGCCATGACTATGCATGGTTGATAAAGGAAGGTATAACTCAACCCTATTGGCTTAACGCAGTTGTACCCAATAATGAAAATAATTTATCCCAAATTTGGGCAGGCAAAATTTTTCAAATAACAAGCGATAGTGCCCATGCAAAAAAAATAGTCTATTATTCTTCCAATAGTTTTAACAATAGAGCTATCACACATTCTGCTATAAAATCAAAAGTAGCGGGATACTATGAATCCAAATGGGGAGCATGGCCTCTTATCAGGCACCTACCTAACGATGTCCCCCCAGAATATGGAACGTATAAAAGATTCATTACTACATTTTACGATGGTCTACTTAATTGTTCGGCTGGCTCTGGAATTATTCGCAAAAATACTACTGTAACTTTTGGAGTTGACACTTCTTATGGTTATCCTGATGATGTTGCTTATTCTGAATTCATTATTTCAAATGCTAAAGATGACGAAGATGAAGTAGAATTAGGTCATGCTGTCATTACCCAAACTTCGAAAAATTACATGGTAGCATACTTTACAAGAAGAGGCCTTTATAATATTTATTGTAATTTATATGAATCAGATGGAAGGTTATGTGCCTCATATGATTATCAAGCTTTAGTAGAAGACTATTAAAAAAAATATAGAAAAGTCGCTCAAAAAAGATAAAACGACCTATAGACGCCCCTTTTATAGTCATTTCCTTCTGCATGGTTTCTTACTCGTCACTCCGCTACGCGGAGAAGACTGGGATTAATATGAAGGTTATCTGAAATAACAACTTTCTATTCGACTTATCACTAAATTCTATAAAAAGAAAAGCATATAAGCCATGAAGCCGCCGGCTTCATTACTCCACACCCCAGAGTCATGCCAATAAGTTGACTCTGGGGTGCTTGTAATCGCATTCATGCGCCAGTCGTAGTTACTATGTTTGCAATGGTTCACGTTTATAAAAGCACTCTGAATTTACTTTACAAACAACCTTAAAAAAGTGGCATTATTCTGAAAAAGAAAAGAGTCGGGCGAAAATAAACGATTTTAGAGCGGATTTATAAAGCGTTGGTTATCAATGGTTTGTAATTTTTGGAGTGTTTGCCCTTCGCTTTTTTACCCTTAATAACTATGCTTTTAGACTATAATCGCGGCCCTTTCGCCGACTAAAAGTTATGCTTTGGCGGGGTAATCGCTATGCTTTGAGCCGATAAAAGCATCACTTTAAGCATAAAAGGGCATCAAAATCGGCAAAGCAAAGGGATTTTTCCGCGTGGCGGCACTTAGATGACATGTTGCGGAAGTGTTAAAATCAGGTAGTTTTTTCTGACAAAAGCACGGAGTCAGGAAGGGCTTACAAATGATGAATCAGGAGACTTCCGCCATATTATGGCGGCGGCGTGGTAGATGACAGTTGATAATTCATTGAGATAACATTGCTTATTTATTGTATTCAAAAATAGTCTTTATTCTATAAATTTATACTTTTTGGGGTAAAAAGTTGGAAAATTAATAAAATTGAATTAATTTTGTAATTAACAGCTATTGTGAATTTGCTGACGTGTCAAAAAGAGGTAGTATAATATTTACTTAAATCCTTGATTATAATAAAATGGTCGTTCTTGTCTTTGGGAAAAGAGGTAAGTTGTTTCTTTGACACTTTTGGAGAGAATTTTTCGGCTCAGTAGAAAATTAATGGGGACAGGTTTACAAGTATCAATTTTTCTACATTATATATAATCATTTTAACAACAAGAGAGAATGTCTATGGAAAAAAGACTATTTATGTTTCTGGTATGTCTGTTCCTTGGTTTAGGAATGGCCATGGCCCAAACACAAGTCTCAGGTGTTGTCGTCTCATCTGAAGACAATGAACCCATTATCGGAGCCTCTGTCAAAGTGAAAGGTACTTCTTCCGGTACGATCACCAATGTGAACGGAGAGTTTCAGTTTTCTGTTCCTGCCAATGCCCGCCTCGTCATTTCGTACGTTGGCATGAAGACGCAGGAAGTTGCCGCGAAAGCCGGCAAGATGCGTGTCGTGCTGCATCCCGATGACCAGACGCTTGGTGAAGTCGTCGTCACGGGTATGCAGAAGATGGACAAGCGTCTTTTCTCGGGCGCGGCCTCCAAGCTCGACGCGGCCAAGTCGAAACTCGACGGTGTGCCCGATGTGAGCCGTGCCCTCGAAGGGCGTGTGGCCGGCGTGTCGGTGCAGAATGTCAGTGGCACCTTCGGTACGGCACCTAAGATCCGCGTGCGTGGCGCCACGTCAATCTATGGTTCGTCAAAACCGCTGTGGGTGGTTGACGGCGTGATCATGGAAGACGTGACTGAGGTCGACGCCGACGCCCTTTCCTCGGGCGACGCTACAACTTTGATTTCGTCGGCCATCGCCGGTTTAAATGCCGATGACATCGAGAGCTTCCAGATTCTGAAAGACGGTTCGGCCACATCTATCTACGGTGCCCGTGCCATGTCAGGTGTGATTGTCGTGACCACGAAAAAAGGTAAGGCCGGAAGCTCACGCATCAGCTATACCGGTGAGTTCACGATGCGCCTGAAACCCAGTTACAGCCAGTTCAATATCATGAACTCGCAAGAGCAGATGGGGGTGTATAAGGAAATGGCCGCTGACGGTTTGCTCTCTTTTTCAAGAACTCTGCGTGCGGGTACCAGTGGTGTCTATGGCAAGATGTATAGCCTGATGAATACCTACGACCCTGTGACGGGCGCGTTTGTCATCGCTAATACGGACGAGGCCATGGGCAAGTATCTGCAGGCGGCTGAAATGAGGAATACCAACTGGTTTGACGAACTCTTCAGCAACGCCATCTCCATGAACCACTCCATCAGTATGCAGACGGGTACCGATAAGGCCCAGTACTACACGTCGTTCTCTTTCATGAACGATCCGGGCTGGAGCGAACAGAGCAAAGTGCAGCGTTATACCTACTCGGTCAATGCTAACTACAACCTTAGCAAGAAGGTGTCGTTCAACCTTATTGGCAACACAGCCTATCGCAAGCAGCGTGCACCGGGTTCCACTTCTCAGGAAGTCGATGGTCCTACGGGGGTCGTAAGTCGCAATTTCGATATCAATCCCTATTCTTACGCCATCAACTCTTCGCGTGCGCTCGATCCCAATACTTACTACATCCGCAACTATGCGCCGTTCAACATTCACCATGAGTTGGCCAACAACTTCATTGAATTCAACGTGCTTGACATGAAGGCGCAGGCCGAATTGAAGTATAAGCCTATCACGAAGGTAGAACTCTCCGTGCTGGGAGCTTATAAGTTCTCTACGACGACACAGGCCACGCAGATTCGCGACAACTCTAACTACGCTCTAGCCTTCCGTGCCATGGACGACGCCACCATCCGCGACGCCAATCCATGGCTCTATCGGGACCCCGACCAAGCCAATACCAAGAAGTTCTCGGTGTTGCCCAAGGGTGGTTTCTATAAGGAAAACAAGTATACCATGAACAGTTGGGACTTCCGTGCCACGGCCAGCTACAATGATGTTTACAACGAAGATCATATCGTGAACTTCTATGCCGGTATGGAAGTAAACAATACCGAACGAAAGAGAAGTTATTTCAACGGCGTAGGTATGCAGTACGAAATGGGTTACTTGGCTAATTACGACTATCATTATTTCAAGCAGGCTGTGGAAGACGACAATATCTATTACAGTTTGACCAACTCTTATGGCCGCGACGTGTCGTTCTTCGGTACGGTTAACTACTCTTGGAAGGGTCGTTACTCGGTCAATCTGACTTCGCGTTACGAAGGCAGCAACCGCTTGGGTAAGGCCCGCAGTGCCCGTTGGCTGCCCACTTGGAATGTATCGGGCGCGTGGAACGCCCATGAAGAGCCATGGTTTGAGAAGGTATTCAAGAGCTCACTCTCTCATGCCACGCTCCGTGCTTCTTACTCGCTGACGGGTGACAAGCCTGCCGTAACCAACTCGCAGGTGATCATCACGAGTACCAATATATGGCGTCCGTTTGCCGTCGACAAAGAGTCGGCACTGGAAATATACAGCTTTGCCAACCCTGATCTTACTTACGAGAAGAAGCACGAGTTTAATATCGGTATGGATCTGGGATTCCTCAACAACCGCATTAACGTGACTTTCGACTGGTATACTCGTAACAACTACGACCTCATCGGTCCCCGCACCACCAACGGAACGAAGGGTACCATCACAGAGTATGCCAACGTGGCCAGCATGAAATCGCATGGTGAAGAGCTGGCTATATCGAGTAAGAACATCGTGAACAAGAAATTCCAGTGGAACACCGACTTTATCTTCTCGCATGTGAAGACAGAGGTTACTTCGCTTGATAGCCGTTCACGCATTCTCACGATGACCACTGGTACCGGTTTCACTAAGGTGGGCTATCCTTATCGAGCGCTCTTCTCCTGGGATTTCAAGGGCTTGAACAACCATGGTATTCCACAGGTAATCAACGAAGCGGGCGAACTGACTACCAGCAATGTCAAATTCCAAAGCTATGACTTGGATTATTTGAAATATGAAGGTCCGACAGATCCTACCATAACCGGTTCGTTGGGCAACACTTTCTCTTACAAAGGTTGGCACCTGAACATATTCGCCACTTACGCTTTCGGCAACAAAGTGCGTCTTGATCCTTTCTTCAGCACGAGCTATTCCGATATGTTGGCCATGCCCAAGGAGCTCAAGAACCGTTGGATAAAGGCCGGCGATGAGGCCCACACGACGATTCCGGCTATCGTCGACCTGCGTACGATTCAGCAGGATGGCTATATCGGTCGTGCTTTCTCGGCCTATAATTATTCTACCGAGCGGGTGGCCAAGGGTGATTTCATCCGTATGAAGGAAATTTCGCTTTCTTATGATCTGCCGCGGCGCTTTGTCCGCCATCTTACTTTGAACTCGGCCAGCGTAAAGCTTCAGGCCACCAACCTCTTCCTTATCTATGCCGACAAGAAGTTGAACGGACAAGATCCGGAGTTCTACAATTCAGGTGGTGTGGCTCTGCCGATGGCCCGTCAGTTCACTTTGACCGTTAGATTGGGTATTTAATCAATTAAAGAAGCAAACAAAATGAAAAAAATAAATATATTCCTTTTGGTTTTGAGCACGTTGGCATTTTCTTCGTGCGACAGCTATCTGGACAAACTGCCCGACGACCGTGCTGAGGTCAATACCTTTGAGAAAGCCAAGCAGCTGTTGTCTACGGCCTATAGCGATAACGCGCCGAACCTCCTGCTCGATCTGAGCAGTGACAACGTGACCGACCTGGGGCGTCAGTACACCTATCAGATTGTTCAGGATGAGGCTTATCGTTGGAAAGAGATCGACGTGACTACCAACGACTCTCCCCGTAGATTATGGAGCGGCTTCTATGTTGCCGTGGGTACAGCCAACCAAGTGTTGGCCGACCTGAGCAAAGTGACCGATCGCGACGTGGCGCCCCTGCGCGCAGAGGCGTTGCTTTGCCGTGCGTGGGCGCTTTTCCGCCTGTCTAATATTTTCTGTATGGCCTACGATGCTACGAAGGCTGACAAGTATCTGGGCTTGCCTTATCCGAAGACGGCCGGCGTGTCGGTCAATAATCGTGGCACGCTCGAAGAGCTCTATGCCTACATCAATGCCGATATCGAAGAGGCTTTGCCAAAGATTTCGGACGATCATTACGATGTGCCGAAGTATCACTTCAACACCCGTGCGGCCTATGCTTTTGCGGCCCGTTTTAATTTGTATTATAACAAGCCGGACAAGGCCATCGAGTATGCTACAAAAGCCTTGGGATCCAATCCGGCTTCGATGATGCGTTCCGTATCAACTTACAAGAAGTTGGCCGGTGTGGTAGATATAGGAAACGCCTATATCAACTCGGGCGAGAACGCCAACTTCATGTTGCAGACGGCAATCTCGCATCATGGCTATGCCGCCAGGTATTCCAGCTGGCGTCGTTATATCCACGCACGGTCGATAGCCATCGGCGAAACATTCTGGGCTCGTATGCCTTGGGGTTCGGGTTCTACCAATAATGTGCTCTATGAGTCGCGTTTGCTTTATGGAGGTAGTGGTTACAATTATTATCCTAAGATGATGGAACAGCGGCAATATACTAACGCGACCAAGACGTCGGTTTATTACCGTATCGTGGATGCCGTGTTTACGGCTGAAGAAACCTTACTGGTGCGCGCCGAAGCCTATGCCCGTTCAGGTAAATACGAGGAGTCGTTGGCCGATATGAACACATGGATAGCCGCCCATACGGCTGGCAAAGCCGGAACGGCAGTACGTCCGGTCATGACAACGGAGTTGGTGAACTCGTTCTTTAATAGCTTGACCGAGGTGCCTGCCAAGATTGAATCAGAAAGCCAGATGGGAATCAAGAAGCCTATTCATCCGCAGGGATTCACTATTGAGCAGGGTACGCAGACCAACTTTATTTACATGATATTGCAGTTGCGCCGTATCGAAACCTACATGCAGGGGCTCCGTTTCCAGGATATCAAGCGTTATGGTATCGAGATTACGCATCTTCTCGATGGCGAGGATAACATTTATTTCAAGGCAGGCGATCTCCGTGGCGCGTTGCAGTTGCCGGCCGAAGTTATCGAAGCAGGATTGGAGGCCAACCCACGTGAAAAATAAATATAGAAAGGATTAGCAAATGAAAAATATAAAATTGTTTTTGATGATGGCTGTCCTGGCTTTGACCACAGCCTGTACGAGCGACAACTTGAGTTCGGAGTCGATCTTTGATACCAAGGCGCCGCAGCGTTCGGAGTTTGACGAGTGGCTGAAGAAGAATTATACCGACCCGTATAACATCCGCTTCAACTATCTTTATGTAGACCAGAATTCTGATTTGAGCTACAATGTGACACCGGCTTCCATCACCAATTCCATTGCGTTGGCCAAGATCGTGAAGCACGTGTGGCTTGACGCTTATACCGAATTGATGGGACCGGATTTTCTGAAGCAGCATTGTTTCCGTGAGTTCCAACTGATAGGTTCGGCCCAGTATACAAGTCAAGGTTCTGTCGTTTTGGGTTTTGCCGAAGGAGGTATACGTGTCAACCTGTTTCAGATAAACCATTTAGATATCAACGATATCTTTATCGAGCGGAAATACCCTTT
Organism: Prevotella illustrans; assembly: GCF_017426725.1. Classification (GTDB taxonomy): domain Bacteria; phylum Bacteroidota; class Bacteroidia; order Bacteroidales; family Bacteroidaceae; genus Prevotella; species Prevotella illustrans. The sequence continues at coordinate 47,134 of NZ_JAERMS010000001.1, read as the reverse complement.
CAGGGACAAGCCTAAGCGTCCGTTGAAGCTCGACCTGAACCGTGCCTACTTCCATACCATGCACCACGAGTTTGCCCATATCCTTACGCAGCTGAAAGATTACTCTACGGACTTCCGTACGGTGTCGGCCGGTAAGTTCCATTCGAATGACTGGATCAACGTGAACGATACGGTTTCCGGTCGTGACGGTTTTGTGACGGGTTATGCCAGCAGTGAGTATAACGAAGACTTTGCCGAAGTATTCTCTTGTTACGTGACGGATACCGACGAGATGTGGAATACCCGTTTGGAGCAAGCCATTGATCCCGAAACGGGTAGCAGGGACGGTGTCAATGCCATCCTCACCAAGCTTGATATGATCAGGAGCTATCTGATGAATTCATGGGGTGTTGACATCGACAAGCTGCGTGAAATCGTATTGCGTCGATCGGGAGAAGTGGAAAAACTGGATTTGAAAACATTAAATTAAGATTGAGATATGAATAAACTATATAGCTTGCTGTTTATGGTGGGCGCTTTGGCAATGGCTTCATCATGCACGCCCGAAATAAAGGATGTGTTTGACAAGCCTGCCGCGACGCGTATCATGGAGAGTATTGAGAATACAAAGCAGGTGCTTGTTTCGGCACCCAATGGCTGGAGAGTGGCTTACCAGGGCTCATCGCTCTATGGAGGTTACAATCTTATTTGTCAGTTTGATAAAGATAATGGCGTTCACTGTCTGGATGTGACAACTCAAACAGAAGATACTTCTCACTATTCGGTAGAGCAAAGTCAGGGCGTCTTGCTAAGTTTCGACTCTTTCAATAAGGCTTTCCATATCTATTCAGATCCGGTGGCCAACGTAGGTACAAACGGTAAAGGATATGAAGGCGACTTTGAATTTCGTGTGCTCAAGGCAACGGCCGACAGTGTGATTATGGCGGGTAAGAAACACAACGCACGTATTGTGATGACCCCTATGGCTGCTAATCAGAAATGGGCCGATTTTGTAAGTCAGGTAAACACGGTGAAGCAAAACATGAAGACCGATCGCTATAAGTTGATTGTGGGAGACGTCACTTATCCGTGTACGATGTCTTACAACGTGCTGAAGGCTACCGACGCCGAAGGAACGGTTCATGATATTCCTGTCATCTATACACCCGCGGGATTGGATGTCTTGACGCCTGTTACGCTGAACGGAAAGGTTATATCCGGTTTTACCTATACCGAAGATGATAATTGGCTCGACAAAGTAGATAAAACGATTAAGTTGGTTCCGGCTTCTACGGCAGAGTTGTTTATCAATGGTTGGTGGACTCCTAATATGAAGAAAAGCTCGGCAAAGGTGGTTCAGTTGTTCCAGGCCGCGGCCAAGGCTAATACCAAATTCCCTCTGAGTTATGCTTACTTCGGTACGGAAAGCATCAGTTTAGGATCGCAGTTTGGTATCTCCATCAAAATGAGCAAGTATTGGGGACAGATTGTGTTGGGTGTGGAGCAGGTTGATGATGAAACCATCGTCATTTCCGGTAAGACCACAGCCGATGCCAATGGAGACTACTTTACAAAGAATTTCCATTGGGATAAGATTATCGAAATGTTGACGCCTAACGGCAAGCCCGGTACTTATAAGTTGAAGGCGAACAAGACTAAACTTCCTACAAGAATCACGCTTACTTGCGTAGAAGATCCGTCTATCGTCTTTGTCTGCGATAAGGGCGATGTCAAGATATCTTTCTAAAGAATCGTAATCCTTATATATTAATAAGGTGTCAAACAGAGCGGGTCGGTATCAATGCCGACCCGCGATCGGTTTTGTAAGGTCTTTGCTTAATGGGGTCGTAAGCCTGTTATGGGGTGAGTAGAAAATTAGTGGGGACAGGTTTACAAGTATCGATGATATCTACCGCGCCCTGAATTATCTTTACATATACCATCAAAAAAGTGGCATTATTCTGAAAAAGAAAAGAGAAGGACGAAAATAAGCGATTGTAGAGCAAGTTTATAAAACGCTGGCTATCAACATATTGCGATTTTCAAGGTGCTTTCTCTTCACTTTTTCGCCTTTAATTGCTATGCTTTTAGGCCGTAATCGTGGCCCTTTTATCGGCTGAAAGCTATGCTTTGGCCGTGTAATCGCTGTGCTTTGAGCCGATAAAAGGATAACTTTAGGCATAAAAGGGTATCAAAATCGGCAAATCGAAGGCCTTTTTCGGCGTGCCGGCACTTAGATGACATGTTGTGGAAGTGTTAAAATCAGGTAGTTTTTTCTGACAAAATCACGGATCCGCTGAATCAATATAATTGGGATGGGCTTACAAGAGGTCTATTTTGACTTTACCCTCTTAAATCAGTCCTTCGGCCCTATTTCTTTTATAAATATGCGAAATGTTCATTAACTTTATGCTTGTTATCCGTTGTTTTTTGTCCTTTTTCTGATAATTCATTTTTTTTAAAATAGCATATAAATATCCGTTTTTAAATCAATAATTGATAAAATTATGGCTTTTTTGCGTCAAAAAGAAAGAAATATTAAAAAATAATTGGAAGTTACGTTTATAATTGTTATTTTTGCAGAACAGTTAAGTAATGATAATATACAGAGGGTATTTGTATAGTTATGCAATCTAATAACAAACTGTAGCGAGAGAATTAATATTATAAATTTATTAACGAGAGAGATTTTATGGAAAAGAGACTAAGTATGTTTCTCGCCTGCTTGTTCCTCAGTTTTGGAATAGCAATGGCACAGACCCAAGTTAGTGGTACCGTAACCTCCGCTGATAATGGCAGTCCCATTATTGGAGCGGCGATTAAAGTCGTAGGCACTAACACGGGTACGGTGACTGATGTTAACGGTCATTTCTCATTGTCTGCTCCGGCCGGTTCAAAACTTCAGTTCTCATATATCGGTATGAAGACAAAGGTGATGGCTGCCAGAAGTAACATGAAAGTAGTACTGGAAGTTGACAACCAGACATTGGATGAAGTGATGGTTGTGGCTTATGGTACATCGAAAAAATCATCATTCACAGGTTCTGCCGAGAACATCGACAGCAAAAAGCTCGAGCTGCGCCCCGTAACGACTGTTACCAAAGCCCTCGAAGGTAATGCCAGTGGTGTTCAGCTTACTTCGGGTTCAGGGCAGCCGGGCTCGTCGCCTTCCATTCACATTCGCGGCTATGGTTCTATCAACGCTTCCAACAGCCCGCTGATTGTTGTCGACGGTATTCCTTACGACGGTACGTTGAGCAGCATCAACCCTTCGGATATTGAGGCGATGACCGTGTTGAAGGACGCCAGTGCCGGCGCGCTTTACGGCGCCCGTGGTGCCAATGGTGTCGTGATGATTACCACGAAGAAGGGACTTGAGGGCAAGACACAGGTGACATGGCGTTCAACCATGGGTTGGTCGAACCGTGCTATCAAGCGTTATGACAACGTCAATCAGAAAGAATATGTGCAACTGATCTATGAGGCACTGCGCAATGAAGCTTTTGCCGGTGGCGCTTCATGGGCCGACGCAGAAGCCGCGGGGCGTGCTCAGATGTCTGAAACCTTGGGCGGTGAATATTATAATCCGTTCAAGAACTACACTTGGGCTACCATCATCAACCCCGAGACCGGACGGGTGCAGGCCGACGCGCAGGCTGCCTGGGATGAAAACTGGATGGACGCGGTAGAGCAGAAGAATGCTTTCCGTCATGAGCATCAGCTCTCCCTCAACGGTGGTACCGACAGGACAAAGTATATGATGTCATTGGGCTATGTCAATGAGGATGGTACGCTGAAGACTACTAACTTTCAGCGCTATACGGCCCGTGTGAATGTAGACTCCAAGGTAAACGACTGGTTCAGTGCCAATGTAGGACTGAACGTAGGTCACTCCATCTCTAACTTTAGCAACTATTCGGGAAGCTCTTCCTCAAACGTGTGGTATACCGCTCAGTTTGTGAACCCCTTGTTCCCCGTCTATCTGAAAGACGCCGACGGCAAGACCGTATATAAGAATGGTAAAGCAGAGTATGACTGGGGTGAGCCTTATTCTAACGGCGACCAGCGCCCGGGTTCTTTGGCGGACTTTAGTTCGCTCGGTATGCTGTTGCTTGACAAGACAACCGCCCTTCGCGACATTGCCGGTATGCGCAGCGGTCTCGTATTCGGTGGCGATAAGGACAGCTTCGGCTGGCTCAAGGGTGTGAAACTCGCGTTGAACTTCGGTTTTGACTATAACAACCGCAACAATTCTGACCTGATGAACATGGAGCATGGCAACCAGGCTACGTCAGGCGGTCTGCTCACTAAGTACGAGAGTCGTACCCAGAGCTATACCCTCAACCAGTTGCTCAGCTGGAACCGTTCGTTCGGCAAGAATACTTTCGATATCCTTGCGGGTCATGAGTTTTATGCTTATAACTTGAAATACTTGATGGCACGGCGCTCAGGTTTGATGAGTGGTATTATCGAGCTTCGTCCGGGCGCTACTCTGAAGGATGGTGACTCTTACTCTTTGGACTATCGCATCGACTCTTATCTGAGCCGTTTCAACTACGATTACGATGACAAGTATTATGTGTCGGCTTCTGTTCGTCGGGATGCTTCTTCACGTTTCGAGAAGAATCATCGCAGAGGTACGTTCTGGTCGTTGGGCGCCAACTGGCGTTTGTCGCACGAGAAATTCCTCAAGGACGTGAAGTGGATTGACAACCTCTCTTATAAAGTGAGCTATGGCGAGCAGGGTAATGACAATATTCTTGACTCTGACGGCGATCCCCGTTATTATCTGTGGCAGGGTTTGTCGAGCGTCAACTACGCTAATGCCAATACAACCGGCTCTCTGCTCTCTACATTGGAGAACGCGGGAGTGTCATGGGAGAAGAACGGCAACTTCAATACGGGTGTTGAAGGCTCGTTCCTGGATGGGCGTCTGAAAGCGAGTGTAGAATACTACTATCGCAAGACCACTGACATGTTGCTCAACTACCCGATGGCTGTATCAACTGGTTTCGACGGGTATGACGCCAACGTAGGTAATATGCGCAACACCGGTGTTGAAATAGAATTGTCAGGCACGCCAATCCGCACGAAAGATTTCAGTTGGTCACTTACCTGGATGGGGTCTACCATCAGCAACAAGGTGACCAAGCTGACAGAGGAAACCGATCAGATTCTTACCGGTAACTATATCATCAAGAAGGGGTTGCCCATCTATACCTTCTACATAAGCAGGAGTGCCGGCGTTGATCCTGCAACGGGTACACAGCTCTACTGGGCTTATGACAAGGATGAAAACGGCAATATCACGAAGGAATACATTACTTCCAACCGTTCCAAGGCTACCAACAGCCGTTACGAGATGGGCTCACGTATTCCTGATCTCTATGGCAGTATCGGTACAAACCTTACCTACAAGAATTTCGATTTGTCTGTGTTGACTACCTATTCTATTGGTGGCAAGGTGCTCGACGGCCTTTATTACCAGGACATGAACCTCCAGTATATCAACAATAGCCTTCACAAGAACGCGTTGCGTCGTTGGCAGAAGCCGGGCGACATTACCGATGTTCCCCGTATGGCCATCAAGGAGACTACGATTGTACTCGATCGCTATCTGATCGATGCTTCTTACTTCGCCATTAAGAACATCACGCTCACCTATACCTTACCGAAGTCGCTGACAAGGAAGGCCGGTCTTAGCAACGTTCGCGTTTTCTGTTCGGCCGACAACGTCGCTCTCTTCTCGCATCTTGACGGTATGGATCCACAGTACAACTTCCGTGGTGGTACAAGCTATACCTATCCAAGCAACAAGACATGGACCTTGGGTCTGGAAGTTAATTTCTAATAGAATTAAAGAAAGGATATAACTATGAAATCAATATATAAATTTGCGTTTCTGGGACTGCTCGCTTTGGGCACTATGTCTTCTTGCTCAGACGACCAATTAGAGACGTCACCTACCACTTCTGTTGATACAGGTCAGTTGATGAGGAGCACTTCGAAGGCCATTGGTGCCTTGAATGGTATCTATCGTTTCTTTTATACCACCGGTTATACCACCGGCTGGCAGCATGAGGAATTCGGTATCACCGCTTTCAACCACGTAGCTGACCTCGAAGGCGAGGATATGATTCAGCAGGCGGCCGGTAGCGGCTGGTTCTGGTATGACTATCGATTCGACGTTAAGGGTGACTATACCCATAATTACGGCCGTCCTTACGGAACCTGGAACTTCTTCTATACGATCATTGCAAACGCTAACTACCTGATTGCGGCCGACGCAACGATGGAAGGTGACGAGAAAGAGAAGAACTATATTGTGGGCCAGGCTTATGCCTTGCGTGCTTTGGGCTACTTCTATCTGTCACAGTTCTATGCCCGCAACTACATAGACCATCCTACAGACCCCTGTGTACCTATTTATACGGAGCCAACCGTGAAGGGAACAAAGGGCAAACCACGTGCTACAACGGCTGATGTCTACAAGCAAATTGACAGCGATATCAAGGCTGCCATCGACAAATTGAAAGCTGCCAAGACCACTCGCGACAGTAAGTCGCACTTAGGTTTGGGCGAGGTTTATGGTTTGGCAGCCCGCATTGCTTTGGTTGAAGAGAAGTGGCAGGACGCCGAAACCTATGCTGACAATGCTATCGCCGAAGCCGGTAAGGAAGGAATAGCCATCGCTGCAGTCAGCAATTTCCTCGGTTTGAACAAGGTAGACTACAAGAATGTGATGTGGGGAATGAAGATCGTGTCTGACCAGTCAACACAATATGCCAGTTTCTTCAACCACATGGACGCTGACATGGGTAAGTATGGCGCCAGAGCACGTATTCAAGTAAGCAAGACGCTCTACGCGCTGATGGGCGAAAAAGATGAGCGTCGCGAATGGTGGAATCCGAATGACAAGAACAACAAGACTAACGGTTATCAGCAGGAGAAGTTTAAATTCTCCAATCAAGCTACATTCGAAGGCGACTATATCCTGATGCGTATCGAGGAAATGTATCTCACCAAGGCCGAGGCACAGTGTATGCAAGGCAACGATAGCGGCGCGATAAAGACATTGATGGAAGTGATGAAACAGCGTGATTCGGGTTATACGTGCTCGAAGAGTGGCAAGGAATTGGCCGTTACAACCAATCCGCTTATCAAGACAGGCTCGCTTCGTGAGGAAATCATCGATCAGCGTCGTATTGAGCTGTGGGGCGAGTTTGGCCGTATCTTCGATCTTCGCCGTTTGCACCAGGGTGTTTACCGTTCAAGCGATCAGGGCCATCCGTCATCCGCGTTAGTAAAGGGCATTGACAATAAGGACAGCTATAAGTGGGTGTTGACCATTCCGCAGTCCGAATTCGATGGAAACTCGGCACTTGATCCTGCAAAGGATCAGAACCCGATGGACTAATCCCATCTTTTTCTTAATTCATAAATATTGATTACAATGAAAATTAGTAAGTATATATTAGGTGTAGCTGCAGTAGCCGTTGCGCTGTTTACATCTTGCGATAAGGATAATGAGTCTGCTGTCTATTCTCCGACGGGCGCGAACATTTCGTTCATAGACAAGACAGTGACCGCGCTCACCAACAATTCATCCGCCGACATCGTTGTCAGCCTGAGTCGTTTTGGCGGCTCAGGTGAGTACACCGCTCACTATACACTCAGCAGTGATGACGCGGGAGTTTTCACCGACGCCGGTAATGGCGCGGCCGTTTATGCCAACGGGCAGACGACGACGACTGTAACCATTAAGGCTGCCAACATGAAGGCGGGGACAACTTATACCGCAACCCTTACCTTGAGCGACGCTGACATAGCTACAGCCGATACAATCGTGGGTAAACCGGTGAAAACAATAGAGATTACAATAACCTGCGACTACGCTTGGAAAGACCTGGGCGAACTGGTCAACGTGTCAGGGTTCGACGATGGAGCGACAAAAAAGGTACACGTTTACGAATCAGAAACGGCCGAAGGTCTCAAAGTTTATAAGTTCCAAGACATCTTTGCCCAAGGCTATAGCGTGATCGCCAAGGCTACCGACGCCGACGCCACCAAGTTTGTTATAGATAAACAAGCCGGTTGGAAGTATAACAGCCAATATGGAGAAGTCTATGTCAACGGTACCGGTGTAAGAGTCGGCAAGCAGTTGACCCTTTCGCTGGAGCATATCCTTGTCGGAGCAGGTAATTATTCATTTGGTGTTGTTGATGAAGTTATCACATTGCCCTGAGGCGCAAATGATGGACATTATAGAATAAAGGATTAGTTCCATCAAGGGCTAATCTTAAATTCTCTCTCTATTTCAGGGAAGTCAGCTGTGAAGCAGGCTTCCCTATTTTAATGATAGCCTATCGAGTCCTCACTCGTTAAACGGCTCACCTGATCATTTGTGGGGGACAAGTTTGCAAGTGACGAAATCTCCGGCCTCATCATTTGTAAGCCCTTTCTCATTAGTGCAAGCCTACAAGTGATTTTGTCAGAAAAAGCTACCAGATTTTAACACTTCCGCAACACGTCATCTAAGTGCCGGCGTGCCGAAAAAGTCCTTCGATTTGCCGATTTTGATGCTCTTTTATGCTCAAAGCTATGCTTTTATCGGTTCAAAGCACAGCGATTACACGGCCAAAGCATAGCTTTTAGTCGGTAAAAAGGCCGCGATTACGGCCTGAAAGCATAGCGATTAAAGGTGAAAAAGCGACAGGAAAGCACCTTAAAAATCGCAATATGCTGATAGCCAGCGTTTTATAAACTCGCTCTACAATCGCTTATTTGCGCCCAAGTCTTTTCTTTTTCAGAATAATGCCACTTTTTTGATGGTATATGTAAAAATAATTCAGGGCGTGGCAGATATCGTTGATACTTGTAAACCTGTCCCCGCTAATTTTATTTTACCGGTGTAAAAGTGGTTTTATATATGTTTGGGTTAAAAGATGTGCAGGCGTTGTCGTTTTCAAAAGAATATATTATTTTTGTAATATTCTAAAATCATGAAGTAAAATTTATGCTGAAGATACTTCTTAAACTATGGTGGATAGAAACACGGCGCACTTTCAATTGGAAGAAAATGGGCATTTTTATTTATATTCTCTTCATCATGGCTTCTTTCCTGATAAGTTTTTACGTGGGTGGAGGCAGCTCCGTGATGGAACAGATGGGCGATTTGCCATTTGAACGCGTTGCCACGGTGATGGGACTGGCCTTCGTTTTGCCTGACTTTCTGTTGAAACTCACGATGAAGCAGGACGCCGCTATCATGGACGACTACCTGAAAGCAAAGCCTGTTACGGAACGCACGTGGAACAAATTCCTTATTCTTTCCAATCTACTTGATTACTGGAATTACATGGTGCCGCTCGTTATGGCACTGATTTATTTCATCTTCATGCCGGTCGGCTACGCGTTGCTGGCCACGCTGATGACCTATGTGCTGTCGGTGGCCGACGGTTTGGCCATCACCTGTTTGCACAAGGCTGACGATTGGGCCCGCAAGTTGGCCGTCTGGGTAGGCCTGTTGTTCTACCTTTTTATCCTGACCCTTTACGCGTTCTGCTTCATCGGCCTTGGCGCCGTGGCTCATATACTGGGTATGATGGCCCTGTCGGGCCTTGCCATCTATGTGCTCTACCGCTATCTCTGTGCCATGCGGGTCTACAACGACCACAAAGACCAAGCCTCTTCTGTGCGCAGCATGGGGCGAGTGTCGCTTCTGAGTTTGGAATACCTCTGCCTGATACGAGCCAAGCGCCTGCGCCAGAGCTTGATATTCGGCCTCGTTATTATTGTTCCGCAAATCTATGCGCAGTCCTCCACATTCGGTGGCGACAGCGGAATCGACCATGGTTTCATGGCATTCTTTATGTATTTCTCCGTTGCTTTTCCGTCTATCATTCTGGGACAGTGGGTATTCGGTGTGGAAGCCAACTTCTTTCACGGTCTGATGACTAAACCCGTGTCGGTTTATCGCCTGCTGCTCAATAAGTATTATTTCTATATGCTCATCAATCTGGTGGTCTTTTTATTGCTCGTGCCGGGCCTGTTGATGGGCAAATGGAGCCTCGGGTTCCTGTGCAGTGCCGCGTTGTTGGCCATCGGTACCAATCTGTTGCTGCTGCCAACCTGCCTTTTTTCCACCCGTCTCGACGTCTTCTCGTCGGCTTTCTTCAATTATCAGGGAGCCAATATGTCTATCAATGTGTATTCTTTTGTGCCGTTGGTGCCGATGATTGGCTTTGCCTTTGCTTTCGCGTGGCTGCCTCCCGTGGTGGCCGAATGGATTACTTCGCTTGTAGGTATTGGCCTAATTGCGGCTCATCGACCCATCATCAAGCGTGTGGCCGATATGTTTATGGCCCGGCGATATGAACGAATGGAGAAGTTAGGAGAGTAATGAAACATTTTTCTTATGATACAAATATCCAATCTTAAAAAGGTTTACCGTGACAAAACTGTGATTGATATTCCGGAACTGACCATCCGTGATGGCCAGCTGATCGGTCTTGTGGGTAACAATGGCGCAGGCAAGACCACGCTGATGCGCCTTATTCTCGACCTCATCAAGGCCGATGAAGGCAGTGTGGAGAACGAAGGAAAGCTCGTTCATGAGAGTGATGACTGGAAAACATTTACCGGTTCGTTCATCGACGGGCGCTTTCTAATCGACTTTTTCACGCCCGAAGAGTATTTCGCGTTCATCGGTAAGGTCTATGGTTTAGACGAAACGACCATCCATCAACGGCTCGCGGGCTTCGAGGCGTTGATGAATGGCGAGATTCTCGGTACAAAGAAATACCTGCGCGACTTCTCCGAAGGCAACCGACAGAAGGTCGGTATCATCGGAGCCATGCTCATTCAGCCGCGCGTACTCATCCTCGATGAACCTTTCAACTACCTCGATCCGTCGTCGCAGATTCTCATCTCCAAGATGATAGAACGCGAATGCCGGGAACGAGGCACCACGGTCATCCTCTCCAGTCACAATCTCAACTTCGTATCCGATATATCCACCCGCATTCTCTTGTTGGAGAAAGGCCTTATTATCAAAGATTTGGCGAACGTGGAGGGTCGTGCCATGACCGAACTCGAAGCCTATTTCGATATTGCCGACGCAACGCAGCCTGCTGCCGAGCTGTAAGAATCGCGCCAAATCTTGCGTCTATTGCTGCAGTAAAGATTATTAAAAATAAAATCATTTTTTTGCTATCTCATTGATTCATCGTACTTTTGCAGGAAATATAACAATAATTAGATATTAGTTTTATTATGGCAAAGAAAGCACTTCTGATGATTCTCGATGGTTGGGGAATCGGAAAACACGGTAAAGGTGACGTTATTTACAACACGCCAACTCCATATTTAGATTATTTGACAGCTGTTTCAGCGCATTCAGAGCTTCAGGCCAGCGGCGAAAACGTAGGCTTGCCCGACGGCCAGATGGGTAACTCAGAGGTGGGACACCTCAATATCGGCGCCGGTCGTGTGGTTTATCAGGATCTCGTTAAGATTAATCGTGCGTGCGCCGACGGTTCTATCTTGAAGAACGAAGGCGTCGTTGCGGCTTATACCTACGCCAAAGAGAAGGGCAAGAAGCTCCATCTCATGGGTCTGACGTCTGACGGTGGCGTTCACTCTTCACTCGATCACCTCTTCAAGTTTATTGAAATCGGTAAGGAATATGGTCTCAAAGATCAGGTGTTTGTTCACTGTTTCATGGACGGACGCGACACCGACCCACGTAGCGGTAAGGGTTTCATCGAGCAAGTACAGGCTTGCTGCGACAAGAATGACGCCCACATTGCCGGCATTATCGGTCGTTTCTACGCCATGGATCGCGACAAACGCTGGGATCGTGTGAAAGAAGCGTACGACCTTCTCGTTGAAGGAAAGGGCAAACAGGCCACCGATATGGTGCAGGCCATGCAGGAAAGCTATGATGAGGGCGTGACGGACGAGTTTATCAAGGCCATCAACAATGCCAAGATTGATGGCACAATCCAGGAAGACGACGTAGTAATCTTCCTCAACTTCCGTAACGACCGTGCTAAAGAAATCACCGCTGTACTCACGCAACAGGATCTTCCTGAAGAGGGAATGCACACGGTTAAGGGCCTGCAATACTACAGCATGACGCCCTACGACCCCAATTTCAAGAACGTAAACGTACTCTTCCCGAAAGAAAACGTGCAAGATACGCTCGGCGAATACCTGTCGAAACTGGGCAAGAAGCAGCTTCATACGGCCGAAACAGAGAAGTATGCCCACGTGACCTTCTTCTTTAACGGAGGTCGTGAGGCTCCTTTCGAGGGCGAAGACCGCATCCTTGTGCCTTCGCCTAAGGTAGCAACCTACGACCTGAAGCCTGAGATGAGCGCTTACGAGGTGAAGGATAAGCTCGTGGCCGCTATCAAGGAAGACAAGTACGACTTCATTGTTGTGAACTTCGCAAATGGCGATATGGTGGGCCATACGGGCATTTACAACGCCATTGCCAAAGCTGTTTGGGCGATAGATCAGTGCGTGAAGGAGGTAATCGAGGCTGCCAAGGCCACCGGTTATGAAGCTATCATCATCGCCGACCATGGCAATGCCGACAATGCGATCAACGAAGACGGTACGCCCAACACGGCTCACTCGCTGAATCCGGTGCCTTTTATCTATGTAACGGATAACAATTCGGCCAAGGTAAAGAACGGTCGGTTGGCCGACGTGGCCCCTTCTCTGCTCCATATCATGGGTTTGGAACAGCCGACAGACATGACGGGCGAGTGTCTGATTGAAGATAAATAAGCAATTAAACAAACTAAATAGAATCGGAAGTTACGCATTCGTAGCTTCCGATTTTTTGTTTTAGGTGTCCTGCGCTATCATCTGATAACCCCGAAGACCCAGTTCTGCCCGTTAAGCACCTTAGAATGAGCAGGCAGAACAGTCGCTTATGATAATGTTTTGTGAAAAGACTTACTTTTCGTAGTTTATCATTATCTTTGCAATCATTATTAACTGTCTGTATGAACGTAAAGATAGAAGAATCGTGGCGGCAGCATCTGGGTGCCGAGTTTGAGAAGTCTTACTTTGTGAATCTCACCCGATTGGTGCGTGAGGAGTATCAAAATCATGCCTGTTATCCGCCGGGACAGTTCATTTTTAATGCTTTCAACCTCTGTCCTTTCGACCGAGTGAAAGTCGTTATCATCGGCCAAGACCCTTACCACGAGCCCGGTCAGGCCATGGGATTGAGCTTCTCGGTGCCCGATGGTGTGCCGGCACCTCCGTCGCTCATCAACATTTTCAAGGAAATAGAAATGGATTTGGGCAAGCCTATGCCCCGCAACGGCGACCTGACTCGCTGGGCCGACCAGGGCGTTTTGCTGCTCAACGCCACGCTCACCGTGCGGGCACATGAGGCCAACAGCCATCAGCGGCTGGGCTGGACCACGTTTACCGACGCGGCCATCAAGGCCCTGAGCGATCACCGCGACAACTTGGTCTTCATGCTGTGGGGCGGTTTCGCCCGTGGCAAGAAGTATCTCATCGACACCCATCGCCATTACGTTCTGGAAAGCGTCCACCCCTCGCCCTTGTCGGCCAACCATGGCGGCTGGTTCGGCAATCACCAGTTCTCCCGCTGCAACGCTTTCTTAGAGAGTAAGGGGCTGGCACCCATCGAGTGGTAGCTTTTTTAAGTTGACGAGTAAACGAGTTGACAAGTTGACGAGTTGTTAGTTGACGAGTTGACGAGTTGTTTGTTGGCGAATTGTTCGTTGATGGCAATATGGATGGCAGTCCATGCTCAAACTGTAAAATCAACATGAATCAAGACGAATTGCGTATTTTGCAAGTGGGCGACGTATTGGTTTCGCCCGATATTATCACCGAAATGTTTTGCTGCGACCTGGCCAAATGCAAAGGTAAGTGCTGCGTCGAGGGCGACGCGGGGGCTCCCGTGACGCTCGATGAGATAGGAAGCATCGAAGAGTCGCTCGACGCCGTGTGGCCACGGATGAGCGCTTCGGCTCAGGCCGTGGTCGACCGGCAGGGCGTGGCCTATGTAGACCGTGAGGGCGACCTTGTGACGAGTATCGTGGGGGGCAAGGATTGTGCCTTCACCGAGTATAAGGATCTGACGCTCGATGACGGAACCGAGGTGAAGGATTGCTGCCTCTGTGCCTTGGAATGCGCTTTTCGTGAGGGCAAGACACAGTTCGTGAAACCCGCTTCGTGCGCCCTTTATCCCATCCGCGTGAAGGAGTTCGGCCACGGCCTCACGGGAATCAACTATCATCGGTGGGACATCTGCAAGGACGCCGTGGCTAAAGGCCGTGCCATTGGCATGCCTGTCTATAAGTTTTTGGCCGGTCCCTTGAAGCGTCGGTTCGGCGAAGCCTGGTATCGGGAGTTGTGCGAAGTGGCCGAAGAAATTCGTACTATGAACCAAATTTAACAGAATCTGCGCGGTAGATAGCTCGAAAGACGGGTAGGTGGTGGGATACTGAATAAACGTCAGTTTTTTTTACAATAGCCCTTTGCTGCTTGTGTTATTCTGAAAAATTTTTCTTTCGCGTCCAAATACGCGAGAATTTCGCGTGTTTGTATTTATCTGATAATCAACGACTTCTCTTTTCTTTACAGCTTTTCGGCTTCCTTTTGCCCCTTACCGTATATGCTTTTAGCCCCTCATCGCAGCCCTTTTGCACGCTAAAAGCATAGCTTTTGGCGCCTCAAAGCATAGCTTTGATGAGTCGAAAGCATATATAATGAGAAATTTAAGCAAAATATTCATCCCTAATCGCTCCATTTTCATGTCCGTTTCGCTCTAAAAGGACCAAAAAAGCAGAGCTGTTTTTTCGTTAAAATTCTTGACAATTCTTGATATGTACCCTCCTTGCTTATTGTGAATAGTACTTAAATGTTAGGAGATAAATTTGTTGTGATAAGAAATAATGCCTACCTTTGCCGAACATTAATAATCATTTTTTTGAGCAAAATTAACGCCTGTACGTAGGCCCTATCTACTGAATAGAGTTGCTTAAACTGATACTGTGAGAAGGCAAAGATTGAACGGTTTACCGGATTCTTCTGTTCCGTTAGTTTAAGAAGTTAGAAAAGTTGCAAAAATATGATTTAAAATAAAGAAATGAAAAGACTTTTACTATTTATGTCGTGTTTGCTGACCGTGGGTTTGGCAAACGCTAAATTGACAGTGGCCAAAGAAAGCGATGGCACGGTTGTGTTTACACTGGAAGCCTCTGGCGACATCGCGAATGAATTTACGCCTGTGTCCGGCGAATGGGCGAAATACACGCCGTCTTCACTTGTGCAGCCTTGCTTGAACACGCTCAAGCTGAAAGTGGTAACCAAAGGTGGAGTTACGATGACGAGTGACGATTTGAAGAGAATCTGTGGTATGGCGGACGAGGAAAATAATTTTCCTCAACTTCAGACGCTCGACTTGGAGAATGCAGCGATCGCAAATGATAATGAGCTCACAAACCTAAAATTCATGGACCATTTGAAGACCGTTACCTTTCCGCGGACGACAACCACGATTCCGGCTTATTGTCTTGCAAATGGCAGTTGCCAAATCGAGAATGTCGTCATTCCAAATAACAGCGGGCGAAGCGTGACCATAGGGGCGCAGGCTTTCGGTTCTGCTTTGAAAACGGTGAAGCTGGGTGAGGTCGATCCTAACGGAAATAGTGAGATTAGACAACATGCTTTCATGGGATGTACCGCGTTGACATCTGTTGATTTTTATTTTGGCTGGAAGACGATAGGACAACAGGCTTTCTTCGATTGTTCTGCGCTGAAATACGTTACTTTGCCTGAAGGTCTTGAAACGATCAAGAATGGAGCCTTTTCAGGTTGTGCCATTGAAGCGATTCATTTGCCGAATACATTGAAAAAGATTGAGGCCACGGCTTTCAGGTGTCATTATTTACAATCGATTACGATTCCGGCAAGTGTAGAAGAAATTGAGAGTCAGGCTTTTCAGGAAAACTATGCGCTGAAGGATGTGTATGTGTTGGGTGAGAACACGAAAGCCGGCACTCAGGCTTTTGACGAAAATGCGGTCAGCAACTTTCAATATTCTAATCCTACCCATATCACCCCCGTGACGAGAGACTGCTATAAACGCGGTGACGGGAAAAGCTTTCTTGCATTGCTTCATTTTCCGGAATCGGCCAGAAGTAAATACGTAAATCCAAGTTCTTCCGGGTTAGGTGGTGATACGGAGAATGTCGCGGCGGAAGATGGCAATATTTGGCCTACGAAAGAGAACGGTAAGTACACAGTAACAACGGGTGACTATGCGGGTTGGAAGAACTTTGCGATTACGACTAAAATCAAAGATGATGAGACTTGGGTAGACGAAACTCGTGTCGACGATGTATGGTATTCCATGTGTCTGCCTTTCGATTTGACGGAAGCGCAGCTGAAGAGCGCTTATGGCTCCACGGTTGAGGTTGTGGAATTCTCGGGCGCGACCATTACTTCTAAGGGAGGTACCAATTATCTTACGTTGGCATTTAAAACTCCTGTTACGGAGACCAAGGCACACCATCCTTACATGATTCGCCCGGCGCTTCACGCGGGTAGCGCTACCGGTATGAAAGTGACGATTATAGGCGTCAACAAGCAGCCTGAAAACGAATCATCTCTTGAAAATGTGACATTGACGACTACCGATGGCATTAGCTATAAGTTCATCGGTAACTATGCGCAAGGCAAGGCCATGCCTGCCAACAGCTATTTCTATTATAACGGCAAAGGGGCTACAAACGGCAGTTTTGATTCCGGTTTCTATAAGCGAACCAAGGAAGGTGGCACATGGGGCAAGTACACGGCCTTGGTGTTGGCTTCTGCTACAGATGGCGTGAAGGCGAAGGCGTTTACGAATTTCTTCACGAGTTCGATTGACCATGAGACAACCGGCATAAACAATATTACTTCTGAAGGTGCCGGTACCAAGCGGTTGGGCGGAAAGATGGCCGATAAGGTAATCAATCTGAATGGACAGGTTATGCGCAATGGCAGTTCGCTTGAAGGTCTGCCAAAGGGCATTTACATCGTGAATGGAAAGAAATTTGTTGTACGTTAATTAGCAGAAAGAAATGAAAAAGACTTATATAGCGCCATGTATAGAAATTTTCGCGGCTCAATTTGAATCTCATTTATGTGCAGCCTCGAAAAGTGAGTATGACTTGGGGAAGCCCGGACAGGAAAATGGTGAGTCGGGAGGTATCAAGTCTGATGCAGACGGTGAAATTCCCAATATCAACAGTGCCAAACAGGGAGGTTTCTGGGAAGATTAGGAAGACTGATTGTCTTTCAGCAATCAGACGGATATAAATATCCGCAATGTTCCATGAACGGGCATTGCGGACGTTATTGCTTACGAAAAATAGGCTTGCAAGAAATGAAATCGGAGTGTTTTCATTCTTGCAAGCCTGTTTTCATTGTAGAACGACTGCGCCGTTGGGTTTATTTCGCCTTGCCGGCACGTTCTCTTCGTAGGATGTTTTGCATGCGGAAGACCACTTCGGGATGGGTTTCGGCCACGTTGTCACGCTCGTATAGGTGCTTGGCGCGGTCGTAAAGTTGCGGCAGCGGCAGGTTGCCCGTTTCTATCTTGGGTCCCCAGGTAATCATCTTCGGACCGTCGTTCGGCTCGATGTATCGCCAGTCGGCCGTCTGAACCGAAAGCACGTGCGTGTTGGACTGCCCGAGTACGTAGTCGCGTCCTTGCCTGTCGGTGCCGATAAGGGTGGCGAGATAGTCGCGGCTGTCGGGCGCGCTTCCACGGGGCAGGCGTGCGTTGATAAGGCTGCCGAGCGACGCCATGAGGTCTATCTGGCTGAGGAGGGCGTCGGAAGTGTCGCCGGCGGCGACACGCGCGGGCCAGCTGACGATGAAGGGGATGGCCGTGCCGCCCTCGAAAGCGCTGTACTTGTTGCCACGAAACGGGCCGGCGGGACTGTGACCGTTGAGCAGTTCCTCGGCGCGGTCGTCGTAGCCGTCGTCGACCACGGGGCCGTTGTCACTCGTCAGAATCACAAGCGTGTTGTCGGCAATCTTCAGCTGTTCCAGCGTTTTCATGATTTCTCCCACCGACCAGTCGAACTGCGCGATCGCGTCGCCGCGCAGTCCCATGCCGCTCTTGCCCCGGAAGCGTGGGTGTGGGAAGCGGGGTACGTGCACGTCGTTTGTGGCAAAGTACATGAAAAAGGGGTTGTCCTTGTGTGCCTTGATGAAGCCGACGGCGTGCGCGACGAGCGAGTCGGCGATGTTCTCGTCTTTCCACAGGGCCTTGCCGCCTCCTCTCATATAGCCGATACGGCCGATACCGTTCACGATTGACATGTCGTGACCGTGGCTTGACCTCTGATTGTAGAGCAATTCCGGATGGTCGGCTCCCGTCGGCTCACCGGGAAAGTTGGCCTTATAGCTCACCTCGATGGGATGTTCGGCGTCGTAGTTGGCCACGCGCCCGTCCTGAATGAAGACACAAGGCACCCGGTCGGCCGTAGCCGCCATGATATAGTGTCGGTCGAAGCCCAGGTCGCCGAGTCCCTCGGGCAACGGGGCGTTCCAGTCCTGCCGTCCGGTTTGGTCGCCCAGCCCCAAGTGCCACTTGCCGATGGTACAGGTGGCGTAGCCCACGCTCTTGAACATATCGGCCATGGTGAACTGCGCGGGCTTGATGATCATGCCCGCGTTGCCCGCGGCGATGTCGGTGTCGGGGCGTCGCCAGGCATATTCGCCCGTCAGCAGTGAGTAGCGCGACGGCGTGCTCGTGGCGGCGACGGCATGTCCGTTGGTGAAGCGAATGCCGTTGCGGGCCAACCGGTCTACGTTGGGCGTCTCCACATTCTTGGCGCCGTAGCATTGCAGGTCGCCGTAGCCCAGGTCATCGGCCAGGATGATAATCACGTTGGGCGTCTTCCGCCCGTTGTTCGGTTTCTTGGCACTCTTGGCTGAGCCTGTCATCGGAGCGACGGCGGGCGCCAAAAGAGCCAACGTCAATAGTTTGTTGTTCATTTGTTACCTTTATTTATCGGATTCTCTAAGATTCGGATTGATATTCTGTTCCGACAAGGGGATGGGCCATGTGTAGTCCTGTGGCGTAATACACTTATGAGAATAATAACGTTTTGTCTTGTCAACGGCTCCTGAAATGGACATCCTTGCCTTCTATCGTATAACCGAACCGATAGGTGGCCGCGATGATTTTGACGGTTTCCATCAGATTATCGAGGGGCAACTTGCCTGTAAATGTGCCAAGCGGCTTGTTGGCATGGACGAAGAAGCGCGTCCGATAGGCGTTTTCCAGCTCGCGCAGAACGTGGGGCAGGGGTTGTCCGTTGCATACCAACAGGTTGTTTTGTAAAGCCTGTAGCGTGCTTTCCGTGTGCTGTCGGCTTACCGTTATCTCGCCCGTGGCATAGCGGAGCGTAGCCGTTTCGCCCGGATGTACGAAAGCTTCCGCGTCGGTTTTCAGGGAGGTGAGCTTCACAAGTCCCTCTTCCAAGGTCAGTTGGGCTATGTCGCGGTCTTTTCTGGCGTCCAGATAGAATTTCGTTCCCAACACATGTACCTTCAGACCGTGGGTGTAAACGTTGAAAGGGCAGTCGTGTATCTTGGCCACTTCGAAGCGGGCATGTCCGTCGAAAGCGACATCACGTTCCTTGCGGTTGAAATCCCGGGCGCAATAGGACAGGCGGCTGTTGTAGTTGAGGGTGGCCACAGAGCCGTCGGGCAGAACAACGGTGGCTTGCTCGCCTTTCTTCGTGACGATGGTCGTCCTGCTGTCGAAGGCTTGTTGGCTTTCGTGATAAAAGTAATAGGTAGACACAAGCAGGATAGGAAGCAAGAGAGAGGCGGCAACCAAGGCTATCCGCTTGACAAGGGATATCGACGGTTTGCCGTCGTTTGCGGGGAGGTTGCGGTCGATACGTTCCTTCAACGCTTTCAGACGGTCATCGGAAACGTTTGCCGCGCTCAGCTCTTCGTCGAACCATGCGGGCGCTATCAGCTGTTCCATCTCATGGTTGTCCATGCGTGTCACCTGCCGTTTCCATTCCTTCAATTCGTCAGGATTCAGCCAGTCGTGTCTATATTTGTCGTTCAATTGATTGTCCATGGTTCTATTTTTATTGTATAGACGTCGACATCTTGAAAAGATACCATCGTTATTTGTTAATAATCAGTAACAGCGATTGCAGCAGTAAGATCGTAATGGAAGCGAGTTTGTCGCGTAGCGTCTTCATGCCGGCAGACAGCGCGTTTTTGACAGTCTGCTCACTGAGATGAAGTTCCGCGGCAATGTCCGCGTTGCGCATACCTTGGAACTTGGCCCTTTGGATGACGTTTCGCTGTGTTTCGGACATTGATTTCAGGATGGCGTTGAGTCTGTTGACAAACTCTTCGTATTCGATCCGTGTGCTGCTGTCGGTTTCCGAAGCCGCTTTGTATTCGACATATTCCCGGTAGGTGGGTGAGAGAAGCCGGCGTCGGTAGGTGTCGATGACCGCATGATGGGCGATGGTGAACAAAAGCGACTTGAGCGATTGCCTTTTCTTGATATGCCGGCGGTTGACCCATAGCTTGCAAAATACCCCTTGCAAGATGTCTTCGGTGTCTTCTGTCGTTTTGGAATATTGCATGCAGTAGGCATAAAGGCGCTTGGCATACATATTATATATAAGGTCGAAAGCCTCGTGGGAATCTTGACTCAAGGCTTCGATCAGCTTTTCTTCCGCGATTTGCATTTTGTTAAAATTACGAAACCTGTAAGAAATTATCCTCGCCGGTATTCTGTGGGACTCACGCCGACGTGTTCCTTAAAGTATTTTCCCAAGAAACTCTGAGTGGGAAAGTGCAGGTCTTGGGCAATTTCCTTAATGCTTTTAGTCGTATTGCGCAGCAGATTGCATATTTCGAGCACCACATAACGGTCGATCCATTCGTTAGGCGTCTGATGGCTGATAGCTTTGATGGTTTCGGAAAGATATTTGGGCGAAATGCAGAGTTGCCCTCCATACCAGCCGACCCGCCTTTTCTCATGATAGTTGGCTTCGACCAACTGGATGAACTCTTTGAAAATTTTGTCTGCCCGAGTCTGCTTCACGTTTTCGGTATTCATGATATGATAGAGCGAATTGCTGATATCATAGATGACCGTGGAGAGAAGAGAGCGTGCTACTTCGCGCCGGAAGTGATGGCTTTGGTCTTCTACCTTGCTTTTAAGTGACCGGTAGTATTCCTGAATCATGTCTGACTCGTCCTGCGATAGGGTTACGACGGGATGGTTGCGTGAAAAGATGAAGAGCGAAGAGAGCTCGTGCACGTCGGAAACAATCTCACGATAGAAGTCATACGACACCATGATGGCTATGCCGCTACAGTCGCGGCTCAGTAGATAGTCGTCTACCACCTGACCGTTACTGATGATCATGATGTCGTTAGGCTTCACCTTATACTCGATGGTGTCGACGGTATATTGAGCTTTGCCCTTGAGGCAGAGCGCTATCAGTAGGCTTTTCATGCGGCGTGATTCGCCGGGTAGGGGGATATCGGCCACTTCGTCGATGAGCAAAAGGTCGTTGTCGATATGGCTGCCTCGGTATAACCGTAGTGCGGACTCAATGTCGATGGTCTCAATGTCGTTGCTGTTCATGCTGAATGTTCTGTCGTCGTAAAATGATTATTGGAAACCGGGCCATACAGGGGCCAGCTCAATGGCTTCGAAATTCTGTATTTGTTTGTGTTTGAAGAGCTTGTCGCCCCAGATGGGAACACGCCGGTAATAGGCAGGAGCGAAGCGAGAGATAGCTTGCTCATCGGTTTTTCCATTACAAGTGTAGGTGAGATTGCCGATGTGGAAGACCTGTCCGGGTTGGGCGTCACGAATAGTGAGGCGCAGGTTGCCATAGAAGCCCAGGCCAAACTCGTAATAAACAGTGTCGCCAACTAAATCGAAGTAATTCTGATTCCTTATATAATGGACTTTCATTTGTGGTCGGAAGTTCTCTTCGATAGTATATCCTTGCAGGGGCGATGCCTTTATGTTGACGACCGGTTGCCAAAGGGCCAGGTCGGTAAACGTGTCATACCATTTTAAGGGGTAACCCCGGCCGTTGATCGTTTCGCCTCCGTCGGCGTTGAGGCTGCGGGTGGCACGATGACAGAGCCAACCTGAGTCTGAATTGAGTACGGCGGTATGACCTTGTGAGTCGGTCGTGACGAGCGAAACCGATAGCTGGCGGCGTTCGATATGCGGAAAAACGGGGCTGTACCACACCGCTATGACATTGGTGTCGCGACGCATGAAGCGTGTCACGTCGTAGCAAATGCCCTTGGTCAGCGTGTCGCCGTATGCCCGATAGGGAGCGATGGTAGCCAAATCGACTTTCCATTTGTTCACGTAAACGGCGAAATAGCCTGTTGAAATCACGGTCAGCGCGGCTCGATGAGGACGCCGGGGCATAACAAACGACTGCTTGAACCACACCTGTGACGTGGAGTCGACCTGCGGACTGGCTATCCAATGCGTGCCGAAAGACTGGGCTTGGGCGGGCGCAATACTTATCAGGAACAATCCAAAAGCGATCAATAATTTCATCGGAAGGTCTTGCTGTGGCCCGGTCGCACGCTGACGACGCGTTCTTGGCCGTTATAGCTGATGCTGATTTTTCCCTTGTAGCCGTGCTTGTTACTGATGGTGGCGCTGACGACGCGACCCTCCTGCCACTTCATGCTGACCTCCAGGCCGCCACGGGCACAGAGTCCGCTCACGCTACCGGTGTTCCAAGCCGACGGAAGGGCTGGCAGCAGGTGGAGAGAGACCGCGGGCAGCTTGGCGTTAGCCGTTGAAGAAGTGTCGACAGCATACTCACTTTGCAGCAACATCTCGCAGACGCCGGCCGTGCCGCCGAAGTTTCCGTCGATCTGGAAAGGCGGATGGGCGTCGAAAAGATTGGGATAGGTGCCGCCACGGTGGCGTCGGTCGGGGCCGTGGTAGCCGTCGGGCGTGACATAAGTGAGGAGTTTCCGGAATAGTTGATAGGCTTTGTCGGCCCGTCGGAGCCGTGCCCAGAGATTGATGCGCCATCCCGTAGACCAGCCGGTGGTCTCGTCGCCCTTGATTTCCAAGCTTCTCGTCGCGGCTTGAGCCAGTTGCGGCGTGCGGTCGGGTGTAATCTGATGCCCCGGGAAGAGACCGATGAGATGACTTTGGTGGCGATGTCGGAAGTCGAAATCGTCCCAGTCGTGATACCATTCGTTCAGGTCGCCCATGTGTCCGACGGTATAGGGGTGGAGCCGGGCGATGGTTTGATGGATTTGGAGAATCTTAGGATTCATGTTGTCGGTATCTTTCGGGGCTGTGGAGTGGCTGATTGCAAGCGCGCCGGCGGTGTTGGTGAGCAGTTCGCGGATGATGGCCAGGTCGGCTGTTCCGCCATAACAGGTGGTGCCGTGATAGCCCTCGGGGGTCACGTATTCGTTCTCGGGCGACGTGCTGGGAGCCGTAATCCATTCGTTGGGCTTGTCGGGATGACGCGTGAGCCAGCGCAGCATGAAGTCGGTGGCGCCTTGGAGCAACGGCAGGGCCTGCGTTTTCAGAAACCGTTTGTCCTGCGTGAAGGCGAAATGTTCCCACGCGGCTTGCGTCAACCAGGCTCCCCCCATGTTCCAGTTGCTCCATTCGGGACTCTCGCGTTTCTCACCCACGGGATTGGTCATGGCCCAGATGTCGCTGTTGTGACTGGCGCTCCATCCCTCATCGATACCATAGTAGTTGCGGCTGGCGTAGCGGCCGTTGTCGGCCAAGGCTTTCATGAAGTCCCATAGCGGCATGGCCATTTCGCTGAGATTGGCCACTTCCGCCGGCCAATAGTTCTCTTCGAGGTTGATGTTCATTGTATAATTGCTGCGCCACGGTGCTTTGAGATAGGGATTCCACAGTCCTTGCAGGTTGGCGGGTACGCCCGGGGTGCGTGAACAACTGATCAGCAGGTACCGACCGTACTGCATATAGAGCGTTTCAAGATAGGGGTTGGCTTCCTTTTGGTCGGTATAAGCCTTCAGTTGCGCGGCGGTAGTACGCAGCGTGTCGAACTTCGCGCCGTCTATTTGCAGCGAAAGGCGACCGAAGAACTGCCGGTAGTCGGCCGTATGACGTTGCTTGATGGCCGTGAAATCAGTGTTGTAAGTGTGCCAAATGTCATCGGCGGCCAGGTCGATATAAGGTTTTCCCTGGCTCACGGGATGGCGGTTGTAGCCGTTGAATGAAGTTTCGTTCACTAAAAAGACGGTGGCCTCGGTCGCGCCCTCAATCAGCAGGTTGCCATTCGACGTCAATACGTGTCCGTCGGTGGTTGTCGCACGGACGATCGTGCAGGAATGAACGGTTTGTTGCGGGTCGCCGGTGGCGTGGCTCAGCATGGTGAGCTGATGGTCGGTGGCTTTCACGGTGTGGTTGAGTGGCGATTGCAGGCGAAGACATAGATACAGCTTCCCCGGTTGCGTGCTTCGCATTCTGACGGCAATGCACTTGTCGGGATTCGAAGCCAGGTACTCGCGCTCGAAGCCTACATCGCCTCGCCGATAGCTCACCCGGCAGAGCGCGCTGTCGATATCTAATTGGCGACGGTAGCGCGTCATGGGGGCCGTGACGTTAAGGTCCTCTATATATAGCGTGCCCAACGGCATGTAATAGGCGCTGTTGTGCCCCTGAACGTGCAGCTGCAGCGAGTCGGCCTTGGCGTAATCTTCTTTGAAAAGCGCTTTTCTGATAGGTTCGATCCACTTCCAAGTGTCCTTGTCTTCGTTGTGGTCGACGGGCTTCCCGCTCCAAAGCGTGATGTCATTAAGCTGCAGCGAGTCAGTCGTCTCGCCGCCGTAGACCATAGCGCCGAGTTTTCCGTTACCGATGGGCAGCGCTTCTTCGAAATAGCGGGCCGGCGTCTGATACCACAGCCGTAGTGGAAGCGCTTTGCGCGGTTGTGGCTTGGCGCTGACAGACAATATGCTTAGCATCATGGCAAGGCACGAGAAACAAAAAGATGGTGAGAAACGCATAAGTCATTAGGAATTAAGATACGCTGCAAAAATAATCATTTCGCGTCGGCCTGCCAAATATTTTTGAGGCTACGTGGCGGTGAATGGCGAAAAGGCAGACTTGTGGATAGATGATGAGAGTCGCTTGTCCATAAAACAGGCAAGGCATACTCACGCGGTGTAAGTATGCCTTGCAAGGTATGTCGTATAAAAAACTACGCGTCGATGTTGGCGTAAGTGGCGTTTTTCTCGATAAATTCGCGGCGTGGTTCTACGTCATCGCCCATCAGCATGGAGAAAATCTCGTCGGCGTCGGCCGCGTTATCGATGGTCACCTGCTTCAGAAGACGCGTCTTGGGGTCCATGGTGGTTTCCCAAAGCTGTTCGGGATTCATCTCTCCCAAACCTTTATAACGCTGCGTGTGGAGCGCTTTGTCGTCGTCCTTGCCCTCGCAGTACTTGTCGATGAAGGCCTGTCGCTGCTGCTCGGTGTAGCAGTATTCGCTCATCTTCTTGTAAGTACACTTATAGAGGGGCGGTGTAGCGATGTAGAGGTGCCCTTCCTGAATGACTTTCGGCATGAAACGATAAAATAAAGTCATGATGAGCGTGTCGATGTGTGAGCCGTCGACGTCGGCGTCGGTCATGATGATGATTTTGTCGTAGCGCAATTTGTCGGTATTGGCCTCCTTGCTGTCTTCGCTGTCAATGCCGAAGCGCACGCCGATACTCTGGATAATGTTCATGACCGATTCGGCTTCAAACACCTTATGCCACTGTACTTTCTCCACGTTCAGAATCTTACCGCGGAGCGGCAGGATGGCCTGATGGAAGCGGTCGCGGCCTTGCTTGGCCGAACCACCGGCCGAGTCGCCCTCGACGAGGAAGATTTCGCACTCCTTAGGGTCCTTGTTGGAGCAGTCGGCCAGCTTACCCGGCAGCCCGCCACCGGTCATAAAGTTCTTGCGTTGCACGCTTTCACGGGCTTTGCGGGCGGCAATACGTGCCGTGGCGGCTAAGACAACCTTCTCGCATATCTTCTTGGCTTCGTCGGGATGTTCCTCCAGATAGTTGGCCAACGCCTCGTTCACGGCCTGCTGAACGGCCCCTTGTACCTCGCTGTTGCCCAGCTTCGTCTTGGTTTGACCTTCGAATTGGGGCTCAGCCACCTTGATGGAGATGACGGCAGTGAGGCCTTCGCGGAAGTCCTCGGGCGCGATTTCGACCTTGGCTTTTTCTATTTGCTTGGAGATCGTGGCGTCGGACTCGGCGTAAGACTTGAGCGTGCGGGTGAGCGCCATGCGGAAACCGGTGAGGTGTGTGCCGCCTTCTATGGTGTTGATGTTGTTAACGTAAGAGTGGATGTTCTCGCTATAGTCGGTGTTATACATGATGGCCACCTCAATGGGTATGCCCTGTTTCTCGGTTTTCAGATAGATCACATCGTCGAAAAGATGGGTGCGATGGCGGTCGACGTAGCGAACGAACTCTTTCAAGCCATCCTTGGCATGAAACACTTCCTGTTTGGTTTTGCCGTCCTCGTCAGGACGCAGGTCGGTAAGCGTGATTCTGATGCCGGCATTGAGGAAAGCCAACTCACGCATGCGGTTGGCGATAATGTCCCAACGGTAGGTAGTGGTGGTGAAAACCGTGGGATCGGGCCAGAATTGCTGCCGCGTTCCACGGAGTTCGGTCTCGCCCATCACCTTTACGGGGTAGAGCGGTTTACCTTTCTCATACTCCTGTTGGTAGATCTTACCGTCGCGGAACACCTGCGACTTCATGTGGCTGGAAAGGGCATTTACACAACTGACACCCACACCATGGAGACCGCCGCTGACTTTGTAGGACCCCTTGTCGAACTTACCACCGGCGTGGAGCACGGTCATAACAACCTCGAGAGCCGACTTATGGAGTTTCTTGTGCTCGTCTACGGGAATGCCACGGCCGTTGTCCTGAACCGTGATGGAATTATCTTCGTTGATGGTAACTTCAATATCGGTGCAATATCCGGCCATTGCCTCGTCGATGGAGTTGTCGACGGTTTCGTTTACCAAATGGTGCAAACCTTTCTCGCTGATATCGCCAATGTACATAGCGGGACGCTTACGCACGGCTTCCAGACCCTCCAGAACCTGGATGTTCGAGGCTGAATAATTTGCCTCGGTGTTTTGATTTTCTGCCATTTCCTTGATTAGTAATATTTTCATGCAAAGATACGAAAAAAGAAAGAGATTACGATAGGAAAAGACGCTAAAATACATTAATGTATGGTGTAGGCACCATCATTCGCGAAACAATTCGCGTCGTGGCCGGACCTGAAAGGCAATACAAGCCTGCGGACAGTGTCATTTGTCGGTCCGGCCCCGTTTATATTGTTTGAACCTAAGCGTATAATGAAAACAAAATTAGGCCGATATTCGTGCGAATATCGACCTATATGGGGCTAACAAATCCCGGGGATCAGCCGAGTTTGTTGATATGAAGAGCCAAACTTGACTTCAAGTTGGCGGCTTTATTCTTGTGAATGATGTTTGTCTTAACCAATTTGTCCAACATCTTCTGAACTGCAGGATACAGCTTGATAGCCTCATCCTTGTCTTTGAGAGCACGCAACTTACGAACAGCGTTGCGCATCGTCTTCGCATAATACTTATTATGCAGCGTCCTTGTCTTTGTCTGACGTATTCTCTTTAATGCTGATTTGTGATTTGCCATCTTTGTTATGAATCTTTTCTTTATAATTTGTAGTCCCTAGCAGAGTCGAACTGCTCTTTAGAGAATGAAAATCTCTCGTCCTAACCGATAGACGAAGGGACCCCGTGACTTATTTTAAGCGGGTGCAAAGTTATAGCTTTTTTTCATTATGGCCAAACTTTCTTGTAATTATTTTTATAAATGATTGATTTTTTCGTGCTTTTTTACCTAACTTTGTAGTGTATGTTGACAAAAACAAGGGCTATTGTAATAGGAACCGTGAAGTATGGCGAGCGAAAAATGATTGTCGACCTGTTCACAGAAGTGAAAGGGAGGCTCTCTTTTATCACGACGATTTCCAGTTCACCACGCAGTCAACATAAGCGTTTGTATTTCCAACCACTCACCTTACTTCATCTGGAGTTTGACGACCGGCCCGGTCAGAACCTCTTGCGCATGCGCGATTTTCAAGTAGAACGCCCCTATACGACGACGCAGACCGAGATGGAAAAAACGGCAATCTGCATGTTCCTGGCCGAATTTCTGAATCACGCCACACGTGGGGAACAGGCCAACCGGCCCCTGTTCGACTATATCGTGCAGAGTTTGCTGTGGCTCGACAGGCGCTCCGAACGCTATGCCAACTTTCATTTGGTATTCATGCTGCGCTTTTCCGTGTTCGTGGGCTTCTTCCCCAATCTGGACGATTACGTAGAAGGCGACTTCTTCGACCTGCGCGAAGGAGCTTTCGACTCGGTTGCTCCGCTGCATAGTGACTACCTTTGGCCCGAAGAGGCGGCTCGTTTACAGCGGGCCATGCGCATGACGTATGAAAATATGCACCTGTTTCGTATGTCACACGCGTATCGTAATTGGTTCACGGAAATGATTCTGAAATATTACCGGCTTCATATCCCGGGATTCCCGCAGTTAAAGAGCTTGGAGGTGCTGAAGTCTTTGTTTGAATGAAGCCGTGTGCCTGTGGCTTTTGTCTTTCAATCAATCTATATTAAGGTATTTCTATCGTATGTATATTGATTCAGCGAATCCGTGATTTTTGTCAGAAAAAACTACCTGATTTTAACACTTCCGCAACACGCTATCTAACTGCCGGCACGCCGAAAAAGTCCTTCGCTTTGCCGATTTTGAAACCTTTTTATGCTCAAAGTTATCCTTTTATCGGCTCAAAGCATAGCGATTACACGCTCAAAGCATAGCTTTTAGTCGGCGAAAGGGCCGCGATTACGGCCTGAAAGCATAGCGATTAAGGGTAAAAAAGTGAGGAAGAAATGCTATAAAAAACGCAATGCGTTGATAACCAGTGGCTTATAAACTTGCTCTAAAATCGCTTATTTGCGCCCAAGTCTTTTCTTTTTCAAAATAACGCCACTTTTTTGATGGTATATGTAAAGATTATTCAGGGTAAAGACATAAGAAAACAAGAGGGTGTGCACACCCTCTTGTGAATTAACGATTTACTTGAACTGTTCGTAACCGGGATTCTGTTCGATAGAAGCGTCGTTCGCGTGGGTACTTATCGAGATAGGCCACAACGTTTTGTAGGCTTCCGCCTCCGACAGAATGGGCTTCTTAGCATCACCGGGGATGAACGCGTAGTTTACGTCGGCATTGAAGACCAGCGCTTTGCCCGCATTGTCCTTCATGCGTTGCAGCGCGAACCACCTCTTGCCTTCGAAAACAAACTCCTTGTCGACCTCGCTGAGGATGTTGAGCGTGTTCTGATACTTGCTTCCGTTGCTAAAGTTGTGAGTCGTATTACCATAGGCACGTTCACGAACCTTATTGAGATAAGGTGTAGGATCACCGCCTAAATCGTTCTCTATTTCTGCCATCAGCAGCAAAGCTTCGGCATAGCGGAAGATAGGACCGTCGCAGTCGAAGCGATGGACGCCCTCACTGGCGTAATAAGTGCCCGAGAATTTCTTGAGCAGAACACCAAAATTGCTGCCTGTCTTCGGTTTATTAGCGTTGTTGCAAACAACGAAGAACGTGGCGTCGCGTCGTGAGTCGGTTTCGTCGAAAGCTTTCCAGAGCGTTTCCTTATACTGATAGCGCAGCAATCCGTTGACCAGCGTGCGCTTGCCGTAGGCTTCGTTGTCCAGCGTAATGGGCTTGCCGTCCTTATCGAAGGCTGCGGTGAGCAGGGCTTCCTGTGCCACACAATTCGCGATGTAAGGCATGTAGACGTTTTCCACTTTATTGTAAGGCACGGCCAGAATCGATTCCTTGCTCGTTGTCTTGGCGTCGGTTCTGAAAGCCTTGACAAAATCTGACGTCAACGCAAACTTGTTGCTGCCAATAACCTCCTCCAAAGCAGCCTTGGCGGTTCTCAGGTCGGCCTCGCCCGTTGCCTTCTGGTCGTCGGTAGTGACGTTGGCTGCCCATGCGTAGACGTTGGCTTTAAGCATGAGGGTGGCATATTTGCTCCAGGTATATTTGTCGCTGAAGCCATCAGCCCCGTAAGCGGCGTAGGCTTTCTCTGATTTGTCGATATCCTGTTTCATCAGAGCCATGATTTCCGAAGCCTTGGCACGTGGACGTTTCAGCGCTTCGGCCGACACCTGCCCTTTGATGATGGCCACATCGGTCACCAATGGCACACCGCCCCATGTGGCATAGAGCAGGTAATAATAATAAGCACGCATACCATAGGCCTGGGCCAAGTAGAGATTCTTCTGCGCTTCGGTTAGTACCGACGTGTTCTCTATTTCCTGTATTCCTAAGTTTATGCGCACGATGATTGAGTAAAGGCCATTCCAGTTGCTCATACCGGCCTTGTCGGCGGTAAGGTCTTGCTTGATGATATTTTGATTGTCGAGCGACTCACCCATTACGGATGTACCCATACCGTCGTCGCCGTCGCCCAGCAATCCGTTGCGAAGTTCGCCCATGACAAACAGGCTACTATAGGAACTACGCAGATAACTGTTCAATCCAACCATATAGCCGGAAGCCTGAGTCTGGTCTTTCCAGAAGTTGCCGCTGCCAAAGTAATCTTCCGGTGCCAGATCGAGCGATTCGCAAGCGCTGAAACCTGTCATCATGCCGAGGCATAGAATGAAAGTCAATATCTTATTCTTTTTCATTTGTACTGTCTATTTATAGTAAATGATACATAATTGAGAAATAGTTGAAAAGGGTTAGAACGTTACGTTCAGACTGAGTACGAGCATGCGAGGCAATGGATAGTTGCCATAGGTGGTAGACACTTCGGGTGAAGCCATGAATGGCGCTTCGCATAGATACCCAAGGTTCTGGCCTGTCACGGAAACCTTAACGGCTTCGAGACGCAACGGCGCGATCCACAACTTGGGCAGGTCGTAGGCTAATGTCACTTCACGGAATGACAGGTAGTCGCCCTTATAACAGAACATAGAGCTGCGGCGCGAGTAGTTGCGGGCATTCTGCTGGTCAGCCCATACGTAGGTGGGATACTTGGCGTTGATGTTGTCTTCCGACCAGGTGTCCTTCACATTGGTCAGCGTGTTGTAAGTTCCCTGCGCGTTGCCCATGAACCATGGCGTGCGGTAGTCGTACTGTACGAAACCAAGCGCGAAGTCGAGACGGGCGGCGAGGGTAAGTCCCTTCCATGAAGCGGCCAGATTGAAACCACCTATCCATTTGGGAGTAGAGTTGCCTTTCTTCACTAAGTCGTAGTTGTCGATGACACCATCGCCGTTCACATCTTTCCATTTCACGTCACCGGGTCGAATGGCCATGCCGCCGGCGGCCTTTCCTTTAGACTCATAGACAGCAGGTCCGTAGAGCACCCTGTTGCTGCCACCATAATAACCGTCTGCCGTTGACCTGTCAATCAGGTTGCCGGGAATCTCATCGGCAGTCTTATAGATGCCTTCGGCTTCGAAAACCCAGACATCACCAGGGCGCTCGCCTTCGGCATAACCGCCTACCCACTTCTTTTCATTGCCATTGCCGGTGTAGACCTGGAAGCCTCCCTGCCGGTTTTTCTCATTGCCGTTGGCGGGTAGCTTAATCACTTTGTTGGTGTTCCGAGCCAGGTTCAGGCCCATGTCGAGACGCCAGTCTTTGGTCTTGATGGCGTGATAGTTGATTTCGAGTTCAATACCTGTGTTCTGGAAGCTACCGTTGTTTGAAGTAATCGTAGTCCAACCCGATGAAGCCGGTACGGTGATGCTGGCATATTTGTCTATCGTGCGGCGGTTGTACCATGTGAAGTTGGCCTGCACTTTGTTGTCGAGAAACGCCAGGTCGAGGCCGGCTTCGAATGTACGAGAGGTTTCCCAAGTCAGATAGGAATTGGGTATATTGTTCAGATAGAAACCCTGACGGCCGTTGTAAGTGGTCTGCAGGTAGTTGCCCTGTACGGTGTAATTGCCTACCCAGTCCTTATTCACATTACCATTCTTACCATACGAGGTACGGAGTTTGGCAAAGTTCAGCCATGAAGCAGTGCTCTTCATGAAGTCTTCTTTCGAGAACACCCAACCCAAAGACAGACCCGGGAAAGTACCCCAGCGGTTGTCTTTGCTCAGTTTGGAGATTCCGTCGCGACGGATGGTGAAGCTGGCCAGGTACTTGCCGTCGTAATCATAGTTGGCACGGGCGAAGTACGACTCGGTGATGAACTTGCTGTGCGCGGAGTCTATCGTGCGTGCGCCCTCATCCTTAATGGTATATTCCAGGTCGGGGAAGTAGTTGTTGTTCGGATTGTAGCCGGAACCGCTCAACATGTTGTACTTCTGGTGGAAGTATTCCCAGCCTGCCAGAGCCGACACGTTGTGCAGTCCGAAACTCGTGTGGTAATTGGCGAGGATGTTGTAGGTCTGTGTCAGCTGCTTCCGTGTCTGCGATGAAGAAGTGTGTCTGGTGTTGTAGTTACCCGGTGACTGCAGGAAGGTGTGGTACATATACTCGTTGGTGTAGTATTCATAGTACCAGTTGCCCTTGAAGTCGACATCTAAGTTCTTTACCGGCGTGATTCTGAAGTCCTGCGCGAAGTTGAACTTCTGCCAGTTGTTGTCCTGCCATAGGGCGTTCTGAAGAAACTGCTGATTGCCATCACCCGAGTTCTTACCCAAAAGCAGTTCGCCATCCTTGTTGTGGGTGCGGAATGTCGGAGGATAAGAGAAGTTGCGCGAGAAGTAGTTGGCTTCTCCTGAGAACGGAGAAATGTCCTGTTCTTTAGAGGTAGAGATATTCACATTGCTGATCGACATGAACCATGGTCTGATTTTGTAGTCGACATTGAGCAATCCCGACAGGCGACGGCTGAAATTGTTGATGGCGTTACCCTCGCTCTTGTTGTAACCCAGACCGGCATAGTAGTGCCCACGGTCGTTACCGCCACTGAAGCTGAGGTTGTAGTCCTGCGAGAAGCTGGGACTCTTGATGTTCCAGTCTTCCATCTTGTTGTCGATGTAGACCAGTTCCTTGCCCGTTACGGGATCGGTCATCGTCTTGTATCCCTTGGTCAAAAGCTCGTTGTAGAGTTCCGTCGTCAAGTCGTCCTTGGCATAGACGCCCCAGATACCGCGCGAACTCTTGTTACCGTCGGCGTTATAGTCGTTGCCCGTTCCGTAGGGCTGGTTGCCCGTCAGCGAGTTCAGAGTGGTCGAGCCTCGCTGTGAAGCGTAGAGATAGGCACGACGCATATAATAAAGGTAGTCGCCGGCGTTTAAGAACTCGTAAGGATTGTTGAAGTAGTTCCACGACAGCTTGGCGTTGAAGTTGATTGCCGACGTACCGCTCTTGCCTTGTTTCGTAGTAATGAGGATAACACCATTATTGGCACGTGAACCATAGATGGCTGTGGCGCCGGCGTCCTTCATTACTTCCATCGACTCGATGTCGTTGGGGTTGATGTCGTCCATGCTGCCGCGAATCATACCGTCGACCACGATCAGTGGCGAACCGCTGCCGTTATAATCGGTACCACCACGCAGGATAATAGTAGGGGCTGATGTCGGGTTACCCGAACTTTGGATGACACGCAAGCCGGCCACGCTACCGCTTAGGGCCTGGGCGGGGTTGGAGAACATACCCGTAGTGAGGTTCGAGTTCTTGACTTTCGAGATGGAGTTGGTTAGTTTGGAGCGGGTGATAGAGCCACTATAACCCGTTACTATAACCTCGTTAAGCGCCGTAGAGCCCTCTCGAAGGGTAAAGGTAATACCCCCCCCCATCCATGATTTTTCTGCCGCGTCGTAGCCGATATAAGACACTTGAATGACAGCGCCTTTGGCAACCTTGGATAAGGTAAAGTTGCCCTCCAAGTCTGTCACCGTGCCATTTTTGGAACCTTTAACAAGAACTGTAGCTCCGATAATCGGCTCGCCGTTCGCGTCTTTCACAGAGCCACGACAATCATTTTGTTGTTGAACAATCTGCACAGAATTGCCAGGATGCGCCAATACATTCGTTGTCGAACACGTCAGTATTGAACACACACTAAAAATTAATGTTTTGTACATAATAAATAAAAGATTTGGTAAATAGTGGTAAATAGTCTTTATGATAAACCGTTGCAAATATAAAAAAGCATTTTAATTAACAAAAATATTTCTTGTTAATTCGGAATTCTAATTAAATATTTTTATGAAATAAACTTGAAAAGAAAAAAGAATTAACAAGTTATATTCCGTCAGTTTTCCTCTTTTCATCCCATCCTATAGCATAGATATTATGCTTTGGAACGAATCCGAAGAAGATAAGTAAAGGCCGGTTCGGAATGAGTTTTCTAAAATCAGCCGTGTTTCATGCTTGATTGCCAATGCGGAACATGATGAATCACGCTCCTACGCTGACCTCTCCGTCATGACAATAGATGTATAAACTCCATTGTTTTTAATATTCATTGTTAACCCCTGCATCAAAATTCCGATTTTTCAGGGTTCTATTTGTCTTTTTATACTCTTTCCCAAACTGAAGGCGATATTGTACTGATAGTTCTACCATATTGGCCATGTCTGAAATATAGTATTCGGTGCGAGAGGGAGCTACGCTTGATATATTTTCTATACATTGAATGAAACCGCGTCTCGTCAGCGGATTATCGAGACGTAAGCCAAAATTCCAATTCTTTAAATTATACTTTACACCCATATAGTTGTATTTTGTTCCACTATACAGACTTGTTCCCCAAATACTATATTGCGGCGCAATATCAATATTGGCAAAAACCGACCAGGTTTTCCAATATCCATTCAGTGAAACCGTGGCATACATCTTAGAGACATGATGCTGATAGTTGATTCCTTTCATGGAATATATGCTCCGGCCCGTTGTAAGCTGGAATGAAAGATGATGAAATATGTTCTGAATCCCAAAGGAGTATTCGATATTAAAGTGTGTGTCGTTTTTGCCGTTTTCTGTTTTTTTCATGAATAAACCATAGTAGGGCGATGCCACGTCCGACATATATTGGTATGAGTTTATCTGTGGATTTGTCGTTATACTATAGCTGGTTTGCAACGAAGAACTAATCGTATTGGTTGCGTATGATGTCATACTCTCTGCCTATGAACCTTTCTTCCTTGTTGTCGTACTCTTTCCTGGAATCCCGCCATGTAGTGTTGTATTGGATACTCCATTCTGATTTTTTCTTGAAATATGATCCTGTAAGCTGCGACCTGTTACGCAAAGTAGTGACAGCCTGATTCGTATTGGTTAGAATGAATCCACCCTGTGAAGGTGATTTCATAATGAAATTGATTATCCCCCCGTTCCTCTCATCCATATATCGGATATCTGGTGTATTGCTATATTCTATTCAAAGAATATCGTGATGGTCTAACCCTTGAATTTTAGAAAGTGGCTGTTTTTTGCCATTTATCATTAAGATAGGTGTCGCGTCATCTATTGTAATGGATTGAAGTGCCTCATTAATTCTAAGGCCGGGCATCTTCAGCTTTAGTTCGTTAAGTAGGCTCATAGATTCTGAAGCTCTGCTGATTTCCTCCGTAGAGGGTATGATTATATATTTATCAGCTTTCCGGATAACCCGTTTACCGATAACCGTCACTTCTTTCAAATCCTGCGTTTCAGGTAGCAGGCTGATAGTACCCCATGTTTATATCGGATGAATTTCCGTAGAAGTTATTAACGATGCCCTTATAACCAAAATACGAAATTTCAATACTGATGTTTGGCTCAGAGATATCCTTGATGAAAAATCGTCCGTTTTCATTTGTTTGAGTGGTTTTCAAAATGGTTATGGAATCTTTTCTTACTATCACGTTTGCACCTGTCAGTGTTTGATTTTCTATTTGATCAATTATTTTTCCTTGGATATTATAGGCCTTTATTTGGAGTGGGAAAAGTAAAAGGCATACATATATAGTTAATATTTGCTTCATAAACTATATTCCTATTATAAATATTTTTCTTTGCTTTCGTTTTTATGGAATTTGATCATTGCTGTTCACTAAAAATCGCTAAGCGTTCTTTGAAATGATTCAAACGATTTTTCGAGTGCACGGATTTAAAAGCAGGTTGGACATGCGCAATACTTGACATGCTTATCAACAAACTACATTCATATCTTTATCGTACACATTTGACAAAGTTAAAGCGTTTTTTTTGTATAATCGATGAGTTTTGCAAGAATTTAGATGCGGTATTGAGTAAAAATCATCGGATAGCCCCACTGATAGAAAATAACTATGAATTTTATTGACAAACAGGTCGAAAAAAGTGCGTGTTTTCAAAAAAGAAAAGGAAGTGGACGAAAAAACGGCAGGAAAATGATGTTTGGATTATTAGTTGATTATCAGACAGTTAACGGATTTTAACGCGATAAACAGGGGCGCGTACTTTGCAATAGCTATGCTTTGAGACCGTAAAAGCATAGCTATTAGCGGCCAAAAGCTGCCCTTTTATGTTGTAATTGCAGCCCTTTGAGCAGCTGAAAGTCGGTATATTGGCGTGTGAAAGCATGGTTTTGGGCGCGAGTAAGTTGTTTTGTAGTGTTTGAAAAGCGCGTCGGAAGGCGTTCGGCACGCTGGATGGCGTGAAAAAGAGGTGTGTATTTTTAGTTGGTTTTCTTTACAAAATCGGCATGAAAGCTGATGAAAATTAGCCTTCGTGTCCGATAGTCATGAGAAGTAGCATGACCGATATATAATTTTTAAGGTTTTTCCGGAGCAGATTGATCGTTTTCTGCTTGTATCTGATAACCGACTTCACGCTTATCTCCAATTCGCGGGCAATCTCAATGTTGTTTTTGTCGTCGATATACGACGCGATGAAGACTCGGCGGTGGTGCTCGGGCAGCTGCCGCAGTACGTCGGTCAGCATTTCGTAGAGTTCCTTTTGCGTGTACAGCGCGTGGGGCGAATCCGCGTAGACGGCCCCTTTGTTCCTGTCGGCAACGGCATAATCCAGTTCGAAAGCATGGTGTTTCAGATGGTTCAGGCACAGGTTGGTCACAATCCTTCGGATATATTCCACGACGGTTTCCCGTTGCAGTTGATCGCGTTCCAGTTTTTCCCACACGATGACGAAAGCCTCCGACACGAGATCCTCGCATGTCGGGCGGCTGTCTACGAATCGCTTGGCATAGATACAGAAAGGCGCGTAGTAGTCTTCAAACAGTTGTTTGAAATACTGCTCTTTTTCTTTCTTTTCGGTGTTCAGTACCATATAGGCGGACAATCGACGAAATGACTAACATGCAAAAGTAAGCATTATTTTACTGAAAAATGAAAAATATAAGAAAACGACAGGTAGAAATCGATATTTTGAATGAAGCCCGATCCAGTTCGGACCGGGCTTCCTAACAGAGTACACCTATGTTATTCACTGAAAACCAAATCTTATTTCTGTAATTTTGGCTTTCAATGCGAGGCGTCGCTTATTCCGGACAGCGCACGGCATCCACGAACTTCGGTTTGCCCCATCCTGAGAAGGTGGCATGGAAACCATGACCGGTGATATCGGTTACCACACGTTCGTTTTCCGCAGACGACTCGTTGAAGCGCCAGTAGGCTAAGAGTCCCTTCGTCGTTGGGTCTACCCAGCAAACGTTGTTCTTGAGTTCGGCGGCCGTGCGGGCCGTTGTCCATACTCTTACTTCGCTTACCCAGCCGTCCATATAGCGGTCGTCGGCAGCAGTCTGGCCGATATAGAATGCTTTCTGAGCATAGAAACTGGTCAGGTCGATTGACTTTCGGGCGTCGACGATCTCGCCTTGCAGCTCGCCGTTGATGTAGATGTACTTCTTGCCCTTGTCGCTATCGAAAACGCAAGCCAAGTGAACCCATTTGTCGTTGGGCAGAACATCGCGCGAGTCTACGTGGCCGTTGCCGGCAAGCTGTAGCTTCCAGCCGTCTTTATTGCTTCCGGCCGTTCGCAGACAGAAGTTCTCTTCGAGTCCCATCACGGAGAAACACCACTTGCGGCTGTGCTTCGTCATCCTGCGGAAGCGCACACGGGCCTCGTAAGTTACTTGTTTGCAGGCCTTCGTGTCGATTTCAGGCTGTGAACCGAAGTTCACCCGATAGTAGCAGTAACTGTCTTCCAAATTGGCTGCCCGGGTAATGATGATCTGATTGACCACGATGTAGAGCGTGCGCGAAGCTTCGATGACCGACAGGTTTTTGTCGGAAACGTCGGCTATGCTGACCGGTAACAGATAGGTCGTTCCTTCTTTCAGTTCGTCGCGGCTGGTGATGTTCAGTTTCATTCCTTGCGAAGAAACGTGTTTGCCCGCTTCGATCTTGAGGGCCGTATTCTCCAGTTTGTAAGCGTTCTTGGGCAACAATACGTAGTTCTTATGGAACTTCTTGTTGAAGGATTCCACCAGTTCGGGGCTCTCCTTCATGCTGACCGTTACGTCATCTTGAGTAATGTCGGACGATGCTACGTTTACGGCGATGGCCGAGGGGAGGTCGTCTACGGTGAGCGTGGCTGTCACCTCTTTACCTTCTGTGCCCATGATATAGACACCATCATAATATTTCTGGCTTTCCTGACATGCCGCCAAACTTAGCAGCAAGGTCACGGTAGCTATTCGATAGATAAGTTTTTTCATAATCGATAGGATTTATTTGTGCTTTGACATGATTTGTATGGCTTCGCGGGTGAAGCGATAGTTGGGGGTGGAGTTGTAGTCATTTTCCATGTGATAGGTACCACAACCACCCTTGCGTGTGGCTATCTTGCCGTTGTATTCGGGCAGGAAATGAGCCATTCCCAGCAGTGAAGGAACGTGTTCTCCCTCTCGCAGCTGATGATTTACGCCACCTTTTTCATACATTCCACCTTCAAAGGTTTCGGCAAAGATATATTTCTCGGGTGTCCAACCATTGGCCGCAGCTCGGTTGAATCGGCCTTGCAGGTCGTAGAAACCGCGGGATTTATAGGATTGTACAATGCCGTAGTTGAAGTATTCCACCAGTTCGGGCTTCACATCGTAAGGCACTCCGTCGATGAGCAGCAAGTTGGACGTGCCCGATTTGGGGCCGATGAACTCGCCGAGCTTCTTTACGAAGATGGCCATGTTCTCCTTATAGTTCGGCCACATGTAGTTGGGGCCGACCAACGGGCCATTGAAGACGCCGCCACCCGGTTCGAGCAAGCCCGGCTCATAGTCGAGGTCGATGCCCTGATAGCCTTCTCGCTTCATACGTTCCACGAGCGATACCGCATAGGCTTCTATGCCCTCCTTTGTCACTTGATCCTTTTTCTCGCCCGACATGAATTCTTCCGGAATCTTATGGGCGAAGATGGTAAAGGTGACACGTGTACCTTTCACTTTCTGTACGTACTCCAAATCCTCTCTGTTAGGGGTGCCGCTCCAGATGGAAACGATGTCTACACTATCGGGAATACTGCGCAAGAGTCCGATCATATCTGGTGAATCCGCATTCCAGTTACCGAACCAACCGAAGAATACTTCGTGGTCGTTACGGGCCTTATAGGCACGGAGGTCGGCGTAATATTGTTCCGATTTCTGGTCGGGTACGACCAGGTTGAGCGCTTCTATCTCGGTGTTGCAGGATGTCAACGTGCTTGCCAGTGAAACAGCCGATAGCACGAGAGCAAATATTTTATTCTTATTCATATTGCGATACTAAAGATTTGATGTTGTTGTTTGTCGGTTTATTCCTTGTCCCACCATAGGCGTGTGCCTCCGGTATCGGGACCTCCGCCCAAGAGCGTGACTGCTTTGAGCACTTCGGCGTTGTTGCCGGAGTATTCAGACTCGGGGAACGGCAGGCGGCGAACTTGTATCTGTGTGTTGACTTTGCCGTCGCTCATGTTGTCGACAATAGGGAATATCTTGGGATAACCCGTTCGACGGAACTCGCTCCAGGCTTCCTGGCCTATCGGATAGAGCGCGATCCACTTCTGCGTGATGATTCTTTCGAGCAGTCGTTCCTTGCTGTCGGCGTCATCCCATGCCACGGTAATGTCTGACGGAGCAGGCATACTCAGGCTGCTTGAGAAACCTTCGTATTTCGCCGGCTTGTTATCGCTGTTGATATAGGCATCAGCTTGAGCGGCCAGTCCGTGCTGTTCGAGCGATTTTCTGATACCCTCTTCGTAGAGTCCGCGGGCTTCGCCCTTCATGTTCCATTGCTTGAGCGCACCCTCAGCACGCAAGAAGTAAACCTCGGCGGCATTCATCCAAAGAGTTGGATCGGATTGCTTGATGGTCGGTTGCGACAGACGTGCGTCGCCCATGAATTTAAGTCCGTTCTTGAGACCATTGCGCAGACCGCGGTATTTTCCATCTTTGGCTTTTGTAAAGAATACCGGCAGGCGCGGATCTTCGAATCCGTTGAGATAAGCGTCCATTGAAGCTCCCATGCGATCTTCGTTATATCCCTCTTCGCTATACAGATTGTAGAAGGGATTGAAATAAGTGAACGACAGGGTGGAATTGCTTTGCATTACCGGATTATCGGTGTTGTTTTCGATAACACCATACTTGTTGTTAACCGCTGCCTCGGCAATCTGCTGTGCCTCGGGGTATACTTTGCTCACACGCATGGCCAAACGCAACTTCAGAGAGTTGGCGAATTTAATCCATTTGGATATTTCACCATTATAAATAAGGTCGAATTTCTCTAATGGTTTGGTATCGGGGTTGGCCGCGTCGTACTCTGTCATGATGCCAATGGCGTGATCCAACTCCTTAAAGAATGCTTTGTAGACCTCTTCCTGTGAATCGTATGGAACAGGAGTAACCCGTCCGAAGCGAGTATAGGGGATGGGACCGTAGATGTCGGTGGTCTTGTGCATGGCCAAAACCTTTACAACTTCGGCCACGGCGTAGAGCACCGTAGACTCATTAGTTTTCTGTCTCAGCACGTTCCATGATGAAAGGAAATCGACAAAAGCCACCTTGAACGGGCGGTTGAGCCATCCGCTGGGGAATGCGTAGGTAGTTCCGTTGTTGCCGCCCTCCCATGACTGTGTGCCCGCGAAGTAACCTGCGTACATGTTGCCCACGAGATCTTCCGCAAGCTGATAGTCGTTTTGGTCTTCGGGCACGACTCTGCGTTCCATCGTCGTGAGGTAAGTGCCCCAAAGATTGTCCTTATTGAGTTCGCTCTCTTGTATCTTGTCGGGGTCCAGATTGAGGCTATCCGACATGCAGCTGCTCAAGGATACGGAGGCGGCCAGCATGCCTATTGAGAGGCATGAGATGAATGATATATGCTTTTTCATTATTCTTTGTGTAATAAACGTATTAGAAATTCACTTTCAATCCAAAACCAAGGCTACGCAAGCTGGGAGGCATGAAGTAGTCGAAACCTTGATAATAGGTTCCGGTATTGGCTGTCAATTCCGGATCGAACGGCGCCTTGTTGTAAATCATGAACAGATTGTGAGCCGTGAGCGAAATGCCCATGCGGAGTTTGTCTCTGAACCATGAAGCGGGCAGATCGTAGGATAATGACAGTTCGCGCAGACGAACATTGGTGGCACTGTAGGCGTAATGGGCCAACAGACCGGTCTTTCCACCGGCCACTACACTGTAATATTGCTCGGCGTTGAGCTTTCCGTTGTTGACACGAACACCGCCGTTGTCTCTTGCGTCAGCCGTCTGCTTCGATACGCCGAACTGATCCATCAGGGCTTGTGTGGCCGAAACGACAACGCCGCCTACACGGGCATCGAGGAGGAAGTTGAGCTCAAGGCCTTTCCAAGCGAAGCTATTGCGGAAACCCACGTTGTATTTAGGAGCTGCCGAACCTACTTTAATGAAGTTATTGTCGTCTTTAGACACGCCACCCGAGCAGAGAATGTCGCCATGAAGGTCTTGCTTGAGCTTGCTGGCGTAGATATCCGACATGGTACCGCCTTTCTTGAGTATCATCTTATAGGACTCCGCGCTCGATACTTCAAACTCCGTAGGCGCCTTGACGGTGGTGTTCGTCTTGCGGTCGGTGACGTATTCGGGCAGCAGTTCCTTGATTTCGTTGCGGTTGAGCGAGTAAATAAGGTTGGCGTTCCAGTCTACAGGACCTATCTTCTGGTTAACACCCACTGTCAGTTCGACACCCCAGTTGTTGACCTTTCCGGCATTTTCAAACGCGTATGAATAACCCGTGCTTGGCGGCAAGTTGTAGCGGAAGAGCTGGTTATAAGTGTTAGAATTATAATAGGTAGCGGCAATGTTCAGCTTGTTGTGGAACAAGCGCAGATCCATACCAAATTCAAAAGCCTTGGTCATTTCAGGTTTCAGGTGACTGGCAGGCGTGAAGCTGGAACCGGTGGCATTGCCGTTGGCCAGTGTTACCATTGTATAGGGCAGATAAGCGGATGGGGGATTACCTACTTGAGCGTATGAACCGCGTATCTTCCAGAACGAAATGATGTTCTTGGGCAAAGGAAGTGCTTCTGACAGCAACACCGACAGACCGGTAGAAGGGTAGAAGACATAGTTCTTGTCTGTTCCCAAGAGGGTGGAGAAGTAGTCGATGCGGCCCGTGGCGTCGATGAAGAGGAAGTTCTTCCAGTTGACTTCGGCCTTGCCGTAGAACGACTGCGTCTGAGTATGCAGGTTTGAATGGGTTGTTCTCGTTTCGGCGGGTGACATATTGGAAGAGTGGAAGAAGTTGGGAACTCTTACCAAGTTACCTTCGAAAGTGTGAGATTTATATTTCTCGTCATAATAGCTGCCGCCGATGTTGGCAAGGAAACGGAAATCTTCGCCGAACTTCTTGTCGATGTTGACAAGGAAATCGAGATAGACGGAAGTGTTCTTGTCGTCCTGTGTCATCCAGTGGCCTTGCGGTTTGGCAAAGAGACCGTCGGTCGAGGCATAGAGTTTGCGCTCGAACTCCATATAAGCATGGTCGGTTCGGCCGCGGACAATGACGTTCATCCAGTCGGTGATGTTCCATTTCACCGACAGTGTGATGATGTTACGGTTGCGGTCGGTGTTGAACATATTACGGTTAACAATCCAGTAAGGATTCTGCATGCCCAAGCCCAGGTTGTGATAAGGCCAATTCTGGGTCTTGAAGTTGCGGCTGCCGTTGTACATTTCGTAGACCACATACTTGTTGATATCGTCGCTGGGAGGGAACAGATATGCGGGAACCAACGGGTTGTAGTACATGCCCTGGCCTACACTATTCTGATTGTTCTGCTTGATATAGAAGAGTCCCATGTCCATGCTCAGAACGTCTTTGATGACATCCCAGGAGTTGCGGAACGTAAAGTTGTAGCGGTTGTACTTGTTGTTAGGTACAACACCTTGTGAGTTGACACTGCCGAAAGAGATGTGTGTCTGGTTGGTTTCCGAGCCGGTCGACAGCGCAACAGAGTTCATAACGTTGAAACCTGTTTGGAAAAAGTCGAGCGGATTGTAGGAAGAAGGCTTCTCGAGTTTCTCTCCCCAACTTGCGAAATCGCCGTCCTTGCGACCATAAGTATTCTGAAACTGAGGCGTCACGAACGGACTCATGAAGCTCGTGTTGTGAGAGTAAGCTACGCGCGGCTTGCCGATGGCACCCTTCTTGGTCGTTATCAGGATGACGCCGTTGGCACCCTTGTTACCGTAAAGAGCCGCGGCCGAAGCACCGGTAAGTACTGACATGCTTTCGATGTCGTCGGGATTGATGTTTGAAATACCGTCTCCATCGGCCACTTCAACGGCCTCGTAGAAGTTGTCAGACTGTTTGGTGCGAAGTCCTTGCATGGGGATGCCGTCCAAAACGTAGAGCGCGTTGTTCTCGCCGAACAGCGATTTGGTACCACGCATCATGACACGTGAAGAACCACCGACGCCGGATGAACTCTGGTTGATGGTGACACCGGCCACCTTACCGGCCAGACTGTTGATGAAGTTGGCGTCTTTCACGCCGGTCACGTCCTTGGCCTTGAGTTCCTGAACATTATAGGTGAGGGCCTTGGTCTCGCGCTTGATACCCAATGCCGTAACCACTACTTCGTTGAGCAGTTGGTCGTCTTCCTGCAGGGTGATGGTGATAGGCTGGTTGCCCGACACCTTTACGGTCTTGGTGGCGTAGCCAATGTAGGACACTTCGAGCAGCGATCCATCATTCACCTGCAGGTTGAAGTTGCCGTCGATGTCGCTGATAACGCCCGTAGTGCTACCTTTCCGCTTGACGCTGACGCCAATGAGCGGTTCACCCTGACTGTCCTTGACCGTGCCCTTGAGCGTGAACGCGTCGGCGGGACTTTTCTTCTGATTTTTCGTAGAGAGAATAATTTGGTTGTCAACGATAGTATAGGTGACATTCGTTCCTCGGAAAATATGGCTCAATATTTCCTTTATGTCGCCGTTTTTGCTGTTGACACTGACAATTCTCCGAGTGTCGATCGTCTTGTTGTTGTAGAGAAAGACGTAGCTT
The DNA here is from genome assembly GCF_017426725.1 of Prevotella illustrans. Classification (GTDB taxonomy): domain Bacteria; phylum Bacteroidota; class Bacteroidia; order Bacteroidales; family Bacteroidaceae; genus Prevotella; species Prevotella illustrans. Next base: position 2,552 of record NZ_JAERMS010000001.1, on the reverse strand, counting down.
GAAGCCTTTTCTATCTGATTCAACACCTGTTCAATGGAAACATTGGAGGCTGTAATAGGTTTCCCGATGCGTTGGGAATAAGCCTTGGGAGCTACCAACAGGCATGCTATCATACAGAAAAGTATAATACTGTTCCTCATCTGATTGTAAGTTTTAAAAGAATCACGCTTTGCCGAGGACGATGCTTACCGACCACCCTCTTGGGTTGCGCAATTAGGTTGATTATTGGATATTACGGTTAGTTTTTTCCCCATCTCGTTGGGAAAAGGTTGAAATAAGGTTGAAGACAGGCGCGGCCGGCATGGCGGCTTTGGCGTGTCTGTGGTTGGAGCGTCGATTTTTTATGTCATAATTTTTAGGAGTTAATTGATATTTAAAATAAGGTAATATGATGATTTTACTCGAGTTGCGTGTAGATGCGGGTAGTTTTTAATATAGATCTACCCGCATGTGGCGTTTAGAAGATTTGGAGCCGGTGGTCAGCGTGCTCTTTTCGAAATGCCATGACAGAGAAGCCGACTTCCCTAAGTAGTCCATGATCTGAGGAAGCGTCTCGTTATAGAATGTAGCACGATACCTATATTGTTTTCCGGAATGATTGACGAATGTGATATGGATGTTGAAATGGCGTTCCAGATGTTGGAAGATTTCTTCCAGTGGCGTGTTTCTGAAAACGAGCTTGCCGTCTTTCCATGCCAGTTTTTCTTCCGTATCGACCCGATTGGAGGTAATCTGTCCGGTCTGTTTGTTGTATGAAAGGATTTCGCCCTGCTCCATACTGTATTGTGTTTTCCTGCCGGGTATGATGACATTGACGTGCCCTTCTTCCAAAACCGTTTCTATACAGTCGCTTTCTTCGTATGCGGCAACGTTGAAATGGGTGCCGTAGACATAGACCTGAAGGCCGTGGACGGTATTGACATAGAAAGGAGACTGCGGATTGGCCTTGACTTCAAAGTAGCCTTCTCCTTCCAACTCAACCTGCCGATTGGCTTGGGTGAAGTGGTTGGCAAAGCGCAGTCGGCTGCCGGAATTGAGCCATACGACAGACTTGTCGGGCAATTCATAGCGCGTGATGGCACCATTTACCGAATAAATCTCGGTCATTCGGTCGTCATCCGTGGAGCTATTAGTCAGCAAGTAGCCCAGAATGGCGGTGCTGAAGAGAAGTGGTAGCGTGAGAATGGCCGCGTATTTAGTGAGCCTTTGCTGCCATACGCGTAGCTTCTTTCGCCGCAGTTCCGCGCACAACTTATTGTAAGCCTTGGTCGTATCAATGGCCTCAATAGCTATGATGTCATCGGCTATGGCTTTGGCTTTGTTCCATAGCTCCTCGGTTCGGAGAGATTGCTGTTCGTCTTTCAAGTGGTTGATAGTTTGGGTTGCTTTATTGATAATACAATTGACAATCGAAAGAGGGACAGCTTGCGGTAAGTTTTTTATTTTTGCGGGCAAGCGATAATGGTTTTTATGGCTCACTTGATAATTTGCGAGGACAAGTCTGCAAGTATTGAAGTCATATAGATCTGTCAATCGTTTATGGGCGATGGACAGCCGCGTCGGTGATGAAGTCTGCTGTTTTCATCACTTGTAAGCCCATGCTCAATATATTGATTCAGTGTTTCCATGATTTTGTTAGAAAAAACTACTTGATTTTAACACTTCCGCAACGCTTCATCTAGCTGCCGGCACGCTAAAAAAATCCTTCGATTTGCCGATTTCCATATCCTTTTATGCCCAAAGCTATGCTTTTATCGGTTCAAAGCACAGCGATTACGTCGTTAAACCATAGCTTTTAGCCACTAAAAGGGCTACGATTACAGCCTAAAAGCATAGCTATTAATGGTAAAAATACGAAGGAGAAATACTATGAAAAGCGCAATGCGTTGATAGCCAGCGTTTTATAAACTTGCTCTACAATCGTTTATTTTCGTCCGGCTCTTTTCTTTTTCAGAATAACGCTACTTTTTTGAGGGTATATGTAAAGATAATTCATAGCTCAGCAGATATCGATTGATACTTGTATATTGCTGTCCGGTAAAACTTAAATAGCATAGATATCCTTTCGGAATTGCCTTTAAATAGGTAATTCCGCATTATTTTTTGAAAACCAAGCCCCCCCTAATGAAATAAATCAAGTTCTTTTGGTGGTGCATTTGCTCTTTCTGCCATTATTATGAGTTCATCATTCTGTGGATTTTCCATAAACGAGATGAAATCGGTGTAGTACATCAGTGTAAGCCTTAGCATAGTTACCAATTGCGAGAAGGATACATGTCTTTTTATCATTCTGGCAATCACTGTACATAGCAGATTGGCAATGAGTACCACCCATGTCTGTATCTGTATGGCATTTACACTGTCACCATAGAAGAAATGCAGAGGGAAGTTCTGTTTGAGTTGCTTATAAAGAGACTCAATAGCCCATCTACGCTTGTAAATCTCTTCAAGGTCTGTTACATCAAGTTCAAAGTTATTGGTCAGCAGGACAACTGACTTATTACTCCAAAGTTCAACTCGTCTTGCCTCGTGTTTTATCTCTCCCTTCTCAA